>NZ_BCPR01000059.1 GCF_016586165.1 Dyella sp. EPa41 | reverse complement strand
CGTAACCCCGTTGGCGCATATCCTCCAACGCCCATACCATGCCATCGGCGAAAGTCACCTGCTCGATCAGGTGGGTGCTGTTCTCGTAACCACTGGACGCCGTACTGCTGAACCAGTCCTTGACTGCCACCTCATCCTGGCCATTGGCGTGCACGAACACAAGGTCTGCACCGCGCTTGGTCATCGTGATGTCGCTGGCCTGGATACCTTCGCCAAAGGCCAGCACGTCGATGACACCGTTGTAGCTGCCGGTCTCTACGATGGTGTCCCGGCCATCGCCCAGGTTGAACACGTACGTGTCCGAGTAGTAGCTGCCATACAGAACGTCGTCTCCGGTGCCGCCGATAAACACGTTATTGGTCGCGTTGGTTGCGACCTTCAAGGTGTCGTCACCGGAACCTCCGAGTAGCCGATTGCTGCCATTGCCACCATCCAGCACGTCATTCCCCGCACCACCGACAAGCACATCATCCCCTGCGCCACCATTGAGGGTATCCGTACCCGCGTCGCCAACGAGCACATCATCTTTCGCGCTACCGTTCACGACGCCGCCATTCGGGCCAAATACCAAATTGAGATCACCCAACAAGGACGTCTTCGAGAACAATGCGATCAACGCCTCCGACCCGCCTGCCTGACTTGCCTGATCCAGCACGGATGCCAACGCCGGCAGATAAACGGCTTTGTTGCTCGCAAATGCCGGCATGAACTGGATGAGTTCAATGAAGTCAGCTGCGGCGTGCACGCTGTCGACCTGCGACGCCTGGCTCAGCAGGCCAATCATCGGCGTGAAATCCAGGCCGATGCCATTAGCTCCGAATGTCAGACCAATCCCATCAACGTAAGGCTTCAGGCGCGTCTGCAAGGCCAGTTGCTGGTAGGAACCGTTGAAGAACGTGTCGTAGACCTTGAGGTAAGCGGCCACATTATCCTGGCCCCACCAAAGGTCGGCAGCGGGCACTTCGCCGAGCAGAATTTGCACGATGCGTATCTTGCGGGCGGTATCCGCATCCAGCACCGTGATCGTCTGATCAAGGGTCTGGTTGGGTGTGAGTCGGATAACGTTGTCGGAATCAGCATTTTCGGTGGCACCGGAGGCATGCAGCGTGATGCCCTGGTCACTCCACAGCGGGCTGGTCTCGGCCCAGGCCAGGAGGATATCGCCCAGCAACGTTTGCTGCCCTTCACGCGTTTGCGCGATGGAAAAGTCACGCACCAATTGCGCGAGTCCTGATGACAGTGCGCAGGCTTCACGCAGATCGCGCAGCGCGCCCATGCCTTGCATATTGATCAGTGATTGCAGCTCTTCCGGGATATCGATTTGGTCGCCGAACTTGCTATGCAACGCATCGTTGTCAAGATCGAAATCCTGCATCACGTGCGTGGTCAGGGTGCCGTCCTCGTTGCGACGGGTGTAACTGCCGATACCGACCAGGGCACCACCATCTACCGATGTATTTGTATTGGCATAAACCAGCGAGAGACTTTCGATGCCCAGCTCATTGAGCGTCGACAGCTCGTTGGCCTGCGAGATGCCATCGCCATTGAGGTCACGCCAAATGCGCAACGACGCAAAGGCGGCATCGTTGGCATCGATCAGGCCATCACCGTTGCTGTCCAGATCGGCCAGAGCCTCAAAACCGTTGGCGGCACGCTGGCCGTTGCGCAGCAGAGTCTGGTCACCAAAAAGTTCGCCGCCATTGTCGATGGTGCCGTTGCCGTTTATGTCGCGCACCAGCAACCCGTCACTACCATCGACCCAACCGGACGCGGTACGGATGCCATCGCCGTCGTGATCGAACAACGCCCCAGACCAGTTACTTTCGGCCAACGTACCGACCTTGCCGTCGCCGTCCAAATCCAGCGCCAGGGGGTCATAGCGAACAATACGGTAGGTATTGCCGAAAATGATGGCGTTCGCTGCAAGCTCGAGTTGCTCAATGAATGAATCAAACGCGAACGATACGTCGCTCTTCAGCCTCGCAATCTGCTCGGCGAAATCACTTGCAAGGTGCTCTAGAGCACTGGGCAGATCTCCGGAAGCAACGTCACCCCAGCGATTTCCCGTCAGCAAGGTACCTGGCGCACCATCTTTGTCATTCCAGAAGTTTCCGAGAGCGTGCGCTGAATACGCCGCGAGCAACTTCTCCCACGCGCCCTCTACGCCGTAATCCGAATAGGCGCTGGCTTCGGCATCACTCAAGTACATGAGATCGCGGCCAATTTGGCGTGACAGCTGCGATACTGGATCAAAGGCGTCGCGATGATTCGTGACCAAATCCATCGCGGCCTCCGGATTCAAGCCATAGCGCTCCGCAATGCCGTAGGCGCCAAAGGCATCGAATGTTTCCGCATGCACGCCATAGGCGGCCGCCAGCATTTGCGCTACCGTACCGCCCATCGAGTGGCCCGTGGCGCTAACATCCGCTCTGCTTATGCCATTCTGATCAGCGTATTCAAGAGCCCAGCGCATGGCGCTATTGGCCTCATTCCATTGGGGAGGCGCCTCACCGTTAGCCATGGCGGAAACTGCCAGGACATCATGGATATCGCCGAAATCGGTGCCAGGGTTGGACAGCACAATTTCATTTGTATCAATGTTTTTAAATACTGCTCCCTGATAACCATCTGCGGACATATTAGATAAATATATCACCTCGTATCGCGAATTATATCCTGATATTATTTTTCCAAGGCTTAATCCGCCATACACGGCTGACGATAAACGCGCATAGTCTTGTGTCGAGATAGTCACAACCGCTCCTTGTTAGCGAACAGATAAGTTGAATTTTGTTCCGTCCCTAGCATCTGGGTTAAGCACTACAAGGCATGAACCCTTCTCAGGCCAAAAGTTGCAAACAACCGCTTTTCTGTAGCCCGAATAAAAACCCTGCGGCGATAGCCCGGTGCGCGCCACTTGGCCATTAGGCGCGTGAATAACAACATCAACGCCAAGCAGACCCCAAGAACACTTTTCTCTTGGTTCGTAATAGTCTCGATATATCTCAAACGTATCTTCATCACCCGCAACCGGCACATCGTCCTTCGGGTAATCAATATATCCACCCAAGCCATATCGGTAATCGATATTGCTGCAGTCTTTCGACAGGTTTCCGTATTGGGCGCTCACCGTCACCGTAAAATCGCCCTCTCGTCCCTCCGGAGTCACGACGAGCTCAAGCCTGTCGCGCGGCGCGGCATTCACCGGCGGCGGTGAAAGGTCTTTCTTCTCGCTGCAACTTGCGAGCAACAGAACAGCGGCGATACCCGAAGTAACGCTTGCCCGCCTTTTCACGACTGGCGTCACGATCCAACCCTGGCAAGCATCGTCAATGTTTGATTGGCCACCAACCCCATGGCGGCCTCCGGATTCAAGCCATAGGCGGCCGCCAGCATTTGCGCCACCGTACCGCCCATGGAGTGCCCCGTGGCGCTGACATCCGCCCTGCTTATGCCATTCTGATCGGCGTAGTTCATCGCCCAATTCATGGCGCTTTTGACGTCGCTCCATTGAGGCGGCGCCTCACCGTTAGCCATGGCGGAAACTGCCAGGACATCATGGATATCGCCGAAATCGGTGCCGGGGCTGGATACAACGATCTCTTTTGTCCTCAAGTTTTGAAATACAGCTCCTTGATAACCGTCGGATGAAGTAGATGTCACATAGAGGACTTCATATCGGTCTCCAGTCCCAGCCACGCGCTGACCAACAGTCAAATTCTTATAGACAATTGACGATAAAAAGGCATAGTCTTGCCTCGAAATAGCCATAACATCTCTCCTTAGACTTGATTACTTGATCTGGATGCTTACATCGATACCAGAAACGAGATCTCCCGGTGGTTCTGGAGGAAAGCAGATATTCACGTCGTCCCGAAAAAATTGGCACCTTACATTCCATTTAAATCCCGCATTAAAGTCCCTTCGTGAAATTCCAGTATCGGCATGACGTCCATTTGGTGCGTGAATAGTTATGTCAACACCGAGCAACCCCCAAGAACACCCCTCTCTTGGTTCGTAATAGTCCCGGTATATCTCAAACTTGCCCTTGTCGCCGGCGATCGGCACGTCACCTTTCGGAAAATCAATATTTCCACCCAAGCCATATCGGTAATCGATATTGCTGCAGTCTTTCGACAGGTTTCCATATTGAACCTTGACTGTCGCCGGATAATCACTCTCATGGCCTTCCACCGCCACAACAAGCTCGAGCTTATCGCGCGGCGCGGCATTCACCGGCGGCGGTGAAAGGTCTTTCTTCTCGCTGCAACTTGCGAGCAACAGAACAGCGGCGATACCCGAAGTAACGCTTGTGCGCCTTTTCACCAACGGCGTCATGACTGCCCTTTTGCCAAACATCATCAGCGCTCCCGCATCGACTCCGACACACCCCTGACCAAGGGATCGAAAACAAACGCGATCACCCGTCGCTTGCCTGTGTTGATCTCCGCACTCAATGACATGCCGGGCGTGAGTTTCACGGTGACCCCATCCACCACCAGCGTGGCGCGCCTTAGGCGAATGTTGGCCTGATAGATAAGGCCCAGCTTTTCGTCCTTGATAGCATCGTGCGAAACGCTTTCGACTTCGCCCTCCAGATAGCCATAGCGGGTGTAGGGAAAGCTCTCGATTTTCACGGTGGCTCGCTGACCGGGCCGAACGAAACCGATGTCCTTGTTGAGAATGGTGGCTTCGACTTCCAGCTGTTCGTTTTCTGGCACGATGGAAAGCAATGGCTGGGCGGGCGTAACGACACCACCCACCGTATGCGTGGCCAGCTGTTGCACGGTGCCGTCTACCGGGGCGCGCAAGCGCATGAGTGCATCGCGCTGGGTTGCCTTGGCCAGCTCGGGCTCGACCTGCTGAATTTGCTCCTGCGCCTGGCGAAGTTCGTCCTGCCATTGCCGACGTGTATCAGTGGTGGTGACCACCAGCTCTTTTTGCGCACCGACGATGGCTGAGCGCAGTTCCTCCCTGCGACTGAGTTGCCCGGCCAGGTCGCGCTCGGCGTTGATGCGCTCCTGCTTGCGCAACATGTATTCCTGCTTGGGCACGTAGTTTTTTTCCAGCAGCGCCTCGTAGTCCTTTACTCGCGCCAGGGATATCTCCAGGTATTGCTGTAACGGGACAATGGCCGACTCCACCGTGCGCAACTCCGCCTGCTTCTGCGTCACCATGGCCTCCAGACTTTGCCTTTTGGCCTGGTAGGTGGCGTGCTGGCTCAACGCGAGCGTCCGTGCGGCTTCAAACCGCTGCGCGGATATAGCCTCGTCACTTGCCATGGACAGCGGTTGGCCGGTATCCATCGCTTTTATCAATGCGACCGACCTCACTGCCGCAAGCCTCGCGCTGACCAGCGCCTCTTCTGCTTTGCGGCTATCTGCGGCCGTGGCGGTAGTGTCCAGCTCGATCAGCAGATCGCCCCGCCGCACTACCTGTCCATCCTGCACGAGGATGCGCCGCACCACGGCAGTTTCCGCTGGCTGTATGGTTTTGGTACGGCTGGTGGTAACCGTTTTGCCTGGCGCCACCGCCACCATGTCGAGCTGACCAAGACAGGCCCACAGCAATGCCGTCGTGAACAACGCCATGATGGCCCACAAGATCACGCGTGGTGCCGGGGAAAGCGGCGTCTCGACCAGTTCAAGATGAGCAGGAAGGAAGGCGAGCTCTTCACGTGTGCGCTTTATCGGTTCCACGCTGTGGCGCTGGCTCCATGCGGCGCGAAAAACCTGGCCATAGCGGCGCAATGCCTCTGCCATGGCACCTGCTCGAAGGCTCATGAGCTCTACCCCTGCTGCAACCGGTAAAGATGGGCAAAGTGGCCATCCGTCCGTTGCAGCAGTTCGTCTGGCGGCCCCATTTCGACGATGCGCCCTTTGTCGACGACGACGACGCGATGCGCATGGCGCACGGTCGACAAGCGATGCGCGATGATCAGCACGGTTCGACCCTTGCAGATCGCCCGCATGTTGGTCATAACCGCCCGCTCCGATTCATAGTCGAGCGCGCTGGTGGCTTCATCGAAGATGAGAATGCGCGGATCCGACACCAGAGCACGCGCGATCGCCACGCGTTGACGCTGCCCTCCCGACAAGCTGGCACCCTGTTCGCCCACGATGGTGTCGTAGCCTTGCGGTAGATCAACGATGAACTCGTGTGCCCCGGCCAGTTCGGCAGCACGGACAACACGTTCCATCGGCATGCCCGGGTCTGCCAGGGCGATGTTTTCGCGCACGCTGCGATTGAAGAGGAAGTTTTCCTGCAGCACGACACCCAACTGGCGCCGCAACCACGCCGGATCAGCCAGGGCCAGATCATTGCCATCCACCAGGACGCGGCCACGCTCTGGCACATACAGACGCTGGATCAACTTGGTCAAGGTACTTTTGCCGGAGCCGGAACGACCTACGATGCCGACGATCTCGCCCGGCTGTACATCGAGGTGTATGCCCGACAACACCTCAGCAGTGTCGGGACGATAGCGGAAGCCTACGTTTTCAAACGTCACCCTGCCCCGGATCGGTGGCAGTGCCATGCGGCTACCGCCCGGCTCTGCCCGCGTGTTGAGAATGTCGCCCAGGCGCTCCACTGAAATGCCGACCTGCTGGAAGTCCTGCCAAAGCTGCGCAAGACGTACGATCGGGGTGGCGACCTGCCCCGCGAGCATATTGAAGGCGATGAGTTGGCCAACGGACAGCGAGCCCTCGATCACCAACTGAGCACCCCAATACAGAATGGCGATAGTCACCAGTTTCTGCAGCAATTGGACGCCTTGCTGTCCGATGTTGGCCAGGCGCGTGACGCGAAACCCGGCGCCAACGTACCCCGCCAGCTGGTTATCCCAGGTACTCGTCATGCGGGGATCTACTGCCATGGCCTTGACCGTGGCCACACCGGAAACGGTCTCGACCAAAAAGGACTGGTTGTCGGCACCACGTACGAACTTCTCGTTGAGCCGGGAACGCAGGGCTGGCGTGATGGCCGCCGACCACCCGGCATACAACGGCAGCGAAATGACCACGATGAGCGTCAGCCAGCCGCTGTAGAAGAACATCACCGCCAGGAAGACGAAGGTAAACAGAAGATCCAGCAACGACGTCAGCGCCTGGCCGGTCAAGAAGTTGCGGATGTTTTCAAGTTCTCTTACACGTGCGATCGTGTCGCCCACGCGGCGCGACTCGAAATAGGCAAGTGGCAAGGCAAGGATGTGGCGAAACAGTCTTGCGCCGAGTTCCACGTCTATGCGGCTGGTGGTATGCGCAAAAACGAACGTACGCAAGCCCGAAAGCAATACGTTGAACAACGTGATGGCAACAAGGCCGACCATGATAACGGTCAGTGTCGTCATGGCGTGATGTACCAATACCTTGTCCATCACTACCTGGAAAAACAGTGGCGTCACAAGGGCAAAGAGCTGCAGGAACAAAGAGCACACCAACACTTCGGCAAGCAGTTTTCGATACTTCACGACAGCGGGCACAAACCAGCTGAAGTCGAACTTCGCCAGATCAGCGAGAAGCGAAGCGCGTGAGGCCACGGTCAGCAGACGCCCGTTGTAGTGACGGGCAAACTCCTCTCGCCCCCATAGGGCCGGGCGCCCAAGCGCCATGTCGTGAACCAGAACCTTGTCGCCGTCCACCTTGGCCACCACGAAGGCTCGCCCCGCGCCTTGCAAGGCGAGTGCCGGCAACGCCACTCTCTCGATTCGCCCGGACGGCTGGCTGACTACTTTTGCCTTGAGGCCAAGCTTTTTCGCCGCGAGAAGTAGGGCGACTTCATCAAAAGGCTGATTTCCCAGGCCTGACTCATGGCGCAACTGCTCTGCATCTGCAGCCACACCATGGAACTGCGCGAGCAAGACCAGTCCGTGCAGAGCCTGATCGATGCCTCCTGCTCCCAACGAAGCCGCGGAAGCGATGTCGCTCAATGGAGCGTCTTGATGCTGACTTTTTCTGTTTGGTACGGCATCCATGCCCGCCCCCTGAAGCGCATCTCCACCACGCCCGGGGCTGATTTGCTCAGCCGCCCCAAGGTGCCCTGTCGTCGAACCGACAAGCTGGCTTACCGATTGAGGACGGAATCAGACTCGATCCATCGCTCGATTCGCGACAGTGTGTGACGCTACCAAGCTATTACGGGTGCCTCCAGCGGTTTTCACAGGTCAAGGATGTAGGCAATGGGATGTTACAGATGTCGCATATCGGACTTTGGCTGTGTCGGGAAGCCGCCTACATCCCTGCACCTCTAGGCAGCAACTTGATCGGACGACACGCATTCTGGCGGCGGAAGACAAAAGCCCCGGTCTCGCGACCGGGGCTTTTTTTCATGTTTCGCGGGAAACGCTAGTCGCTGTCGGCGATGCGATTGCGTCCGCGCAGCTTCGCCTGGTACAGCCGACGGTCCACCAGCTCCAGGAACGACTGGCGCTCGTCGCCATGCATCGGCACCACGGTTCCCACGCCGATGCTCACGGTCAGCGCCTTGCCCGTCATCGAGCGCTCGTGCGGTATCCATTCCTGCAGCAGCAGTTCCTGGCAACGCTCGGCCACCTGGCGCGCCGACGCCGCGTCGGTTTCCGGCAACACCAGCACGAACTCCTCGCCACCGAAGCGCGCGAGGAAGTCGTGGCTGCGGCGCACCGCCTTCTCCAGCACCTTGGCTA
Source organism: Dyella sp. EPa41 (assembly GCF_016586165.1). Lineage (GTDB taxonomy): Bacteria > Pseudomonadota > Gammaproteobacteria > Xanthomonadales > Rhodanobacteraceae > Dyella. The sequence goes on along the minus strand of NZ_BCPR01000059.1, from coordinate 20,043 downwards.
CCATCTTCAGGCAGTAGTCGCCCTGCACGTGGCCGTAGTGGTCGTTGTATTGCTTGAAGTAGTCGATATCGAGCACCAGCAGCGACAACGGCTTGCCGCTGCGACGGGCGTCGACCCAGTCCTCTTCGAACACCGCGTCGAAACGCCGGCGGTTGGCGATGCCGGTGAGGCCATCCTTGAAGGAGAGCGCTTCAAGCTCGCGCTGCAGCTCGATCAGGCGCTGCTCGGTGCGCTTGCGTTCGCTGATGTCGAACATGAAGCCGACCAGCGCATCCACGCTGCCATCCTCATGGCGCACCACGTGCACCACATCGCGGATCCACACGTAGCTGCCGTCCTTGCACAGCGCGCGATAGTCCGCCTCGTGGTCCACGCCCGCCTTGGACTGCGCCACGCAGAAGTTGACCGCCCATTCGCGGTCTTCGGGATGGATGCGGTCGGCCCAATCCTGCACGCTGACCCAGCTTGCCGGCTCCCAGCCGAGCAGCGCCTCGATCTGGGGACCGATGTAGGAGAACGACAGGCTGTCCCAGTGGATGCGCCAGGGAATGGCCTTGGTGGATTCCAGCAAGGTCTTGTAGACCGCGCTTTCTTGCTCCAGCGGGGTATCGATTTCGCTCATGGGCGGCTTGCTCGCGTCGCAGGGTGGCAGACCCGGGATGCGAAGCAACCACCGTGCCGAAGACCGCCCGATCGTCGGAAACCCACGCTGCAAAGCGGTTGTCCGCCGCCATGCCGAGCCGGTAGCCGCATCCAGCGATGGGGGTGGCCGCCCTTCCCGGTCAGTTCACGACGCAGCCTGGCTGCTGGCCCACGTTGGTGAAGATGACTACGAAACGCCACGCGCCCGCAGCAAATCAGGCAATACGCCCCGACAAGGCCGTGAGCAGCATGGACATCTCTTCAGCCGGGACACGATGGCCACCCGCCAGCTTGATGAGCAGCAACACGCCGAGTATGGCGATGACCGAACTCACCAGGCTGATGAGCAGGGCACGCTTGTAGGTGGTCACCATCACCATCTGGATGATGAGGGCGCCGCCGAAGAAGCCGGCCAGGGCCGCCACCAGTCCCGAGGAAATGACCATTTCCACCAGCTTGGAGAGGCAGAGCTGCAGCACGAGCACCAGCAGCACCGAGCCGATGCCGGTGTTTTCCGCCCCCATGGCCCGCGCGGTGTACATGACCGGAAAAACCGCGAGCGCGATCAGCGCCAGAACGATGAGCAGAAACGTCAGCATGGGGCCATCCTTGGCGGAGGGGGACCTGTCCCTGGTTGATCGCAAGTATTTGCGATCAACCAGATAACCGTCAACCTCCGTGTCGGCTCTTTCCGCTGTGGCCCGTAAGCAAGGCCCGGGGAGGACCTTCGCGGGCTTCCGGCATGGCCCCGGAAGCCCTGGTATCACGTGCTCAGCGCAGGCCGGTTTCGGCGCGGGCGATCACGATGCGCTGGATCTCGCTGGTGCCTTCGTAGATCTCGGTGATCTTGGCGTCGCGGAAGTAACGCTCCAGCGGCATCTCCCGGGAGTAGCCCATGCCGCCATGGATCTGCACCGCCTGGTGCGAGATCCACATCGCGGCTTCCGACGCCACCAGCTTGGCCATGGAGGCCTCGGTGCCGAAACGGCCACCGTGCTTCTCCACCTCACCCTTGGTCCAGGCCGCGCGCAGCGTGAGCAGCGTGGCGGCGTCGAGCTTGCACTTCATGTCGGCGATCTTCGCCTGGGTCATCTGGAACGTGCCGATGGGCTGGCCGAACGCCTTGCGGTCGCGCGACCACTGCACCGAAGCCTCATAGGCGGCGCGCGCAATGCCCACGGCCTGCGAGGCGATGCCGATGCGGCCGGCGTCGAGCAGGCTCATGCCCATGGCAAAGCCCTTGCCTTCCTCGCCCAGCAGGTTTTCCTTCGGGCATACGTAATCGGTGAATTCGATTTCGCAGGTGGCCGAGGCGCGGATGCCCAGTTTGGGTTCGCTCTTGCCCGCATGGAAGCCCGGCAACTGGGTGTCGATGACGAAAGCGGACACGCCCTTGGCGCCGATGCCCGGCGTGGTGATGGCGAACAGGATGATGTAGCGCGCCACCATGCCCGAGGTGATCCAGCTCTTCTTGCCGTTGATGACCCAGTCGCCGTCGGCGTTCTTCGTGGCCCGGGTATGCATCGCCGACGCGTCGGAACCCGACTGCGGCTCGGTCAATGCATAGGCGCCGATCGCCTCGCCCTGCGCGATGGCGCGCACGAACTTCTGCTTCTGCTCCTCGGTGCCATGCTTGAGGATGCCGGTGCAGAACAGCGAGTTGTTGACCGACATGATGGTCGCGGTGGCGGCATCGGCCGCGGCGACCTCGATCATCGCCAGCACGTAGGCGATGGGGTCCATGCCCGCGCCGCCGTACTCGGTCGGCACCTCGATGCCCATCAGGCCCAGCTGGCCCATCTCGCGGATGTTTTCCAGCGGGAACTCCCCCTTCTCGTCCAGCTCGGCCGCTACCGGCGCAATGCGCTTCTGCGCGAAATCGCGGGCAATGGCCTGAATCGACAGCTGGTCTTCGGTAAAACGGAAATCCATGACGGCTCCAAGGGGAAGGAGGAAGCCGCCTATTTTAGCCCGCCAACGCCGACAGCCTCTGTGCGGGTGCAGCAAGGAAGAACCGCTTCCCTGTAGGAGCGCACCCAGTGCGCGACCGCCGCGCCTGGCATCCAAGCTCCGTAGGCTTTTCGCGCACTGGGTGCGCTCCTACATGGCCCTGCCAAACTTGACGCCTCGCGGGCCTAGGCCTAGCCTATTGCATCTCTGTATCGCGATATAAGGATAACCGTGGATCTGGCCGCCGTCTCCAGCATCCTGCGCCTGCTGGCGGACCCCACCCGGGTACGCCTGCTCGCCCTGCTCGAGCGGGAGGAACTGACCGTGGCCGAGCTGGCCGCCGTGCTGCACCTGGCCCAGCCACGCGTATCCACCCACTTGGCCAAGCTCAAGGAAGCCGAGCTGGTCCGCGACCGCCGTGCCGGCGTCTCCGCCTACTACCGCGCCAATGGCGATACCGACGGCCCCCAACAGGCCCTGCTCAAATCCCTGCGCGAAAGCATCGACGACGCGCTGCTGCGCGAGGACGCGGCGCGCCTGCCGGGCGTGCTCGCCCAGCGCGCCCGCGAGGAAGGCTGGGCCGATACGGTGGCCGGCGACATGGAGCGGCATTACTCGCCGGGGCGCACCTGGGAAACCCTCGCCCGCTCGTTGCTGCAGTTGCTGGAAACCGGCGACGTGCTCGATATCGCCTCCGGCGATGGCATCACCGCCGAGCTGCTGGCGCCGCACGCAAGGTCCATCGTGTGCGTGGACAGCAGCGATCGCGTGGTGGAGGCCGCCGCCCAACGCCTCAAACCCTTCTCCAACGTGGAAGTGCGCCAGGGCGACATGCATGCGCTGGACCTGGGCGAGCGACGCTTCGACCTTGTGCTGATGCTGCACGCCCTCACCTACGCGGAGCATCCGGCGAAGGCCGTGGCCGAGGCTGCGCGCCTGCTGCGCAACGGCGGCCGCCTGCTCGCCGTCACGCTGGGCAAGCACGACCACCGCGCGGTGGTGGAGCCGTTCGACCACCGCAATCTAGGCTTTTCCGCCAATGAACTGGATGGCTTCGCCACCTCCGCCGGGCTGGAAGTCATCAGCTGCAACCGTCTGAGTCGCGAGCGCAAGGCGCCGCACTTCGAAGTGATCAGTCTGCTCGCACGCAAACCGTGAGGTCTTCATGAGCACGCTCCCCTGGCTTCATCCCCAACGCGTCGCCCTGCTGGAAAAGCTGCTGCGCGAACGCATCCTCATTCTCGACGGCGGCATGGGCACCATGCTGCAGCGTCACGAGCTGGACGAAACCGCCTTCCGCGGCGAACGCTTCGTCGACGGCCACGACAGCTCGCACGCCCATGACCACCCCGGCAGTTGCGACCTCAAGGGCAACAACGATCTGCTCACGCTGACCAACCCGGACATCATCCGCGGCGTGCATGAGGCCTATCTCGAGGCCGGCGCCGACCTGGTCGAGACCAACACCTTCAACTCCACCCGCATCAGCCAGGCCGACTACCACCTGGAGCACCTGGCGTACGAGTTGAACCGGGAAGGCGCGCGCCTTGCACGCGCGGCCTGCGATGCGTGGGAAGCGAAGACGCCCGACAAGCCACGCTTCGTGATCGGCGTGCTCGGCCCCACCAGTCGCACCGCCTCGCTCTCGCCCGACGTGAACGATCCGGGCTTTCGCAATGTCACCTTCGAAGAGCTGGTGAGCAACTACACCGAGGCCGCCAGCGGCCTTATCGACGGTGGCGCCGACGTGGTCATGGTCGAGACCATCTTCGACACGCTCAATGCCAAGGCCGCCCTGTTCGCGCTGAGCGAGCTGTTCCATCAGCGCGGCGCACGCGTACCGGTGATGATCTCCGGCACCATCACCGATCGATCGGGCCGCACGCTGTCGGGCCAGACCGCCGAGGCGTTCTATTACTCCGTGCAGCACGCGCGCCCCATCTCGGTGGGCCTCAATTGCGCGCTGGGAGCCGCCGACCTGCGCCCGCACGTGCAGACGCTGTCGAATGTCTCGCAGTGCTTCGTCAGCACGCATCCGAACGCGGGACTGCCCAATGCTTTCGGCGAGTACGACGAGACGCCCGAGCAGATGGCCGCCGTCATCGGCGGCTTCGCGCGTGACGGCCTGCTCAACCTGGTCGGCGGCTGCTGCGGCACCACCCCTGCCCATATCAAGGCCATCGCCGATGCCGTGCGCGACTGCGCGCCGCGCACCCTGCCCGCCAACACGCAGGTGGCCGCGTAATGCCCCCTCTCCCCTCCGGGCGACCCAAAAGTAGTCCCCTTGTGGGAGAGAGGGTCGGGGTGAGGGGACGACCTGGCCCCGACCCCGCATCGTCATGCGCTATCGCAAGCCCCATCCCCTCACTTCGATCCTCTCCCCTCAGGGGAGAGGAGGACAAAACATGATGCCTCGCCATACCCGCCTATCCGGTCTCGAACCGCTGGTCATCACGCCCGACCTGCTGTTCGTCAACGTGGGCGAACGCACCAACGTCACCGGCTCCGCGCAGTTCCGCAAGCTGGTCAAGGAAGACCGCTACGAAGAAGCGGTGGACGTCGCGCGCCAGCAGGTCGCCAACGGCGCGCAGATCATCGATGTCAACATGGACGAAGGCCTGATCGACTCGGAAGCGGCGATGACACGCTTCCTCAACCTGATCGCCGCCGAACCCGACATCGCGCGCGTGCCGGTGATGGTCGACTCTTCCAAATGGAGCGTGATCGAAGCCGGCCTGCGTTGCCTGCAGGGCAAGGGCATCGTCAACTCCATCTCGATGAAGGAAGGCGAGGAGCTGTTCCTCGAGCACGCGCGCAAGGTGCAGCAGTACGGCGCTGCCGTGGTGGTGATGGCGTTCGACGAGCAAGGCCAGGCCGACACCTGCGAACGCAAGGTCGAGATTTGTTCGCGCGCCTTCGAGTTGCTTACCACGAAACTCGACTTCCCGCCCGAAGACATCATCTTCGACCCCAACATCTTCGCCATCGCCACCGGCATCGAAGAGCACAACAACTACGCCGTGGATTTCATCGAAGCCACGCGCGAGCTGAAGCGCCGCTTCCCCGATTCGCACATCTCCGGCGGCGTCTCCAACGTCTCGTTCTCGTTCCGTGGCAACAACACGGTGCGTGAAGCGATCCACTCCGTGTTCCTCTACCACGCCATCAAGGCGGGCATGGACATGGGCATCGTCAACGCCGGCGCGCTGATGATCTACGACGACGTACCGGAGGAACTGCGCGAGCGCGTCGAGGACGTGGTGCTCAACCGCCGCAGCGATGCCACCGAGCGCCTGCTGGAAATCGCCGACAACTACAAGGCGAAGAAGGGCGAGGTCGTCACCGAAAGCCTCGCCTGGCGCGAAAAGCCGGTACGCGAACGCCTCAGCCATGCGCTCGTGCACGGCATCGACCAATACGTGGTCGAAGACACCGAGGTGGCGCGACAGGAAGCCTCGCGTCCGCTGGATGTGATCGAAGGCCCGTTGATGGACGGCATGAACGTGGTCGGCGACCTGTTCGGCGCCGGCAAGATGTTCCTGCCGCAGGTGGTCAAATCCGCCCGCGTGATGAAGAAGGCCGTGGCGCACCTGATCCCCTTCATCGAGGAGGAAAAGGCACGCACCGGCGATGCCGGCAAGTCCAACGGCAAGATCGTGATGGCCACCGTCAAGGGCGATGTGCATGACATCGGCAAGAACATCGTCGGCGTCGTGCTCCGCTGCAACAACTTCGAGGTCATCGACCTCGGCGTGATGGTGCCGACGCAGAAGATCCTCGAGACCGCCGTGGCGGAGAACGCCGACATCATCGGGCTTTCCGGCCTCATCACGCCGTCGCTGGAGGAGATGAGCCAGGTGGCGCGCGAAATGCAGCGCCAGAACTTCTCCATCCCGCTGATGATCGGTGGCGCCACCACGTCACGCGCGCACACCGCGCTCAAGATCGAGCCGCACTACAAGTCGCCCACCGTATGGGTGAAGGACGCCTCGCGCGCGGTCGGCGTGGCGCAGTCGCTGGTGAGCAAGGACCTGGTCGATGCCTTCATCGCCAGGATCCGCGCCGAGTACGCCGAGGTGCGCGAGCGACACAAGCAGCGCGGCAGCGGAAAGCCGCTGGTGCCGTTGCAGAAGGCGCGCGCGCAGCGTTTCACCGCCGACTGGGCGAGCTACGAGCCACCGGCGCCGCGCCAGCCCGGCATCACCGTATTCGACGACTACGACCTGGCCGAGCTGCGCCACTACATCGACTGGTCGCCGTTCTTCAATGCGTGGGAGCTGGCCGGCCACTACCCGGCCATCCTCGACGACGAGGTCGTCGGCAAGCAGGCCCGCGAGCTGTTCAACGACGCACAGGCCATGCTCGACCGGCTCATCGCGGACAAGTGGCTGACGGCGCGCGGCGTGATCGGCTTCTGGCCGGCGGCTGGCCACGGCGACGATATCGAAGTGCAGCTGGAAAACGGCAGGACGGCCACCCTGCACCACCTGCGCCAGCAGGTCGACAAGCCGGTCGAACGCCCCGACTTCTGCCTCTCCGACTTCGTCGCGCCCAAGAGCACCGGCAAGCGCGACTGGGTAGGCGGCTTCGCGGTTACCGCGGGCATCGGCATCGACGCGCATGTCGCGCGCTTCGAAGCCGATCATGACGACTACTCGGCCATCCTGCTCAAGGCCTTGGCTGATCGCCTCGCCGAGGCGTTCGCCGAGCGCATGCACGAGCGCGTGCGTCGCGAATTCTGGGGTTATGCACCGGACGAATCGCTAGACAACAAGGCACTGATCGACGAGAAGTACGTCGGCATCCGCCCGGCGCCGGGCTATCCGGCCTGCCCCGACCACACCGAGAAGGCCACGCTGTTCCGGCTGCTCGACGCGACGCGCAACGCAGGTATCGAACTCACCGAAGGCTTTGCGATGTATCCCACGGCCGCGGTTTCCGGCTGGTATTTCTCGCACCCCGGCAGCCAATACTTCGTGGTCGGCCGCCTGACGCGCGAACAGGTCGAGGACTACGCCAAGCGCAAGGGCTGGACGCGCGAAGAGGCCGAACGCTGGCTCGCCTCCAACCTCGACTACGACCCCGACTAAAGGCAGCCACACTTAGGCGCTTTTGTAGGAGCGCACCCAGTGCGCGACAAGCCTACGCAGCGATGACGACACGACGCCCATCGCGCACTGGGTGCGCTCCTACCAATACAAAAAGCGCCCGACCGACGCCTCAGACCTCGCTCTCCACCAGCGACCGGCGCTTCACTTCGCGCATGTGCACCACGAGGTTGTAGACCGACACGAAGGCCGGGAAGAAATTGGAAAGAATGCCCACCGAGTCGTTCTTGCCGAACACGAAGTACGACAGCAACAACGCACTGCCGACCACCGACAGCCACCAGAACGACAAGGGCATCACCACGCGCTTGAGCTTGCGCGTGAAGTACAGCTGCACGAACCAGCGGCTGGTGAACATGACCGAGCCGAGGTAACCGACCATCTTCCAGGGCGTGAACTCGAAATTGTGCAGGGCTTGGAGGATGTGATTGAGTTCGTGCTGCAGGAAGTCCATGAGCCTGGGCCGGTAGCGTGTTAAACGGCACATTGTACGCGCCCACCTTTCACAGGCCTGCCCAGTCCCCGGCAATTTTTGGCCAGAAAGCCTTGACCCCGCCCCCGGGGCACCGTATATTTGCGCGCTCGGCGGGCGATTAGCTCAGCGGTAGAGCACTGCCTTCACACGGCAGGTGTCGCAAGTTCGATCCTTGCATCGCCCACCACCGAATCAACGACTTAGGCCGCCGCCCAAATGGCGGCCTTTTTCGTCGTAAATGTATGGTAAGTGCGTGAGCACCACGGCGGATGCTGGCCACCATGGCTAGCCATGATGGAGGCGCCATTGCCCCTCCACCATCCGGTGAAATCGAGAACCCCGCCGACTGCCAACGTGCCCTCGCCAGAGGTCACCAGGGCCGCTAACGAAGGACGCAACGATGGCGTGGAGGGTCCTAGCTCGACGCGGGAGAGTCGCTCGAGTCACCCACACCAATGGTCAGATGGGACCTAGTCCCAGTCGACCATGGAGACGTTTCATGCCTTTCGGCATTAACAAACTTATATTCGCGATGCTTGCGGTATCTATCAGCCTGTCTGGCTGCACCAAAGGCGACGAAGTCACGCGCATTCACTCGCCCGATAGATCGTTGGATGTGGTTGTGATTGAAGACAGTGCCGGCGCGACGAGTGATTTCTGGTATGAGGTCTGTGTTGTCCCCGCGAAACAAGTATCGTGTGATCAGAACAATGCTGCAGCCATCCTGTATGGAGCCACGCGAAGCGATGTTTCCAACGGCGTGAATGCATATTGGGACGATAACGATCATGTGGTCATGACATACAAGACCGCCAAGCGCATCAGTAAACAGAAACAGGTTATACATGCTGCGGGGCGGGAGATTCGCATCAAAATGCAAGCAGGCGTGGAGGACCCCAATGCGCCTCCCGGATCGATGTGGCGCGCTCCGCGTCCGTCGGATCATGCCCATGCGCAGTAGTACCCAGTACGTATGCCTATGTGGATGGGAATCCACTGAGCTAAGTTGACCCAACGGGCAGGAATCCTGGCCTGATTGCCCTGCCAATCGCCAGCGGACCCTTGGATATCGAACTACTTGGCAGCAACCCTGCGGGCTGGGTGGCCGGCGTAGCCGTAGGCGGTTATCTCGTCGGTACCGCCATAAATTACAAGTACGGTCAAGCGATTAGCGATGCCATCTGGGCTGCGACACACAATGAGGTACCGGATCTTCCTACTGATCTCGTTGGAAGCAATCCTCGATCAAGCTCTCTTGTAAATGGGAGTTCCCAGGCGAGCCCTGACCCACGCTAACTACCTGATATTCCTCTAAGTCTTCACACGGCAGGTGTCGCAAGTTCGATCCTTGCATCGCCCACCACCGAATCCAGCAAAAAGCCCGGCATCGCCGGGCTTTTTGCGTTTTCGCGTACGCCGGGTCGGCCCCGTCGACAAGGCCGGTCGGCCCGCCTCTCCAGCCCTACAGATCGCCGGGGCCTCGGCGGGATCGGGGCGGAGCATTTTCCGATATCCAAAGCCCCTCGCGGTGTGGAGAATACGCCCCAATTCTCCGAGGGGGCGGAATCATGGACCACAGCGACGCGACGGCGAACCCCGTTGCGCAATTGCTCGTCGTCACGCGAAGTCTGGTGGAACTCACCGACCGTGCGATGTCCGACAGCGAACTTTCCCGGGCGGCGGCTGACGTGCTGGTGTTCGCTGCCCGCCAGGCAGCGCGGTTGGTGGAAGACCTGGTGAGCGTCCGCTCGCACGACGCCACCCGCGCGCGCGACTTCGTGCAGTCCAGCAGCAGCTCGGACCTCGATCGCGCCTACACCGACCTGGAGTGCCTGGCCGAAGCGGCGGGCATGATACGGGCGCACGGCATCGGTTCGCAGTATCGCGCGCACCTGGCTTATCTGATGCGTTATGCCGCCGAGTCGGCTTGCACGGCGCTGGAACGCGCCGAGCGCAGCATGACCCGCGCTGAAGCCTTGTCGGCCATGGCTGAAGCCCCGGCAACGGCGCTGCACATCTGACCGGAACACGCGCGCCTCGGCGCGTCCCGTGCCACCAACGTCGAAACATGACCGCTTCGGGGGATGCCGGGTTTTCTGGCAGCGACGCCGTCCGGCGTATCAACCAGGCCTGGTGGCTGTGGCGCGTACCGTCCGCACGCAGCCATGTCGATGAGAGTTGCCTGGCACCCCACCGGATGATGGCAGACACGCGGCCTAGGCAAGTGTCGGCATCATCATCGCGGCGAGGCCGGCGAATTGTGGGTATCCGCCCCTGCCCCAACCATGAGACGACTCTCAATTCCGGCCTGCGCCTTCACGCAGCATCGGATTGTGTGAACCGTGTAGCCATTGCAAGCAGCACCAGCACGATAGCAAGCGCGGCGTAAGCGCCGGTGAACTGCCATGCGAGCAGTCGCGATGCGTCATCGAGCAGCCACGGCAGGTAGATGCCGCCGCTGAGCTGCACCGAGTGGATGATGCCGAACAGGCTCAGCGCGCCGCCGAGCAGCAATATCCACGCCGCACGCAATGGCTTGGCGTCGATCAGCGCGACAAGGAAGCTGGCCCAGATCATCGATGTGATGATGAAGCCGTTGCCGAGCACGGTGATCACCGCCAGCTCCGAGAAGCCATGGGCGCGATCGGCGAACAGCGCCTGCAGGCGATCACCCGGCACATAGGTAGGGTCACTCAGCTTGATCGTCACCATGCGCGCAATCGCGGGAAAGAAACTGAAGACAACCGCCGCGGCGTAACGCGTCGGCGTTGCCTCGAACGCCTGTACCGTGATGCCGATGGCGACGAAGACGAGAATGGGAGCGAGCACGGAGAGCGGCACCAGCTCCACGATGTTGGAGAGGTACCCGAACACGCCGCCCAGCCCGATCACCAGGCCCGTCAGCAGCGTGTAGCCACTGCGCGCGCCCATCGCCTTGTACGACGGTTGGCCGATGTAAGGCGTCGTCTGCGCCACGCCGCCGCAAAAGCCCGCCACCAGCGTCGCCAGGGCCTCCACCAGCAGGATGTCGCGCGTGCGGTAGTCATCGCCCGCGGCGCGCGCACTCTCGGTCACGTTGATGCCACCCACCACCATCAGCAGGCCGAACGGCAGGATCAACGGCAGGTACGGCACGGCAGCGGCCATCCCGTTCATCCACTGCAGCGTCGGCACCGGCAAGACGAAGCGCCATTGCCACGCCACCGGCGGTTTATATCCACTGCCGAGCCAGCCCAACGGCCCAAGCAGGTAATACAGCAGCGCCGCCACCACGAAAGCCACCAGCACGCCAGGCAAGCCGAACGGCATCCGTGCGCGCGCCACCAGCGCATAAAGCACGACGCCGAGGCCAGCGAAGCCGACGATGGGCAGCTTGAGGATCTCCACCAGCGGCAGGAAACCCATCAGCACCAGCGCAATGCCGGCGATCGAACCGAGCAGCCCGGCACGTGGCACATGACGCTGCACCATGCCGCCGAAGAACGACAGCACGAACTTCAGCACGCCCATGATCACCAGCGAGGCCATGCCGAGCTGCCAGGTCGCCACGCCCGCGGCGTGCTGGTCCAGGCCCGATTGCCTGAAGTGGAGAAAGGCCGGGCCAAGCACCAGCAAGGCGAGGCCGATGCTGGTGGGTGCATCCAGGCCCAGCGGCATCGCGGTGACGTCCTCGCGCCCCGTGCGCTGCGCCAATCGCCGCGCCATGGCCGTGTAGGCCAGGTTGCCCAGCAGCACGCCGAACGTGGTGCCGGGAAACATGCGCAGGAAGACGATGTCGGGCGGCAAGCCGAAGATGCCGATCAAGGCCGCGGCAAGGAAGGCCATGATCGACAGGTTGTCGACCACCAGGCCAAGGAAGCCGTTGAGGTCGCCGGGTGAAAACCACTTCGAGTGCGCGCTTGTGTTCATGCTCAGAACGACACCTCGGCGGGTTGGGTCACGCGCAACACCGACTGGTCGCCCGTGCGTTGCTTCCAGGCCGCGCGGATCGACTCCACGTTCGCCCGATTGGCCGCCGTATCGGCGTAGTCGATCACCAGCAATTTCGAGCGCAACCGCTCGGGCAGGGGCTGGTCCTTGCCCTGCCACTGGCCGTAGACGTCGAGCACGCTGAGCCCGTCCGGGAAGCGCGGCGTCACTTCGGCATCGAGGAATGCGCGCCAGTCCCGTTCGCTGACGCCGTGCGCCGGATCGTCCGCCGGCCCCAGGCCGAAATAAAGCCGGGTCTCGACCCAACCCTGGGCTTGCGCCGGATGGTGGGCGTCACCGCGCAGCGCGGCATCGGATACGTTGCCTGTCGCACAGCCGGCAAGCAGCCCGGCGGCCAGCAGGAGGATGGCGCAGCGGCCATGGTTCATGCGTCGATCCCTGGTTTCGTTTGGACATCCATACCAGCGCGACGTCCGTTGAGGCCGAGTATGGACAAGACGTCTTGCGCGACGCAACAGAGCTTTTTCATCACCGGCGCCTCCGGTCCTCTCAGGATTTGCGATGCCTCGGTACCAGGATACGGGACATCCACCGCCCGCTCAGCGAGAATGTCCCCATGAGCGAAACCGCCCCTTGCCTGCCGTGAGCCACAGCCTGGACCTGCCCTTCGAAGCCCCGATCGTGCCGGGCCTCATGGTGATCCATGGCAACCGCATGGAAGACCTGCGCGACCTGCTGACCGGCTGGCTCGCGCGTGCGCCGCTGCGGCCGCTGGAAGACGAGTTGATGCTGGTGCAGAGCAACGGCATCGCCCAGTGGTTGAAATGGGCGCTGGCGCGACCGGTGGGCGATGGAGGCCTGGGCATCAGTGCGGCGGTCGATGTGCAGCTGCCGGGCCGCTTTTTGTGGTCGGCCTATCGCAACGTGCTTGGCCGCGATGCGGTTCCCACGACTTCGCCGTTCGACAAGTCGCGCCTGTGTTGGCGCCTGCTGCGGCTGTTGCCGGCGCATCTCCACGAACCCGACTTCGCGCCGTTGCGCGATTTCCTCCGCGACGACCACGACGAGCGCAAGCGCTTCCAGTTGGCCGAACGCGTGGCCGACCTGTTCGACCAGTACCAGGTCTACCGCGCCGACTGGCTGGCCGACTGGGAACACGGCCGCTACGAGCTGCGTGACGACCTCCGTGATCGCCAGGCGCCGCTGGCCGCGGACCAGCGCTGGCAGGCACGCCTGTGGCAGCTGGTGCTCGACGATGTCGGCGACGAACGCCGCAACCACCGCGCCGCGGTGCACCAGGCTTTCCTCGAGCGCATCGGCACGCTGGCCACGCGACCTGCGAAGCTGCCACGCCGCATCGTGGTGTTCGGCATGTCCTCGCTGCCACAACAGACGCTGGAGGCACTGACCGCGCTCGCCCGTTTCAGCCAGGTGATGCTGCTGGTGGCCAATCCCTGTCGCCACTACTGGGCGGACATCATCGAGGACCGCGAACTGCTGAAGGCCAGCCAGCGCCGTCATGCCGGCAAGCCCGGCCTGCCGGCCGAGCCGCGCTACGAAGATCTCCATCTGCACGCCAACCCGCTGCTGGCGGCGTGGGGGCGGCAAGGACGCGACTACATCCGTCTGCTCGACAATGTCGATCGCCCGGAAGGCTATCGCCAGCAATTCGCCGCATGGAACCGCAGCATCGACCTGTTCACCGATACCGATCGCAGCACGCTGCTGCGACAGGTGCAACAAGCCATCCTCGATCTCGAGCCGGCCCCGATGGAGCCGGCGCAACGCAAACCCTGGAAGCCGGGCGACGACTCGCTGCGCTTCCAGATCGCGCACAGTCCACAGCGCGAAGTGGAGATCCTCCACGACCAGCTGCTGGCGATGTTCGAGGAAGCCCATCGGCGCGGTACGCCGCTGTCGCCGCGCGACGTCATCGTGATGGTGCCCGATATCCAGGCCTACGCGCCCCACGTGCAAGCCGTATTCGGCCGGCTGCCGCCGGACGATCCGCGGCATCTGCCCTACTCCGTCACCGACCAGCCGTCGCGCGGCGTGGTCCCCATGATGGTGGCGCTGGAACAGCTGTTGTCACTGCCCGAGTCGCGCTTTGCGGTCAGTGATCTGCTCGATCTGCTCGACGTCCCTGCCGTGCGGCGGCGCTTCGGCATCGAGGCACTTGGCTTGCCGATCCTGCGTCGCTGGATCGAGGGCGCGGGCGTGCGCTGGGGTCTCGACGCCACGCAGAAGCAGAGCCTGGAACTGCCAGGCATCGAACAGAACAGCTGGCGCTTTGGCCTGCGCCGCATGCTGCTGGGTTATGCCGTGGGCGAAGGCTCCGCCTGGCAGGACATTGCACCGTACGAGGAAGTGGGCGGACTGGATGCGGCGCTGGTCGGCCCCCTCGTCGGGTTGCTCGATCAGCTGGAGATCCATTGGCAGGCATTGCGCGAGCCGGCGACGCCGTCGCAATGGCATGCCCGGTTGCAGTCGCTGCTTGCCGATTTCTTCGAGGCTGACGATCCGCGCGATGGCGACCGGCTCACGCGCCTGGGCGATGCGCTGGATGCCTGGCGCGATGCCTGCGATGAAGCCGATTTCGCACTGCCCCTGCCACTGGCCATCGTGCGCGAGCATTGGCTCGATGCGATGGACGAAAGCCGGCTATCGCAACGCTTCATGGGTGGCGCGGTGAGCTTCTGCACGCTGATGCCGATGCGCGCGATTCCGTTTCGCGTGGTGTGCCTGCTGGGCATGAACGATGGCGATTATCCGCGACAGCAGGCGCCTGCCGACTTCGACCTGATGGCGCAGCCGGGGCACGCCCGTCCCGGCGATCGATCCCGTCGCGAGGACGATCGCTACCTGTTTCTCGAAGCCCTGGTCTCGGCGCGCGATGCGCTGTATATCAGCTGGGTGGGCCGCCATGTGCGCGACAACAGCGCGTTGCCTCCGTCGGTGCTGGTGGGCCAGCTGCGCGATTACCTGGCGGCGGGATGGCATCGCGAAGGCAACCAGGCGGACGCGCCAGACGCCGGACAACGGCTGCTGGACGCCCTCTCCACCGTCCATCCCTTGCAGGCATTCAGTCGTCGCTATTTCGACGCCGATGCCGATGCGCGCCTCTTCACGTATGCGCGCGAATGGCGGCAGGCCTTGCGCCCCCGTGCAAGGGCGGGCGACGAGACGCTGCCGCCATGGCAGCCGGATGCCGCGCTTGGCATTACCCAGCTGCGCGCCTTCCTTTCGCAACCGGTGCGCAGTTTCTACAACCAGCGGCTCAAGGTGCACTTCAACGCGTTGGATGCCGACGCGGCCGACGACGAACCGTTCGGCCTGAATGCCCTGGAGCAGCACCAGGCCACGACGGCCATCGTGCATGCGGCGCTGCGTAGCGACGAGGCGTTGCCCGCGGTATCGATGGCCACCCGGCAGCTGGCGCGCCAGGGCGTGCTTCCGCCCGGCGGCTTCGGCGCGTTGAGCGAACAAGTGCTGGCGCGCGAAGGCGAAATATTGGCGCAGGCCTGGCTGGCCGCCTGCGAACGCTGGCCGTTGCGCGACGACAAGATCGAACTGCAATACGCCGCGCACGACCTTCGCGTGGAGGACTGGTTGACGGACCTGCGCCAGGGCGCCGACGGCGCCCGGGTTCGCCTGGAGCTGTCGACGGGACGCCTGTTGCAGAAGAACGGCGTGATTCGCCACGACAAGCTCATCGCCACCTGGATCATCCACCTGCTTGCGCATGCGCAGGGGTTGGCCATGACATCGCGCGTGGTGGGCCTGGATGCGCAGATCGTGCTGCCACCCATCGATGCGGCGCAGGCGGCGCAATGGCTGGATGAACTCCTGTATGCGCTGCGCCAGGGCATGAACGCACCCCTGCCGTTGGCCCGTCGTACCGCTTTCGCCTGGTTGCAGGCCGGGGATGAAGACAAGGCCCGCAAGCAGGCCATGCTCGCCTACGAAGGCAACAGCTTTGCGCGTATCGCCGGAGAAGTGGACGACGATGCCTACCTGGCCCGCGCCTGGCCCAGCCTTGGCGCGCTGCTGGCCGGCGGCTTCGTGGATTGGCTGTCGCTATATCGCCCGTTGCTGGAGATCGCCCGCCAGGAGGATGCCGCATGAGCGCCAGCCGGTCGCTGCAACCGCTGCACTTGCCGCTGCAAGGCATCCAGCTGATCGAGGCCAGTGCCGGCACCGGCAAGACCTGGACCATTGCCGCGCTGTACTTGCGGCTCGTGCTGGGCCATGGCCGCCCGGACAACACGCCACTGCTGCCCTCGCAGATCCTGGTGCTGACCTTCACCAAGGCGGCGACGGCCGAGCTGCGCGAACGCATCCGCGAGCGCCTTGGCGAAGCCGCCGAAGCATTCCGCGGACAGCGGGCGGGCGACGACTTCCTGCGCGATCTCATCGCGGCCCATCCCGATGAAGAGGCACGCTCGCGCGCCGCGCGTCAGCTCGAACTGGCCGCGCAGTGGATGGACGAGGCGGCCATCCACACCATCCATGCCTGGTGCCAGCGCATGCTCAGCCAGCATGCGTTCGACAGCGGCCATCCCTTCATCCAGGACACCCAGACCGACGAAGCCGAACTGCTCGCCGAAACCGTGCGCGACTACTGGCGCACGCATTTCTTCCCGCTTGATGTTGCCGGCGCCGCCCTGGTCGCGCACTGGTGGAAAACACCCGGCGACCTGCAGAAGGCGCTGCGCCCCTTGTTGCGCCAACCATGGGAAAGCCTGCGGCTCGCGGGCAGGCCGCTGCCCGAACCGGCCGAGGCCATGGCGCAGTTCCGGCAAGGCGTGGATGGCGCGGAGACCGCCGAGGCATGCGCGCGACTGGCGTGGAGCAACGACAAGGATGCCATCGAGGCCATGTTCGCCAAGGCCCTGGCCGCGCGCGCGCTGAACGGGCGGAAGATGCCGGCGGACAACGTGACGGCACAGCTTGCGGAATTGCGCGCGTGGTCGCAGGGCGGCCCCATCGGCCTGGATACCTTGCGGCGCTATTCGCAAAGCGCCTTGACGGCGGCGCTCAACAAGAACGCCGAACCCTTGCGCCATGCCGCGTTCGATGCGATCGAAGCGTGCATCGAGCAGCAGGAGCGCCTCGATCCACTCAAAGCCATCGTGCTTTCGCAAGCCATGCGCTGGGTATCGCAACGCCTGGAACAGACCAAGCAGCGGCGCGCGCAGATGGGCTTCGACGACATGCTTCGCCGGCTCGACGACGCCTTGCGCGGCATCAGCGGCCTCCGGCTGGCCGACACCATCGCGAAGCAGTATCCCATCGCCCTGATCGATGAGTTCCAGGACACCGACCCCCTGCAGTGGAACATCTTCCGGCGCATCTACGACGGACGCGCCGGAACCGGCCTGCTGCTGATCGGCGATCCCAAGCAGGCCATCTACGGCTTTCGCGGCGCGGACATCCATACCTATCTGCGCGCGCGTGAGCGCGCCAGCCAGCCGACCTGGACGCTCGACACCAATTACCGATCAACCGGAGCCCTGGTCGGCGCGGTCAACCGTGTCTTCGAACATGCCGACACGCACGCCGCGGGCGCCTTCGCGTTCGGCCGCCATGCGTTGCCGTTCCACCCGGTGAAAGCACGCGGCCGCGGCGACCGCCTCGTGCTCGATGGACAGCCCTTGCCGCCGATGCAACTGGCGGTGCTCGATGGCGACGAAGCCATCAGCGGCTCGGCCTACGCCAACGCCATGGCGCAGCACGCCGCCGCCTACGTCGTGCAGCTGCTGGCCGCCGCGCAGGATGGCCGCTGCGGCTTCATGGATGACGCGGGCCAGCTCAGTGCGCTGCGCGCGGGTGATATCGCCATCCTCGTGCGCAGCGGCAACGAAGCGGCGAAAGTGCGCGATGAAATGCAGCGCCGCGGCCTCAAGAGCGTGTACCTGTCCGACCGTGATTCGGTCTATGCCTCGCCCGAAGCCGTCGACCTGCTGCGCTGGCTGCAGGCCTGCGCGTCGCCGGGCTCCGATCGCGCGATGCGCGCGGCGCTGGCGACACCCACCCTGGGCCAAAGCGACGCTGAGCTCGACCGGCTCAACCTCGACGAACACTACTGGGAAACCTGCGCAGAACGCTTCCGTCAATTGCATGACACCTGGCAACGCCATGGCGTGCTGGCGATGCTGCACGACCTGCTGCACGCCTTCGACCTGCCCGCGCGCCTGCTTTCCCGCCTCGACGGCGAGCGCGCGCTGACCAACCTGCTGCATCTGGCAGAGCTGCTGCAACACGCGGCAGCCAGCCTCGACGGCGAGCAGGCCTTAGTGCGCCACCTGGCCACGCAGATGTCCACCGCCCGCGATGCGCAGAGCGATACCGCCGAGGACCAGATCGTGCGGCTGGAAAGCGAGGACGCACTGATCAAGGTGGTGACCATCCACAAGTCCAAGGGCCTGGAATATCCGCTGGTATTGCTGCCGTTCGTGTGCGCGTCGCGCGAAGTGAAGGCCGACGACCGGTTCGTATGGCACGACGAAGACGGCGAGGCACGCATGGATCTGCGCGCGGATGGTGCCGCGCTGGCGCTGGCCGACCGCGAGCGCCTGCAGGAAGACCTGCGCCTGCTCTACGTGGCGCTCACCCGCGCCCGCTATGCCTGCTGGCTCGGCATCGCCTGTTGCAAAAGCGGCAACAGCGCCACGCCTTCACTGCACAAATCCGCCTTCGGTTACGTGTTGTCAGGTGATGAAGTGATCCAAGCGGGCGAGCTGCTGCCTCGGCTGCAGGCTTTGCGTGGCGATAACCGGGACATGCAGGTCGACGTGCTGTCGCCTCCGGACACGCATCCGTTCCGACCCAAGGCCACCGATGTCACGCCCTTGTGGGAGGCGCGGACTTTCCAGGGGCCGCCGCAGGAGCGCTGGTGGGTGGCGAGCTACAGCTCGCTCAAGCTGGCTGACGACGAGTCGCCTTCGCCCGCACCGGAGACCGCCTCGCAGGAGGTGCGCATGGAAGCCGAAAGCGAGCCCGCCTCCTTGCGGGTGGACGCACCCGCCCTCGCCAAGGGCATCCACGCTTTTCATGCCGGCGCCGAGGCAGGCACGTTCCTGCACGACCTGCTCGAATGGTCGGCCGGGGAAGGCTTTGCCGCCGTGGCCGCCGACCCGGCCGAACTGGGCAAGGAGATCGCACGCCGCTGCCAGCGCCGCGGCTGGCAATCGGATATCGCCCTGCTTTCACAGTGGCTTCCAGACCTGTTGCGCGCGTCGCTGGCGCTGCCTGACGGCACCTCCACCAGCCTTGCCGGATTCGACGCCTGCTACGCGGAGCTGGAGTTCTGGTTCGAAGCCCGCCATGTCGACACGCTGGCGCTGGATCGCCTGGTCAGCACGCACTCGCTAAATGGCATGCCACGGCCGGCGCTGCAGGCCGAGCGCATCAACGGGCTGCTCAAGGGTTTCATCGATCTGGTGGCCGAGCGCCAGGGGCGCTATTACGTGATCGACTACAAGTCGAATCGCCTGGGTAGCGATGCCCGCGCCTACACGGCGAGCGCCATGCGCGATTCCATCCTGCGCGAGCGTTACGACCTGCAATACGCGCTCTACACGCTGGCCCTGCACCGGCAGCTGCGCGCGCGCCTTCCCAACTACGACTACGAGCGGCACGTCGGCGGCGTGGCCTATCTTTATCTGCGTGGCATCGATGGCGAAGGGCACGGCGTGCATGTCGAGCGACTGCCACTCCAGCTGATCGAAGCCATGGACCGCCTGTTCGCCGAGGGAGCACATGCCCATGCGGCCTGACGCCCTGACCGCGTCGTTGGACTTCGCCGTCGAGCACGGCCTGCTGCGCCCCCTCGACGTGGCATTCGCCCGCTTCCTCATGGCCCAGGATCCCGCAGCAACAGACGCCTTGTCGCTGCTTGGCGCACTGGTGAGCCGCCAGCAGGCGGACGGCCATTTG
>NZ_BCPR01000058.1 GCF_016586165.1 Dyella sp. EPa41 | reverse complement strand
CATGACGGCTGCCGGAGCCTCTGTTGTGGGAGCGCACCTTGTGCGCGACC
Source organism: Dyella sp. EPa41 (assembly GCF_016586165.1). Taxonomy (GTDB): domain Bacteria; phylum Pseudomonadota; class Gammaproteobacteria; order Xanthomonadales; family Rhodanobacteraceae; genus Dyella. Next base: position 28,989 of record NZ_BCPR01000058.1, on the reverse strand, counting down.
GCAGTCATGGTTTCACCGCTCCGTCGGCTTGTCGCGCACTGGGTGCGCTCCTACAGGAAGAGCGGTTTTCCGCGTCATGACGGCCGCCGGGGCTCTGTTGTAAGGGAGGATGGCTACGGCGTCGCGGGCGCCACGCTCTCCACGTACACCAGCTCGCAGGCACCGTTGCCGGTGTCTTCGCGCGTCATCGAGGTGCGCCAATGCCAGCCGTCGGGACGGCTCGCATCGACCAGGAAACCTTCCAGGTGGATGATCTCGCCGGTACGCACGCGCTCGAGTTCGTGGCGTACCCCGTCGTCGGCGGGAATCATGTGCATGTTGGCGCTGGAGGTTTCGATCTCGCGGCGCGGGATCGGAAAATGGTCGACATGCCAGTGATAAAAGCGGTTTTCCTGGCTGACGGTGATGTCCTTCAGCACCTCGCTGTCGGACATGCGGCCCCAGCCCAGCGCAAGATCGACCGGCGCGAGCCTGGCGCCGGCGTCCATGTGATAGTCCTCGCGCGACAGCACGCGCGCCGTCAGCGCGAAATGCGCGCGCGTGCGCAGCATGACGTCGCCGCGCTGCAGGGAGGCGCCATCGTCGAGGTCGATCTGCTCGGGCGCGTCGGCTGCCAGCACGCCCGGTGAGGGCGCCAGCGGGCGATGGCGCCACCAGTGCGCGCCGCCCAGCGCGACGATCAGCGCCACGGCGATCAGTAGAAAGCGCTGCATCCGGTGTCAGCGTCCGCCGCGCCTGGCGGGCTTGGCCTGCGCCACGTCCGGCTGCAGCAGGTCGGCCGGCAGGCTGCGGATTACTTCGGAGAAGCGCTTGAGGAACGGGGCCATCGACGAACTCTTGCGCCACACCAGCGCAATGCGCCGGCTCGGCGGATGACCGGCGAATTCCAGCAGATGCACGTTGTCGGTACGCGCCACCGGCGGCTTGATCGCCAGCGTGGGCAACAGCGTGATGCCCACGTTCGCCGCCACCATCTGGCGCAGCGTTTCCAGGCTGGTGGCGCGAAAGCCGGACCGCTCGCCGGCACCGGCGAGCTGGCACACCTCCAGTGCCTGGTCGCGCATGCAATGGCCGTCTTCCAGCAGCAGCAGGCTTTCGTCTTCGAGGTCATCGAGTTTCAACCGCTTCTGCCTGTGCGCCAGCGGATGATCCTCGGGCACGGCGAGCACGAACGGTTCCTCGAACAGGAACTCCGTGTGCAGGCTGTCCTCGTGCAGGGGCAGGGCGAGGATGCCCACGTCCAGCGAACCCTCGCGCAGCATGCGTATCACCTGCTCGGTTTTCTCTTCCACCAGCAACAGCTCGAGCCGCGGGAAATGCTTGCGCACCAGCGGCACCAGGTGCGGCAGCAGATACGGCCCCAGCGTGGGGAAGATGCCCAGGCGCAGCGTGCCCGATTCCGGGTCGCGCGTGCGCTGCGCGATGGCCTTGATCTCGTCGATCTCCGACAGCACGCCACGCGCGCGGCGCGCAATTTCGCGCCCGGTTTCGGTGAGCAGCACCTTGCGCGGCGTGCGTTCCACCAGCGCGACGCCCAGCTCGTCCTCGAGCTTCTTGATCTGCGTGGACAGCGTGGGCTGGCTGACGAAGCTCGCTTCGGCCGCGCGCCCGAAATGGCGATGTTCGGCAAGGGCCACGAGATAGTGCAGGTCGCGCAGGTTCATCGGGCATCCACTCATTTCATAGGCTATGTCTATGATTGTGGTGCCTTCCATCGGCCATAACAATAGCCGGGTCCCTGGTGGAAGGCACACGCGAGAGCGCCTCGCCACCGGTGACTCGCGTCCCGTCCCGGACGGTGCCCCGGGCTCACCATGTCTTCTGGCACTGTGTCGTTCGTCACGGGTCAGCCTAGCGTCAGCATTTGTGTCCGCTCCAGGGGAGCCCCCAACCATGCATCGTCTTGTTCGTCCTTTTGTTCTCACCGCGCTCGCGACCTGTTGCGCCGCCGCCCTGGCCGCACCGGCCGCCGATGACCAGCCGCATGGCAAGCTGCCGCGCTGGGCCGTGCCGGAGTCGTACCAGCTCGACTTCAAGGTCGACCCGCGCCAGCAGGATTTCTCCGGCACCACCCGCATCAAGGTGAAGCTGGACCAGGCGTCCGATCACCTGTGGCTGCATGGCCGCGAGCTGAAGGTGGGCAAGGTGACGATCACCGATGCCGCCGGCAAGAAGCACGCGGGCAAGTACGTGGAAGTGGCGCCGCAGGAAGGCGTGGTGCGCATCGACTTCGGCACGACGCTGAAGCCGCAGGAACTGACCGTGGCGTTCGAATACACCGCGCCGCTCAACCAGCAGCTGCAGGGCCTGTACAAGGTGAGCCACAAGGGCCAGCCGTATGCGATGACGCAGATGGAGCCCATCAGCGCGCGCTTCGCGTTCCCCGGCTTCGACGAGCCCGGCTTCAAGACGCCGTTCGATATCCGCCTGACCATTCCCAACGACGAAGTGGGCGTGGCCAACACCAGGCAGGTGAAGGAAGAGAAGGCCGGCGACGGCTGGAAGACGCTGACCTTCTCCACCACCAAGCCGCTGCCGACCTACCTCGTCGCGTTCGGCGTGGGCCCGTGGGATGTGGTGAAGGGCCCGGACATCTCGGCCACCGCCCAGCGCGAGGGCAACCTGGAACTGCGCGGCATCGCCGCACAGGGCGAAGGCCATCGCATGCAGCATGTGCTGGGCGAAACGCCGAGCATCATCCACACGCTGGAGGACTACTACGGCTTCGGCTATCCGTGGGACAAGCTCGACCTGCTGGCCGCACCGGACTTCTCCGCCGGCGCCATGGAGAACCCCGGCCTGGTGACCTTCCGCGACTGGCTGCTGCTGCTCGATCCGGATTCCCCGGCCAACTACGTGCGCGGTTCGTTCAACGTCACCGCGCATGAACTCGCGCACCAGTGGACCGGCGACACCGTGACGCTGGCCTGGTGGGACGACCTCTGGCTCAACGAAGCCTTCGCCACCTGGATGCAGCAGAAGGTGACGCAGAAGGTGCATCCGGAGTACCGCGCCGATCTCGACCGCGTGCGTGGCGCGCAGGGCGCGATGAACGGCGACAGCCTGGTCACCACGCGCAAGATCCGCCAGCCGATCACCGGCAACGGCGACATCGAGACCGCGTTCGACGGCATCACCTACCAGAAGGGTGCCGCGGTGCTCGGCATGTTCGAAGGCTACGTGGGCGAGCCGACCTTCCAGAAGGGCATGCGCGCGTACATCCAGGACCACAAGTTCGGCAACGCCACCGCCGACGACCTGATCGATGCGATCGCCAAGGCGGCCGACAAGGGCAACGACTTCAAGCAGGCGTTCAAGAGTTTCCTCAACCAGCCGGGCGTGCCGTACGTGCAGACCAGGCTGTCCGAAGAGAACGGCAAGACCGTGCTGCACCTGACGCAGAGCCGTTATCTGCCGGTGGGCAGCAAGGGCGACGCAGGCCAGGTCTGGGGCGTGCCGATGTGCGTGCGCTTCGCCACCGCCAGCGGCACCAAGGTGAGCTGCGAGCTGTTCGACAAGGCCGAGGGCAGCATGGTGCTCGACGACGCCAGCAAGGGCACCTGGGTGTTGCCGAACGCCAACGGCAGCGGCTACTACCGCTTCGCGATGGCGAAGAACGACCTGGCCAGCCTCGGCAAGCAGATCGACAAGCTCGACGACGCCGAGCAGCTCGCCTACGCCGACGCGGTGTACGCCAGCTTCAAGCACGGCGACCTCGATGCCGGCGACGTGCTGGCCGCGCTCAAGCCGCTGACCTCGTCCAAGACGCGCGAAGTGGCGACCGCGCCGCTGACCAGCTTCAACTGGATCTACCGCAACCTGGCGCAGACCGATGCGGAGCGCGCCAAGCTCGCCGCGTGGGCCAAGGCGGCCTACCTGCCGCGCATGCAGCAGTTGGGTTACCACCGCAAGGCGAACGAGGCCGACAGCGACTCGCTGCTGCGCAGCACGCTGGCCGACGAACTCGCGCTGACGGTGACGCTGCCGGAAGTGCGCGCCGAACTGCTCAAGCAGGGCGATGCCGCGCTGAAGCGCAAGGCGGATGGTCGCCTCGACCTCGCCGCGGCGGATTCGGACCTGCTCGGCGCCGCGCTCGGCGTGGCCGTGCAGGAACGCGGCAAGCCCGCGGTGGAAGCGCTGGTCGCCGAAGTGCCGCAGACCAGCGACCCGGCGTTGCGCAACGCCATGCTCGATGGTTTGAGCCAGGTGAAGGATCCGGCATTGGCCAACCAGGTGCGCGACTTCGCCCTCGACAAGAAGGTGAAGGTGGGCGAGATGAGCATGTTGCTGCGTGGCAGCCGCGACACCCGCAAGGCGCGCGACGAATCGTGGCAGTGGGCCACCACCCACTACGACAGGATCGTGGACCGCACCGGCAGCTTCTCCGGCGGCCGCCTGCCGGAACTCGTCGGCGGCGGCGGTTGCTCGCAGGATGAAGCGGACCGCCTGCAGGCCTTCTTCAAGGATCGCGCCAAGCAGGTGAGCGGTGCCGAGCGTGGTCTCGCGCAGGCCACCGAATCCACCGTGCTGTGTCATTCGCTGGTGCAGAAGCAGGACGCCGCTGCGATTCTTCGCTGAGGCCCTGTTGAACGGAAACGCCGGGCGGTGCGAGCCGCCCGGCCTTTTTTTTGCGCGCGGCCTGCCTGTTCGCCGCGCAGCTCGCCCGATGCCGCTTTAACCCCCACGAGGCGTTCCTTCCGTTAGACCTTCGAAGGCGCTTGTCGCGCCGTTCGTTCGCCCCCTACATTGGGGCCGACCCACCCGGGTAGTCAGGGAGAAAGACATGCGTCGTCCGTGGGAATGGTTAGGTGCGCTCGTGTTGTTGGCGGCGCCGGTGCTGGCTCAGGAGGCTCCTGCGGCACTGCGCGACTGGAAGGAATGGGTCCTGCACGACGTGCCGGCGCATGCGTGTCCGATCCTGGCCAGCGGTGCGGGCGACATCGACGAGCGGCCCTGTGCATGGCCCGGACGCCTTGCGCTGGATGCGAACAAGGACGGCGCGCGCTTCAGCTTCCAGGTGCACGTGGATGCGCGCAGCTGGGTTTCCTTGCCGGGCGATGCGAAGCACTGGCCGCAACAGGTAAGCGCCGACAACAAGCCGGTCGCCGTGCTGGAGCACGACAACGCACCGGCCGTGCAGCTGGAGCCCGGCGATTATGCGCTGCGCGGCAGCTTGCCCTGGGGCAGCCGTCCCGCACGCGTGCGCGTACCCGAGTCGATCGGCCTCGTCGCATTGACCCTGGATGGCAACGCGGTGAGTCGCATCGAACGCAACGGCGACCAGCTCACCCTGGGTGAAGCGGCTGCGGCCCAGCGTGCAGCCGATGCATTGTCGGTGCGTGTGTTCCGCCGCCTTGCCGACGGCATGCCGCCGCGGCTGGAAACGCAGTTGCAGCTCAACGTCACCGGCAGCGCGCGCGAACTGCTGCTGGGACCGGCGTTGCCCGCCGGCTTCGTTGCGACCTCGGTGGATGGCAATTTGCCGGCACGCCTGGAGGCCGACGGGCGCCTGCGCATCCAGCTCCGGCCTGGGCAGTGGGAACTGAGCGTGGGCGCGCGCGGCACCGACGTGCTCTCGCGCATCGCGCTGCACCTCCCGGCCGAGCCGTGGCCACGACAGGAGATCTGGAGCTATGCCGATGATCCGGATCTGCGCAGCACGCGCGTACAAGGCCAGGCCACCGACGCCGCGCAGGCCGATGTGCCGGGAGGCTGGAGCGCATTGCCCGCGTATGTGCTCGACGATGGTGACGGCCTGACCATCGAGCAGGGGACGCGCGGCGGCGAAGGTGGCCAGGGCGACCAGCTCACCTTGACCCGCCAGCTCTGGCTGGATATGGATGGTGGCGGTTTCACCGCGGCGGATCATCTCGCCGGCACGCTGCGCCGCAGCCTGCGGCTCGACGTTGCCGCGCCGTGGCAACTGCTCAATGCATCGCAGGGCGGCATGCCCCTGCTGGTAACGTCGCGGGACACGTCTCCCTCTGGCGTGGAGTTGCGCGAGACCGCCGTGGACCTGTCGGCCGGCCTGCGCTTTCCGCAACGTGGCGTCATGCCAAGCGGCGGTTGGCAGGCGCCGCTGGAAGCCATCCATGCGACGCTGCACCTGCCGCATGGCTATCGACTCATCGGTGCATCGGGCGTGGATCGTTCGCCGGATTCGTGGATCGCGCAATGGAGCCTGCTCGACCTGTTCGTGGTGGCGCTGATCGCCTTGCTCGCGGGTCGCCTGGTGGGCTGGCCCTGGGCGCTGGTCGCGCTGGGTTTCCTTGCCTTGTCGCAGCACGAGGGTGATGCGCCGCGGTGGACGCTTGCCGCGGCATTGGCGCTGGCCTTGCTGATGCGCGCCTTGCCCGAGGGGCGCCTGCGGGTGTTTGCGCGCATGGGGGCCGGTGCCTTGCTTGTGCTGGCGGTGCTGTGGGCGCTGCCTTTTGCCAGCACGCAGATGAGCTACGCGCTCCATCCGCAGCTGGAGCAGCGCCGCATGGTGGAGTTCACGCCGGCCGCAAGCATGGAAGAAGCACGCGTCGTGCCTTCGCAGCTGGCTGCGGTGGAAGAGGCTTCGACCAACGCGGTGCCGCCACCTCCCGCGCCTCCCGCGCCGCCGCAGGACATTGTCGCGGCGCAGCCGTCCATCATGCAGAAGGCCAAGGCGCCCGCAGCCCCGCGCGCCGCACCGCTGAGCGCCGTCACGGTCACCGGCTCGCGGATCACGGCCGCCAACACCATTGGCCAGGAGATGGATGCGCACAGCATCGTCCAGGCAGGGCGCGGCATCCCGCAGTGGGACAATGGCAACGACTACACGTTGGGCTGGTCCGGTCCCATCACCAGCGGCCAGGCCACGCGCCTGGTGATCGCGCCGGCGTGGCTGGTGCGCATGCTTCGCGTCGTCATGCTCGCCATGCTGGCGACCTTGCTCGGCAAATTGGTGCTGGGCGTGATCAGGGCAGGGCAGGCGCCATGGCATGGCTTGCGGACGAGCGCGGCGTCGGTCCTGCTGGCGCTGATGCTGTTGCCACATGCCGCCCACGCCCAGTCGACGCCTGGCAGCGAACTGCTCAGGCAGTACCACGATCGCCTGATCGAGGCGCCGCCCTGTGCGCCCGACTGTGCGTCGGTCGCGCAGGCTTCGTTGCAGGCGAATGGTGACCGCCTGGCGCTGGATCTCGACGTGCATGCGGGGGCCGCGATCGCCGTGCCGATGCCGCAGGGCGGCGACGCGTTGTCGCTGCAGTCGGTGATGGTGGACAACCGCGATGCCGAACTGCTGCGCGTGGACGACAGCCTGCTGGTCAGGCTCGATCGCGGCGTGCACCGCGTCGCCTTGCGCTACGCCGTCACCCCGGCGGATACCGCGACGTTGCGCTTTCCGCTGCGTCCGCAACGTGTCCTCTTCAACGGCGACGGCTGGAAAGCCGATGGCGTGGACGACGATCGCCTGCTCGGCGACAGCCTGGCGCTGAACCGCGTGCGCGCCAGCAGCGATGGCAAGGGCGTCGACGTGGTGGCCCAGACCTTCCCGCCGTACGTCAAGCTGACCCGCACGCTGGAACTGGGCACGCAGTGGACCGTGCGCAACACCGTGGAGCGCATGGCGCCGGAAGAGGGCGGTTTCAGCCTCGATCTTCCCTTGCTGCCCGGCGAGCATCCGCTCGACGCCGATGCCCGCGTGCATGACGGCCACATCGGCGTCACCTTCACGGTCGGCCAGCGGGTAGTGAGCTGGACGAGCCGGCTGGACCGCGCGGACAAGCTGGCATTGAGCGCACCGGCGTTGGGCGAACGCGCGGAACAATGGGTGCTGCAGTCGGCGCCGATGTGGCATGTGGACGCGAAAGGCGTGCCCGGTTCTGTCAGCGACAATGGATGGAGCTTCCAGCCCTTGCCAGGCGAGAGCCTGCAGGTTGCGATCAGCCAGCCCAAGGCCGTACCCGGCGACAGCCTCGCCTTCGACGTGGTGAGCGTCGCGAGCCAGGCGGGCGATCGCGTGACGGAATCGGAGTTGACCCTCGTGGCGCGCAGCACGCGTGGCGGTGAGCATGCCATCGGCCTCCCCGCGGGAGCGGAGCTGCTGGACGCCCGCCGCGATGATGCGCCACTCAACCTCGCCATTCGCGACGGCAAGCTCAGCCTGCCGCTGCTGCCGGGGACGCATCACTACTCGCTGCGCCTGCGCGAGCCGCAAGGCGTGGGTTTCAGCACGCGCACGCCAACGCTGTCGCTCGGTGCGCCATCCGCCAACATCACGCAGCAGCAGGCGCTGCCGGAAGACCGGTGGGTGCTGTGGACCTGGGGGCCCACTTCGGGTCCGGCGGTGCTGTACTGGTCCCAGCTGATCGTGCTGCTGGTCGCCGCCTGGCTGCTCGCGCGTCACGCGCCCACGCCGCTGCGTTTCCATCAGTGGCTTTTGCTTGGGCTCGGGTTCTCCGCCTTCGCCTGGGGTGCGTATGCGTTCGTCGTGGCGTGGCTGGTCCTGCTGGGCCTGCGCGCACGCTACGTGGCGCCGGACCATTTCCGCCTCCGCTTCAACCTGTGCCAGGGCGCGCTGGCGGTGGTGACGCTTGCGGCGCTTGCCGTGCTCGTGTCGGCCGTGCCCAAGGGACTGCTCGGCCTGCCGGACATGCATGTCGCCGGCAACGGTTCCACGGCGTGGCAGCTCAACTGGTTCGCCGATCATACGGACGATGCCCTGCCGGACGCCGGCGTGTTCAGCGTGTCGATCTGGGTCTACAAGATCGCCATGCTGCTGTGGGCGCTCTGGCTGGCGAATGCGCTGATCGGATGGCTGCGCTGGGGCTTCGAGGCGTGGGGCCGCGGCGGTTACTGGCGGCCGCGGAAGCCCAAGGTGGTCGAACCTCCGCCGGTGCCACAGGCGGAATAAAGGGAGCGGCGTTTCAGTGGAGTCTGCGGTCGCGCGATGGGTGCGCTCCTACAACGTCGCGCAGCTTTGTAGGAGCGCACCCGGTGCCCGACCGCAGCCTCTCACTTCACCTCAACCGTCACTCGAAACCCGCAACACCAGCTTCCCCGTATGGCTGCCATCAAACAGCCGATTGAGCACCAAGGGAGCGTTCTCCAGCCCGTCGGCCACGGTTTCGCCGGCCTTGATCTTGCCGCTCACCACCCAGCCGACCAGATCCTGCACGGCGCGCTGCTGATCCTTGTAGTCGAACGCGAGGAAGCCACGCACGGTCAGGCGCTTGACGATGATGACGCTGTAGTCGTCGGCGGGCTTGCCACCGCTGGCGTAGTTGGCGATGAGCCCGCACAGCGCGACGCGGCCTCCATTGACCATGCGCGAGAACACCGCGCGCATCACCGCGCCGCCGACGTTCTCGAAGTTGACGTGCACGCCGTCGGGCGTGGCCGCGGCCAGTTGCTGCTTGAAGTCCTCGGCCTTGTAGTCGACGGCGGCATCGAAGCCCAGGTCGTCGACGAGGTGGCGGCACTTCTCCGCGCCGCCCGCGATGCCAACGACACGTGCGCCGCGCAGCTTGCCGATCTGTCCCGCGATGGAGCCCACGGAGCCGGCCGCCGCGGATACCACCAGCGTTTCGCCGGCCTGCACCGGCGCGATCTCGGTGAGGCCGTAGTACGCGGTGATGCCGCTGAAGCCGCAGGCGCCCAGCAACGTGGGCAGTGGGACAGGCGGCTTGGGCGGCAGCTTCGCCCAATAACCGGTCTTGCCTTCGTCGAGCAGTGCGTAGTCCTGCCAGCCGACGAGGCCCTGCACGAGATCTCCCACGGCATAGTGCGTGGCCTTCGACGCCACCACGCGGCCGATGCCGATGCCGCGCATCACCTCGCCGATGGCCACGGGCGGCATGTATTGCGGCACGTCGCTCATCCATACGCGGTTGGTCGGGTCCATCGACAGGTAGAGCACGCGCACCAGCGCCTGGCCGTCCCGTAGCTCGGGCGTGGGTGTTTCGCGCAGCTCGAAGTTGTCCTCGCGTACCAGGCCCTCCGGGCGCGTCTTCAACAGCAATTGTCGGTTCGTGAAACTCATGGCGTGAACTCCCTGGAAATGCGGTTCAGACGGCGCAGGCGCCGCCATCGAGCACCAGCTCGGCGGCGGTGACGTAGCGGCTTTCATCGGAGGCGAGATACAGCACGGCGTAGGCCACGTCGTCGGGATCGCCGAGGCGATGCAAGGGGATGCCGCGCACCAGCTTGCGCGTGGCTTCTTCTTCGCCAAGCTTTTCGAAGAACGGTGCGACGATGCCCGTGCGGATGAAGGCGGGGTGCACCGAATTGCAGCGCACGTCGATCTTCTGTCGTGCGCAATCCAGCGCCACCGACTTGGTCAGCATCGCCACGGCCGCCTTGGAGGTGTTGTAGGCGGTGTAGTCCGGATCGACCTTGAATGCCGCGAGCGAAGAAATATTGATGATCGAAGCCGGCTGCGCATCGCGCAGATAGGCCATCGCGTGCTTGCAGCCGAGCATCACGCTCTCCACGTTGACGCTCATCACGCGTCGCCACTCCTTCAGCTCGATGGCGCCGATGCCGCCCAGCGAGCCGATGCCGGCGTTGTTCACCAGCACCGAGATGCCACCCATCGCCAGCGCCGCTTCGACGAGCAACCGCTCCCAGTTGCCCTCGTCGCGGACGTCCTGCGGCGCCGACCAGGCGACCTGGTTGCCTGCTTCTCGGTTGATGCCGTCGGCGAGCGTCGCGGCGGCATCGCCATCAAGATCGGTGAGAAACACTTTGGCGCCGTGGCGGGCAAGCATGCGCGCCATGGCCGAACCCAGGCCGCCGGCCGCGCCGGTGATGAAGGCGCGCTTGCCGGCGGCGCGCAGGTGTTGTTGTGAAGTCATGCGCGCTCCAAGGGGGTCAGACGCTGAGATAACCGCCATCGACGTTCAGCACCGCACCCGTGGTATACGAGGCGGCGCTGGATGCGAGATACAGGGCCGCGCCGGCCATCTCGGACGGCTGCGCCACGCGGCGCATCGGTACGTGGGCCAGGGCCTGCTTGAGGATGGCCGGCGTGTTCACTAGCACCGAGGCGAACTTGGTGTCGGTGAGGCCCGGCAGCAGCGCATTGCAGCGCACGCCCTGTTCGGCACACTCCACGGCGAAGGCCTTGGTCATCGAGATCACGGCCGCCTTGGTGATGGAGTAGATGGCCTGCTGGAAGCCGGGCACCACGCCGTTCACCGACGCGACATTGACGATGGAGCCGCCACCGCCCTTGGCCATCAGCCGCGCGCCATGCGTGGACATGTAGAAGTAGCCACGGATGTTGACGTCGACCGTTTTCTGGAACACGGACGGGTCGGTATCGAGGATGTGGCCGAAGAACGGATTGGTGGCGGCGTTGTTGACCAGGATATCGAGCCGGCCGTGCCTGCTTTCGACCTGCTCGTACAACGAGGCGATCTGCTCCAACTCGCCGATATGGCAGGCCATGGCTTCGGCCGAGCCGCCTTCCGCGGCGATGGCCTCCACCACCGCCTGGCAGTCCGCCTGCTTGCGGCTGGAGACGATCACGTGTGCGCCGTGCTGAGCGAGCAGCTTGGCGATCTCCGCGCCGATGCCGCGGCTGGCGCCGGTAACGATGGCGACCTTGCCGGTGAGGTCGAACGGATTGGGTGGGGTCATGGCGGATGTCCGATGGGGTGGGATGGCGCGGGAAGGAAAGTGAAGGTCATCGCAGGGTCACCAGCTGCGCATCGCCGGCGCGTTCCAGGTGCGGCCAGGCGTTGTACGTCACCAGCGTCGATGTGCGCGAACCTAGACGAATGCGCGTCACGCCGGTGTTCACCAGGGGCCAACTCAGGCAAAAAGCCTGCGATGGCGGCACCCCAAGCAGGGCGCTGGCGATCACGGCGATGGGGCCGCCCGACGTGAAGGCCCAGATCGTCCGCGCCGGCTGCTCCGCCAGCGCCTGCAACGCGGCGAGTGCGTTCGCGCGAAACGTCGTCCAGCTGCAGCGGTATTCGGCGTCGTGGGCGCCGCTCGACCAGCGATCCAGCGCTTCCACGAACAGGCGCTGGAAGGCGCGGTGCGGATCGTCGCTCTGTTTCATCGCGGCTCGCAGCGCACCCGGTGCCGCCAGGTCGGGGCGAAGGCGTGCCAGCAGTTCAAGGTGGTCCACCTCGTCCAGCCCAGGCAACGTCATGGGCGGCAGCGACAAGCCAGCGGCGCGCAGGCAATGCCCGGCGGTATCGCGATGCCGGACGCGAGGGCCGATGGCAACCAGATCCGGCGCCGGCGGGCACGCGGCCAGCCATTCGCCCAGCAATGTCGACTGTCGTTCGCCGGCCGGCGACAGCTGGTCGTAGTCCTCGGCGCTGAAGCTGGCCTGGCCGTGACGTATCAGGAGCAGTTCGCGCATGGTCAGCCTTCGGCCGCGATCAGGCGACGACAGCGCACGCCCATGTAACGGGCTGCGTCGCCAAAGCCCGCGAATTGCGGGTTGGTGGTCTGGCCCAGTGCGTAGCGACGGTAGATCTGCTGGATGATCACCATGAGGCGAAACAGGCCGAATACTTCGTAGAAGCCGAAGCGCGAGACGTCCAGGCCGGTGCGCTCGCCGTAGTAGGCAACGACTTCCGCGCGCGTGAGCATGCCGGCCTCGTGCGTGGGCTGGCGCCGGAACGACTGGAACACCTTGTCGTCATCGGCCTGCACCCAATAGGCGAGCGAGCCGCCGAGGTCCATCAGCGGGTCGCCGATGGTGGCCATTTCCCAATCGAGCACGCCGATGATGTCCAGCGGATTGTTGGGTGCCAGCACCACGTTGTCGTAGCGGTAATCGTTGTGGATCACGCGGCTCGCGTTGTCGTGCTTCGGTTGCGTGGCCTCGAGCCATGCGATCACGTCGTCGCAAGGATCGGAACCGTCGGTGGCCGCCTGTCGCCAGCGCTCGCCCCAGCCGGCCACCTGGCGCGCGATGTAGCCTTCACCCTTGCCAAGCTCGCGCAACGCCGGTTGCTGCGTGTCGACGCGATGCAGGTCGATCAATCGATCGACGAAGCCCAGGCAGAGGCGGCGCACGCCGTCGCGGTCCAATCCCAGTTCGGCCGGCAGGTCGCGGCGCAGGATGGTGCCGTGGAGGCGTTCCATCACGTAGAAATCCTGGCCGATCACCGCGGCGTCGTCGCAGCGCGCGAGGATCGCCGGCACAAACGGGTAGCTCGGCTTCAGCGCGTGCATCACGCGTGCCTCGCGCAGCATGTCGTGGGCGGACCTGGCCTTCGCGCCGCGCGGCGGGCGGCGCAACACCAGCTCACGGTCCGGGTAGCTGAGCAGATAGGTGAGGTTGGAGGCACCGCCCGGGAACTGCTTCACCGTTGGCATGCCTTGGAGCCCGTCGATGCGTTGCTTGAGGAAGGCATCGACGCGCGCGACGTCGAACGCATCCTCCTCGCGCACCGCGCGGGCCTGGTCGGGAATCGCGGTCATGCGTGATGCTCCCGTGCAAGCTGCGCCTTGGCTTCGAGCTTGGCGACAACGGCGCGATGCACTTCGTCGGGGCCATCGGCGAGTCGCAGCACGCGCGCGTAGGCGTAGAGCTGGGCCAGCGGGAAATCGTCGGTAAGCCCCGCGCCGCCATGGATCTGGATGGCCGCGTCGGCGGCCTGCTGTGCCACGGCGGGCACCACCACCTTGATCTGCGAGATCAGGCTGAGCGCAGCCTTGGGACCTTGCGTGTCGAGCATCCATGCCGTCTTCAGCGTGAGCAGCCGCGCCTGCTCGATCGCCATGCGCAGATTGGCCACGATGTCCGCGTTGCCACCCAGCTTGAACAGCGGCTTGCCGAAGGCGACACGCGACTGCGCGCGCCGGCATAGCAGGGACAGGGCGCGTTCCGCCGCGCCCAAGGCGCGCATGCAGTGGTGCACACGGCCGGGGCCGAGTCGACCTTGTGCGATCTCGAAGCCGCGACCCGGGCCGAGGATAACGTTCTCCACCGGCAGGCGCACATGCGAGAAGCTCAGCTCGCCATGTCCCGAGGGTTCGTCGAAGTCGTGGAATACCGGCAGCATGCGCTCGATGTGCACGCCCGGTGCGTCGAGCGGGCAGATCACCATGCTGTGGCGGCGATGCGGCTCGGCATTCGCATCGCTCAGGCCCATGAAGATCACGAAGCGGCAGTGCGGATGGCCAAGCCCCGTGGTCCACCACTTGCGGCCATCGAGCACCACCTGGTTGCCTTCGATGCGCGCGGTGGCCTGCATGTTGGTGGCGTCGGACGAGGCCACGTCCGGCTCGGTCATCGCAAAGCCGGAACGGATCCCGCCGTCGAGCAGCGGTTGCAGCCAGCGTTCGCGCTGCGCGGGCGAACCGTAGCGATGCAGCACTTCCATGTTGCCGGTGTCCGGCGCGCTGCAGTTGAACACCTCGGGCGCGATGAACGAGTGGCCCATGATCTCGGCCAGCGGCGCGTACTCCAGGTTGCTCAAGCCGGGGCCTTCTTCCAGGTCGGGCAGGAACAGATTCCACAACCCTTCGGCGCGCGCCTTGGCCTTGAGCTGCTCCATCACCACGGGCTGTCGCCAGTCGCGGTGATCGGCGCTGCCCGTCAGCTGGGCGGCATAGACGGCTTCGGCGGGGCCGATCTCCTCGCGCATGAAGCGCGTGAGCCGATCGGCCAGTACCCGGGTGCGTTCGGAAGGGCTGAAGTCCATGACGGTTCTCCTGATTCCACCGCAGCCTACGCCCCTGACATCCAATGATTGAAATGAATATGCTTTATGGCAGGTCATCAACTGGGCGAATGTCTAGCCGGTATGGAGCGCATCGACCTCAACCTGTTCCGCGTGCTGGACGCCATCTATACCCAGGGCGGCGTGAGCGCGGCGGCACGCGCGCTGCACCTGACCCAGCCGGCGGTCACGCATGCGCTGGGGCGCCTGCGCGACCACCTCGGCGATCCGCTGTTCGTGCGGCAGGGCAATCGCCTGCTGCCCACGGACAAGGTGCGCGCGATGATGCCTTCGGTGCAGTCGCACCTGAAGGGCCTGCTCGCGAGCGCGCATGCGCAGCCGCAGTTCACGCCGGCGCAGCTGCAGATGGAATTCGTCATCGGCTTCCGCGACATCCTGGAATCCATCGCGCTGCCTCGGCTGGTCGCCGAGATCAGCAAGGAAGCGCCGGGCGTGCGCCTGGTCAGCCGCCGCGTTGCCGCCAGCGACATGGAGCGCGAGCTGAGCGCGGGCACGCTGGACCTCGTCGTCGATCGTCCGCTGCGTGCCGGCGCGCGCATCGCCCACCAGCACCTGCTCGACGAGACGCTCGTGGTGGCGATGCGGCGTGACCATCCCTGTGCGAGCCAGTGGTCACGTGCCGGCTACCTCGCTTCGTCGCACGTGATCGTCTCGCCGCTGGGCGAGCCGAATGCGCTGGATACGCTGCTGGGCCAGAAGGGCGTGTTCCGCGAAGTGCGGATGGTGGCGCAGCACTATTTCGCCGCGTGCCAGATCGCCGCCTCCAGCGATCTGCTGCTGACCGTGCCCAGGGCCTACGCGGAGCATGTGGCGCCCTTGCTGCCCATGGCATTGCAGCCCTTGCCGATACGCATCAAGGCGATTCCCATCCTTGCCTACTGGCACGATTCCAAGGACGACGATCCGGCGCATGCCTGGTTCCGTGAACGGCTCGTCAAGTCGATCACCGGTGCCATGCAGCCGTCTTCGTGATGACTTGCGGGCGGCATGCCGGCGAGCGCACGATGCGGATAGCGCCGCACGTAGCCCCTGCACGCGCTGAGATGACTCCAGAAAGCGCCTGGCAGCGACACGCCGGGCCGATGCCATGACGAGGTTTCGCATGTCCGAGCAGTCCGCGCCCGAGGTCGTCTACGACCCGACGGATCCGATGAATCGCAAGGAGCAGATGTTCCCGCGCCTGGATCCGTCCATGGTGCAACGCATCGCCTTGTATGGGCATGAGGAGCACGTGCCGGCGGGCACGGTCCTGTTTCAGCGCGGCGACCGCGGCGTGGATTTCTTCCTCGTGCTCGATGGCCTGGTCGAGATCTTCGACCTCGACAAGCACGGGCATCCCAACGTGTTCACCATGTACGCCGCGCGGCAGTTCAGCGGCGAGATGAACATGTTCAACCGCCGCGCCGTCATGGCCTCCGCGCGCGCGGCCATGGACAGCCGCGTGATCCGCGTTGCGGCCGCGGACTTCCATCGCATGGTGGCCGCCGAGGCGGACATCAGCGAGATCATCATGCGCGCCTTCATCCTGCGGCGCGTGGGCCTGATCCGCATGGGTTACGGCGGCGTGGTGGTGGTCGGCCCCGGGCACAGCGCGGACACCTTGCGCATCGAACGCTTCCTGGTGCGCAACGGCTATCCGCATCGGCTGATCGACACCGAGATCGATCCGGATGCCGGCGGCTTCATCGAGTGCTTCCAACTGCGGCGAGAACAGCTGCCGGTGGTGATCTGTCCCGAGCGGTGCTTCCTGCAGAACCCGAGCACGGCGGAGCTCGCCGACGAACTTGGGCTTACCGAAGTCATCGATGAGCATCACGTCTATGACGTGGCCGTGGTGGGGGCGGGGCCGGCGGGGCTGGCCGCGGCCGTGTACGCCGCGTCCGAGGGGCTTTCCACCATCGTCCTCGAAGGCCTGGCGCCGGGCGGGCAGGCGGGCACATCGTCCAAGATCGAGAACTACCTGGGCTTTCCCACCGGCATTTCCGGCCAGGCGCTGGCGGGACGCGCGCAGGCGCAGGCACAGAAGTTCGGTGCCCGGCTGGCCGTGTCGCGGCAGGCGGCCAGCATCGATTGCAGCGGGCAGCCGTACCGGCTGCGGCTGGACGACGGGCAGATCGTCACCGCGCGCGTCGTCGTCGTCGCCACCGGCGCGCGCTACCGCAAGCTGGACGTGCCCGGTTACCTGCGGTTCGAAGGCGAGGGCATCCATTACGCCGCCACGGCGATGGAAGGGCAGCTGTGCGCCAATGAGGAAGTGGTGGTGGTCGGTGGCGGCAACTCGGCGGGACAGGCGGCGGTGTTCCTGTCGCGCATTGCCAGGCACGTCCACATATTGGTGCGCTCCAACGGCCTGGCCGCCACCATGTCCGACTACCTCGTGCAGCGCATCGCGCAATCGCCCTCCATCACGCTGCACACGCGCAGCGAAGTGGTGGGGCTGCATGGCGAGCCGCGCCTGCAGGAGATCACCTGGCGCAATCGCGACAGCGGCGAGCTCACGGCCTGCGAGGCAGGCAACATGTTCGTGATGATCGGCGCCGAGCCCAACACGGACTGGCTCAAGGACTGCCTGGCGCTCGACGACAAGGGTTTCGTGCTGACGGGGCGTTGCGCCCAGGGCCATCTGCTCGAATCGCCGTATGCCACGACCCGACCCGGTATCTATGCCGTGGGCGACGTGCGTGCCGGCTCGGTCAAGCGCGTGGCCTCCGGCGTTGGCGAGGGTTCGGTAGTCATCCAGGCCGTGCATCACTACCTGCATCCGGAAGCCATCTGAGCGCGCGTGCCGGGCACTACACTGTCGGCCTTTCGACCCAGGAAGCCGCCATGCCACACCCGTCGTTCTGCCCAATGGCCACTAGCGTGGTATGGCGGCATGGCTGAGGTGCGCCAGGTGCTCGCCGGCGCCGCGGGGACGCTTGGCGACCGGCTGGAGGCGGAGTTGTTGCTCGTGCACGTGCTGGGCAAACCGCGCAGCTGGCTGATCGCGCACGCGGACGACGAGCTGGATGCGGCGCACACCGCTGCCTTCGACGCGCTGGTGAAACGCCGGGCCGATGGCGAGCCCGTGGCCTATATCACCGGTCGCCGTGGCTTCTGGTCACTGGATCTGGAAGTAACGCCCGCGACGCTGATTCCCCGGCCCGAAACCGAATTGCTGGTGCAACTGGCGCTGGACCGGTTGCCCGCCACTGGGCTCACGCGTGTCGCCGACCTTGGCACCGGCAGCGGAGCGATCGCGCTGGCCATCGCGCGCGAAAGCGCCGCGACGCAGGTGACCGCGACCGACGCCAGCGCCGAGGCCCTGGCCGTCGCACAACGCAATGCCCACGCGCAGCGCATTGCCAACGTCAGCTTTGTACAGGGTGACTGGTTGTCGCCGCTGCATGGCCAGGCCTTCGATGTGATTGTCTCCAACCCGCCGTATATCGAAGCGGATGATCCGCATCTCGAGCGGGGCGACCTGCGTTTCGAGCCGGCCAGCGCATTGGCGTCGGGCAAAGACGGCCTGGACGATATTCGCCGCATCGTGGCGGACGCGCGCGCGCATCTGAAGCCCGGCGGCTGGCTGCTGATGGAGCACGGCTGGAACCAGGGCGCCGCGGTACGCGTCCTGCTCGAGCAGGGCGGCTACCACGACGTGTTCACCGCACAGGATCTGGAGCAACGCGACCGCGTCTCAGGCGGCCGCCGCCCTCATCGATAGGAGCGCACCTGGTGCGCGGCCGCCTTTCGCGCCGGTCTCCACGGTCATCATCCCGGCGCGGGCCGGACAAGCGCGCAGAACGTCCGTAGGCGGCCCCGCAGGGGCGAGCGTAGCGAGTCACCCAGGGCCTCGGTTTCTGATTGGCGCATTTCGCGATCGGGCTCGCCTGCGACCGAAGGGAGTCCCTATGGGGCGGCGGGCTTCCGCCGGCCTGCCGTCCGCCGGGTCACTTTTCTCTGCGTGGCCACGTACGCGCGGGAGCGCGTGCGAACGGCGAAGCCGGCCCGTACGCGGGGAGGCGCCATGGATGGCGCCGCTTTGAGGAGCGAGGATGCCCGGAGTAGAGAAAAGTAACCACCGAGAGGGTGGCAATGCCAAAAGAGAGGCCACCCCGATGCCGCGCCCCTGGGGGGGCGCCATAGGGGAGGGAAGATCAAGAGCGGACTTTACCCTGTAGGAGCGCACTCAGTGCGCGACCGCAGAGGTCATCGATGCGCTGCGGTCGCGCACTGGGTGCGCTCCTACAGGGAGAGAGAGATTGTCGCTCGCGATGTGCCGCGCAGCGGCACGAGCCTTCACCCATCCCCTGTGGGGCGGTGAGGGGTGGACGAGCAGGCCCCGCCGGGGTGCCCGACAGGGATGTCGGGCACTTTTCGTCCGGGCAGGAGCCCGGTCGAAAAGCCCGGCCGCCCCTCACGCACTGGCTGGGCAACGCCCAGACAGCGCCACGCGGGGTGCTCTTTCTTTTGGTTACTTTTCTTTGAGCAAGCAAAGAAAAGTGACCCGGGCCGCGGCAGCGGCTCGGAAGCCCGCGGCCCCACAGGGACTCCCTTCGGTCGCAGGCGAGCCCAATCGCACAAACCCGGCAACGACAGCACCAGAAATCTTCATGCATCGAAACGACGAACGTGCAGACCGGCGCGAAAGGCTGTCGCGCACAGGGTGCGCTCCTACAAGGGAACGAACGCCACGCGAAGCGAAAGTGACCCGGGCCGCGGCAGCGGCTCGGAAGCCCGCGGTCGGCGAGCCAGGCCGCGATAACGCAACGATCAAGGCGCAACGACTGTGCCGGTAAGTCAGGCAAGGACTGAGGCGAAAGGCGGTCGCGCACAGGGTGCGCAACCGCAAGGCTCGGGGCTTTGGAGCCCGTTTGGGATCAGCCCGCGTTGGCGACGCTTGCTGACGTCAACTGGGGAAATCGCGCGCGGATCGCATGACGGATGCTGGGCAGGTCGAGGCCGGCCATGGTCAGCACTTCTTCGCGGCTGCCGTGTTCGAGATACACGTCAGGCAGGCCCAGGTGCAGGATCGGCTTGACGATGCCGTGCGCCGCGAGGCACTCGGCCACGCCGCTGCCCGCGCCGCCGGCGATGGCGTTGTCTTCCAGGGTGACGAAGGCATCGTGGGTCTTCGCCAGTTCGAGGATCATCGCCTCGTCCAGCGGCTTCACGAAGCGCATGTTGACCAGGGTGGCGTCGAACTCGGCGGCGATCTCGGAGGCCGGAGCCAGCATGGCGCCGAAGCTCAGCAGCGCCAGGCCGCGGCCGCGGCGGCGCAACTCGGCCTTGCCGATCGGCAGCGTTTCCAGGCCCTTGCCGAGCGGCACGCCCATGCCGGTGCCGCGCGGGTAACGCACCGCGGCCGGTCCGTTGAACTGGAAACCGGTGCTCAACATCATGCGGCATTCGTTTTCGTCCGCCGGCGCCATGATCACCATGTTCGGCAGGCAGCGGAGGAAGCTCAGGTCGAAACTGCCCGAGTGCGTGGCGCCGTCCGGACCGACCACGCCCGCGCGATCGATGGCGAAGGTGACGTCGAGGTTCTGCAGCGCCACGTCGTGGATGGCCTGGTCATAGGCGCGCTGCAGGAAGGTGGAGTAGATCGCCACCACCGGCTTCGCGCCCTCGCAGGCCATGCCGGCGGCCAGCGTCACCGCGTGCTGCTCGGCGATCGCCACGTCGAAGTAGCGCTGCGGGTATTCCTTGGAGAAGCGCACCAGGCCCGAACCCTCGCGCATGGCGGGCGTGATGCCCAGCAGGCGCTCGTCGACGGCGGCCTGGTCGCACAGCCAGTCGCTGAAGATGTCGGTGTAGGTCGGCTTGGACGGGCCGGATTTCTTCACCAGGCCGGCGATCGGATCGAACGGGCCCACCGCGTGGTATTCGATCTGCGCCTGCTCGGCCGGCGCGTAGCCCTTGCCCTTGGTGGTGATGACGTGCAGCAGCTGCGGGCCGGGCAGGTCCTTCACCGTGCGCAGCGCGGCGAGCAGCTGCGGGATGTTGTGGCCGTCGATCGGGCCGGTGTAATGGAAGCCCAGTTCCTCGAACAGCGTGCTCGGCACGAACATGCCCTTGGCGTGTTCTTCCCAGCGCTTGAAGAAGCGGCCGAACATCGACTGCTTCGGGATCGCGCGCTTGGCGCGTTCGCGCAGCGCGTTGAGGCGGCGGCTGGAAATCGCGCGCGCGGCCATCTTGGTCAGCGCGCCGACGTTCTCGCTGATCGACATGCCGTTGTCGTTGAACACGACCAGCATGTTCGGCTCGACATCGCCGCCATGGTTCAGTGCTTCGAACGCCATGCCGGCGGTCATCGCGCCGTCGCCGATCACCGCCACGAACTTGCGCGGGTCACCCTTGCGCTGCGCCGCGATGGCCATGCCCAGCGCAGCCGAGATCGAGGTGGAGGAGTGGCCGACGCCGAAGGTGTCGTACTCGCTTTCCTCGCGACGCGGGAACGGCGCCAGGCCGTCCTTTTTCTTGATGGTGGTGATGCGGTCGCGGCGGCCGGTCAGGATCTTGTGCGGGTAGCACTGGTGGCCCACGTCCCAGACCAGGCGGTCGTTCGGCGTGTCGAACACGTGGTGCAAGGCCACCGTCAGCTCCACCACGCCCAGGCCGGCGCCGAAGTGGCCGCCGGAACTGGCCACGGCCTCGATCAGGTACTGGCGCAACTCGTCGGCGACGGCAGGCAGCTCCTCGTCGGGAACGCGACGCAGGTCGGCGGGCGTTTCGATGGGGGCCAGGTGAGGGAAGCGGGACAGGTCGTTCATCGGCATATTGTTGGCCCTGAGGGAGGGCGGAGCAAGGGCGACCAAGTGAAAACTTGCTGTTGATCCATGCACATGGCGCAGACGCCGGGGGCGCGAGGCTCGGGGCGGGTTCCCCCGCAAAGGGTCTTCACATGAGTGCCTACAAGCTGTTCCAGCGCTTCGCCGAGGCCGTGGCGCGATGGTCGGGCCGCCCGGCGGCGTTCGTGCTGGCGGTCCTGGTCGTCGCGGCCTGGGCGCTGACCGGCCCGATGTTCCACTTTGGCGATACCTGGCAGCTGGTCATCAATACCGGTACCACCATCGTCACGTTCCTGATGGTGTTCCTGATCCAGAACACCCAGAACCGCGATTCCGTGGCCTTGCAGATCAAGCTGGACGAGCTGATCCGAAGCTCGTCGGCGCATAACGCGCTGCTGAACCTGGAGGAGCTGGATGACGTCGCCCTGGACCGCATCCGGCGTCACTACTGCCGGCTGGCCCACGAGGCCGCCGTGACGGCGGTGGACGATATCGAGCGCGAACTCGGGAAAATCGAGAAGGACCGGACCTGACGCGCAGCGCGGTCAGGCCATGTGCTCCCGCCGATCGCGCGGCAGGTGGCTGACCAGGAACTCCATCTGGTCGGCCAGGATGTTGCGGTTGGACAGGATCAGGTGCTCCACCCAGCTTGGCCGGTAGGGCACGGCCAGCAGGGGCATGTTGGCCTGCTGCGGGGTGCGGTTGGCCTTCTTGAGGTTGCAGGCCAGGCAGGCGCTGACCACGTTTTCCCAGGTGTCCTTGCCGCGCTTGGAGATCGGCAGCACGTGGTCGCGGGTCAACTCGCCCCGGCTGAACCGGTCGCCGCAGTACATGCAGAGGTACCGGTCGCGGGCGAACAAGGCGGTGTTGGTGAGCGCGGGGGCGGGATCGATCGCGTGGTCCCGGCAATGGCCGGTGCTGGCGATGATCGGGTGCAGGGACAGCTTGCTCTGCTCGCCGCTGGCTCGGTTATGGCCGCCGTGTACGGTCAGGCAAGGGTCGCCCAGGGTCCAGGCGACGGCATCGCGGACATAGAGGCAAACCGCCTCCTGCCAGCTTATCCAGTCGAGAATCCGGCCAGCGGCATCCAGCGAAAGCACGCGGGTCGAATGAAGGTCGACAACGCGGCTGGGTACTTCCATCAGCATGCAAAACCGTCCTTCAACCAATGCGAATGAACGTTCGGGCGATGCAACGATGCTTCAGGGCCTGCCTGCCTCCGCGGACGGAACAGGCCCTATTCACTTGAGCATAGACCATATCCATGACAGAACACACGCAAATGATTGTCGCAGCAGGGAGAACCGTCTCCGGCAAGGGGATTCGCGAGGCGCGCCGGGCGCTGATATAGTGATCGTTCATCTGTAACCCGGGGCCGGGTTTGGGAGGGGGAGCCTGGGTGGCGACCCCGGCACGGCAGGGAGAGGTATCAAAGTGGCTGAAGTTCTTTTCTACGAGCGTCCCGTTCCGCTCAACCGCAACGACCACAAGGATCTGCGCATCAGGCCGATCCCGAACCTGAAGTTCGCCAAGACCGTGCACTCGGTCCCGCTGACCGGCGTGGAATTCCCCGCTGCGGCGCGCGACCTGCCGATCCTCTTCGGCGGCCAGTCGATCGAAGACGCCGGCCCGATGGCCCTGCTGGGCCTGCGCCAGAACGAGAACCTGTTCGTCGACGCCGATGGCGTGTGGGAACAGAACATCTACATCCCCGCCTTCGTGCGCCGCTACCCGTTCGTGCTGGCCGAGAAGCCGGCCGGCGCGGAAGGCGACGACTTCACCGTGTTCCTGGACGAAGCCTATGAAGGTTTCGGTACGTCCGAGGGCGACCGCCTGTTCAAGGAAGACGGCAGCGACACCGAGATGCTGGCCAATGCCGTGCGTTTCCTCGGCGAGTTCCAGCAGCATGTGACCCGCACGCAGTGGTTCATGGAGCAGCTGCGCAAGCACAACCTGCTCGAGCCGCGCAACATCCGCCTGGAGAAGGATGGCAAGGCCATCAACCTCAATGGCCTGTTCGTGGTCAGCGAAGAAAAGCTGCGCCAGCTCGACGAAAAGACCACGCACGAGTTCCTGAAGGAAGGCGTGTTCGGCTGGATCTACGCGCACCTGCTGTCGCTCAGCAACATCGACCGCGTGTCGCAGCGCCTGGGCCAGCGCGAGCAGGCCGAAGAAGCCACCTCCGCGCTCAAGAACTGAGTTCCGGCGCCGCGGCATCGAAAGGTGCCGCGGCGTTTTCCGGTGGCGCGCAAGGCGTCGCACGGCGGGCCCGTTCCCGGCCCGTCCTCACATCCTCCAAGCATGCGCAGGCGATATGCTGCGACTTACGCGGGTCCTCGGCGCCCCGGCCCGGGCGTTGCAGCGCTTCCGCGGTATCCCCACGGGGCACCGGCATGTCGGAGCAGAACAAGCGAGTCGTTCTGGATTACGTGGATGCGTTCAATCGCGGCGATCTCGACGCGGTATGCGAGCTGTTTGCCGCTGACGCGCTCATCCATGGCGCCCTCGGCTGGGGCGGCCTCGACACGGCCCGGCCGCTCTGGAGCGACCTGATGCGCTGCTTCCAGGTGAGCCTGGAAGTGGACGGCATGATCGCCGAAGGCGACACGGTCGCCGTGCGCTATACCGAGCGTGGCCGATCGGTCGATTCGTTCCGCGGCGGACCGGTCACCGGACGCGACTACGAAATGGTCGCGATGGAATGGTTTGCGGTGAAGGAAGGGCACATCGAGCGTCGCTGGGGCGCTCGCGATACGGCGACCATGTTCCGGCAGCTGGGGTTGCCGCTGCCCTAGCGCGACGTAGCCGTGCGTTCCTCGTACCGGAGGGCAGGACGCCAGTCCGCGCCGCGGCCTTCCGGCGTGCAGTCGAGCAGGTTCCATAACGGCCAGATCGCGTCGACATGGCGCGGATCCTGCCCCGGCTCCGGTGGCACGAACATCAGTTCGCTGCACCACGCGTGATGGATCTTGCCGTCGCGCCGCAGGAACACGTTGAGCGCCGGCATCTGCCGGCCGTCCGCGGTTTCGCCGTGGTAGTCGGCGTTGTACGTGTTGTGCGCGGACGACAGCAGGTGCAGATGCCGCCAGCCGCGTTCGCGCGCGAAGTGGCGGATGCGCTGGATCGGCGACTTCGCGACCACCGCGACATGGATGCGTTGGCGCAGATGGGGCATCTCGCCGTCGAGTGCATCGAGGATGGACGAGCACGAAGGGCAGGGCTCGTCCATCGCCGGACCGAACATGAAGCTGTAGATGGCGAGGCTGTCCTTGCCATCGTCGAACAGGTCGGAAAGCCGCAGCTGCCGCTCGACATCGGGGTCGACCGGCGTGTCGCCCTCATCGTCGAAGAAGTAGTCGACCGGTATCTCGCCCCCTGGCGGCAGGGCGCGCCGCAGCGCCGCAACCGCTTCCACCTGGCGACGCAATTCGATCTCGGCATGCAGCAGGCGGTCGCGCGCGACGCGGTAGGCGGCGCTTTCACCGGGGAATCGCACGGCATGCAAGGTCTGGCTCATGGCACTCCACCTCGTGCAGCGGCCGCGGTCGCCGCGGTCATGCGCCCCTGTGCGTAGCGGTGCGCGTCAGCGGACGGGCTTGGCCAGGCGCAAGAGGTCGGCGGCGTAGCCGGCGCTTTCGTAGATGGCGCGCGCCCGTTCGTTGCCGGGGAAAACCGCCAGCGTCACGAGCTGGCAGCGGTGCTCCCGCGCCCAGTTCTCGGCATGCTCCAGCAAGGCGCGGCCGACGCCGCGGCCTTCATGCTGCCGGGCCACGGCGATGTCCGAGATATGGCAATTGCTGCGGCCGGTGAAGTAATCCTGCGTCTTTTGCAGGTGGATGAAGCCCACCGGTTCGCCGTCGTCGTCCTCGGCCACGAACAGGAAGCTGTTGGCCGGCTGGTCGTCGAGGTGGTGTCGCAGGTCGTTGCGGATGCCTTCGATGCATTCGTGGCGCCGCCGCCATGGCGGCAGGGTGAAATCCACGAAACGGGGCACCAGGCCGAGGATGAAATCGTCGTCGTCCTCGGCGAGGCGGATCAGGTACGTGGCATCGCTCATGCGGGCTGACCGGACTAGCGAAAGGGGTCTGCCGTTTCTACACCCGGCGCGGGCCCGCGGGTAGTGCCTGGCGCCGGGTCCATTCGTCGCGGGAGCTCACCCGGTGCGCGACCGGGGCCGGATTTGCCACGCCCTGGCATGCCATGCCTTGATCCGCCAGGAGGGTCTCGTGTTCGCGATGACCGGACGCGGTGGTTGCCCCGCCTCCGCGGTCGCGCACAGGGTGCGCTCCCACAGGGGGGGCGCCTTTAAAAAAGGCCCTCTCGGTGAGAGGGCCTTTCGCTGTCAGGCGATGGCGGGAAGGGTGTCCACGCCGGCTTCGATGGCCGCCTTGTGCATCAGGCAGCGCGGCAGGATGCGCGCGAAGTAGAACTTCGCGGTGTCGCGCTTGGCCTGCTTGAACGACTCCTGCTGGCCGCTGTTGGCGAGCGCGGCCACGTTGCGTGCCCACATGTAGGCGAGCGTGATGTAGCCGGAGTAGTACAGGTAGTCGCTGGCGGCGGCGCCGAGCTCTTCCGGATTGGCCGTCACGCGCTGGGCCAACGACAAGGTGAGGTCCGCCCATTCCTTGGTGTAGGTGGCCAGCGGTGCGATCAGGCCGGCGAGTGCCGGATCCTGCAGGTGCTGCTGGCAGAACACCTGGATCTCCTTGGCGAACAGCTTGAAGCCCGCGCCCTGCAACTGGAGGATCTTGCGGCCCAGCAGGTCGGCCGCCTGGATGCCGGTGGTGCCTTCGTACAGCGTGATGATGCGGGCGTCGCGCACGAACTGCTCCACGCCGTTCTCGCCGATGTAGCCGTGGCCGCCGTACACCTGCAGTGCTTCCTTGGTGCACTCCTGCGCGAGTTCCGTCACTACGCCCTTGGCGATCGGGATCAGGAACGCGACGAGGTCGCTGGCCGCCTTGCGGGTGGCTTCGTCGGCGCCGCGCGCTTCCACGTCCGTCTGCAGCGAGGTGTACAGCAGCAGCGTGCGCGAGGCTTCCACGAAGGCGCGCTGGGTCAGCAGCATGCGGCGCACGTCCGGCTGCACCAGCAGGTTGTCGGCCGGCTTCTCCGGGAACTTCACGCCCGACAGCGAACGGCCCTGCAGGCGCTCGCGCGCATAGTTGAGGCTGTTCTGCAGCGCGCGCTCGGACAGCGCCAGGCCCTGCACGCCCACGCCCAGGCGCGCGGCATTCATCATGGTGAACATCGCGGCCAGGCCCTTGTGCGGCTGGCCGATCAGGTAACCCTCGGCGGCGTCGAAGTTCATCACGCAGGTGGCCGAACCCTTCAGGCCCATCTTGTGCTCGATGGCGCCGGCGGCGACGCGGTTGCGCTCGCCCAGCGAGCCATCCGCGTTCACCTTGAACTTCGGCACGATGAACATCGAGATGCCGCGGCTGCCGGCCGGTGCGTCGGGCAGGCGGGCCAGCACGAGGTGGATGATGTTCTCGGCCAGGTCATGTTCGCCGGCGCTGATGAAGATCTTGGTGCCGGTGATCTGGTAGCTGCCGTTCGCGCCGGGTTCGGCGCGCGTCTTGAGCAGGCCCAGGTCCGAACCGGCCTGCGGCTCGGTAAGGCACATGGTGCCGGTCCAGCGACCTTCGACGATGGGCTTGAGGTAGGTGTGCTGCTGCTCTTCGGTGCCGTGCAGCTCCATCGCGTGGCAGGCGCCCTCGGACAGCAGCGGGTACAGGCTCCACGACAGGTTGCCGGACTGGAAGATCTCGGTGGTGGCGGTGCCCATCACGTTCGGCAGGCCCTGGCCGCCGAAATGTTCGCCCTGGGTGAGGCCGGTCCAGCCGCCTTCCGCGAAGGCCTTGAAGGCTTCCTTGAAGCCCTTGGGCGTGGTCACCGTCTGCGTGGCCTTGTCGTAGACGCAGCCTTCCTGGTCACCACTGGCATTGAACGGCGCAAGCACCGCTTCGCTCAGTCGACCCGCTTCCTCCAGCACGGCGTCCAGCAGGTCGCGCGTGTGGCCGTCGCCACCCTGCAACTTGGTGAGGACGGCTTCGGCGTCGAGCACGTCGAAAAGAGCAAAGCGCTGGTCGTCGAGGGGGGCCTTGTAGATCGTCATGGCGAAGTTCCTTCGTGGATGATGCGGGCGCGGTGTTCAGCGCCAGGTGTTAGGGATGCCCGGCACCGGCGAAAGCCAGTCGTTGCCGTGGAAACTGAAATCGCGCGCCTTGTCTTCCTGTTCCGGCTTGGCGTGCGCACTACCGTTCACGCTGTAGGGCACGCTGCCTGCGCTGCCCTTGGCGGCCGCGGTCTTCAGCGTGGCCGTCATTTCCGGGGTGGGGAGCACGTCGATCTGGGTGACGTCGGCGGCGAAGGGTGGAATGTCGAGGTCGAAGCGGCTGTGCAGGCGTACCGGCACCAGCTCGGCGATTTTCAGTTCGCCGTCGAGCGAGCTGAAATCCATGCTGCCGTAGCTGTTGTTCTGGATGCGGACAGTGAGGCGCCACTGGCCGTCCGGCCGCGCGGTCATCTCCTGGATGCTCACCGTCGGCGGAAACACGCTCTTCTTCGGCGGCCCGCAAGCCACCAGGCCAGCCACCAGAGCACCGAGCGCTACACCACGAAGCAGTCGTCCCATGGATATACCTCAAACGATTGTTTGAATCTTAGCAGGATGACCTTGCCGTCTGTCACGGGGGGAGATCAACCCGCGGCGATCTCATTCGGGATGCGATCACGCCGGTGTGATGGAGTCGCATGCCGCGGAGAGGTTCCCATGGCGCATCGCAACAGGCATCATCGCGGGCTCTCCCACCCGAATTCAGCCCGCCCATGACCCGACGCATCGTTGCCCGCCGCTCCCCCATCCACGGCAATGGCGTTTTCGCCGTCGCCCCGATCAAGAAAGGCGAGGAGATCATCGAGTACAAGGGCACGCTGATGACGCACGTCGAGGCCGACGCGATGTACGGCGACGGCGGCGAGACGGGTCATACGTTCCTGTTCACGCTCAACGACTATTACCTGATCGACGCCAACCGCAAGGGCAACACGGCGCGCTGGATCAATCACAGCTGCGATCCCAACTGCCAGGCGTTGATCGAGGAAAGCGAGAACGGCGATCCGCGCAAGGATCGCGTGTTGATCGAAGCCATCCGCAACATCAAGCCCGGCGAAGAGCTGACCTACGACTACGGCATCACGCTGGACGTGCCGCATACCGCGCGCCTCAAGAAGCTGTGGAAGTGCCTGTGCGGCTCGAAGAACTGCACGGGCACGCTGCTGAAATCCAAGCGCTGAGCTTTGACTCCCCTGTAGGAGCGCACCCAGTGCGCGACCGCCGTTCGCGCCGGTCTTCGTTGTTTCGGCATGCCTGGTTCGCGCTCGCTTAGCTAGTTGTTGTGTTTCTGCAACCGGGCCGGCCCGCGACCGAAGGGAGTCCCTTTGGGGCCGCGGGCTTCCGAGCCACTGCCGCGGCCCGGGTCACTTTCTCTTCGCGGCGTTCCCCTGTAGGAGCGCACCCTGTGCGCGAC
>NZ_BCPR01000057.1 GCF_016586165.1 Dyella sp. EPa41 | reverse complement strand
CGACGTTGCCTTGAGTCCTCTTCGCATCGACGCGTTGCGGTGTAGCGGCTTCGTTTGAGGTAGTAACGAGCCCATCCCGGCTGGCCTCGGTCGTCCGACGCTCCTATCCCACGCACTGCCATGAGCCTTGGCTCTCAAGGCCATTTTCTTTGGGTTACTTTTCTTTTGGGCCAGCAAAAGAAAAGTGACTCGAGCGCCGGCAGGGGATCGAAACGCCCGCCGCGTAGGCGGCACCCTGGCGGTAGCCGAGCTACCGAAGGCAATAGCCCGCTTTCACAAGAGCATTAAACGTGCAGACAGGCGCGAAAGGCTGTCGCGCACTGGGTGCGCTCCTACACAGGACGGGAAACACAAAGGAAGAGAAAACCGTCAGCCCTTCGGCAAGATCAACATCGCATCGCCATACGAGAAAAACCGGTACTTCTGCTCGACGGCATGCCGATACGAAGCCAGCATGAAATCCTTCCCCGCCAACGCGGACACCAGCATCAACAAGGTCGATTGCGGCAAATGGAAGTTGGTCAGCAACCCATCGACACTGCTGAACCTGTAACCAGGAAAAATGAAAATCTGCGTTTCGCCCGCGAATGGCTGCAGTTCGCCGTCGCGCACCGCACTCTCCAGCGCGCGCACCACCGTCGTGCCCACGGCGATCACCCGGCCGCCGGACGCACGCGTGCGGCGGATCTGTTCGACCAGGCTCGCGCCGACATTGAGCCACTCGCGATGCATCTGGTGATCCTTGATGTCATCGGCGCGCACGGGCTGAAACGTGCCGGCACCCACGTGCAAGGTCACGTATCCGAATTGCACGCCGCGCTCGCGTAGCGTCGCCAGCGTCGCCTCGTCGAAATGCAGGCCGGCCGTGGGCGCCGCGACGGCGCCCGGTTCGCGCGCGAACACCGTCTGGTAGCGCTCCATGTCGCTCTGATCGGCATGACGCGTGATGTATGGCGGCAGGGGCATCTCGCCCAGGCGCAACAGCAGGCGTTCCAGCGGATCGTTGGCTTCGAAGCGCAGGCGAAAGAACGGCCCTTCCCGTCCCAGCACCACCGCATGGCTGCCATCGGCGAGTTCGATGCGCCCACCCTCTTTCGGCTTCTTGCTCACGCCGAGCTGTACCGTGGCTTCGTGCGTGCCCGTCACGCGTTCGATCAGGATTTCCACCTGCCCGCCCGTGTCCTTGCGCCCATACAGCCGCGCCGGCAACACGCGCGTGTCGTTGAACACCAGCAGATCGCCCTTGCGCAGGAATTCCGGCAGATCGCGGAACATCCGGTCCTGGCGCGCCTGCGCCTCCACATCCAGCACGAGCAGCCGGCTGGCCGAGCGCTCGGCCAGCGGCGCCTGGGCAATCAGTTCGGGGGGGAGTTCAAAGTCGAAATCGGTCTTCTTCACGGCGGAAATACTGGCGTCGAATAAGCCATTATCGCGCAAAGCACCCGACCGCACGGGAGTGGCGAAAAACCGCCCCGCACGCCGGACCGGCCTCGAGTCCCCGGCAGGACATTCGACAAGGCGTGCGCCTTTCAATCTGCCCGGCACCGCAGCTCTCCTACGGCGCCCCCGCGGACCGCTCAGAGCCAGCCCTTCTGCCTCGCCAATCGATAAGCCTCGATGCGATTGGCAACCCCCAGCTTGCCGATGGCCTCGGACAGGTAGTTGCGCACCGTGCCATGCGAGAGGTTGAGCTGGCTGGCGATGTCGCTGGCCGATTGTCCCTCGCCGGCGAGACGCAACACCTGGCGCTCGCGATCGTTGAGCGGGTCGGCCTCGGACCAGGCTTCGAGCGCCAGCTGCGGATCGATGGCCCGGCCGCCGCGATGGACCAGCCGCAGGGCTTCGGCGAGATTCTCCGCCGGCGCGTCCTTCAACAGATAGCCGGAAACACCGGCATCGAGCGCGCGGCGAAGAAAGCCCGGTCGCGCGAACGTGGTGACGATGATGACCTTCATCGGCAGTTCGTGCCGCTGGATGCGCTGGGCGAGCTCCAGTCCCGTCAGGCCGGGCATCTCGATGTCGGTGACAAGCACGTCGGGCTTGAGCCGTTGCAGTTCGCGCCAGGCCGCTTCGCCATCGGCGGCGGAGCCCAGCACTTCGATATCCGATTCGAGATTGAGCAGCGCTGACAATGCGCCACGCACCATCGCCTGGTCTTCGGCCAACAACACGCGGATCATGCGGCGCTCCTCGGGGCGCCGAATGGCTCGGCGCCAATCACGCCCGCCTTGGGCAGGGGCACGCGCACGGTCAGCGTGGTGCCCTTGCGTGCAGGGGAATCGATCTGCAGGCTGCCGCCCAGGGCGTTAATGCGTTCGCGCATGCCGCTTACGCCGTTGCCATGCGCGGCGAGGCCTCCGCATCCGTTGTCGCTGATGCACATCTGAAATGACTCCGCTCCCGGTTGAAACCGCACGTTGGCCTTCGTGGCCCGCGCATGACGATGGATGTTGGTGATCGCTTCGCGCAACACGAGCGCCAACGGCGCCTCGATGACAGGGGGCAACGTCGCGGCCGCGGGCAGCTCGCCATCGAACATCAGGCCGGACGCTTCCAGCATGAGCCGTGCCGACAGCATTTCCGCCGCCAGGTCGCTGCGTCGCATGCCGGTCACCGCCGCGCGCACCTCGGCCAGAGCGTGACGCGCCACGCGTTCCACCTCATCCATCTCGCGTTGGGCTCGCGGCGGGTCGATGAGCGCGAGCTTTCGCGCCAGTTCCGACTTCAGCGTCACCAGCGACAGCGTGTGGCCGAGCAGGTCGTGCAGGTCGCGCCCGATGCGCTCCCGCTCGGCCAGCGTGGCAAGGCGGCGCACCTCGTCCTGCGACAGGCGCAGCTGGGCGTCCTTGCGGAGATTGCTCATGCGCAGGTAGTGGCCCGCGCCCGAAAGCACCGAGGCAAACAGCACCAGCACCATGGTCCAGGGCGAGACCTGCATCCATGCCGATACCAGGCCCACGGGGAGTGACAACAACGCCACGGCGACCAGCCACTGGCGAATCGTCGGCAGGTACGCCAGGCACATGCTGGCGGACACCACGTAACCGAGCGCGACGCCGTTGTACGGCCACACCGCCAGCCCGAGCGCCGCCATGCCGAACGCGTACCACAGCAGATGGCGGTAGGGGCCGTGGTAGACCCGCGTGTGCAGGTACAGGTAGATGGGCATCGACAGCAGCGTGACCGGGAGCCATCGCGACCACTCGGCGTGCTTGTCCGCCAGCGGGCCCAACAGCAGCGCCACCATCCACAGCTTGCCCGCCGCGGCCTCCCAGCTGAGGAAGCCGGGCGCGCGCAACTGGGCCATCAAGGAATCCGGGCTCGTGGCCGTCAAGAGCTTCATGTGGCGTGCCGTTCCTTTTCCACCCACGCCGTAGCGGCGCTCCTCGACTCGCCCGGCAGGTCGAACATCCTGCCCCGCTGGCGAAGCGGCACGCTGATGTGCAACCGGGTGCCCTGCCCCAGCGGCGAATCGACCTGAAGCTGGCCGCCCAGCGCGCGCACGCGTTCCTGCATGCCGCACAGGCCGTTGCCATGCGCCCCGATGCCACCGCGGCCGTTGTCGGTCACGCGCAATTGCAGCGTATCGCCGACGACTTCGATCGCCACCGAAGCGCGGTCGGCCCGCGCGTGCCGCGCGATATTGGTCACCGCCTCGCGCAACACCAGCGCCAGGCTACGCTCGAGGTCCGCGGGCAGCGACGCCGGCAGGCCGCCGTAGTCGAGCGTCACGTCCGACGATTCCAGCAGCAGCCTGGCGGAAGCCAGCTCCGCGGCGAGATCGGTGGCGCGGATGCCGGTGACGGCGGCGCGTACCTCGGCCAACGCGTGGCGCGCGACGCGTTCGGCTTCTTCCATCTCGCGGCGGGCCGCTTCGCTGTCGC
The DNA here is from genome assembly GCF_016586165.1 of Dyella sp. EPa41. GTDB lineage: Bacteria > Pseudomonadota > Gammaproteobacteria > Xanthomonadales > Rhodanobacteraceae > Dyella. Next base: position 25,199 of record NZ_BCPR01000057.1, on the reverse strand, counting down.
GATCGAACAGCTTGCGCGACAGCTCGAGCTTCAGCGTAATCAGCGAAAGCGTATGCCCGAGCAGATCGTGCAAGTCGCGACCGATGCGCTCGCGCTCGGCGGTGGCCGCCAGGCGACGCACTTCTTCGTGCGAGAGGCGAAGCTCGATCTCCTTCTCTTCGCTCATGCGCTCGGCGTTCACAGCCAGGCCGATGATGAAGCTGCACAGCGGCATCCACACGATGGCCTGCCACGGGTAGTGCAGCAGCCACGCCTCCACCAGGATCACCGCGTTGAGTGCGGCGATGATGGCCATGTAGGCACGCAGGCTCATGCGACGGCTGCAGAGCATCACGCAGCCATACATGAAGTAGGTGAGCCCGCTGGGATACCAGGGCATGAGCACGAAGGCCATGCCGACCAGCACCAGGCTGTAGCGATACACGGTGCGGCGAGGCGCGAAACAGCAGCGCGCGTACAGGAACAGGAAGAGCGGATAGCTGATGAGCGTGAGCACCAGCCAGCGCAGCGAGAACCGGTCGAACACCGGCGTGAGGAAGACCCACACCGACCACAGCAGATGCACCGCGTCGACCCAGGGGGATTTTCCCTTGCGGATGCTGTGCGCCACCATCGAATCGGGCGCGGGGGTGAACCAGGCTTGTAGATAGTTGCGCACCGTATTCACCTCCCCAGGCTCGCGCTCGCCAGGCATCGTACTTCAACCCACGCGACGCAGGCGTCGCGCCGCGAGCACACCGAACAGCACGCCGATGCCCGCCAGCACCAGCAAGTGCGTACCGATCGGATCCTGGCCCAGGCCTATTGCCCTCAAGGCAACCGCGTGCAGGTGGCTGCTGGGCCAGATCGGCGCCAGCTTCTGCAGTGCGGATGGCAGCATCGACAGCGGCACCCACAGGCCGGACAGGAAGGACATCGGCAGGTAGACCAGGTTGAGCACGCCCGGCGCGCCCTGCCCCTTTACCAGCGTGCCGACGAACATGCCCAACGCGCAGAACGGCAGCACGCCCAGCATGCCGGTGACGAGCAGCAGGAAGGCCTGCCCGCCGCTGACAGGCACGTGGCCGAGGCCCACGGCCATGGCAAGCAACAGCATGATCACCACGGCCGCGGCCAGCATCGCCATCAGCATCTTGCCGAGCAGGTACGCGCCCGGCGGCATGGGCAACGCGCGCTTGAGCGTCAGCAGGCCATTGTCGCGCTCGGCTGCCAGCGACACGCCGAAACCGAACAAGCCCGGACTCATGACGCCGAACACGCCATAGCTTGCCAGCAGGTAGCGCAACGCATCCGGTCCGTTGGCACGGTTCATCACGATGCCGAACAGCAGGTAGAACATGGTGGGAAACAGCATGACCGGCAGCATGAAGCCCGGTGCCCGCAGATAGCGGATGCACTCGCTGCGCATCTCGGTCCAGTACGCGCCGATCACTCGGCTCGCCGGCATGCGTCGGGAGGCCTCAGGCATGGCGGTCTGTTGGACGGCTTCCATCATGCGGCCTCCGTTTGGCTGGATTCTTCGCGGGTGATTTCCGTGAACGCTTCGGCGAGCCCCGCACGCAGCACTTCCAGTTCGCTCAGGGCGGGATCGGCATCGAGCAGGCGGCGCACGACGGCCTCGGCGGCCTCCGTGCAAACTTCCAGGCGGCCCTCTTCGCGGATCGCCGACGTTACCCGTGGCCATGCCGCGATCGCGGCGGCATCGAGATCGCTGACGCAGCGGATGCGCGACTGCGCCACGCGCGAGCGCAGGGCATGCACGCTGCCGTCGCTCAGCACGCGGCCCTTGGCGAGCACCACCACGCGCTGCGCCAATGCCTCGGCTTCTTCGAGGTAATGCGTGGTGAGCACGACGGCGCAGCCTTCGGCAACGATCTGTCGAATAGCCGCCCACAGCTTGCGGCGCGCGTCGATGTCCATGCCCACGGTGGGTTCATCGAGGAACAGCAGCTCGGGGCGTCCACACAGCGCCATCGCAAATTGCACGCGCCGTTGCTGGCCACCGGACAGCCCTGCGTAACGGCGCGCGAGCAGGTCGCCGATGCCAGCCATTTCCGCGGTTTCCGGCAACGTGCGCGGCGCGGGGTAGTAACTCATGGTGAGGCGCAGCAACTCGGCCACGCTGAGCGTGCCGGGCAGCACGGCCGACTGCAGCATCACGCCGATGCGCCGGCGTGCGTCGATGTCCTGCGGGTCTTTGCCGAACAGGCTGACGCGCCCGGCATCGGCACGCACCAAACCCAGCAGCAGGTTGATCGCCGTGCTCTTGCCGGCACCGTTGGGTCCCAGCAAGGCAAGCAATTCGCCGCGGTGCAGCATGAGATCCAGGCCATCCAGCGCCGTTAAAGCACCGTAACGTTTGACCGCGCCAGCCAGGCTGGCGATCGTTGCGACAGGTTGTTCCATGGCTGCTCCTCCTTGGCCACGATGCTAGGCGTGGCAAGGGTTTGCAGGGAGTCGCCAGCGTCAGCCGGCGCACGTGACAGACGTCACCCGGGGTACCGGCGGCGAAACCGCCGCGCTATGCTCGGACAGTCGTTGCACTGCACATCCGCGGCGGATCGCAGTGCGACATGGCCCCCACAGGCCGGGAAACGCGGACCAACCGCTCGTTTCCACCCTGCATTCGTTGAAACGTCGGCACGCCCGCCACTGGGAGGCAGGCAAGTCGACCTTGAAGGAGGAACCCATGGGCGTGATCAATCAGTTGCGCGAACTGCGCGAATTCGGCGGTGCACCGCTGACCACCGGACTCGACGACGCCACCATCGAGCGCTTTGCGGCCAGCCATCCGGAGCTGGCGCAGGCGATCGGCGAGGCCGTCGCGCGCCATCGCGAGCTGCGCGGCGAACTGGGCGACTTCCTCAAGCTCGACGAAAGCGAGCAGTTGGCAAAGGCGCAGACGGAGTTCGTCAATTTCTATCCCGACGACGCCATCAACCCGTACCTGCCGGCGGCCGCGCGTGGCCCGTGGGTGGTGAGCTTCAAGGGCGCGGTGATCCACGACAACGGCGGCTACGGCATGCTGGGTTTTGGCCACAACCATGCGGCCATCGACGCCGCGCTGGCCCGCCCGCAAGTAATGGCCAACGTGATGACGCCGAGCATTTCGCAGATGCGCTTCACGCAGGCGATGGACCGCGAGCTGGGCATTCGCCGCGGCAGCAATCCCTATGCGCGATATCTCTGCCTCAACTCCGGCTCTGAAGCCGTCGGCCTTGCGTGCCGCATCGCCGACGTCAACGCCAAGCTGATGACCGATGCCGGCGCGCGCCATGCCGGCCGCGTCATCAAGCGCGTCGCGGTGAAGGGCGCGTTCCATGGCCGCACCGATCGCCCGGCGCTGTATTCCGATTCCACGCGCAAGACCTATCTGCAGCACCTCGCCAGCTATCGCCATGAGGACACGCTGCTCACCGTGCAGCCCTACGACGTCGCGCAGCTGGAAGCGGTGTTTGCCGATGCGGAAAAGCACGGCTGGTTCATCGAAGCGATGTTCCTCGAACCCGTGATGGGCGAAGGCGACCCGGGCCGCGCGGTTACGCCCGAGTTCTACCAGAAGGCGCGCGCGCTCACCGAAGCGCACGGCACGTTGCTGATGGTGGATTCGATCCAGGCGGGCCTGCGCGCGCATGGCGTGCTGTCGGTAACCGACTATCCCGGCTTCGAGAAGCTGGCGCCGCCGGACATGGAGACCTTCTCCAAGGCGCTCAACGCGGGCCAGTATCCGCTGTCGGTGCTCGCCGTGAGCGGGCGCACCGCCGAGCTCTATCGCAAGGGCATCTACGGCAACACCATGACGGCCAATCCGCGTGCGCTGGACGTGGCCCTCGCCACGCTCAACGAGCTCACCGACGAGGTGCGTGACAACATCCGCGAGCGTGGCAAGGAGTTCGTCGACAAGCTCAATGCGCTGAAGAACGAACTCGGCGGCCTGATCACCAAGGTGCAGGGCACGGGCCTGCTGTTCTCGTGCGAGCTCGCACCGGAGTTCAAGTGCTACGGCGCGAACTCCATCGAGGAGTATATGCGCGAGCGTGGCGTGGGCGTGATCCACGGCGGCACCAACTCGCTGCGCTTCACCCCGCACTTCCTGGTGGGCAGCGACGAGGTGGATCTGGTGGTATCGCACGTGCGCCAGGCGCTGTTGAACGGCCCGCGCAAGCTCAAGGCCGAAGCGGCCTGATCGGGAGGTCGTCGTTGCCGTCCACGGCAGCGACGTCCACGTCCGCAGGATCGACGGGAGGGGCGCATGATCTGCGCCCTTTCTCTTGTCTGCTGCCCGTGATGCGGCGAAACCTGGTTGCGTCCGCAGCAAAAACGTAAGCTGCTTCGCAAATTCGAGCGGCCACGCAAAATCCTTCGCAAAACTGTCGCAATGGCTGATTAGCCTCGCCCTGATGGGTCCATCGCGGACCCGGATAGGGAGTGGTCCATGAAACCAAGGTATGTTCGGCGCGCGCCCTGGGCCGCGCTGCTAGTCATTCTGTCGATCGGTGCGGCGCAGGCCGCCGACCTCAGCATCAGCCAGTTTCGAGTCCGCGGCCCCGCCGGCGGCAACGATGAATTCGTCGAGCTGTTCAACGGCGGCAGCAAGGCGCTCGACCTGTCCGGCTACAAGCTCAACGCCTCCAATGCGAGCGGCACCACCGGCACGCGCCTGACCCTGCCCGCCGGCACGTCCGTTCCTGCCGGCTGTTACCTGCTGCTGACCAACGGCGCCAGCGGCGGGTATTCCGGCAGCGTCGCGGGCGACGCCAAGTACAGCACCGGCGTCACCGATGACGGCGGCCTTGCGTTGCTCGATGGCTCCGGCCAGATGCTGGACCAGGTCGGCCTCTCTGCCGGCTCGGCCTACAAGGCGGGCACGCCGCTCGCCTCGCTGGGCAGCACCAACGCCGACAAGGGTTATCGCCGCAAGACGGATACGGCCGGGCTGCCGATCAACACCGGCGACAACCAGTCCGACTTCGACGTTGTCGCGCCCACCGCTCCGCACAACAGCGCCAGCACCTGTGTCGTACTCGGCCAGGCGCTATCCATCGCCGACGCCAGCGCCACCGTTCGTGGCGCCGCCAACGTCAACATGCACTTCACGGTGACGCTTGCCCAGCCAGCACCGAGCGGCGGCGTGACCGTGCGTGCCACCACGCAGGATGGCACCGCCACCGTCGCCAATGGTGACTACGACGCGCTCGACACCACGCTGGGCATCGCCGAGGGCCAGACCCAGGTCGGCTTCAACGTGGTCGTGCACGGCCGGACCACGGCCAGCGAAGACAAGGCGTTCGAGGTCAAGCTGAGCCAGCCCAGCGGCCATGTTCCGCTCGCGCGCGACACGGCGATGGGCGCCATCCTGTACGACATCCCGGTGGCCGCCGAGATCTGGCAGATCCAGGGCCGCGACAAGGTCTCGCCGCTGGTCGGCAAGTCGGTGACGACTACCGGCAATATCGTCACCGCGGTGGGCCCGGGCGGCTTCACCATGCAGACGCCGGATGCCCGCGCCGATGCCGACCCGCTGACGTCCAACGGCATCTACGTGTTCACCTCGGCCGCGCCGGCCGTTGCGGTGGGCGATGTGGTGAACGTGGACGCCACCGTCGACAACTACTACCAGCTCACCGAGCTGAAGAACGCGACCATCGCGGTGACCTCGCATGGCGCACGCCTGCCGGCCGCCGTGAAGTTCGGCGATAACATGCCCTCTTCCGATCCGAACAAGCTGTCGTGCGGCGCGACCAACTTCCAGTGCTTCGTCGGCATGCGCGTGGTCATCGAGAACGGCATGATCAACACCGGCAACAAGCGCTTCAGCGGCGAACCTTATGCCGAAGTGAGCATCACGGCGAACGGCAAGCGCTCGCTGCGCCTGCCGGGCGTGCGCTTCGGCGTCACGGTGCCCGACGGCGTGCAACTGCCCAACTGGAGCGGCAATCCGGAAGTGTTCAAGATGAACACCGCGGACTTTGGCGCCGTGCCGCTCAACACGCCGTACGTCGCGGGCACCACGTTCCGTGCCGAAGGCATCATCTCCTACGACTTCGGCGCCTACACGTTCATCCCCACCACGATCACGCTCAAGCACGTGGCGGAGATGCCGCGCGCTGTTCCTCCCACCGCGCCCTATGCGCTGCGCATCGGTGCGCTCAACACCGAGCGCTTCTGCGACAGCGACTTCAACACCACCTTTACCTGCAGCGGCGGCAGCAAGGAGCCAACGCCGGACGAAGTGGCGCTGAAGACGCAGCGCCTGTCGGCCTATATCGGCAGCGTGCTGCAACTGCCGGACGTGCTGTCGGTCGAGGAGGTGAAGAGCCTGGCCCTGCTGCAGGGGCTGGCGACGCAGCTGCACGACGACTATCGCGCCAGCTACCAGCCCTATCTGCTGCCGGGCCATGACCCCAGCGGCATCAACGTGGGCTTCCTGGTGCGCAGCGACCGCGTGCACGTGGTGTCCGTGCAGCAGTTGGCCGCCGGCGAAACCTGGAACGACAACGGCCAGACCGCGTTCGTCCACGACCATCCGCCGCTGCTGCTCACCGCCGAGGCGCGCGGTGTCCGCTTCCAGGTGATCTCGGTTCATCCGAAGGCGCGCACCAATGTCGACAAGGACGACGACAGCGCCACGCGCGATCGGCAGAAGCGCTTCCTGCAGTCGACCTCGCTGGCCCGCCAGGTGCAGAACCTGCAGCTCGCGGCGCCATGGCAGCCGCTGCTCGTGGTGGGCGACTTCAACGCCTACCAGTTCAGCGACGGCTGGGTCGATGTAGTGGGCCTGATCTCAGGCAAATACAAGGACAGCGAGAACCTGCTGAAGCTGGGCAAGAACATCGTGTACCCGGCCCTGTGGAACGCCGTGGAATCGGTGCCGCAGAACGATCGCTACTCGTTCCTCTTCACCGAGAAGTTCGGCCCGATCCAGGGCTACACGCAGGCCGGCTCCGGCAACTCGGGCCGCGAGGTGCCGACCGTACAGGTGCTCGATCATGCCCTGTTGAATCAGGTCGCGCGCTTGCGCTTCCTGAAGATGTGGTACGGCCGCGCCGACATCGACGCGCCGGTGCAGACCGAGGCCGATGCGGCCACGGCCACTGACTATCGCAAGGCGATCGGCGTGTCCGATCATGATGGCTTCGTGGTGGACCTGTTCGTGCCGGGGCGCCCGGGCGACATGGGTCATGCGCCGCATCACGGGGAAAACGGTTCGCACGGCAACGATGACGAGCAGGGCGAGGGACACGGCCACTGATCGTTCGCTTCACGCCTGAAGCATGGCCACGCCCGGCAACGGGCGTGGCCTTTTCATGGGGCCTCCATCGAGCCACACCGGCCGTGCCGAGACCGCGACATGCTGAACGGCGTGCACAACGGGCCGGTAGCACCCTCCCCTACAGCCTGTCGGCGGGCATAGACTTGCGCCGCCGGCGCTCGCCGGTCATCCAGGAGGGTACCCGCATGTCTTCGCGTTTGAGCCTGATGGTTGCCAGCGTCGCGCTGGCTTTTGCTGCCTCCACTGCTTTCGCCGCGCCGCAGGCCACCGACGCCGGGGCCAAGAAGGCGCCCACTGCGCAGCAGCAGCGCATGACCGACTGCAACAAGCAGGCGACGGGCAAGACCGGCGATGAGCGCAAGGCGTTCATGAGCAGCTGCCTGAAGGGTGAAGCCCCCGCGCCGGCCAAGATGACCCAGCAGGAAAAGATGAAAGCCTGCAATGCCGACCCGCAGGCCAAGAGCCTCAAGGGTGATGCGCGCAAGCAGTTCATGAGCACCTGCCTGAGCAGCAACCCGCCCAACGCCGGCCACTGAGCCCGGCACGACATGCAGGGTGCCGGCGCTGGCCGGCACCTTTTTTATTCGCGCTTAAGCGTGCGCTGATATGCTTGGCGCCTCGCTCTCCCAAGGATTGACCGCCGACATGCGCCTCTGACCCGCTCGATTGCCGACTGACTGCTGCCCTCAAGGGCGCGTCGCGTTCGGCCACGAGCGACAGGGCGGTCGATCTCCTTCGGCGTTTGCCGCCGGCCCCCTGTCGTATGCCACTCCCTTACGGAGGGTCTATGACAGCCTTCGCCATACTTGCCCATCAACTGGGCTTCGCGCTGCCTGGACGTGACGCCGTGTTCCAGGATCTCACCACCCGCTACGCCGGCCGGCATGCACTGGTCGGGCGCAATGGCAGCGGCAAGTCGTTGTTCGGGCGCATCCTCGCCGGCGAGCTGGTGCCTACACACGGCCAGGTGATTCGCCAGGCGACCCTGGCTTATCTGCCGCAGCGCTGGCCGGCATCGGCCGGCAGCGTTGCGATGCAACTCGGTGTGCACGGCAGATTGAGTGCGCTGCAACGCATCGAGGCTGGCAGCGTCGATCCGGCCGATTTCCAGGCGTTGGCCGACGACTGGGACGTGCGCGAGCGCCTGCGCCGCTGGCTTGCGAACGCCGGCCTGCCCGACGATATCGCGCGGCCGTGGGAAAGCCTGAGCGGCGGGGAGCGCGTACGCCTGCGATTGACGGCGATGTTCGAGCAGCGCGACCACTTCCTGATCCTGGACGAACCCGGCAACCATCTCGACCGTCGTAGCCGGTACTGGCTTCGCGAACGCCTGCATGCACACGCGGGCGGCTATCTGCTAATCAGCCACGACCGCGAGCTGCTCGATGTGGTCGACAGCATCGATGAACTCGGCCCGCATGGCTTGCGCCGATACGGAGGAGGTTATGCCGCATACGCCACGCAGCGGGAGACCGACGTGCAGGCCGCCGAGCGGCAGTTGGAGCAGGCACGCCGCGAACAGAAGGCACTGGACCGACGGCAGCAACGCGACCGTGAACGCCTTGCACAGCGCCAGCAGAAAGCGGGCCGCGAGCGCGCCAATGCCAATCTGCCGACCATCCTGCTCGACCGTCGCAAGCAACGCTCCGAGGACACCGGCGCACGCCTGCATACGGCGCAGCGTGCGCAGCAGGAGCGCCAGCATGAGCGGACCGCGCAGGCCCAGGCGCGCGTCGAATGGCATCGTCCGCAGCGGTTCGACCTGGGCGAACTTCCGGCGACGCACGCCTCGCTTCAACTGGAAGGCGTCGTGCCACCCCACGGCCACGCGCAGCCCATCGACCTGCATCTTGCACCGGGCGAGCGCCTGCACCTGGACGGTGACAACGGCAGCGGCAAATCGAGCCTGCTCGCCGCCATTGTGGACCGCGTGCCGCCACGCGCAGGCCGGATACGGCGAGGCGAGCGCGTATGGTTGATCGATCAGCATTACAGCCTGCTGCAAGACGAGGACAGCGCGCTGGACAACCTGCGCGTGCTGTCGCCGGGACACTCGCCCACGCGATACCGCGAATACCTCGCCGGCATCGGGCTGCGCGAGAAGCGCGCCGACATGCCGGCCGGCCTGCTCAGCGGCGGCGAGCGCGTGAAGCTGGCCCTGCTCGCGCTGGACAGCGCCATCGAACCCTATGACCTGTTGCTGCTCGACGAGCCGGACAGCCACTTGGATCTCGACAGTCGCCTGCTGCTCGAACAGGCACTGGCGACCTATCGCGGCTCGCTCATCCTGGTCAGCCACGACGCGGAGCTGGTCGCGCAAGCCGGTATCACGCGGCGACTGCTTCTGCACAAACCACTCGCCCACGCCACGCGGCGTGGGTGACAATCACGCGACCGCGCTGCAAGGCCTAGCCATGAAAATCGTCGAAGTCCGCCACCCGCTCATCCAGCACAAGCTCGGCCTCATGCGTCGCGCCGGCATCAGCACCAAGGAATTCCGCGAGCTCGCCTCCGAGGTGGCCTCGCTGCTGACCTACGAGGCAACGAAAGACCTGGAGACGGTCGAGAAGGCCATCGAGGGATGGGCCGGTCCGCTCACCGTGCACCAGATCAAGGGCAAGAAGGTCACCATCGTGCCGATCCTGCGCGCGGGCCTGGGCATGCTGCCCGGCGTGCTCGACATGATTCCCGCTGCCAAGGTCAGCGTGGTGGGCTTGCAGCGCGACGAGGAAACGCTCAAGCCCATCACCTATTACGAGAAGCTCACCGGGCGCATGGACGAACGCATCGCGCTCATCGTCGATCCCATGCTCGCCACCGCAGGCACGCTGGTGGCCACGGTCGACATGCTCAAGGCCGCCGGCTGCAAGCGCATCAAGGGACTGTTCCTGGTGGCCGCGCCGGAAGGCCTCAAGCGCATCGAGGCGACGCATCCGGACGTGGAGATCTTCACGGCGGCGATAGACGATCACCTCAACGAGCACGGCTACATCCTGCCGGGCCTGGGCGATGCCGGCGACAAGATCTTCGGCACGAAGCAACTGCCGACCGGCTGAGGCTTGCCGTTTGGAGGCATCGGAAGGCCATGTCTCGCGACAGGGCTCTTTCATCGACGGCAATGAGAGGCGCCGCACGAAAGTCATCGATCCGACACATGGCGATGGCATGCTTGCCGCGCCTCAATGCCCTGCCAAAACAACCATAACAATTTGATTTAAAACAATATTTTTTGGATTCCAGGCTAAAGTTGCGGCGCGGTGAGCCGACAGCTCTTGCAGCTCCCTCACCCAGACGTGCCATGTTGAAACTACCGAAGTGGATACCCGGACTCTCGCTGCGTCAGCGCCTGCTGTTGCGCCTGCTGTCCATTCTGGGCCTGCTCGCCGTGATCGGTGCGGCGGGCGCGCTGCAGTTGCATCGCGCGGACGATCGCATCCAGGGTCTCGTGCAAGGGTCGCTCAGCCCTGTCGCGGACGTCGGACGCGTGCAGAACGACTACAACAGCAGCCTGCAGGCACTGGTGCACGCGGTGCTGTCGCAACTGCCCTCCGCCGTGGACGACGCACGCACGCGCATCCATGCCGATCGCGTGGACGCCGAGCGGCACTGGAAGGCATTGCTTGGCAGTGAGCTGGCCCAGGAACAGGCGCAGTCGCTGAAGTTGACCACGGTGCATCGCGCCGAAGCCGACCGCACCATCGACGAAACGCTCGCCCTGCTCGATGCAGGCCAGTTCGACCTGGGCTCGCTCAAGCTGAGCACCGAGGTGCAGCCGGCGTACGAGCCCTTGCAGAGCGACTTTGCCAACCTGTTCCAGGCAGCGCTGGCCAAGGGCAACCAGCAGGTGCAGGTGCAGCGCCGCGCCGATCGCGACGGCATGATCGTGCTGGGAGTGATGCTGGTGGCGGCCTTGCTCATCACCATCCTGCTCGATGGCGCCTTGATGCGCTCGCTGATGCATCGCCTGAACCTGGCGATCGACGTGGCCCAACGCATCGCATCCGGCTCGCTGGGCGAACGCATCGACGTCGGCAACGACGACGAACTGGGCAAACTGCTGCAGGCGCTTGCCTCGATGGATGCGCAGCTCACCCAGGTGCTGGTGCAGGTGCGCGCCAGCGCGCATTCGGTGGACGAGCGTGCCCGTCATCTGGAGCACGACAACCACGCGCTGAGCCAGCGCACCCAGATGCAGGCCGCGGGCCTGGAGCAGACCACCGCCTCGATGGAACACATGGCATCGAATGCCGTGGAGGGCGCCGGCCATGCCCACGGTGCCGCGGGCGCAGCGCGCGAAGCCTTGCAGCATGTCGAGCAGGGCCGGCAAGTGGCCACCGAAGCGCTGGACTCCATGGGGGCGATCCAGGAAGCCAGCCGCGGCATCGCCGAGATCATCGACCTGGTCGACAGCATCGCCTTCCAGACCAACCTGCTCTCGCTCAACGCCGCCATCGAGGCCGCGCATGCAGGCGAGCGCGGACGCGGCTTCGCCGTGGTGGCGGGCGAGGTGCGCCAGCTGGCCCTGCGTTGCGTGGAGGCCGGCAAGGACATCCGGCGCCTCATCAACCACAGCACCGATGCGGTGGAGGTCGCGCGCGAACGCGTGGCCCTTTCCAGCGCGGTGCTCGACGGTATCGTGCAGGGCATGACCCGCGTATCCACCCTGGTCTCGCAGATCTCCGACAACGGCCGGAGCCAGGTCAACGGCATCACCCAGGTGAGCCGCACCATGCTGGAGATGGACCGCATCACGCAGGCCAATGCCGGGCTGGTGGACGACATCAACGCCACCGGCCACGCGCTCACTCTCGACGCCCAGGCGCTCATGCGCCAGGTCACCTTCTTCCGTCTTCCTTCGCCGCAGGAAGACATCACCGCGGCGGTGCAGGATGCACCGCTTCCACCGGCAGTGATGCCTCCACCTCGGGCCGCGAAAGCGGCCTGACGGCAACGCCAGGCATGTCAGCCATCCTCGTCTACGACCAGTCCCGCAAAGCCATGCTCGAACGCGCACTCGCCGCGGGCAGCCTCACGCCGGTGTTCCAGCCGGTGGTGCGCGTGGACACCCTCGAAGTCGTGGCGCACGAAGGGCTGAGCCGCTGCGCTTTCATGCCCGGCAAGCTATCCATCCTCGACCTGCTCGACCTCGCGCGCCTGGAAGGCCGGCTGGCCGAGGTGGAGCTGCACGCCGCACGCACCATCTGCCATGCCTTCGCCGCACGGGCGGAAACCGGCCGGCTGCTGGTGAACCTCAGCGCGCACGCCATCCTGCAGGATGCGATGCGTCCTGACGACGTGCTGTTTGCGCTCACCGCGAGCGGCCTGGACCCGGCGCGCGTCACCATCGAAGTGACCGAACGCGATGCGGTGGAAAACCCCGCCCGGCTCGCGCACGCCCTGGGCTATCTGCGCGCCCACGGCATGCGCATCGCGCTTGACGACTTCGGCAACGGCCACTCCAACTTCGAGATGTGGAACGAGATCCACCCCGACGTGGTGAAGATCGATCGCTACCTCATCCACGGTATATCGCGCAGCGCGGGACGCCTGGCCATCGTGCGCGCGCTGTGCCAGGTGGCCGAGTCGCTGGGCACCGACCTGGTCGGCGAAGGCGTGGAAGATCCGGCCGACCTGCGGGTGTTGCGCGACCTTGGCATTCCTTTCGCGCAGGGCTTCCTGCTCGGCCGGCCGCAGCCCGAAACGGTGAGCGAAGCATCGGCCGAGGCGAAGCTGCTCCTGCGTACGTCATCGGTATCGGTGCTGCCGCGACCGCGCGGCCCGGTCACCCAGCGCCCTACCCAGGTCAGCCATCTGCTGATCGAAGCGCCTGCGGTCCACCCCAGGCAGACGAACGAAGAGGTCATGGCCTTGTTCGTCGATTACCCCGAGTTGCACGCCGTGGCCGTGGTGAAGGACGGCCACCCCATTGGATTGATCAACCGGCGCCTGGTGAACGAACGCATGGCGCAGCCCTTTGCGCGCGAACTGCTCGCACGCAAGTCGTGCACGGCGCTGATGAACAGCGCTCCGCTGGTGTGCGACGAACACCGAAGCCTGGAAAGCCTCTCCGACGTGCTGCGCGGCGAAGACCAGCGCTATCTCGCCGACGGCTTCATCGTCACCAGCCGTGGGCAATACCGCGGGCTGGGCACCGGCGAGGCGCTGGTGCGCCGGGTGAGCGAGCTGCGCATCGAGGCCGCGCGGCATGCCAACCCGCTCACCTTCCTGCCCGGCAACATTCCCACCACCGAGCATCTGGAACGCCTGCTGCAAGGTGGGGAACGGATTGCCGTGGTGCACGTGGATCTCACCGACTTCAAGCCGTTCAACGACCACTACGGCTATTCGCGCGGCGACGAGATGATCCGCTTGTTGTCCAGCCTGCTGGCCGAACATGTCGATCCGGCACTGGACTTCATCGGCCACATCGGCGGCGACGATTTCGTGGTGCTGTTCCAGAGCGAAGACTGGCAGGTGCGCAGCGAACGCGTCATCGATGCGTTCAACCAACGCTCGCCCCATCTCTTCGACGCGTCCGACATCGCGCGCGGCGGCTTGCGCGGCACGGATCGGCGCGGCGAGCCGCAGTTCTTTCCCTTCACTACGGTCGTGATGGGTGCTGTCGAGTTGTCGCCACCGCTGCCGCTGCGGGTACAGCCGATCACTACGCTGGCCGCCCGCGCCAAGCGGCACGCGAAGCGGGCCGGCGTCGGCATGCATGTGTTCTCACGCGCGACATCGCCGACCTGATATCTGCCGGGCTGTAAAAAAAAACCCGCCCGTTGACGGGCGGGGATCCATGGGCCGCGAGGCGAATCAGCGCCGGAAACGGTCCGTCGCCTGCACCAGCTCGGAAATGTTGCCCGGCTCGAATGCCGAGTGGCCGGCATCCTGCACGACGCGCAGGTCGGCTTCCGGCCACGCGCGATGCAGGTCCCACGCGCTGCGCATCGGGCACACCACGTCGTAACGGCCCTGCACGATCACCGCCGGAATGTGGCGGATACGCTCCACGTTGCGAAGCAACTGGTCATCGTGTTCGAAGAAGCCGCCGTGAACGAAGTAGTGGCACTCGATGCGCGCAAACGCGAGCGCGAATTCGTCCTCGCCGCTGGATTCGATATGACCGGTGTCCTGCCACAGGTAACTGGTGGCGCCCTCCCACACCGACCAGGCGCGGGCGGCGTTCACGCGCACCTGCGGGTCGCTGCTGGTGAGCCGCCGGTAGTAGGCGCTCATCAGGTCGCCGCGCTCCACCTCCGGAATCGCCTTCAGGTACGGCTCCCACGCATCCGGATACAGCGCGTCGCAACCCTTCTGGTAGAACCACTCCAGCTCCCAGCGCCGCAGCATGAAGATGCCGCGCAGCACCAGTTCGGTGACCTGCTCGGGATGCGTCTGCGCGTAGGCCAGCGCCAGTGTCGAACCCCACGAGCCGCCGAACACCTGCCAGCGGTCGATGCCCAGGTGGGTGCGGATGCGCTCGATGTCGTTGACCAGATGCCAGGTGGTGTTGTCCTTCAGCTCCGCGTGCGGCGTGGACTTGCCGCAGCCGCGCTGGTCGAACAGCACGATGCGGTACACCGCCGGGTCGAAGAAGCGCCGGCACTTCGGGTTGGTGCCGCCGCCCGGGCCGCCATGCAGGAACACCACCGGCTTGCCGTTCGGGTTGCCGCTCTGCTCGTAGTAGAGCGTGTGCAGGTCCGAGACCTTCAGCATGCCGCTGTCGTACGGTTCGATCTCGGGGTACAGCGTGCGTAGCGACTGGGACATGCTCTTGCTCCTGACAGCGGGGACGGGTCGGCCAATTAGGCTAGCACGCCCCCGCTGCGCAGGCTGGCTCAAGGCCGACCGACGGTAAGCACCGTGAAGCTGTCCGGCTCGACCGCGGGATGGTGTCCCTCGGTCGCCGTTCCGGCGAGCTTGGCCGCCGAGAGATACAGGCGGTGCAGCTTGGGATCGAGCGTCAGCGTGCGCGCGCTCGGCTGGGTCGCAATGGTCTGCGCGACCCGATAGTGATCGGCATCGTCCTGGTGCACGGCCGTGATGTTGCCGCTCTCGCCATTGGAGCTGAAGACGGTCGCCGTGCCCGCGTCGTACACCACGGCGTCCGGCCCGTCGCCGATCGACACGGTCGCGACCAGCTTGCCGCTCGACGCATCCGTCACGGCCATCTGCTGGTTGTCGCACACCGAGAACAGGCGATGATGCGTGTTGTCGATCGCCAAGCCGCTCGGCGACTCGCAGGTGCCCAGCTTCCAGCTCGCCAGCACCTTGTTCGCCCGCGAATCGATCTCCACCAGTTCGGCGCGGTCTTCGATGTTCACGAACACGTGCCCGGCTTCATCGCTCACGGCAAACTCCGGCTTGCCGGACAACGCCACCGTGGCGATCACCTTGCTGTCCGCCGGATCGATCACGCTGAAGGAATGCCCCCTGCCGTTGAACGTGAGCACATGCTTCGACGCGGGATCGAAAAGAATGGCATCGGGGTTCTCGCCGGTGCCCGACACCGTGGTCACAGTCTTCAGCGAATCGAGATCGAACACCGTGACCGACGCACTCTTCCCGTTGCTGGTGTAACCGCGATGCGTCGCCTGATCGATGGCGATGCCATGCACGCCCTGCGTGCCGGCGATGGTGCCGATCGCCTTGTCCTTGTCCACGTCCACCACGTCGACGCGATCTCCGCGGCTCACGAACAGATGGCGGCGCTGCGCGTCGAAGCTGAGGTAGTCCCAGCCACCCGGGCCACCGAGCTTCAACCGTGACAGTACGCGGTAATCGGCGGAGGGCGACGTTTCCGCCGCATGGACGGTACAGGCCGCCGCCAGCGCGAGAGCGAGGGTGCCGAGGACGTAGCGTTGCATGGGGCAGGCCTTTCGGTGAGGAAGTCCACAGCATGCGACCCGGGGACTTAGGTTTGGCTTACGGTCCGCCCGTCAGTCGAACAACTTGCCCGGGTTGAGCAGGCCCTTCGGGTCGAACACCCGGCGCACGCCGCGCATCAAGGCAATTTCGGCCGCGCTGCGCGTGCTGCCCAGGTAGGGGCGCTTTACCAGGCCAATGCCATGCTCCGCCGAAATGCTGCCGCCATGGCGCTGCAAGGTCTCGGCCAGCAGCTTGGTGACGTGCTCGCACTGGCCGATGAAATCCGCCTCGGAAAGATCGGCCGGGCGCAGCACGTTGATGTGCAGGTTGCCGTCGCCGATATGGCCGAACCACACCACGTCGAAATGCGGGTACGCGTTACCCAGCAGCGCCTGGATTTCGTGCAGGAACGCCGGCAGCGCGCTGATCCGCAGGGAAATGTCGTTCTTGTAGGGGCGGTGCGGGGCGAGGCTCTCGGTGATGCCTTCGCGCAACCGCCACAGGGCGGCGGCCTGCGCTTCGCTCTGCGCGATCACGCCGTCGCTGATCCAGCCTTGTTCCATGCCATGTTCGAACGCGGCGAGCGCCGCGTCCTGCGCGGCTTCGTCCCCATCGAACTCGGTCACCACGTAGTACGGATGGTCACCGTCGATCGCACGCTGCGCGCCGTGCGCCAACACGTGCTTGAGCGCGACGTCGGTGAGGAACTCGAAGGCCTGCAGCGAAAGCCGCGCGCGGAACAGCGCGAACACTTCCATCAATGCATCCATGCCAGGCAAGGCCAGCAGCATCACCTGCGATGGCGGCGGCGGATCGGTAAGCCGCAACGTGGCATCCACCACGATGCCGAGCGTGCCTTCCGAACCGATCATGAGGTGGCGCAGGTCGTAACCGCTGGAGTTCTTGATCAGGCCACGGTTGAGCTGCAGCAGTTCGCCGTTGCCCGCCACCACGGTAAGCCCGGCGATCCACTCGCGCGTGTTGCCGTAGCGGATCACCCGGATGCCGCCCGCATTGGTCGCGATATTGCCGCCGATGGAGCAGGATCCACGCGCGGCGAAATCCACCGGATAGATCAGTCCGTGCTCTTTCGCTGCCTCGTGCACCGCGTGGAGCGTCATGCCGGACTGCACCGTCAGCGTGCGATCCACCGCATCGAAGTCGAGCACGCGGTTCATGCGTTCCAGGCTGAGCACCAGTTCGCCATTCGCCGCGACGGCACCGCCCGACAACCCGGTCCTGCCGCCCGAGGGCACGACCGCCACGCCATGTTCGTTGGCCCAGCGCACGATGGCCTGCACTTCGGCGACTTCGCCCGGCAACGCGACGGCCAGCGGCTTAGGCGTCCAACGGCGAGTCCAGTCACGGCCGTAGTGTTCCAGGTCGGACGGATCGGTGAGCAGGCGAAGCTTGGGCAGGCGGTCGGCCAGATCGGCCAGACGGGCGTCGGTCATGGATACGGTCCTTGGGATCGTTTGCAGCCTGCCAGCGCGAGCGCGCAACGTCTAGGGCGACGCTGAATAAATATCGCCGTCGTCCCACGGGACTAGCTTCGCGTCGTCACCCGCCCTGTCTGTTCGCAGGCCACAGGGCCGTTGGCGAAAGCAGACTGGTCGTCTGTCGAGCCAGCGGACCAAAGGCCTGCGGACAGACAGGGTGGGCCCCAACCGATCGAATTTCACATGCCAGGGTGATGGCTGGAAGGGTGGCCGGCCGCGCCGCGTGGCTTGGCAAGACGACCAGTCTTCCCGGCGCCACGCGACACACCCGGCCACCCTTCCAGGCATCATGACGACGGCGATATTTATTCAGCATCACCCTGCTGCTGCAACGCCGCAAATCCGCCCCAAGGTCTGGCATAGTGGAGGGGTTCATCCTTGCGCCATGGCCCATGAAGACCTCGTTCCCGAAACAAGACATCAAGGTGCTCCTGCTGGAAGGCGTCAGCCGCAGCGCCGTGGAAAGCTTCCAGCGCGCCGGCTACAGCCAGATCGAATTCCACGAAAAAGCGCTGCCGGAAGCGGATTTGAAGGCACGCATCGCCGACGCGCACATCGTCGGCATCCGCTCCCGCAGCCACCTCACCGCGGACGTGCTTCAGCAGGCTAAACGGCTAATCGCCGTCGGCTGCTTCTGCATCGGCACCAACCAGGTGGACCTTGCCGCCGCCCGCCTGCAGGGCGTGCCGGTATTCAACGCGCCCTACTCCAACACCCGCAGCGTGGCCGAATTGGTTATCGCTGAAACCATCATGCTGCTGCGCGGCATCCCGCAGAAGAACGCGCTGTGCCACCGCGGCGGCTGGACCAAGTCGGCGGCCGGCAGCTTCGAGGCGCGCGACAAGGTGCTGGGCATCGTGGGCTACGGCCACATCGGCACCCAGGTCGGCGTGCTGGCCGAGAGCCTGGGCATGCGCGTGATCTTCCACGACATCGAATCGAAGCTTTCGCTGGGCAATGCCCGCGCCGCGGACAGTCTCAACGACCTGCTCGAGCGCGCCGACGTGGTGACATTGCACGTGCCGGAAACACCCTCCACCAGGTTGATGATCGGCGAGCGCGAGCTGTCGCGCATGCGCCAGGGCGCCGTGCTCATCAATGCTTCCCGCGGCACCGTGGTCGACATCGACGCGCTCGCGGCGGCGTTGCGCAGCGGCCACCTTTCCGGCGCCGCCGTGGACGTGTTCCCGGTGGAACCGAAAGGCAACGACGATGCCTTCGTCTCGCCGCTGGTCGGCATGGACAACGTGATCCTCACCCCGCACATCGGCGGCAGCACGCTCGAAGCCCAGGACAACATCGGCATCGAAGTGGCCAGCAAGCTGGTGCGCTACAGCGACAACGGCTCCACCCTGTCGGCGGTGAACTTCCCCGAGGTATCGCTGCCCGAACACCCGCGCAGCCGCCGCCTGCTGCACATCCACCGCAACGTGCCGGGCGTGCTCTCGCGCATCAACGAGCTGTTCTCGGCCGGCAACATCAACATCGACGCCCAGTTCCTGCAGACCGACAGCGAAGTGGGCTACGTGGTGATCGACGTGGCCGCCGACGAAAAACAGTCCGCCGCACTCAGGGACCAGCTCGCCGCCATCCAGGGCACCCTGCGCAGTCGCGTGCTGTACTGAGATCTCCGCAGCTCACATCAACAAAAACGGCGCCCAAGGGCGCCGTTTTGCTATCTGTTGCCGAATTGGTCGGGACGGCGGGATTCGAACCCACGACCCTCTGCCCCCCAGGCAGATGCGCTACCAGGCTGCGCTACGCCCCGACGATGCGGCAAGTCGACAAGTCTACCAGCAGAGCCGGTAGCACCGGAAGCCTTCAATGGCTCAGCGACGCAGCAGCGCCAGCACTTCCTCCAGTTCCATGCGCACCTGGCGCACGATCTGGTGGGAGATGCTCGACTCCATGCGCGCCTGCGGGCCTTCCAGCCGGGCGCGAGCGCCGGTGATGGTGAAGCCCTCGTCGTACAGCAGGCCACGGATCTGCCGGATCATCAGCACATCGTGACGCTGGTAGTAGCGGCGGTTGCCGCGACGCTTGACGGGGTTGAGGGCGGGAAACTCCTGTTCCCAATACCGCAGCACATGCGGCTTGACGCCACACAACTCGCTTACCTCACCGATCGTGAAGTAGCGCTTCGCCGGAATGGCGGGAAGCTCGGTGTTATTCCCTTGGTCCAGCATAGCCCTCGACTCGCACCTTGAGTTTCTGACCCGGACGGAACGTCACCACGCGGCGGGCGGAAATGGGAATTTCCTCGCCCGTCTTGGGGTTGCGGCCCGGCCGCTGGTTTTTCTGGCGCAGGTCGAAATTGCCGAAGCCCGACAGCTTCACCTGCTCGCCCTTTTCCAACGCTTCGCGGACGACCTCGAAGTAGGCGTCGACGAATTCCTTTGCCTCACGCTTGTTGAGGCCCACCTCGAGAAATAGGCGCTCAGCCATCTCCGCTTTGGTCAGCGCCATCTTATCCTCGCAACTTTGCCTTGCATGCCTGCTCCAACGCTGCGACTGCTTCACGTATGTTACGGTCGGCGTCGTCGTCGGTAAGCGTGCGTGAAGCGTCCTGTAAAATCAAGCCCATAGCGAGACTCTTTCGGCCCGCTTCGACCCCCTTGCCGCTGTACCGGTCGAACAGGCGCAGCTCCTTGAGCTGGCCGCCGAGGGCGCCCCGGACCACCTGCTCGACCTGCGCCCAGCTGACCTCTTCGGGGACGTCCATGGCGATGTCGCGGCGAACCGACGGGAAGCGCGGCACCGGCTGCGCCTTGGGCAGGCGCCGGGCCAGCACCGGCTCCAGTTCCAGTTCCAGCACATGGACATCGGCCCCGAGGTCCAGGGCTTTAGCCAGCTGGGGATGCAGGGCACCCAGGAAACCGACCGTGACACCGTCACGGGTGACGCGGGCACCCCGGCCCGGATGCAGCCAGCCAGGCAGGCCATCGGCATGGACCGCCCAGCGGTCGGCCTCGCCACCCCAGGCGATCAGGGAATCCAGATCGCCCTTGAGGTCGTGGAAGTCGAGCGTGCGGGACGCTTCCCCCCACTGCTCCGCGCGTGCCGTACCCGAGGCCACGATGGCCAGGCTCGGCGTCTCGGTCGGCGCGTCCTTGCGGGCAGCGGCCTCGGGAGAGATGCGGAAGCTGCGGCCGACCTCGAACAGGCGCACGCGCTCCTGCTGGCGGGCGCGGTTGTGCGAGAGCGCGGTGACCAGGCCCGGCAGCAGCGAGGGGCGCATCACCGCCAGGTCCGCCGACAGCGGATTGGCCAGCGGCACCCACTGTTCGGTCATGCCCCAGCGCTGCAGCAAATCGTTGCCGATGAAGGCGAGGTTCACCGCCTCGTAGTAACCGCGCGCCGCAAGCTGTTCGCGCACGGCCAGCTCGTTGAGGCGGGCTTCTGGCTCCACCGCCAGCGTCAAGGCGCCGGCCGGCGTGCTGGTCGGGATGTTTTCGTAGCCGTGGATGCGCGCGACCTCTTCGATCAGGTCTTCTTCGCGCTCGATGTCGAAGCGGCGGCTGGGCGCGGTGACCTGCCAGCCATCCACCCGCGGCGCGACCGCCATGCCCAGCGCCGTGAAGATGCGCACGACCTCGTCATCGGCCACGGTGAGGCCCAGCACGCGCGCCAGTCGCGCGCGACGCAACAGGATCGGCTCGGGCGAACGCAGGTGCTCGGGCAGCGTGGTATCGATCAACGGACCGGCGACGCCGCCGGCGATGTCCAGGATCAGGCGCGTGGCGTATTCGACGGCGATGCCAGGCAGCTGCGGGTCCACGCCGCGCTCGAAGCGATGCCCGGCGTCGGTATGCATGCCCAGCTTGCGGCTGCGGCCGATGATGGCCGACGGCACCCAGTGCGCGGCTTCCAGGAACACGTTGCGCGTGGTGTCGGTAACGCGTGTTTCCGAGCCACCCATGATGCCGCCCAGCGCCACGGCGCGCGCGCCCTTGCCGCCTTGGCTGTCGGAAACCACGAGGAAATCGGGATCCAGCTCCACCGTGCGTCCATCGAGCAGGGCCAGCGCCTCGCCGGCGCGCGCGGCGCGCACGACGATCTCGCCTTCCAGCTTGTCCTTGTCAAACGCATGCATCGGCTGGCCCAGTTCCAGCATCACGTACTGGGTGACGTCCACCAGGAAGCTGATCGGACGCAGGCCGCTGCGACGCAGGCGTTCGGCCATCCAGACCGGCGTCTGCACCGAGGCGTCCACGTTGTCGATGACACGGCCCGCGAAGCGCGGCACCAGCGCGCCTGCCTCCAGCGAAACCGCCAGGGTGGCGTCGCTCTGCGCCGGCACCGGCGTGGTGTCGAGCGCAATGACCTGGCCACCCAGCGCGGCGGCGACGTCGAAGGCAATGCCGCGCACGCTGAAACAGTCGGCGCGGTTGGGCGTCAACTTGATCTCGATGCTGGCATCCGGCAGGCCAAGGTAGGTGGCGAGCGGCGTGCCGACCGGCGCGTCGCCGGGCAGTTCGAGCAGGCCCGAGGCGTCCGGATCGATACCCAGCTCCTTGGCGGAGCACAGCATGCCGAACGACTCCACGCCGCGCAGCTTCGCCGCCTTGATGGCGATGCCACCCGGCAGCTGCGCGCCCACCTTCGCCAGCGGCGCGACCAGGCCCGCACGCGCGTTCGGCGCGCCACAGACGATCTGGACGATGCCGTCGCCGGTGTCGACTTCGCACACCTGCAGGCGATCCGCCTCAGGGTGGCGCTGCGCGCTGACGATGCGCGCGACAACCACGCCATCGAGCGCGTCGCCGAGCGAGGTGACCTCTTCCACTTCAAGGCCGATCGCCGTCAGCGTCGCGGCGAGTTCATCGCGCGAGGCCTGCGTCGGCACGTGGTGGCGCAACCAGTTTTCCGAGAATTTCATGCGTTTCGGTTCCTGCCTCGATTACGCGAACTGCTTGAGGAAGCGCAGATCGTTCTCGAAGAACGCGCGCAGATCGGAGACGCCATAGCGAAGCATCGCGAAGCGCTCCACGCCCAGGCCGAACGCGAAGCCGGTGTAGCGCTCCGGATCGATGCCGCAGTTCTTCAGCACGTTGGGGTGCACCATGCCGCAGCCCAGCACTTCCAGCCAGCGCGTGCTGCCGTCTTCGGCGTCCCAGCGGATGTCCACTTCGGCCGAGGGTTCGGTGAAGGGGAAGTAGCTGGGGCGGAAGCGCATCTCGAAGTCGCGCTCGAAGAACGCGCGGATGAATTCCGCCAGCGTGCCCTTGAGATCGGCGAAGCTGGAGGTTTCATCCACCAGCAGGCCTTCGATCTGGTGGAACATCGGCGAGTGCGTCTGGTCCGAGTCGCTGCGGTAGACCTTGCCCGGCGCGATGATGCGGATCGGCGGCTGGCGGCCCTGCATCGAACGCACCTGCACCGGCGAGGTATGCGTGCGCAGCAGGCGGCCGTCGCCGAAGTAGAAGGTGTCGTGCATGGCGCGCGCCGGATGATGCGGCGGGAAATTCAGCGCCTCGAAGTTGTGCCAGTCGTCCTCGATCTCCGGACCGTCGGCACGCTGGTAGCCCAGGCGCGCGAAGATGGCGCTGATGCGTTCGAGCGCGCGCGTGATCGGATGGATGCCACCGCGTTCGCCGTCGCGGCCGGGCAGCGTGATGTCGATGGTTTCCGAGGCGAGGCGACGATCCAGCTCGGCCTGCTCCAGCGCCTGCTTGCGCGCGGCCAGCGCATCGGCCAGGCGATCCTTGACGCGGTTGACCTCGGCGCCGCGCGCCTTGCGCTCGTCGGGCGACAACGTGCCCAGCGCCTTCAGCGCGGCCGTGACGATGCCGCTCTTGCCCAGGAGGCTCACGCGCAGCGCATCGAGCGCTTCCAACGTGTCGGCCTTGTCGATATCGGCCAGCGCGGTTGAGGCGCGGCTATCCAGATCGTCCATCGATGCGACTCTCGCTTTATCCCCTCTCCCTTTTGGGGAGAGGGCCAGGGTGAGGGGGCGCTCTTGCGATATCGCTGCATCGAAGCGACCTTCGATCTGAAATGGAGGCCAGAGTGTCCCCTCACCCCAACCCTTTCCCCGGTGGGGAGAGGGAGCAAATATCGCAGAGCCATCAAACAAAACGGGGAGGAGGCTTTAGGCCTCCTCCCCGCGAGCGTTACGCGCATCCCTTGAAGAGTGCGGCCATGGATGGCCGCTTCTTGATCTTCGCGATCAAGGATGAGCGCACAAGTTACGCCGCCAGACTGGCCTTCGCCTTTTCTGCGATCGCACCAAACGCCTTGATGTCGTGCACGGCGATGTCCGCCAGCACCTTGCGGTCGACGGTGATGCCGGCCTTCGACAGGCCATTGATCAGGCGGCTGTAGGACAGGCCGAACTGACGGGCGGCGGCGTTGATACGCACGATCCACAGGGCGCGGAACTGGCGCTTGCGCTGCTTGCGGCCGATGTAGGCGTACTGACCGGCCTTGATGACGGCCTGGTTGGCAACGCGGAAGACCTTGCGACGGGCGTTGTAGTAACCCTTCGCGCGGCCAATGATCTTCTTGTGACGACGACGGGCGGTAACGCCACGCTTAACACGAGCCATGGTTCAGTCCTCCGCCTTAGAGATACGGCAACATGCGTGCCACACCCTTGGTGTCGCAAGCCTTGACGTGGTTGGTCGCACGCAGACCGCGCTTACGCTTGGTCGACTTCTTGGTCAGGATGTGCGACTTGAAGGCGTGACCGGCCTTGAACTTGCCCGACGCGGTCTTGCGAAAACGCTTCGCAGCCGCCCGGTTGGTCTTGATCTTGGGCATGGAAATGCTCCCTGATGGGGATGAACCCCGGTTTCTGACTGATCTGGCGGTGGCCTGGCGACCACGCTTTCCGTCCTGCCAGCATCGGTGCACGACCCGTCCTGGTGGGTCGAACCGGCGATTATAGGGAGGACTGGGGGCATTTGCCAGCATTTGGGTGCCCCTGTCTTGGGAAAGCCTGACTGGCCTGACTGCAGGCGCGCGCCCTTCCCGCCTCTGGGCGGGCGAGAGTCAGGGGCCGGCTTTGGGTTCTTTCGGCTTTGGCGGGTTGCCTTTCGCTCTTGTGGGGTGATCCCCCGACCTGGCCCGCCTGCGACCGAAGGGACGGCGAGCCTCCGACCTCCTGCCGGCGACGCGAAGCTAGTCCCTGTGGGGCGACGCGAAGCTAGTCCCTGTGGGGCGACGCGCAGCTAGCCCCTGTGGGGCGACGCGAAGCTAGTCCCTATGGGGCGACGCGAAGCCAGGTCCCGTGGGAAGGCCGGGCGACTTTCTCTTGCTTGCCCAAGAGAAAGTCACCACCGAGGTGGTGGCAATGCCAAAGAGAAAGCCCCCCCCGCGTGGCGCTGTCTGGGCCGCGCCCAGCCAGTCCGTGAGGGGCGGCCGGGCTTTTCGACCGGGCTCCTGCCCGGATGAAAAGTGCCCGACATCCCTGTCGGGCACTCCTGCGGGGCCTGATCGTCCACCCCTCACCGCCACACAGGGGATATTCGAAGGCTCGTGCCGCTGCGCGGCACATCGCATCGAGGAGCCGGTGGCTACGGTTCGTTGTAGGAGAGGTTTTGGCGAGCACCCAC
>NZ_BCPR01000056.1 GCF_016586165.1 Dyella sp. EPa41 | reverse complement strand
GCCGTTGCCGTGGTGCACGTCGAAGTCGGCGATGGCCACTCGCTTGAGGCCATGCGCGGCGATCGCGTGGGACGCGGCCACCGCGACGTTGTTGAACAGGCAGAAGCCCATCGCGCGATCGGGCGTGGCGTGGTGGCCGGGCGGTCGCACCGCGCAGAAGGCTCGTCCACCCTGGGTCAGTACCGCATCGACTGCCGCCACCAGCGCACCGGCGGCACGCAACGCCGCTTCGGCGGAGCCGGGTGACATCAGGGTGTCTTCGTCCAGCCGAACGGTGCCATGGTCGGGCAGGGTGCCCAGGATGCGATCGACATGGGCGGCGGCATGCACGCGCAGCAGTTGGTCGCGCGTGGCGCGCGGCGCTTCGATGCGATCCACCGCCACGAAGCGATCGTGGTCGAGCGCCTGCAGCACGGCGCGCAGGCGCGCGGGTGACTCGGGCTGGTCGGGGCCTGGATCGTGCTGCAGGCAACTGGCGTGGGTGTAAAGCCGCAGCATGGCGTCGCTCAGGCCGTCGGCTTGCGACGGCGCTCGTGTTGCCACAGCACCTCGCCGTGGCCGCTGGCCCGGGCCAGCACGCGCGAGACCACGAACAGCAGGTCGGACAACCGGTTGAGGTAGCGCTGCGCCTGCGGGCGAACTTCCTCGACGCGGCCAAGCGCGATGACCTCGCGCTCGGCGCGGCGGCACACGGTGCGGGCCAGGTGGCAGCACGAAGCGGCCATGCCGCCGCCGGGCAGGATGAAGTCCTTCAGCGGCGGCAGCGGATCGTTGAAGCCATCGAGCACCTGCTCCAGGCGCTCGATGTCCGGGTCATGGACCATCGCCATGCCGGGAATGCACAACTCGCCGCCAAGGTCGAACAAATCGTGCTGGATCTGCGTCAGCGCCTCGCGCACGTCGTCGCCCACGCCGTCGGAGGCGAGCACCATGCCGATGGTGCTGTTGAGCTCATCGACCGTGCCGTAAGCGGACACGCGCAGCGAATCCTTGGCGACGCGCGAACCGTCGCCGAGACCGGTGCTGCCGTCGTCGCCCGTGCGCGTATAGATCTTCGAGAGGCGGTTGCCCACGTGCTGCCTCAGTGGGGCAGCTTGGACTGGCCCGCATGGCCCAGCGTGCGCGACAGCTGCGTAGCCAGCGCGTGCACCACGAGGCCGAGGGCGATGTAGAGCACCGTGGCTTCGAGGAAGAACAGGTACCAGTCGCCCATGTTGGCGACCCAGGCACCCATGCTGC
Organism: Dyella sp. EPa41; assembly: GCF_016586165.1. Taxonomy (GTDB): domain Bacteria; phylum Pseudomonadota; class Gammaproteobacteria; order Xanthomonadales; family Rhodanobacteraceae; genus Dyella. The sequence goes on along the minus strand of NZ_BCPR01000056.1, from coordinate 28,683 downwards.
GCGGTTGCGGCACGCTGTTGCTCAGCCAGTAGAAGCTGCCGTTGGAAATGACGTAGCAGGCCACCCAGCCGCCCAGCACGGCGACGGCCGCCATGCCCAGGCCACGCAGGTTCAGGCCCGGCTGCTGGCGGGCCAGCCAGCTGCCACCCAGCCACAGGCTGAGGTAGGAGGGCACCAGGAACCAGTAGGCCGCCGACACGCAGTAGTGATCCCAGAAGCTGATGCCCTGGTTGCTGATCACGATGTAGTCCACCACCACCGCCTCGACCATCAGCAGCGGGAAGGCCCAGCGGAACGAGCCGCGCAACCAGAAGCCGGCCAGGAAAAAGATCGCCCAGGAAGCGTCCCACACGTCGTGGTGGAACAGCGAGAGATGCACGCGGGTGGCGGCCATCACCAGGGCGAGGGCCAGGAAAATGCCAAGCCGCTGGTTTTGCGTCGTAGCCATGAATTGCTCCAAAGTGTTGCGCAGGGTGCAGACGCCAAGTCTATCCCAAACCGGCGTGCCCCTGACGGTGTACAGGCCCCGGGCTGGCAGCGCGTATCATTCGGCGCCATGACTACCTCATCCCCCCAGGCCGCGACCGCACGGCCGCCGGTTCTCATCATTGGCGGAGGGCTGGTGGGCGCCAGCCTGGCCATCGCACTGGACGCAGCCGGCATCGAGGCCGTGATGGTCGAGGCCGCGGCGCCGCGGGTCGGTGGGCAGCCGAGCTACGACGAACGCAATCTGGCGCTGGCTCGCGCCACCGTGAACGGCCTTGCCGCGATCGGCGTGTGGCCGCATGTGGCAGCGCAGGCAACGCCTATCCGTCACATCCACGTCACGCGCGCGGGCGAATTCGGCAGCGTGCGCATGGACGCCGATCGGCAGAGCGTCGATGCCCTGGGCTGGACCCTGCCGGCGCGCGAACTCGGCGCCGGCCTGCTGCGCCGGCTCGATGAGTGTCGACAGCTCCGCCGGCTGGCACCGGCGCGACTGGAGGCGCTGGAGCCGACGCCGAATGGCTGGCGTGCCCGCATCGGCATGGCCGAGGGTGCGATAGAAATCGATACGCCGTTGCTGGTGGGTGCGGACGGCACGGATTCCTTCGTGCGCGACCGCCTGGGCATCGCCGTCGATCGCCATGACTATGACCAGACCCTGTTTGTGTGCACGGTGACGCCGGAACGCGATCATGCCAACCGCGCCTACGAACGTTTCGCCGACCACGGCCCGGTGGCCTTGCTGCCGTTGTCGGGGCGTCGCTGCGGGCTGGTGCTGACGGTTCCGCGCGAAGAGGCCGATGCGGTGGCCTCGCTCGACGACGAGGCCTTCATCGCGCTCGCGCAGGAACGCTTCGGCTGGCGTCTCGGTCGCCTCAGCCGCCCTGGGCGCCGCCATCCCTATGCGATCCAGCGCGTGGCCGCGAAGGAACTCACCGGTCCGCGCGCGGTGCTGGTCGGCAACGCCGCGCAGACGGTGCATCCGATCGGCGCGCAAGGATTCAACCTCGGGCTGCGTGATGCGTTGACGCTGGCCGAACTGGTGGCAGAAGCCGGCGATCCGGGCGCCGATGCGTTGTTGGAGCGCTACGCCACGCGTCGTGCGGCGGATCGCGAAGGCACCATGGCGATGAGTCACGGCCTGGTGCAGTTGGCCTGCCTGGCGCAACCGCTGCTTGGGCCGCTGCGTTCGATGGCGATGCTGGCGTTCGATCGCGTGCCGCCGTTGCAGCGCTTGATGGCCCGGCGTGGCATGGGTTTTCGCAGCGAGCCGCCGCGCGCGGTACTGGAGCGGTTGCCGTGAGCGTGCCGTCGTTGTCCCGGAATGAATTGCCGCGTCGTCGCGGGCCGGCGCTGGATGTGGCCGTGGTGGGCGGTGGCATGGTCGGCGCCGCCACGGCGCTGGCGCTGGCGCGCGCGGGCTTTGCCACGGCGCTGGTCGAGGCGCGCGCTCCGGCTCCCTGGTCGGCGCAGGATGAAGTGGATCTTCGCGTGGTGGGCCTTGCGCCTTCGTCCGTGGCGTTGCTCGACGATCTGGACGTATGGGCTTCCATCCGCTCGCGGCGCGCCGGTCCTTATGCACATATGCACGTATGGGACGCGGCCACCGGCGCGTCGATCCATTTCGATGCGGCCGACGAGGGCCGCGACCTGCTCGGTTACATCGTCGAGAACAATCTCGTGCAGTGGCAGTTGTGGCAGGCCCTGGAACCGGCTGGCGTACGCCGCCTGTGTCCGGCGCAGGTCAGCGGTTTCGACGTGCAGGAAGACCGCGTACAGCTCACGCTGGAAGGCGCGGAGAGCGACATGCTTTCCGCACGATTGCTGGTGGCCGCCGATGGCGCCAACTCGCCGCTGCGCTCGCTGGCGGGCATCAAGACGCAGGGGCGCGACTACGCCCAGCGTGGCGTGGTCGCGCATGTCAGTACCGAACGCCCGCATGAAGGCACCGCGTGGCAGCGCTTCCTGGAAACCGGGCCGCTGGCCTTGCTTCCCCTGGCGGATGGGCGCAGCTCGATCGTCTGGTCGCTGCCCGAAGCCGAGGCGCAGCGCGTGTTGGCGCTGGATCACCAGGCCTTCCTCGACGCGCTGGGCGTGGCCAGCGACTTCCGTTTGGGCCGCATCGTGGGAAGCACGCCGCGCGCCGCCTTCCCGTTGCGCCTGCAACTGGCGAAGAGCTACCAGTCCGAGCGTTTCGTATTGCTGGGCGATGCCGCGCACGCGGTGCATCCGCTGGCGGGGCAGGGCGTGAACCTGGGCCTGCGCGACGTAAGCGAACTGCGCGATACGCTGGCGGCTGCGCGAGAGGACGGCGTCGACATCGCCGCTCCGCAGGTGCTGCGTCGCTATGCCCGTCGCCGGCGCAGTGCCGATACGCTTGATGCGCTCGGCTTCGACGCGCTGGCGCGCGTCTACGGCTGGACGTTCCCGCCGCTGGTGGCGGCGCGTGGCCTGGGCGTGCGCCTGCTCGACCGTTTGAACCCCATCAAGCGCCGGCTTGCCGAACACGCCGCCGGCCTCTGACCTGTCTTATCCCGCAACGAGGAGTGGAAGTCATGCGCATGGCCCGACTTTGCTGTTTGCTGTTGCTGTCCGGATTCACCTTCGCCGCGCAGGCGAAGATGGTGCACAAGCCGGTGGAATGGACCGAAGGCGGTACCAAGTTCCATAGCGTGCTGGTCTATGACGATGCCGTCGCCACCAAGCGTCCCGGCCTGGTGATGGTGCCGAACTGGTATGGCGTCAACGACGGTGCCTTGAAGAAGGCCGAGGGCATCGCCGGCAAGGATTACGTCATCCTCGTTACCGACATGTACGGCGAGACGGTGCGCCCCGCCAGCGACGATCAGGCCATGGCGGCGGTGAAGCCCCTGTACGGCGACCGCGCGCTGATGCGCAAGCGCATCGACGCGGCGCTGGGGCAATTGAAGGCGCAAGGCAAGGACGCCCCGATCGACCTGACCAAGCTCGCTGCCATCGGTTTCTGCTTCGGCGGCTCGGCCGTGCTGGACCTGGCCCGCAGCGGCGCGGACGTGGCGGCCGTGGTGTCGTTCCATGGCGCCTTGCAGACGGACGATCCGTCGCTCGCCAAGCAGATCAAGGCGCGCGTGCTGGTGATGAATGGTGCCGACGACAAGGGCACCATGCCCGATGCCGACAAGTTCATGGACGAGATGCGCGGCAGCAAGGCCGACTGGCAGTTCGTGGTGCTGGGCAATGCGGTGCACTGTTTCACCGAGACCGACCAGCACAAGCCGGGCTGCATGTATGACGAGCGGGCGGCGCAGCGCAGCTACCGGTTGATGCACGACTGGCTGCGCGCAGCGTTTGCGGGAACGCCGTAAGGGTTCGGCGGGTCGGATCGCGCACTGGGTGCGCTCCTACAGGGTCACGATGCCCTTGTAGGAGCGCACCCAGTGCGCGATCCAACCTCGCGAAGAGTCAGAAACTGCGCTGCACCGAATAATCCGCCAGTGTCGCCATGGCCTCGCGCCATGGCGAATCGGGCAGCGAGCGCAGCGCATCGCGTGCGGCATCGGCGTGGAACACGGCGCGCTCGTGGGTGCGCTCCAGCGCACCGGAATCGCGGATGGCGGCAATGATGCGGTCCAGCGAATCCAGGCCGCCATGTTCGATCGCATGGCGCAGCGAGCGCTTCTGCTCCTCGTCGGCGTTCTGCAGCGCGTAGATCAGCGGCAGCGTGGGCTTGCCTTCGGCGAGGTCGTCGCCGATGTTCTTGCCCAGCGTGTCGGCATCGCTCACGTAGTCGAGCAGGTCGTCGGCGATCTGGAAGGCATAGCCCAACTCCATGCCGTAGCGGCGCAGCGCCGCGACCTGGTCCGCCGGCAGGCCGCCGAGCAGGCCGCCCAGCTCGGTGGCGGCGGCGAACAGCACGGCGGTCTTGCGCTCGATCACCGCGAGGTAGGCGGCCTCGTTCACGTCGGCGTTGCCGATGTTGAGCAGCTGCAGCACCTCGCCTTCGGCGATGGTGTTGGTGGTGTCGGCCAGGATGCGCATGACGCGCATGTCGTCCAGTTCCACCATCAGCTGGAACGAACGCGAATAGAGGAAGTCACCCACCAGCACGCTGGCGGCATTGCCCCACAGCGCGTTGGCGGTCTTGCGGCCGCGGCGCAGGTCCGATTCGTCCACCACGTCGTCGTGCAGCAGAGTGGAGGTATGGATGAACTCGATCACCGCGGCGAGCTTGATGTGCTGGTCGCCCCGATAGCCGGCGGCGTTGGCGGCCAGCACGTGCAGCATGGGGCGCAGGCGCTTGCCGCCGCTGGCGATGATGTGGTCGGCGATCTGGTTGATCAGCACCACGTCCGACGACAGGCGGGTGCGGATCAGCGTGTCGACGCGCTGCATGTCCCCTGCGGCGAGCCCTTTGACGGCGGCAAAGTCGGCGGTACGGCGAGTGTCGGCGTGAGTCGTGGTCATGAGGGAGTCGCGGGGTCTTGTCCGGCGATTATAGAGAGAGTTGACCGAAAGAGCCTGCTCCGGGTCGCAGCGTCGCCCGCGTTGCGCCGGTGTGCCCGCCAGGGGCGGTGCGTGGCGAAGCGCCTCCCCGCGCGCGGGCCGGGTCTGTTTGCCCGCACGCCGGCGTCATCACCCGGTGGCGTATCGGCATACACGCCCTCGTTCTTCCTTGACCCGCGCGCAAACGGATCCCGGCGCGGGCCACGCCGCGACCCTGGGCGGGCTCTGAAAACCGCCGCGACACGGCACCGCGTCTGGATTTGTGGGCCTAAACGTATAATCGGCGGAGAAACCGCCCTGAGAAGAACCCTCCGGTGAGCAAACTTTCCCCACTCGAACGGCGCAGCGCGCTGACGCTGGCCTGTGTGATCAGCCTGCGGCTGTTCGGCCTGTTCCTGATCATGCCGGTGTTTTCGCTGTACGCGCAGAAGATGCCGGACGCCACGCCGCTGCTGATCGGGCTGGCGCTGGGCGTCTATGGGTTGGGGCAGGTGCTGCTGCAGATTCCGCTGGGCCTGCTGTCGGACCGCATCGGCCGGAAGCCGGCCATCACCCTGGGCCTGCTGGTGTTTGCCGCCGGCGGATGGGTCGCGGCGCTCTCGCACAGTCTGCTGGGCATCGTCATCGGTCGCGCGCTGCAGGGCATGGGCGCCGTCGCGGGCGCCGGCACGGCGCTGGCGGCCGACCTCACGCGCGAGGAAAACCGCGGCAAGGTGATGGGCATCATCGGGGTGTCGATCGGCGTGGCGTTCCTGCTCGCGCTGATCCTGGGCCCGCCGCTGGAAGCGGTTGACGGGTTGTCGGGTCTGTTCGGCGCCACCTCGATCCTGGCGATGGCGGCGCTGGTGCTGCTGTGGCTGATCGTGCCCACGCCGGAGCGCCGCAAGGCGCCGGCGGCCGCCGCATTCGGCAGCGTACTGTCCATGCTTCGCGACGGGCGCATGCTGGTGTTGAACGGCTCGGTGTTCTTCCTGCACATGCTGTTGACGGCGAGCTTCGTGGGCCTGCCGCTGCTGCTGGCCGACCGGCTGCAGTTGCCGGTGAATCGCCACTGGGAGTTGTACCTGCCGGTGATGGTGATCGCCGCGTTCGTGATGGGCGCTTGCCTGCACCGGATGCGCGAGGTGGCGCAGAGCCTGCGCATCGTGGGCATCTGCGTGGTGGCGATCGGGCTGGGCCTGGTCGGGTTTGCGCTGTCGGGTCGTCACCTGGCGGCGCTGGGCGTGGCGGCGGCGGTGTTCTTCTCCGCGTTCAACCTGCTGGAGGCGGCGCTGCCGAGCCTGGTATCGCGACTGGCGCCTTCGCATCTGCGTGGCGCGGCGATGGGCGCCTATTCCACCAGCCAGTTCCTCGGCGCCTTCGTGGGTGGTGCGGTAGGTGGCATCGCGCTGGGTCGCCTGGGCACGGATGGTGTATTCCTCTGCGCCGCCGCGATGACGGTGCTGTGGTTGCCGCTGGTGTTGGCCGGCGCGCGCCGGATTCGCGAGGGCGACGCCGGCCTCGATGCGGCCGTCGTGGCGCGGGGCGCCTGACACCGCCGAGCGGTCGAACCGGCGACGCGATCGCCGTCATGTGGCGGCGTTCCTTGGCAGCGGTACGGCCAGGGTGTATGACGGCACGTCCTGCAGCGTGATGTGCGTGTGGCGCAATCGGCCATGACGCAAGGCGCCGCGCTTCCCGTCCCGTTGCTGAGGCCGTCCGCATGGCGATATCCCGCATCCCGCGTTTCCCCGCGCTCACCCTGCTGGCCGCGGCAGCCAGCCTGCTTGCCGGCCACGCACTGAGCGCCGACATCAGCCGGGGCGATCGCTATTCCGGCAGCGCCTGGGCTTCTCGTTCGCCGGTGATCGCCCAGCACGGCATGGCGGCCACCGAGCAGCCGCTGGCATCGCAGGCCGCGTTGGATGTCCTCAAGAAGGGTGGCAGCGCGGTGGATGCGGCCATTGCCGCCAACGCGGCACTGGGCCTGATGGAGCCGGTGCTCAACGGCATCGGCGGCGACTGCTTCGTGATCGTGTGGGATCCGAAGACGCACAAGCTGTACGGCTACAACGGCTCCGGTCCTTCGGCGAAAGGCCGTGACCTGGCGAAGATGAAGGCGCGGGTAAAGGCCGCCTACGCCAAGGCGGGCATGCCGGCGAAAGAGCATATTCCCGCGGTCGGTTCTCTGCCGGTGACCGTGCCGGGCACGGTCGACGCGTGGTTCGCGCTGCACGAGAAATTCGGCAAGCTGCCTATGTCCGACGATCTCGCGCCCGCCATCGGCTATGCGAAGGACGGTTTCCCGGTCACCCAGCTGGTCGCCAAATACTGGAAGAGCAGCTTCGCCAGCTTCGAGAAGCAGAAGGGCCTGATCGAGGAACTCGACAACGCGCGCCACACCTACCTGGTGGACGGCCATACGCCCGCCGAGGGCGAAGTGTTTCGCAACCCGGATCTCGCGCGCACGCTTTCGATCATCGCCCAGGGCGGGCGCGATGCGTTCTACAAGGGCGAGCTGGCGCGCACGATGGATGCCTACTTCAAGCGCATCGGCGGCGACCTGCGTTATGAGGATTTTGCCGGCTACCACGGCGAATGGGTGACGCCGCAATCAGTGAACTACCGCGGCTACGACGTCTACGAACTGCCGCCCAACGGTCAGGGTTTCGCGGCGCTGGAGATGTTGCAGATACTCAAGGGCTTCGATCTGCGCAAGATGGGCGTCGGCAGCGCGGACGCGATCACCGCGATGCTGGAAGCCAAGCGGCTGGCCTATGAGGACCTGGCGAAGTTCTACGCCGACCCGACCTTCGTGAAGGTGCCGATGAAGGGACTGATTTCCGAAGGTTACGGCGACCAGCGTCGCAAGGAGATCCATCTCGACCATGCCAACCCGTCGATCGGCCCGGGCGACCCGCGCCTGTTCGATGGCGATACCACCTATTTCACCACCGCCGACAAGGACGGGATGATGGTGTCGATCATCCAGTCCAACTATCGCGGCATGGGTTCGGGCCTGGTGGCCGACGGTCTGGGCTTCATGTTTCAGGATCGCGGCGAGCTGTACTCGCTCGATCCGAAGGCGGCAAACGTGTACGCGCCGGGCAAGCGTCCGTTCCACACCATCATCCCGGGCTTCGTGTTGAAGGATGGCGAACCGTTCCTGGCATTCGGCGTGATGGGGGGAGACATGCAGCCCCAGGCCCATGTGCAGGTGCTGACCAACATCATCGATTTCGGGATGAACGTGCAGGACGCCGGGGACGCCGCGCGCTGGCGGCACTACGGCAACGCCGAGCCGACGGGCGAGCCGTCGATGGGTATCGGCAAGGTTGAGATGGAGTCCGGATTCGACCCTGCGGTGAAGGCCGAGCTGGCCCGGCGGGGGTATACGATCGAGCCGGGCACCGGCAATTTCGGCGGCTACGAGGCGATCCTGTTCGACGCCAGGCAGCGGGTGTACTGGGGCGCCACCGAGATGCGCAAGGACGGGGAAGTCGTGGGCTATTAGGAAGGCTTTCCCCGGCCAAGCGGCCGATTGTTTTTGTGTGGGGTCGACCCAATGATCCCGTTGCTCCAGGCATACCGCCGGTGAGGTTTGTATGGCCCATCACATCGTTGCGCTGATCACCCAATACGGCCTGCTGCTGGTGTTCCTCAACGTGCTCGTGGAACAGGCGGGCGCACCCGTGCCCGCCGTGCCCACCATGATCGTCGCCGGCGCCCTGGCCGCGATGGACAAGCTGCCGTTGAGCGGCGTGTTGTCGGTGGCGTTGGTGGCCTGCCTGCTGGCCGACTTCGCCTGGTACCTGGCTGGCCGCTATTTCGGCGGCGGGGTGATGCGCACGCTGTGCCGCATCTCGCTCTCGCCCGATTCCTGCGTGAAGCAGTCGGAGCTGCGTTTCCAGCGCTGGCGCGGCGGCATGCTGTTGCTCGCCAAGTTCGTGCCCGGCCTGTCCACGGTGGCACCGCCGCTGGTCGGCGCGATGGGCCTGCGTGCGGTGCCGTTCGCACTGTTCGATGGCATCGGTTCGCTGCTGTGGGTGGGCGTCGCGGTGTCGCTGGGTTATGTGTTCGCCAACCAGATCGACGACGTGATTGAAGCGTTGGCCAACGCGGGCAGCGTGGCGCTGATGCTGATCGGCTGCCTGCTCGCCTTGTACATCATCGCCAAGTGGTGGCAGCGCCATCGCCTGCTGAAGACGCTGCGCATGGCGCGCATCACGGTGAACGAGCTCAACGAAGCCATCGAGGGTGGGCGTACGCCGGTGGTGGTCGACGTGCGCTCCGACGCGTCGCGCATGATCGATGGCCGCATCATTCCCGGCGCGCTGCTCGCCGACGTCAACAGTGTCGACCGCATCGCCGCCGAAGTACCGATCGATGCGGAGCTGGTCATCTATTGCACCTGCCCGAATGAAGCCTCCGCCGCGATGGTGGCGAAGGCGTTGATGGCGCACGGCTACAAGCGCGTGCGGCCGCTGCTGGGTGGCCTGGATGCATGGGAGACGGCGGGTTTCCCGGTGCACCGCGTGCCGGGTGAGGAGCCGGTGGCGGTGTCGCACGCCGCCTAAGCCAGCGGCGGCGTCCGCCGTTGTAGGAGCGCACCCAGTGCGCGACCGCCTTTCGGGCCGGTCTGCAGCATTCGTTCTTCAGGCATGCAGTTGGCGACGTCTTATTGCTGTCTTCCGCGACCGGGCTCGCCTGCGGCGGGCTTCCGAGCCGCTGCCGCGGCCCGGGTCACTTTTCTTTGCTTGCTCAAAGAAAAGTGACCAAAAGAAAGAGCACCCCGCGCGGCGCTGGCTGGGCTACGCCCAGCCAGTCCGTGAGGGGCGGCCGGGCTTTTCGACCGGGCTCCTGCCCGGACGAAAAGTGCCCGACACCCTTGTCGGGCACCCCTGCGGGGCCTGTTCGTCCGCCCCTCACCGCCACACAGGGGATGTTTGAAGGCTCGTGCCGCTGCGCGGCACATCGCATCGCGATGCCGGTGGCTGCGGTTCGTTGTGGGAGCGCACCTTGTGCGCGACCGCGGACTGACGTGGTCGCCTCAGTCCGCGATGGTCGTGACTACCGCGACGTGTGCCGGCGTTGCGGTCGCGCACAGGGTGCGCTCCCACAGAGGTAGGAAGGAATTTCGCGAGCCCCAACCCCTCACCCCAGCTCTCTCCTCGCTCCTCAAAGCCGCGGCCATCCATGGCCGCTCCCCGCGTGCCCCGCAGGGGAGAGGGAGAAAAAACGGCGGTGCGGTGCGAATAGATCCCCTCTGGGCTCAACAACGTTGCCTTAAGTCCTCTCCGCTACGGCGCGCTGCGGTGTAGCCGCGCCGTTCGAGGTAGTAACGGGTGTATCCGGCTGGCCTCAGTGGACCGACGCTCCTATCCCGCATATCGCTATGAGCCTTGGCTCTGAAGGCCATTTTCTTTGGGTTACTTTTCTTTTGGGCCAGCAAAAGAAAAGTGACTCGAGCGCCGGCAGGGGATCGAAACGCCCGCCGCGTAGGCGGCATGCTCGCGGTAGCGGAGCTACCGAAGGCAATAGCCCGCTTTCACAAGAGCAATAGACGTGCAGACAGGCGCAAAAGGCTGTCGCGCACTGGGTGCGCTCCTACAAGGGGAGGGGAGGGCGGTGTGGGGTCGGGTGTCGAAATTTTACGGCTTCTATACGCCCCCTCCGTGTTTCGCTACCCCTTTCTTATGCCCCGATTCCGACAATTTGCACCGTTGCAGAACACGGTGAGTCGGTGCCCATGGATGTCGTTTACCTCCTCTTTTCGTTCGTGCTGTTCGCCGCGTCGATCGGCTTCCTGCTGATCTGCGACCGGCTCGGCCGACGCCCCTGATCGATCGCTGCCGCCCGGACGGCGGCACTTTCCCAGCTCGCGATTCCCTGCGGGAGATCCACGCATGAACGCTATCTATTTCGTGGCCGCCGCCATCGCGGTGGCCCTGACGGGCTACCTGTGCGTGGCCCTGCTCAAGCCGGAGTGGTTCGAATGACCACCAACGATTTCCTCCAGATCGCGATCTACCTGGTCGCGCTGTTGCTGCTGGTAAAGCCGGCCGGCAGCTATATGGCGCTAGTGTTCGCCGAGACGCCCAATGGCGTGCTGCGTGCCGGCCGACACATTGAGAACCTGTTGTATCGCCTCAGCGGCGTGCGCGCCGAAGAGCAGATGGGCTGGCGTCGCTACGCCATCGCCATGCTGGTCTTCAACATGGCCGGCCTGGTCGTGGTGTATGCGCTGCAGCGCCTGCAGCAGTGGCTGCCGCTCAATCCGCAGCATTTCGGCGCGGTGACGCCGGATTCGGCGATCAACACCGCCATCAGCTTCGTCTCCAACACCAACTGGCAGGGCTACGCGGGCGAAAGCACGATGAGCTACCTGACCCAGATGCTGGGGCTGGCGGTGCAGAATTTCCTCTCGGCGGCGACCGGCATCGCGGTGCTCGTGGCGGTGGTGCGCGGCTTCGTGCGGCGCAGTGCGGACAGCATCGGCAACTTCTGGGTCGACATGACCCGCAGCACGCTCTATATCCTGCTGCCGTTCTCGCTGGTAATCGCGTTGTTGCTTGCGTCGCAGGGCGTGGTGCAGAACTTCCGCTCGTACGTCGACGTGCCGCTGATGCAGCACACCACGGCGGTGGAGACCGTGAAGGATGCGGCCGGCAACACCGTGAAGGACGCCGCGGGCAAGGATGTCACCAGGGAAACGACGGTGACCACGCAGACCCTGCCGATGGGCCCGGCCGCGTCGCAGATCGCGATCAAGCAGTTGGGCACCAATGGTGGTGGCTTCTTCAATGCGAACTCGGCGCATCCGTACGAGAACCCGACGCCGTTCAGCAATTTCATCGAGATGTTGGCGATCTTTTTGATCCCGGCAGGTCTTTGCTTCACTTTCGGCAGCATGGTGGGCGACCGGCGGCAGGGCTGGGCGATCCTCGCCACCATGCTGCTGATCTTCGTGCCGCTGGCGCTGGGCGCGGTGGCGGCGGAGCAGGCCGGCAATCCGGCGCTGCATGGGCTTGCCGTGGACCAGCAGGCCGGCACGCTGCAAGCCGGCGGCAACATGGAAGGCAAGGAGACGCGCTTCGGCATCGCCGCCAGCGGCCTGTTCACCGCCATCACCACGGCGGCATCGTGCGGCGCGGTGAACAACATGCACGACTCGCTCACGCCGCTCGGCGGACTGGTGCCGATGTGGCTGATGCAACTGGGCGAGGTGATCTTCGGCGGCGTGGGCTCGGGCCTGTACGGCATGCTGGCCTTTGCCGTGGTCGCGGTGTTCATCGCCGGTCTCATGGTGGGCCGCACGCCGGAATACCTCGGCAAGAAGATCGAAGCGCACGAAATGAAGATGGCGAGCCTTGCCGTGCTGGTGCCGTGCGCGCTGGTGGTGATCTGCACGGCCATCGCGGTGGCTACGCCGGCGGGCACGGCGGGCGCGGCCAACCCCGGCGCGCACGGCTTCAGCGAGATGCTCTATGCCGTCACCTCCGCGTCCAACAACAACGGCAGCGCATTTGGCGGTCTCTCGGCCAACACGCCGTTCTGGAACGTGCTGCTGGGCGTGTGCATGTACTTCTCGCGCTTCCTGCTCGCCATCGCGATGCTCGCCATGGCCGGCTCGCTGGCCGCCAAGCGCCACGTGCCGCCGTCGGCGGGCACGCTGCCCACGCATACGCCGCTGTTCGTCACGCTGCTTGCCTGCGTGGTGATCGTGGTTGGCGCGCTGACCTTCCTGCCGGCGCTCGCGCTGGGGCCCATCGCCGAATTCCTGATGTCGGCCCATTGATGCCTACCGGATATCGATCATGACAACGACTCATACCCATGTGCCCGCGGTCCGCAGTTTCGACCGCAGCCTGTTGCTCCAGGCCGTCGCCGACTCGTTCCGCAAGCTGTCGCCGCGGTTGCAGTTCCGCAATCCGGTGATGTTCGTGGTGTTCGTGTGCAGCGTGCTGACCACCCTGTTGTGGGTGCAGGCGCTGGCCGGCCACGGCGAAGCGCCCACGGCCTTCATCTTCTGGGTGACGCTCTGGCTGTGGTTCACCCTGCTGTTCGCCAACTTTGCCGAAGCGTTGGCGGAAGGTCGCGGCAAGGCGCAGGCCGCCGCGCTGCGCAGTTCGCGCAAGGACGTGGTGGCCAAGCGGCTGGCTGCGCCGTATCGCGATGCAGCCGTGACCTTCACGCCGTCCTCCGAGTTGCGCGTCGGTCACCTGGTACTGGTCGAGGCGGGCGACGCGATGCCGGGCGACGGCGAGGTGGTGTCCGGCGCGGCCAGCGTGGACGAAAGCGCCATCACGGGCGAATCCGCGCCGGTGATCCGCGAATCTGGCGGTGATCGCAGCGCGGTCACCGGCGGCACGCGCGTGCTGTCGGACTGGCTGGTGGTGCGCATCACCAGCAATCCGGGCGAAAGCTTCCTGGATCGCATGATCGCGATGGTGGAAGGCGCATCGCGCCGCAAGACGCCAAACGAGATCGCGCTCACCATCCTGCTGGCGAAGTTCACGCTGATCTTCCTGCTGGCCTGCGCCACGCTGCTGCCGTACTCCCTCTACAGCGTGCAGGCGGCGGGCGCTGGCAATCCCATCACGCTCACCGTGCTGGTCGCGCTGCTGGTGTGCCTGATTCCCACCACCATCGGCGCGCTGCTGTCGGCCATCGGCATCGCCGGCATGGATCGCATGATCCGCGCCAACGTCATCGCCACCTCCGGCCGCGCCGTGGAAGCAGCGGGCGACGTGGACGTGCTGCTGCTGGACAAGACTGGCACGATCACGCTCGGCAATCGCCAGGCGGTGGCTTTCCTGCCTGCGCCGGGCGTGGAGGAGGGCCGTCTGGCCGATGCCGCGCAGCTCGCGTCGCTGGCTGACGAAACGCCGGAAGGCCGCAGCATCGTGGTGCTGGCCAAGGAGCGCTTCAACCTGCGTGAGCGCCAGCTGGAAGAGGGCCATGCGGAGTTCGTGCCGTTCACCGCGCAGACCCGCATGAGCGGCGTGAACATCGGCGAGCGCCACATCCGCAAGGGTGCGCTCGATGCGGTGGAACGCTATCTGGAAGCCAACGGCAGCCATCTGCCGCCGTTGGTGAAGCACATGGCCGAGGACATCGCACGCCGTGGCGCCACGCCGCTGATTGTCACCGAGGGCGCCTCCGCGCTGGGCGTGATCGAGCTGAAGGACATCGTGAAGGGCGGCATCCGCGAGCGCTTCGCCGAGATGCGCCGCATGGGCATCAAGACCATCATGATCACCGGCGACAACCCGCTCACGGCGGCCGCCATTGCCGCCGAAGCCGGCGTCGATGACTTCCTCGCCGAGGCGACGCCCGAGGCCAAGCTCAAGCTCATCCGCAAGATCCAGGGCGAGAACCGCCTGGTGGCGATGTGCGGCGACGGCACCAACGACGCGCCGGCGCTGGCCCAGGCCGATGTGGCGGTGGCGATGAACACCGGCACGCAGGCGGCGAAGGAGGCCGGCAACATGGTCGACCTCGACTCCAACCCGACCAAGCTGATCGAGGTGGTGGAGATCGGCAAGCAGATGCTGATCACGCGCGGCGCGCTGACCACGTTCTCCATCGCCAACGACGTGGCCAAGTACTTCGCCATCATCCCGGCCGCGTTCGCCACCACCTATCCCGCGCTCAATGCACTGAACGTGATGCATCTGGCCACGCCGCAGAGCGCGATCCTCTCGGCGGTGATCTTCAACGCGCTGATCATCATCTTCCTGATTCCGCTCGCGCTGAAGGGCGTGAAATACCGCGCGCTGGGCGCGGGCGCACTGCTTCGCCGGAACCTGCTGGTGTACGGCCTCGGCGGCATCGTCGTGCCGTTCGTGGGAATCAAGCTGATCGACGTGTTGCTGGTGCTGATCGGGCTGGCGTGATCTCTCGCACCGTCATTCCGGCGTAGGCCGGAATCCAGGCACCGCGAGGTGCGGTTGTCGCATGGAGCTTCAAGGATCGTTCCTTCGCGAAAGCCGATTCCACCGCTACTGGGTCCCGGCCCGCGCCGGGACGACGAGCCGAGGCGCCACCCCTCATTCCCGGAGTTTTCGCCATGCAAATCTTCAAGCTTTCCGTTTCGCTGCCCGACGACACCCATCCCGACATGGAACTGCGCCTGTCGGCCAACGATGCGTCCTGCGACGTGGTGATCGCGCTCCCGATGCAGGGCCGGCCCCGCATCCAGCCGCGCGACACCGAGGCATCGCGAGGCGAGCAGGACGACTACGTGCTCGGCGGTTACGCCGGCATCTGACATTGGCGCCAAAGCGCCGGCCCCCTACTCAAACAACAAGGACGGCTCGACGCGAGCCGGTTTCATCGATGACCATGATGTCCAAGAAGGTTCTTTCGTTTGCACTGCTGCTGGCACTTGCCCCCGCTGGCGAAGCATGGGCTGCAGCGACGCCGAACATCCCGGCCAGCACAGAGGTTTCCGCGGCCGATCTCGACCAGGTCGCGCCTTCCACGCCGGTCGCTACCAGTGAGGACTGCTCGCAGGGGTTCTTCTCGCGCCTGGGCGCGGCCTATCGCGAAGACGCCCAGCCCGCGGATCCAAACGCCCCTGCTGCGAAGCGTCGCGCCATGGATGCCCCGCTGAATTCCCCGCCGTTCCCCAATGGCGAATGGCAGCTGGGCGGCGTGGCTGCACCGATCGGTGTGCCGGTGGCCTATGGCCAGTATCCGCTGCAGAAGGCGCTCGCGTGCACCAGGCTTGGCAACTGGATGAAGCGCAACCGCATCGAGATCAACGGCTGGATCAATCCGTCCGCCAACGCGAGCTCTTCGAGCTTCACGAACTACCCGCTTTCGTATGCCACGCGGCCGAACCGCGTGGAGTTCGACCAGCTGGTGTTCAACATCACCCGTGTCGAAGACACGGTGCAGACGGATCATGTGGATTGGGGCTTCAACATCTCCACCCTTTATGGCTATGACTACCACTACACGGTGACCAAGGGGGTCTTCAGCAACCAGCTGCTGAACCATTCCAATGCGAACGGCCCGCTGCCGGGCAAGGTCTATGGCGTCGACCCGATGTTGTTCTATTACGACCTCTACATCCCGTCGGTCGCCGAAGGCATGGTCATCCGCTTCGGGCGCTATCTTTCGTTGCCCGACATCGAAGCGCAGTTCTCGCCGCAGAATTACCTGGTAACCCATTCGATCCTGTATACGGTCGATCCGTATACCCAGACCGGCATCATGACCACCACTAAGCTCAATGAGCAGTGGACGCTGCAGCTTGGCATCAACGCCAGCAACGACACGGCGCCGTGGAACGGGTCGGCGCGTCCGACCCTGCAGGCCTGCGTCCGTTGGGTGTCCAAAGACAACAACGACATGCTTTACCCCTGCATCAATAGCCTCAATTCCTTCGATTACAACTACAACAACGTGCAGATGTACGTGATGACCTGGGGGCATCGCTTCAACCAGAGCGTGCACATGCAGACCGAGGCCTATTACATGTACGGCCGCAACATCCCGGGCTTCGGGCCGGATGGCGAGCCGGGCGTAGTGGCGTCGTCACCGTACCCCGGCAAGGCCGGCGAGTACGGCGTGGTGAACTACCTCAACTTCGAGTTGGACTCGAGCAACATGCTCACGTTCCGCAACGAGTTCTACAACGACCAGAAGGGCCAGCGCACCGGCTACGCCACCAAGTACAGCAGCCACACGCTGGGCCTGACGCACTGGGTGTCGCCGGATCTCGAAATCCGCCCGGAACTTCGTTACGAGCATTCCTATGACGTGAATGCCTATGACGCGGGCAAGAAGCACTACCAGGCGATCGCGCTCGTCGACGCGATCCTCCACTTCTGAGGTGATGAACATGATCAGGCTGATTCGCAGCGCGATCGTGATGCTGCTTTTGTTGACCGCGGTGACGGGCGTGCTCTACCCGCTGGTCGCCACCGGTCTGGCGCAGGCGTTGTTCCCGTCGCAGGCGAACGGCAGCCTGATCGAGAAGGATGGCAAGCCGGTCGGCTCCGCGCTGATCGGCCAGTCGTTCACCGACCCGAAGTACTTCTGGGGCCGCCCGTCCGCCACCGCGCCGCAGCCGGACAATGCCGCGGCGTCGACAGGCTCCAACCTGGGCCCTACCAATCCAGCACTCACTGACGCGGTGAAGCAGCGCATCGATGCGCTGCGCGCCGCCGACCCGGAAAACCACGCACCGGTTCCGGTGGACCTGGTCACCGCGTCCGGCAGTGGCCTGGACCCGGAGATCTCGCCGGCTGCCGCGGCCTACCAGGTGCCCCGCGTGGCTCGCGTCCGTGGGCTGAGCGAGTCGCAGGTGCGGGCCATGGTGTCGATGGCCACGGCGGGGCGCCAGTTTGGCGTGCTGGGCGAGCCACGGGTGAACGTGCTCAAGCTGAATATGGCGCTGGATGCCCATTAAGGCATAACGTATCCATCCATCACCCACGGCACGCGATGCATGTCTGAACCCTCCCGCGAAGCGCGTGCCGATGCCTTGCTCGATTCGGTGCAGGAAGAGAACGGCCGTCGACTGAAGATCTTCCTCGGCGCGGCGCCTGGCGTGGGCAAGACCTTCGCCATGCTTTCGGCCGCGCGCGAACTGAAGCGCCAGGGCGTCGACGTGGTGGTCGGCCTGGTGGAGACGCATGGCCGCGCGGAAACACAGGCGCTGCTGGACGGACTCGAGGTGCTGCCGCAGCGCAAGGTGAATTACCGCGGTCGCGATTTCACCGAGTTCGACCTGGACGCCGCCTTGCAGCGGCGCCCGGCGGTGATCCTGGTGGACGAGCTGGCGCACAGCAACCTGCCAGGCGGCCGCCACGAGCGCCGCTGGCAGGACATCGCCGAACTGCTGGATGCCGGCATCGAGGTTTACAGCGCGCTCAACGTGCAGCACCTGGAGAGCCTCAACGACCAGGTGCGACGCATCACCAACGTGACCGTGCGCGAGACGGTGCCTGATGCGTTCCTCGATCGCGCGCGCGACATCGTGCTGGTCGATCTGCCGCCGCGCGAACTGATCCAGCGCCTCAAGCAGGGCAAGGTCTACGTGCCGGAGACGGCGGCGGCGGCGCTGGACGCTTTCTTCTCGCCGACCAACCTGGTCGCCTTGCGCGAGCTGGCCGTCGACACCGTGGCCGGCCACGTGGACAGCGACCTGCGCGAGCAGATGCTGGCGCGTGGCGGCGCCATGCCCGTACGCCGGCGCGTGATGGCCGCCATCGACGGGCATACGCAGAGCGAATACCTGGTGCGCATCGCGCGTCGCATCGCGGAGCGACGCGGCGCGCCGTGGAGCGTGGCCTTCGTCGACACGGGCGCCACGCTGGACAAGGGGCGCCGCGAGCGCCTGGATGCCGCCATGCGGCTGACGCGCCGGCTGGGCGGCGACACCGTGGTGCTGCGTGGCCACGCCATTGCCGACGAACTGATCGCGCATGCGGACCGCGAAGGCATCGGCCAGATCATTCTCGGCCGCACGCGCGAACGCCCGCTGGCGCGCATGCTGGGCCGTTCGCTGACGCAGTTGTTGCTGCGTCGTGGCGCGCACCTGGAGTTGACCATCATCGCGACGCCGGCCGAGCGCGCGAAGTCGCGCATGCGCCTTCGCATGCCGGGTGGCAAGGGCCGGCGGGACGAATACGTGTTCGCCACGGTCGCCACATTGGCGGCGTTCGGCTTGTCCTTCATCGCGGATCGTTACCTTTCGGTGGCGAATCTCGCGTTGATCTTCCTGATGGCCGTGATGGTGGTGGCCGCGAGGACGCGCATGGCGGTGGCGGTCTATACCGCCATTCTCTGTTTCCTCGGCTACAACTTCTTCTTCGCGCCGCCGCGTTACACGTTGGCCATCGCCAACTTCGACGATGTGCTGGCGGTGTGCCTGTTCCTGGTGACGGCGCTGGTATGCAGCCGGCTGGCCACGCGGCTGGCGAGCCAGGTGGAGTCGCTGCGCGCTGCGCACGCCAATGCCAGGGCGCTGCTGTCGTTGGGGCAGCGCCTTTCCACCAGTACCGATGGAGCGGGTATCCGCAAGGTGGGCGTGGAGATGCTGTCCCACGTACTGCGCTGCGATGCGGCCATCCTGGCGCGTGACGCCAGCCAGGTGCTGCGCGTCGTGGCCACGGCACCGCGCGATTTCCCCTTGACCACGCAGGATCTTGGCGCGGCCTCGTGGAGCGAACAGCACGCGGAGCAGGCCGGCCGCTATACCGACACGCTCAATGCCGCGCCGTGCTGGGTGTTGCCGCTGGGCAGCGCCGACAATCCGCTCGGCGTGGCCGCCTTGCGCTTTCCACCCGAACAGGGCGAGCCGCCGGTCGACGAGCGCAGCCTCGCGCTGGCCATGGTGCAGGACATCGGCCAGGCGCTGCAGCGCGCACGCCTTGCCGACGAACTGGAAGGCGCGCGCGTGCAAGGCGAAACGGAGCGGCTGCGCAATGCGCTGCTGTCGTCCGTCTCGCATGACCTGCGCTCGCCGCTCGCCTCGATGATCGGCTCCGCCGGTACGCTGGCAAGCTACGGCGACCAGCTTCCCGCGGGTGAGCGCCGTGAGCTGCTCGAGGCCATCCTCGGCGAAGGACAACGCCTGGACCGCTACATCCAGAACCTGCTGGACATGACGCGCCTGGGCCACGGCACGCTCAAGCTCAACCGCGACTGGACCGACGTGGCCGAGATCGTGGCCGCCGCGTCCAACCGGTTGCGCAAGCTGTTTCCCGATCTCCGGCTCGACACGGTGCTGCCGTCGGGCACGATCCTTCTCTATGTGCATCCGGCGCTGATCGAGCAGGCCTTGTTCAACATCCTGGAGAACGCCGCGCGCTTCTCGCCGGCCAGCGAAGCGGTGCGCATCGTGGTGCGGCCCAACGGCGAGAAAGTGCAGATCGACGTGATCGATCGCGGCCCCGGCATACCCGAGGACGAACGCGCGCGCATCTTCGACATGTTCTATTCCGTGGCGCGTGGCGACCGGGCGCCGCAAGGCACCGGCCTGGGCCTTGCCATCTGCCGTGGCATGATCGGTGCGCATGGCGGCAGCGTGGAAGCCTTGCCGGGCGACGGCGTTGGCACCACCATTCGCATCACCTTGCCGTTGCCGGCGCCGCCCGATAACAACGCATGACTGCCGCCGCCCCCTGTGTCCTGGTCATCGATGACGAGGCGCAGATCCGCAAGTTTCTCGACATTGGCCTGCGAGCCGAGGGCTACGCGGTGTTGCTCGCGGCGAACGCGGCCGAGGGCCTGGCGCTGGCGGCCACGCGCTCGCCGGACCTCGTGGTGCTCGACATCGGCCTGCCGGACCGCGAGGGCCACGAGGTGCTGGCCGAGTTGCGCCAGTGGAGCCAGGTGCCGGTGCTGATGCTGTCCGTGCGCGATTCGGAGACCGAGAAAGTGAAGGCGCTGGATGCCGGCGCCAACGACTACGTGACCAAGCCCTTCGGCATCCAGGAGTTGATGGCGCGCCTGCGCGTCCTGCTGCGCAGCCGGCCGGGCGAACCCGAGGCGCCGCAGCGCTACGACGACGGCCGCCTGGCCATCGACCTGGCGCGTCGCGAGGTCACGCTCGAAGGCCGGCCGCTTGCGCTGACCCGCAAGGAATACGCCGTGCTGGCCCTGCTGCTGCGCCATGCCGGCCGGGTGGTGACCCAGCAACAGCTGCTGCGCGACATCTGGGGCGCCACCCACACCCATGACAGCCACTACCTGCGCATCGTGGTGGGCAAACTGCGCCAGAAGCTGGGCGATGACCCGGCCGCCCCGCGCTGGCTGAAGACCGAGCCCGGGGTGGGGTACCGCTTCATCAGCGGAACCCCGCCCTTGTAGGAGCGCACCCAGTGCGCGATGGCCCTCGCGATACCCGCCGGCGGTCGCGACGACCAGGGATGGAAGCACCGTGGAAGGAGCGGTCGCGCACTGGGTGCGCTCCTACAAAAAGGCGGCCAACGGCTGTGTCGCAGCCGCTGAGAGCGGCCAGTGGTCTGATTCGGCGGGTTTTTCGTCCGATCCGGACGCCAGCCAGAGGTCTTGCCGGGCCGGCAGGCGGGTCACGACGGAAAAGTCCATCCTGTTTTCGACGGCCGGCCCACGGTTATGATGGCTGCCGGTTCAACCATCCGGTGCTGACTGCCCCTGAACGCAGCGCCGGCTCACAGAGGACATTCCATCCATGGCACGTGGCATCAACAAGGTCATCATCGTCGGCAACCTCGGCGCCGACCCGGAAACCCGGTACACCGGCGGCGGCTCGGCCATCACCAGCCTGCGCATCGCGACGTCCGAAACCTGGACCGACAAGCAGAGCGGCGAAAAGCAGGAGCGCACCGAGTGGCATCGCGTGAAGCTGTTCGGCCGTCTCGCTGAAATCGCCGGCGAATACCTGAAGAAGGGCCGCCAGGTCTATATCGAAGGCTCGCTGCGTACCGACAAGTACACCGACAAGGACGGCATCGAGCGCTACAGCACCGACATCATCGCCAACGAGATGCAGATGCTCGGCGGCGGTTCCGAAGGCGGCGCGGGTGGCGGCGGTGGCGGCTTCCAGCGCTCGCAGGGCGGTGGTGGCGGTGGCGGCCAGCGCCAGGGTGGTGGCGGCAACTACGGCGGCGGCCAGTCCCGTGGCGGCAACGACTACGGCAACCAGCGCCAGTCCGCCCCGGCCCCGGCGCAGAACAACAGCTTCGACGACGACGATATTCCGTTCTGATTTCCGTCGCGCGGTATCGCCGTGAACATGCAAAGGGCCGGCAATCTGCCGGCCCTTTTTGTCTGCGCGGGGTTCTTCGCTGGTCGCGGTCCCCGCTAGACCTCCGCAAACGCCGCGTTTCGCCGGCGCCGGTAAGCCTGGTGGAAGCCTGCCGTGTGGTGCAGCTGCGTGCCTTCGGTGAGATCTTCGTCCGATGCCATGCGGCCGAGAAAGAAGGTGTGCGAGCCCATGTCATGGGCTTGCACGATGCCGAGCTCGCGGATGCGCAGTGCGGTTGCAACGGCGGGAATGCCGAACGTTCGTGACGGGCGTGTCGGGAAGGGCAGCGCGCTCCAGTCCCCGAGCGCCTCCTTGTGGTGTTCGGCGAGCTTGTAGACGGTGCCCTTCATCGAGGCCGGCATGCTCGATAGCGCCACTTTGCGCACGTCGCGCATGACGGGCTCGGATACATTGGTGTTGCGCAGCGCGAGGGAGAAGAGCTCGCTGCGTCGCAGCGGCCCGATCAGATCCATCGGAAACATGTTCCGATGCCCCGGCGTGTCGACCGAGACCAGGATGACCGGCCTGGGACAGAGATAGGCGATCATCAGCTGCTGTACCGAATGCGGATCCATCAACGCATGATGCGATGTGTTGCTCTTGCGCATCACCCGGTTCTGCAGCCACTCGTTCCAGGCGCGTCGCGGCCAGGGCAGGCAGCGGTGTTCGCTGTCCTCGACGTGATAGATGGTGACATTCGAGCCGTCGACGGCGATCGACGTCGCCCTTGCCAGGTGCAGCGCGCCGAGCAGTTTTCCCGTGGTGCTGTCCGTGTATTCGAGCGAGGGAGCGTCCCCCGCGTCGATGCTCGTCGCAATCGACAGCGGCTTGAGCGAGGCTACCGTATGGTCCGTCGTGACGTCCGCGGATCGGCGGTCCCAGCGCAAGGTGGCCGTGACGGCCTGCTGCGGAGGCGCCACGGCGATGGTCGACCACTGGGGCAGCGGGCGCACGAACGGCCTTATCCAGTCTTTCCACATGTCAGGTGCGCCTGAACAACAGGAACATGTAAAGGTGGGTTGCCAGGCCGAGGCCTCTTGGCGTGAGGCGCTCGAGCCGGAAGAACGGCTGTGCCGCGCGCGCCACGACGCACGGCGCAAACCGGTGGATGCGGCTTTCGCTGGCGATGGCGTAGTGGCCGCTACGCATGAGCGTGGTGAGGTTGCGCCGCCACCACCGGTAGCGCGCGTCGCCGAGATAGTAGGGGTTGAGCATGCTTGCGAGCACGAACCCGCCGGGACTTACCGTGCGGGACAACTCCTCGAACAGCGGCGCGTGATCCTCGATGTGGTTGAGCACCGCAAAATTCGCCGTCACCGCCTGCACTTTGCACTCGCTGGGCGAGGTGACGGACACGATGGTCCGGCGGCCGATCTCGTCCTGGCAGTGTTGGCCAAGATAGTTTCGCATCGCCTCCGAGGGCTCGTAGACGAAGGTCGGATGGCCGTGCGCGGAATAGGTTTTCGCATCGATGCCGGTGCCAGCGCCGAAGTCGAGGATGCCTGCGTTCTTGTCGAGCAGATCCAGTGCCATCCGCTGGAACCGGCCACGCACCGCGCGGTCCCGCTCGGAGGCCAGCATGAAGTTGTGGTACTGCTCACCTGTATGCATGTCGCCGTATGCCCTGCCGACATATCCATGGATGGCTCGATATGGTCGCGCCCTTGGCGCGCAGGCAACCACGCCTGCCCCGGTGAGTGCCGGCCAGGCGAGGGAAGGTTGCCTGGCATGGCGACCTGGCGCCCGGCCGAGGTGCCCGCTCAGCCGGTGGCTTCGGCGCTCCACCAAGCCACGATCCGCTCGACATTGGCAGCCAGCGGGTCGAGCGCGTCAACGGTGAGTACGCGCGCTTCGTCGACGGGAGGCTCCAGGTCGCGAAACTGGCTGTCGACCAGGCTGGCCGGCATGAAATGCCCGGAGCGGTGGGCAACACGCTCGGCTGCCGCTTCGCGCGACAGTTCGAGAAAGACGAAGCCGAGATGAGGTACGGCGCGGCGCAGCGTGTCCCGATAGCGGCGCTTGAGGGCGGAACAGGTGAGTACGACCGGCCGCCGGGACGACGCGGCGTGCGCCAGCTCCGCGCCCAGTCGATCCAGCCAATCCTTTCTGTCCTCATCGTCGAGCGGAACACCCGCCTCCATCTTCCGGACGTTGTGCCCGGAGTGGAAGGCATCGCCTTCGATCAGCCGCCAACCCAGGCGTTCGCACAGCGCGGTGGCGACGCTGGTCTTGCCGCAACCGCTCACACCCATCACGACGATGGCGCGCGTGTGATCTGGCATGGTCGTGCTTGCTCCGGGCCTATGGGGTAGCAAGCATAGCCGGCACAGGCGCAGCCGGGTGCGTCGATGGCCCCGTCGACCGGCGACGGCCAGGAAAATGGCAGGAAATTTACGCCACGCGGCCATGGCGGTGCAGCGTTTTTATCGCCTGCTGAAGCACCATGTCTCCAACGCAGGCATTGCGCGCCGGGTTCGGAACGTGACCATTCTGATTGTGCGGGGACCTCACTACTCGGACGACCCATGGGGTGGCGAGCTGGCGACCACCTTCGAATCGTTGGTGCGCGGGGCGGGGCAGGTCTTGTCGGTATGCGCGTGCAGCGGACTTCGCGAGCTTGTCGCCCAGGTCCGTGCGGTCAGGGCGAAGGACACCCGCTTCGTATTGCTGGATCCCGGTGATCTTGCGGAGGAGGCCAGGAAGCACCCCGAGGCGGGCCTTGACGATGCGCTCGGCGAGCTGGCCTCGCCCTATGTCGAGGTACACGACGACAGCGGCGCCGCGCTGCAACGAAGCGATGGCCGCCATGCCGCGCCGCTGGCGACCATCATCATCAACGGTGACCTCGCGGCGAGCTATCGCATTGCGCTGGGGATCGCCTTGCGCCGCCTGGCGGAGTGAAGGCGGGTCAGGACGAACCTAGGGATGCCGTTGCCAGGGACCGTCATCGCCGTCCTGCTTGGGTGCGCCCCCAGGCTCGCTGACTTCCGCCAGCTTCGCTTCGATCTCGACGGCGTGGTCGCTGGGAAGTATCGGCTTGCCACGCGCTTCTGCCACGGCGCGGGTCAGCGCGGCACCGACAAGCACGATGATCGACGAGTAGTAGACCCAGGTGAGCAGCACCACGAAGGCGGCGGCCGGACCATAGGCGCCACCGACATTGGCGTGCGAGATGTAGAAGCCGATGGCGTACTTGCCCAGCAGGAAGAGCAGCGTGGTGATGATCGCGCCCATCACCGCGTCCCTCCATTCGATGGCGGCGTCGGGCAGCACCTTGTACATGCCACCGAAGGCGATGACGAAGACCACCACGGAAACGAGGTATTCGATCGCTTTCCACAAGGTGTCCTGGCCGGGTATCAAGGCCTGGATCGTTGCGCTCACCACGAAGGAAATGATCAGCAGAAAACCGACGCCCACCAGCAGCGCGAAGGCGTGCGCGCGGGCCCTCAGCCAGGCGCCAATGGCTGCGCCTGGCTTGGGCTTTACATGCCACACGCGGTTGAGCGTGCCCTGCAGCTGGGCGAATACGGCCGATGCGCTGAAGAGCGTGATGCCCATGCCCACCAGGCTGGCGACATTGCCCAATTGGGGATGGGCGCGTGCGGATTTCACCACGTCATCGATCGCCCCAGCCGCCCGTTCGCCGACAATGCTGGCCATCATGGCCAGCATCTGCGCCAGCCAGGCGGGTTGAAGCACGGAAACCGTCCACACCAGCAACAGCAGGATGGGGGCGAACGACAGCGCGGCGTAGAACGCCAGCGCGGCAGCGCGCGTCATCAGCTCATCGTCGTTGAACGCATCCACCGTCGAGGTGAGCGTGATCATCAACTTGTTACGGTGCTTTTCCATGCGCGGCAGTGGGGTCGGGGGGTTGTCACGATGCCCATCGTCATATCCCGGCCTGAGGAAAAGCGTGCACGGAATGTCGTCGCGGCGTGGATGTATGCGCCTGGATGCTGAAAAGACAGCGGAAGACCACGCTGGCCGGGCCATGTATCGCAAAGCCTTGACGCCATCCGCTGGCGATCCGGCGGGGTGATGAGGTGCCGTCCAGGTCCTCCAGGCGAATTCAGAACTTGCTGTGCTCCACATCGCGCTCGCGATGCATCAGTGTCCATTCCGCGTGTTCGGTGAGGGCGGCGTCGCCCAGGGCCAGGAGGATCTCCCGCTGCTTGGCCGGGTCGCCGGTGCGGTCCAGCGCGGCCCTGGCGCTGGCGAAGATGCGCTGCATGAAACGGTACTGCCGGATCAGCTCCTTGTCCGCCTTTCGATACGCATAGGCCTCGCGTACGGCGGCGATGATCGAGAGCACCGCCATCATCATCACCAGGGTGGTCTTGATGCTCTCCGGCAGCCGCAGGGCGAAGATCGCGAGGAACACGCTGATCGAGATGCCGCCCCAGAGGCTGACCATGCCGATGGTCTCGGTGACATGGTGCAAGCCGGTGCGCTCGATGGTCTTGCGTTCGAAGTAGTGCAGCTGGCCGCCCTTGCCCGATTCGCCGACCCACTCGTCGATGACCTCGGACAGGGCCGCCGCATGGCGGCCTTCGGCAACAGGCAGCGGGTCGACGCCGGCCACGCGCATCATGTGGCGGATCCAGCCGAGCTCGATGTTCTGCTTCTGCAGGAAATTGTCGTGGGCGAACTCGTGCTCGCCGGTGGCCGAGATGCCGGCGTGGCGCCAGTAGGCCTGCACGCGCAGGCCTTCGGCGAGGGCACGATAGTCGAGATACTTTCGGTGCCAGCCCCGGTGCCGCGCGAGTATCGCGATCAGCGCGCCCAGCGCGAACAACAGCAGGAAGGTGTAGATCAGGAAGTCCTGTTCCGACAGGTGCGCGTAGAAGGTGAAGGCGATGCCCATCAGGGCCGCGAGTATGTAGGTGAGCCTGAGCGCGAGAAGCACGCGCTTCTGGAAATGGATGGCCAGCCAGTCGGCGGCACAGAAGATGCGACCAATGGCGCTGCCGTTCGTCAGTATGCGGCCGGTTTGGTTGCAGGCGGCCTTCGCGATGTCATCCGCGTACTTCGTGCAGTCGGCATTGAACTCCGACATGTGGGTGAACATCTGGCAGAACTCGGGCGGCGGTACGTGGTCGGTGGTGGTGAAGTCGCCGCAGCGCCAGTAGGTCTGCAGCGGAAGCAGGCCGGGCGCGACCTCGCCGTGGTCTCCCTCGCGCGAACAGACGATGTGGTAGAGCAGGCGTTCGTCGCCGCTGCCAAGCACGTGCCGAGCTTCGCGGTGGCGCTCCACCAGGCCGGGCAGCGTGCCGTTCAAATGGTAATTGACGACCTGCGCCGTGCCGCCCAGTCGTCCCGAATCCTTGCCGTCCCAGATGGCGAGCAGGATATGGCAATGGCTGGCGATGAAAACGCCTGACTTGGCGTACTGGCGGTCGCGCGATGGTCCCGGCATGGCCACCGCGTGGTGCGAGGGACCGCGCGGCAGCGGGAGCGGAATCAGCTCGGCCTGTTCGCACAGCGCCTCGAAGCGCGCGCGCGCCGAGGGCGCGGGGAAGTCGTCGAGATAGAGCTCCATGGGCAGCGGCAGCGGCGCGACAAGCCTTGCGCCTGCTTCGAGGGCGACATGCGCGACCAGCTGGTCACCGCCCTCGGCCAACGCGGAGAGTACGCATAGCGGCAGGCCCGGAAACTCCTGTCGCAGCATGTCGAAGAACGCCTTCACCCTGGCGCGTATGGGCTCGATCTCCGCCGACGAGATGTTGCGATGACTGGTGATGCCTACCACCAGCGGTGTCATGGCCGCGCCCGGCTGCACGGCCGACGCCGGATAGCTTGCCGGGCGCGGTAATGGGCCATGCATCGCCGCCGGCGGGTTCATCGACACGTCCTGCGAGTCCGTTTCCGGTTGGTCCCTGCGATGCATGGCGGTCCCCTGGGTTCGGTCAGTTGTTCTTGATCGTCGGATTGGTGGAGGTATCGGTGAGGGATGTTGCGGCGCTCTGGTAGCTCTGGCCACCGACCTCGATCGTCAACTGGTAGGTCCAGTCACCCGTCGTGCTGGCGCTGTTGTTGAGATCGGACATGGTCATCGTGTTGCCGTTGGGCGCAATGACCGGGTCCTCGAAAATCCCCGCGTTCGGTTGCTGCAGCCAGCTGAACCCGGTGATGTTGCCCGAGGCGGCATCGCCGGTGAGTTGCCAGGTGATGGTTTGGGACTGGTTGCTCCGGGCCACCTGGTTGGCGCCGTTCTTCTGGTCGATATCCACGAGCCACGGAGTCTTGCTCTTGTCCAGGGTCACGCTCAGGTCGTTGGCCATAGGTTGGTCCTCATGTCAGGCGGTGATGGGATCCCTGTCGATGGGTGCTTCTGGGCGGAAGGGGCGCTATTGCGGATCGCTCTTCGCGAGCGCCGCCTGCAGGCGCTGCTGGAACGCCGCATTGGCGGGGTAGTCGATGTCGCGCTGCTTCAGCGCAGCGAGCAGGTCGAGGTCGCGGTAGCCCGAATCCCACAGCTGCTGCACGAGGGGCGCGGCCTCAGGCGAGCGATCGAGGCTGAGCAGGGCGCGCACGCGCAGCGCGAGCAGGCGCGGATCGGCGGCGCCGCTGGATACCGAAGCGATGTCCCTGATCACCTGCTGGCGCCATTGCGTGGCTTTTTCCGCATCGTCGGTGCTGGCGGCGAGCAGCAATCGGGCGGCGGCGGTGTCCAGCAGCAGCGTGCGTTCTCCCGGCTGGCCGTCATGCATGGGGCCAAGCACCGCCAGCGCCTGCGTGGCTTGTGCATGGGCCAGATCGGCGTGGCCGGTGGCTAGCGATTGCGCGGCCTGCTCCACCTGCGCCTCGGCGAAGTCCTGTTTCCACTCGGCATTGCTCGGGTCCTGGCGGGTGATGTCGCCGAAGATCGCGAGCGACCGATCGTTCAACTGCTTCGCCGCATCGTGGTCGCCGGCGAGGCGGCGCAGGCGCGCGAGCTGCGTCGAGTACAACGCCACCTTGGCGCGGAAGCCGGTTTCCTT
>NZ_BCPR01000055.1 GCF_016586165.1 Dyella sp. EPa41 | reverse complement strand
CGCGAATACGGCGTTGGCCCCGCCCCCTTGAGCTGCAACTCCCACCGCTGGCCGCCCCCGGTGATCACTTCGCCCAGGGAAATGGCGCGTCCATCGCCAAGTTGATCGGCCCATACACCGAACTGGTGTCCACCGTAGTTCGCTGCGTAGGGCTGCATGCCTTCGAGCAGGGCATTGCCGCCGAACACCTGCGCGAACTCCAGGCTAAGCACGTCCGTTTCGTTCAAGCCGAGCTCGTGCGCCATCTCGCGCGACCACGCCACCACGCGCGGCGCGGCCACA
The DNA here is from genome assembly GCF_016586165.1 of Dyella sp. EPa41. GTDB lineage: Bacteria > Pseudomonadota > Gammaproteobacteria > Xanthomonadales > Rhodanobacteraceae > Dyella. Next base: position 30,347 of record NZ_BCPR01000055.1, on the reverse strand, counting down.
GGCGTGGGTTGCACCGGGGAATACAGCGCGCCGAGCACCTGGCGCCGGTGAACGCCCTGCCCGGGGTCGCCGGGAAGCTCGCGGATGAAGGCATTGTCGAAACGCAGGGATCGCATGTGCAGTGAGATTTCGCCTGGAAAAAGCTGACTGGAGCTATATCGGCGCGAGAGCTTCGCCACGCAAGGTATTGCCTGAAAACAGCGCCTGAAAAACAGCCTTCACGTATGTGAAGAATAAGCCCATGGTTCCGCAAACTTACGGAAGAATTCAGTGACGAGTGGCATTTGTGTATCGACCGTGAAGGTGATTAGATGGCCCCGACGGCTGCGCAGGGGCAGCCCGGAGTCCACACAACATGCACATGCTTCTTGCCCGTTCCGCCATTGAGCGCGGAATGCAGCTGGTAGCAGGGATGCTTCATCGGGACACGCAGGACGCTTCAAAAGCCCACCTCCAGGAAGACGCCAGGTTCAAGCTGGTTTCCTGGCAACCCGGCGCGCACTCGCGCAGGGAAGACGAACTCGCGCGGCAACGCGAACAACAGTTCAGCTGATTCGAAACCGCAGCAGCCGCGCTCAATCGCGCGACGGCGGCGCAAAGATTTTCGCCACGTCGTCCTGATCGAGCGAGCGCCACTGCCCTTCCGCAAGATTTTCCAAGGTCAGTGCTCCCACCGAGACGCGCGTGAGCGTCTCCACGTGATTACCCACGGCAGCAAACATGCGCCGCACCTGGTGGTAACGCCCCTCGGTCAACGTCAGGCGCGCACGGCGCGGTTCCAGCACGTCGAGCACCGCCGGCTCCAATGGCTCCTTTTCCGATTCCAGCATCATCGTGCCACTCGCGAACAGCGCGCCTTCGTCGCCACGAAGATCGTTCGCCAGCGTCGCTTCGTACACCTTGGCCACCTGCGCGCGCGGGGAGATGATCCGGTGCAGCAGGCTTCCATCGTCGGTAAACAGCAATAGACCCGACGTGTCGCGATCGAGCCGGCCCACCGTCGACAGCGCCGGGTCGCGCACGCGAAAGCGCGGCGGCAACAGGTCATAGACCACGCGGCCCTGGTCCTTGCGCGAACAGGTGGCACCCAGCGGCTTGTTCATCATCAACACGAGGCCCGCCGGCGGATCGAGCGGCTCGTCATCGATACGGATGTGCTCGTGCGGCACCTTGTCGTCGGCGTAGAGCACTTCGCCGTCGGGATCGGTAATGCGGCCTTCGCGGAACATCATCGCCACTTCCTTGCGGCTGCCGTAGCCAAGATTGGCGATCAGCCTGACCAGTTTCATGCGTGCACTCCGCGAGCTTCGATCACTTTGAATCCTTCCTGCACCGTCACGGTGCGCACGTCGGCAAAGCGCGCGGCGAGCGTCGCCTCATAGGGGAGATGCCGATTGGCCACCAGCCAGAACCGGCCGTGGGGCAGCAGCGCATCCGCGGCGGACTGGATGAACGCGCGACCCAGCGCCGGCAGGTCTTCGCGCCCCTGGTGGAACGGCGGATTGCTGACGATGGCGTCGTAGCGCCGCGGCAACCCCTGCGCGACGTCGTGCCAGTGCAGCGCGACGTCCACATGCCGGCCCGCCGCCTGCCGCACCTCTTCGAGATTGAGCCGCGCCGGCTCCAGCGCGCGCGCTTCCGCTTCATGCAGGTCGATCGCCGTGACGCCCGCGCAGCGGCGGATCACCTGCGCCGAGAGATAGCCGTAGCCAGCCCCGAGATCGGCGACGTGGCCGGCCAGGTCGGCCGGCAGGTGATCCGCCAGCAGGGCGGAGGCCGCATCGATGCGATCCCAGGCAAACAGTCCGGGCCGGCTGACATAACCCGCCTCGTTGCGCCGTGGCGCGTCGAGGGCCAGCCAAGACGCCAACAGCGCGCGGTCGACCTGCCCATCGGATGGCGATGCCCAGAACACCCGGCATTTGTGCTTGGAAAGCTGCTGCACCGGGCCGGCCAGGCGCGCCAGGTCGCCTTCGGCCGACTTGGCGCCCTCCGCATTGGGCACGGCGGCCAGCACGGTGCCGCCCGGTACGACGCGCTCAAGCGCCTGCGCAAACAGCGCACGCGCCTCGTCACGCTGCCGTGGTGGCAACAACAGCACCAGCGGAAACCGCTCGGTGCCGCCGCGCCCGGCAAGACGCAGTCCGCTGCGCTCCAGCGCATCGGCAAAGGGCTTGAAGGTCTGCTCGCAGAACCATCCGGCCTGCGCCATCTCGCGCAGGCGAAAACCATCCCGGGCACGCAGGAACAGCGCGCGCCCATCCGCCGGCAGCTTCAGTGCGCCGGTTTCGAAAGGCACGAACAGGGCCTCCAGCGCCACATCAGGGGCAGTAGAGAGCACGGCGGCGTTCACGCGTGATGATTTCCGTGGGAATGGCGCGGCATTTTAACGGGGCAAGGCCGGCTTTGTGCTCGACAGGGCCCTGCGCCGCCGCCAGCCCGGCCGCCACGCCGCAGAGGCGCCAGCCGTCAGTCCGGCAACGACAACTCAAGCTCGCTGGTGAACTCGCGCCTCTTTCCGCTCAGCGGATCGACAAAAGACAGCCGTTTGGCCAGCAATTGCAGCGGCCTCGCAGGGTCGTCCGGCGCGGATCCGGCCAGCTCCGGATAAAACGGATCATGCAGGATCGGCGCACCGAGGCCGGCCATGTGCACCCTCAACTGGTGCTTCCTGCCCGTGACCGGTTGCAGCGCATAGCGCCAATGAGGGTCCGCACGCTCGATCACGTCGATCCGTGTCTCGCTGTTGGGCTCACCGTCGACCTCACGCATGCGGAAGAACGGTTCGCCGTGCTCGATGCGCGATCGGCGCACGTGCGGAAAGGCCAGCCCCTGCAACGGCGGCGCCCATGCCTCGTAGTGCTTCTCGATGCGGCGCTGCGGAAACAGCGATTGATAGGCGGCGCGACTCGAAGGACGCGCGGAGAACAGCACCAGCCCCGCCGTATGGCGATCGATGCGATGCAACGGCACTAGGTCGCGATTGCCCAGCTTGCGCACGAGCCGGTTCAGCAGCGTCTCCTGCACGAAGCCGCCCGCCGGCGTCACCGGCAGGAAATGGGGTTTGTCGACCACCACCAGGTGCGTGTCGACGTGCAGCAGGGTTTCCTGGAAGGGAATGACCGCCTCGTCGGCGACCTCGCGGAAATAGCGCACGCACAGGCCGACCCGGTGCGCCGTGTCCGCCGCCAGCGGCACGCCGTCCTCGTCCTGCACCCTTCCGCGGGCGAAGCGGTCCAGCCATTGCTCACGGCCGATCTGCGGAAAGCGCGCGCACAGCGCATCCAGCACGGTCGCCCATGGGCCGGGTGGCAGTTGCAGCGTGCTGGCGGCGATCGGATCAGGCATGTATCGCTCCCGTGCGATGCGCGCAGCTTAGTGCCAGCCACGCCGCCAGGGGTACCCGCATGACCGCGGGATGCCACCGGCGAGGCGATGCCATGGCCGCCACCCCCGGCCCGTTTCGCGACAATGAACCTTCGCTACACTCGGCGCGGGATCGGCGCCGCCGTGGCGCCAGCGACATCGAGGGGAGTCCATGGATCAGCGGTCAGTTCGCATCCGGCACATGACCACAACGGGGCTCCGGCAGGTACGGCGCACAGCCGCCCTGCTTGCCTGCCTGGCGATCGCGCCGGTACTGCGCGCCGCCACGCTCGACCCCGCCGAACTGCCGCGCGTGCAGGCCGCCACGTTCGAGGTGGTGATTCCCAAGCCGGTGAACGATCCGCTCACCTACGAACGGCCGCTGCCGCTGGACCAGTTGCCGTTCCAGCAGCGCAACGACAAGTACTACTCGGTTGGCACGGCCTTCGCGCTGGGCGAGAACCATTTCGTCACCGCCGGCCACGTGCTCTCGCTCGGCATCGACAGCCTGATGGGCGAACCCGCGCTGCGCGATGTCAGCGGCCATGTGTTCGCCATCGACAAGGTCACGCGCTTCTCGCTCCAGCAGGACTTCGTCGAGTTCACGCTGAAAGACCCGCCAAAGGTCACTCCGCTGGAACCGAACACCCACCCGACCATGAACGACGTGGTCTATGCCGTAGGCAACGCGCTCGGCACGGGCATCGTGATCCGCGACGGCCTCTACACCTCGCAGACGCCCGAGGAAGAAGACGGACGCTGGCAGTGGATGCGCTTTTCCGCCGCCGCGTCGCCGGGCAACAGCGGCGGCCCGTTGCTGGACAAGGACGGCAAGGTCATCGGCGTGGTGCTGATGAAGTCGCCCGACGAAAACCTCAACTATGCCCTGCCCATCGATTTCGTACTCAAGGCGCCAGCCAACCTTGCGGTGGCGGATACGCGCGGGCTCTATCAACTGGACGTGATCGACAGCAAGCAATCGGGGCGCTTCAAGACCGAATTCCCGCTGCCCAAGAGCTTTGCCGATTTCAGCGCGGCCTTCCAGAAAGCCTATGACGCCAGCGCCGACCAGCAGCTGCACGATCTGCTGGCGGAAAACGCCACCACCATGTTTCCCAAGGGCGCCGGCTCCGCCCGGCTGCTGCATACCGGCTCCAACCTCGATGCCTTCCCCACCTTGCTCCATCGCAGCAGCAACGGCACCTGGATCATTGCCGGCACCAACGAAACCAAGAGCACGCTCGCGCACAACGGCTTCGTGGCGAAGGCGGCCGTCGGCAGCCAGCTGATGTTCCACATGCGCAAGCCCGACGACATCACCAGCAAGCAGCTCTACGGCGATTCGAAGCTGTTCATGGACCTGCTGCTGAAGGCCGCGCCACTGCAGCGCCACGTGGGCGCCGAGCAGGTGAAGGTGACCTCGCTGGGCAAGCCTTCGGTCGAGCGCGTGTTCACCGATGCCTACCGGCGCCGCTGGCAGGTGCGCGAATGGCCGATGGCCTACGACAATGCCGTGCTGATCGCCTTCCTGCTGCCCGTGCCAGACGGCTACGCCGCGATGATGCGCATCGCACCCGCCAAGAACGAGCACGAGGAGATGATCGACCTGAAGGCGCTCACCGACTTCGTCTATCTCGCCTACAGCGGCACGCTGGCGCAGTGGAAGGAATTCCTCGCGAACACCGAGCTGCTGCCCGAGGTGTTGTCGGACATCGCGATCCGTTTCGACTACGGCAACGACTTCCACTACCGTTCCCGGCGCCTGGGTTTCGCCTATACGCCGGAGCTGCAGAAGATCGACCAGAACAGCCAGCTGGTGCTGGGCATGTCCTATTTCGAGGACCGCGGCAAGGTGGTGTGGGACGTCAGCAACGTGGTGGTGAAGTCCAACGTGGACAACGCCGAACGGATCAGCTTCAACCGCCACATCGCCCCCAGCGACGATCTCGACGACAGCTATCGCAACTCCTGGGACAAGATCGTGCAGCGCAGCCATCCCGACGACGGCGTGCCCTACAGCGAGAACGACATGACCTACATTGGCACGGTGGGCGGCACGCCGGTGTCGGCGCAGGCCCAGCCGGGCGTGCTGTACACGGCGTTCTACGGCGTGGACGGCCCGCGACCGGAAGACACCATGAAGGGCAAGCTCAACCTGCTGATGAAGGACGTGCAGATCAGCGAGCATTGAGAGGCGCGACTGCGCCCCGATCCGTCATTCCGGCGCAGGCCGGAATCCAGTAACGGTAGCGGTTAAATTCTCCCCGTCATCGCCGCTCGGCTTTCTGGCAAAAGCGTCTTGACGCGCTGCGACAGCCAGGCCGTGCGGCTACTGGATTCCGGCCTGCGCCGGAATGACGGCCGCCTGGGGCCTGGAGTGCTCCGCTTTCACGACGCCTCTTCCTGCAGCTCCACTTCCACCGTCGGCACGCGCCGCGCTGGTGGCGATCGTGGCGTCAGGCGCTGATACCAGCGCCACGACCACCAGCCGATCACGGTGAGCGCGCTCGCGCCGAGCGCGAGATAGATCATGCGGCCGGACAACAACGGCGACATCACGCCAGCGATGAAGGCGCACAGCAGCAAACTGCAGAAGGCCTGGACCGACGAGGCGCCACCACGGCGATGCGGAAAACGGTCGAGCAACAGCAAGGTCAACGTCGGGAACGCGAGCTGCACGCCGACGCCATGCAGCACCAGCGGCAGCACCGACCACGGCAGCACCGGCTCGCGCGTCACCAGCGCCATCAGCAGGTGCAGGCCGCAGGCGGTGAGCAGCGCCGCGTAGCCGAGGTTCACGGTGAACACCACGCTGCGCCGGCTGGCCAGGCGGCCGGACAGCCACGCGCCAAGTACCAGTCCGCTCACGACCGGCAGGAACAGCCAGGGAAAGCCTTGCGCGGAGAGATGCAGCAGGTCGCGCACGATGTGCGGCGCCGACGAGATGTAGAGGAACAGCCCGGCGAAGTTCACCGACAGCGAGATCAGCAGCGGCCAGAACACGCGATCCTGCCCGAAGCTCATGTAGCCGCGCACCAGGTCGGCCAGGTGAAAGGACGTGCGCGCTTCCGGTGGATGGGTTTCCTCCAGGAACAGCATCAGCGCCACCGACAACACCAGGGTGAAACCCATCAGCACCCAGAAAATGCCGTGCCATCCGTTGAGGAACAGCAGTTGCGCGCCAACGATGGGCGCGATCACCGGCGCCACGCTGAAGATCATCATCACGCGCGACATCAGCTGCTGTGCGGCAGCGCCTTCCAGGCTGTCGCGCACGATGGCGCGCCCCACCACCAGGCCCGCGCCCGCGCACACGCCCTGCAGGGCGCGGCAGGACAGCAGCATGGTGTAGGAGGTGGACATCGCCGCGCCGGCCGATGCCAGCGCATAGACCACCATGCCCGCCACGATCACCGGCTTGCGCCCGATCGCGTCGGCGATGGCGCCGTGGAACAGGCTCATCACCGCATAGGTGACCAGGTACATGCTGATCATCTGCTGCAGCTGCGTGCTGTCCACCCCGAAGTGGCTGCCGATCAACGGGAACGCCGGGAAAACGGCGTCGATCGAGAACGGGCCGATCATCGACAATCCCGCCAGCAGCCATGGCAGGCTGCGCCGGACGGGGCGTGGGGTTGAGGTCATGACGGTGGAGCACGGCGGGCGAGGAACCGCAGTATAGCGGCGGCCCGGCGCGGCCCGGGCCATGACGAATGGGCGAGCGAGGGGAGGCCCGCAAGCTCCCCTCGCGGGCCGTGGCCCTGGCCGTCAGCGCGGCCGGCGGCTTTCGTCCTCACGTACCTTGCCGCGTACGTACCAGGCGACGCCGAGGACGATCGTCACCATGACGATGCTGCCGCCGATTGCCAGCCAGCCGACCGGCTCCATGAGAATGGCATGCCAGATGGGATGCATCGTGCTTACTCCTCCGTGTGATGGTCCACCTGTCATAGCCGTGCGCGGCGCGCGGGTATTGACCTCCATCATCCTTGCCAGCGACACAGGCGCACCCGGCCATGACGCAGGCCGCGTCATCGGCTAGCATCGGCGCGGGAGATGGCATGCCTCCCGCACCTGCCACCTGCCGTTCCACGCGGAACGACGGCCGTCGGCAAGGGCAAACCACCTTCGGGTTGATGATGCCTGCACCACCGGACTTCCCGGGGCGCAGGCGTGTGCCTGTTTCCGGCTGGTCCCCCAGGCTTGAGGAGACGAACGTGGGCTTTAGCGGTTTTGTGGCTGTTGGCATCGGGGGAGCGCTGGGTTGCTGGCTGCGCTGGACCCTGGGCGTCTTGTTCAACCCCGTCTTCCCCACCGTGCCGCTGGGCACGCTGGCCGCCAACCTGCTGGGCGGCCTGTTGATGGGCATCGTGCTCGGCGTGTTCGACCACTTCCAGACCCTGCCGCCCGAACTGCGCCTGTTCGCGGCCACCGGTTTCCTGGGCGGACTCACCACGTTCTCCACCTTCTCGGCCGAATCGACCACCCTGCTGCTGCGACAGCAGTATCTTTGGTTCGGCGGGCATCTCGCGTTGCACCTGGTCGGCTCCATCGCGATGACCGTCTCGGGCATCGTCCTCACCCGCGCCGTGCTGCGCAGCTAAGAGGAAACGACATGGAAACCCAGGGCGTCCTGATCAGCTTCTACTGCCACACGCGTGCGCGTCACGACGGCAAGCTCGTTTACGAATGGCTGCTTGAACATGCCAAGAAGCACGGCATCGGCGGCGGTTCCGCCTTTCGCGCGGTCTGCGGCTATGGCCGGCATGGCGTGCTGCACGAGGAACAGTTCTTCGAGCTCGCCGACGATCTCGCCGTCAAGGTGGAGTTTTTGCTCAACCCGGAGCAGGCCAGGTCACTGCTCGACACGGTAAGGAAGATCGGCGTCGACGCAGTGTATGCAATCAGTCCCGCAAGCTTCGGTACATTGGGCAAGAACGCCGTGGACTGACGGCTGTGCTCGCCTCCAGGCAACGGCCGTGGGGGCACCTTGAATTCGCCAGCCAGGTCTTCGTCACGCCACACGAGGAACGCATGAGCCAGGATTCACTGAAGTCGCGCGCCGCCGCCCTGCTTGAGCAGGCGGGCATCCACCTCGATGGTTCCGCACCAACCGACCTGCGCGTGCACGACGAGCGCCTCTACGCACGCGTGTTCGCGCATGGCTCGCTCGGCTTCGGCGAAAGCTACATGGACGGCTGGTGGGATGCGGACGACCTCCCCGGCATGTTCACCCGCATGCTGCGCGCCCACGTCGACGCCGAGCTGAAAACGCTGGACACACTGCTCGTCCATCTCAAGGCGCGCTTCATCAACCTGCAGCGCGGCGAGAACGCCTTCGAGATCGGCAAGGTCCACTACGACCGCGGCAACGACCTTTTCCAGGCGATGCTGGGCAAGCGGCTGGTGTATTCCTGCGGCTACTGGGACAAGGCCAGCAACCTCGATGAGGCCCAGCTCGCCAAGCTCGACCTGATCTGCCGAAAATTGAACCTGCAACCCGGGCAGCGCGTGCTGGACATCGGATGCGGCTGGGGCGAGGCGCTGAAGTACGCCGCTGAGAACTACGGCGTGGAAGGCGTGGGCGTGACCGTTTCCCAAGAGCAGGCGGAGTTCGCCCGCGGCCTTTGCGCCGGCCTGCCCATCGATATCCGCCTGCAGGACTATCGCGACCTGGATGAACCGTTCGATGCGATCTTCTCCATCGGCATGTTCGAGCATGTCGGCGCACTCAACTACCGCACCTACTTCGAGGTGGCGCATCGCTGCCTGCGCGAAAGCGGCCTGTTCCTGCTGCATTCGATCGGCAGCAACAGCGCGCCGAGCAGGCCCGACCCGTGGATCGAGAAGTACATCTTCCCCAACTCGATGATCCCTTCCGCCGCGCAGGTGACGACCGCGCTGCAGGACCTGTTCGTGGTGGAAGACTGGCACAACTTCGGCGCCGACTACGACCGCACGCTCACCGCCTGGCGAGCCAACTTCGACGCCGCCTGGCCCGAGTTGTCCAAGCGCTACGACAACCGCTTCCGCCGCATGTGGCACTTCTACCTGTCGGTGTCCGCGGGGGTGTTCCGCAGCCGCCGCGACCAGCTCTGGCAACTCACGCTGAGCCCGCGCGGGGTGCCTGGAGGCTATCGCGCGCCGCGCTGAATCGCTTGCGCCCCCTGCGGCCGCGCACGATAGTGGGCGGACCGTTCCGGGGGGAAGGTACCCATGAAAGCACGTCTGTTCCTGCTGTTCGTCGCCGGTTGGCTGTGCTGCGGCCTGGCCATGGCCGCCCAGACGTCGGCACCGTCATCCTATTTCGACCGCAGCGGGCACGACGACGTGCTCGGCGGTGGCGTGAAGCAGATCGAGATCAACACGCCCAAGGGCAAGTTCCACGTCTGGACCAAGCGGGTGGGCAACAACCCCAGGCTCAAGGTATTGCTGCTGCACGGCGGCCCCGGCGCCACCCACGAGTACTTCGAGGCGTTCGACAGCTACTTTCCCGCGGCGGGCATCGAGTACTACTACTACGACCAGCTCGGTTCGGCCTACAGCGACCAGCCCAAGGACGAATCGCTGTGGACCACCGACCGCTTCGTCGATGAGGTGGAGCAGGTGCGCCAGGCGCTGCACCTGGACAAGGAAGATTTCTGCCTGCTCGGCCATTCCTGGGGCGGCGTGCTCGCCATCGAATACGCGTTGAAATACCAGCAGCACCTCAAGTGCCTGGTGATCTCCAACATGATGGATTCCATCCCCGCCTACAACGCATATGCGCGCAACGTGATCGAACCGGCGATGGATCCGAAGCAACTGGCCGAAGTGAAGCAGATGGAGGCCAGCGGCCACACCGACGACCCGCGCTACATGGCCATCCTCACGCCCATGCATTACGAGCAGCACGTGCTGCGCATGCCGCAGGCGCAGTGGCCCGATCCGGTCAATCGCGCCTTTGCGCATATGAACGAACAGCTGTACGCGTTGATGCAGGGGCCCAGCGAACTGGGCGCCAGCGGTCGACTGGAACACTGGGACCGCAGCAGGGACCTGCACCGGATTACCGTGCCCACCCTGGTGATCGGCGCGCGCTACGACACCATGGACCCGCGCTACATGAAGGCGATGGCGGCCAAACTGCCACATGGAGAATTCCTGCTGTGCCCCAAGGGCAGCCACATGGCGATGTACGATGACCAGCAAACCTATTTCGACGGCCTGACGCGTTTCCTGCTCGCCGTGGAGAACCAGCCGGCCGCTTCACACTGAGGCGCGCCCCAGGAGTCGTAGTGAAATTGTTCGCCCGCTTTGCCGCTGCCCTCGTCCTCAACCTGCTGCTGGTCGCGACGGCCTTCGCTACGCCTGGCTTGTGGGTCGTGCGGCAAGGCGAAGCCACCATCTACCTGTTCGGCACGGTGCACCTGCTGCCGTCGGACACCCACTGGAGCTCCCCGGCGCTGGACCAGGCGCTCGCCGAAAGCCAGCGGCTGAGCATCGAGATCGTCGACGACGACAGCCCCGCCATGCAGGCGCTGGTGATGCAGCACGGCGTGGACTTCGGCCACCCGTTGTCGACCAAGCTCGGCGATGGCGACATGCAACGGCTTGAGAAGGCGGCCGAAGAAGCCAAGGTCCCGGGCGGCGTGGCCGCGCTGCAACCGATGCGGCCCTGGCTGGCGGCGCTCACGCTGACGGTGGCGCCGTTGGTGCAGGCCGGCATGGACCCCAGCCAGGGCGTGGACAAGCAGCTCAAGGCGCGCATGCAGGAAGCCGGCAAGCCGGTCGACGGGCTGGAGACCTCCGAAAAACAGATCCGCATGCTGGCCGACCTGCCCGAACCGATGCAGCTGGATTTCCTGCGCCAGTCCTTCAAGGAAGTCGCCGACGGCCCGGCCAAACTGCGCGAACTGGTCGACGCGTGGCGCCGCGGCGACACCGACGCCATCGCGAAGGTCGAGGACGAAGACCTGCGCAAGGAAAGCCCGATGCTGTACCAGCGGCTGATCGTCGAGCGCAACCAGGCCTGGGCCAGGACCATCGCCGAACGGCTCAAGCAACCCGGCGTGAGCTTCATCGCCGTCGGCGCCGGCCACCTGGCCGGCCCGGACAGCGTGCAGGCGCAGCTGCGCAAGCTGGGCATCGAGAGCACGCGCATCCGCCAATAGCGACACCGCCCCCATCCCTTGTAGGAGCGCACCCAGTGCGCGACAAGCCTACGGAGCGGTGACGCCGGCACTCCGCGGTCGCCCACTGGGTGGGCTCCTACAACAGAGCGCACCCCTCCCCCTTCACCGGTTCTTGTAGGAGCGCACCCAGTGCGCGATAAGCCTACGGAGCGGTAACGCCGGGACTCCGCGGTCGCCCACTGGGTGGGCTCCTACAATAGAGCGCGCCCTTCCCCTTCACCGTCTTTTGTAGGAGCGCACCCTGTGCGCGACAAGCCTACGGAGCGGTGACGCCGAGACTCCGCGGTCGCCCACAGGGTGGGCTCCTACAGAACGGCGCGCCCTTCCCCTTCACCGACCTCTGTAGGAGCGCACCCAGTGCGCGATAAGCCTACGGAGCGGTGACACCGAGACTCCGCGGTCGCCCACTGGGTGGGCTCCTACAGAACGGCGCGCCCTTCCCCTTCACCGGCCTCTGTAGGAGCGCACCCAGTGCGCGACAAGCCTACGGAGCGGTGACACCGAAACGCCGCGGTCGCCCACCGGGTGGGCTCCTACAACAGGGCGCGTCCTTCCCCTTCATCCGCCTTTGTAGAAGCGCAGCCAGTGCGCGACCGCAACGCCCCGATACCCCGCAGTCGCGCAGATGAGGGAGGCCAGCGGGACAGCCGTTGTCGCTCCTGCGCCCCGTGGGCATTTCGCGCACTGGATGCGCTCCTGCAGGGCGGCATACGTTGGGCCGGCTCGCCCGCCCCCTCGCCCCTGCTCCCCCCTTTCTGGCAACATCGCCCGGTTAAGCGCGCCGCCCGCGCGCAGGCGAAATGACGTAACCGCATGAATCTGCAAGCCAATTTCGAACAGATCCCGCTCAAGGAGTACGCCGAGCGGGCGTATCTCGACTACTCGATGTACGTGGTGCTGGACCGCGCCCTGCCCTTCGTGGGCGATGGCCTGAAACCGGTGCAGCGGCGCATCGTGTATGCGATGAGCGAGCTGGGCCTGGCCGCCACGGCCAAGCCGAAGAAATCCGCCCGTACCATCGGCGACGTGATCGGCAAGTTCCATCCGCACGGCGACACCTCGTGCTACGAGGCGATGGTGCTGATGGCCCAGCCGTTCTCGTACCGCTATCCGCTGGTCGACGGCCAGGGCAACTTCGGCTCGCCGGACGACCCCAAGAGCTTCGCCGCGATGCGCTACACCGAGTCGCGCCTGAGCCCGATCGCCGAGGCCCTGCTGGGCGAGCTCGGCCAGGGCACGGTGGACTGGGTGCCGAACTTCGACGGCACGCTGGAAGAACCCAGCTGGCTGCCGGCGCGCGTCCCGCACGTGCTGCTCAACGGCTCGATGGGCATCGCCGTGGGCATGGCCACCGACATCCCGCCGCACAACCTGCGCGAAGTGGTGAGCGCGTGCATCCGCCTGCTGGATGATCCCGACGCCACCGTCGCCGACCTGTGCGAGCACATCCAGGGTCCGGATTACCCGACCGAAGCGGAGATCATCACGCCGCGCAACGAGTTGCTGGCGATGTACCAGGGCGGCACCGGCACGGTGCGCGCCCGCGCCGTCTACCACATGGACGACGGCAACATCGTCATCACCGCGCTGCCGCACCAGGTCAGCCCGTCCAAGATCCTCGAGCAGATCGCCGCGCAGATGCGCGCGAAGAAGCTGCCGATGGTGGAAGACCTGCGCGACGAGTCCGACCACGAGAACCCGATCCGCCTGGTGGTGGTGCCGCGCTCCAACCGCATCGATGCGGCCGAGGTGATGCAGCACCTGTTCGCCACCACGGACATGGAAAAGAGCTTCCGCATCAACCTCAACATGATTGGCCTGGACGGCCGTCCGCAGGTGAAGGACCTCAAGCGCATCCTCACCGAGTGGCTGCAATTCCGCACCACCACGGTGACGCGCCGCCTGGAGCACCGCCTGGCCAAGGTCGAGCGCCGCCTGCACCTGTTGGAAGGCCTGCGCATCGCCTATCTCAACCTCGACGAGGTGATCCGCATCGTCCGCACCGAGGACGAGCCCAAGCCGGTACTGATGGCGCGCTTCAAGCTCAGCGAGGAGCAGACCGACTACATCCTCGAGACCAGGCTGCGCCAGTTGGCCCGCCTCGAGGAAATGAAGATCAATGCCGAGCGCGACCAGCTCGAAGAGGAACGCGCGCGCATCAACGTGCTGCTGAAGTCGCCGGCCAAGCTCAAGGGCCTGATCAAGGAAGAACTGCGCGCCGACGCCAGCAAGTTCGGCGACGACCGCCGCTCGCCGCTGGTGCAGCGCGAAGCCGCCCAGGCGCTGGATGAAAGCGCGCTGGTGGCCAGCGAGCCGGTGACCGTGGTGCTTAGCACCAAGGGCTGGATCCGCGCCGCCAAGGGCCACGACGTCGACGCCGACGGCCTCAACTACCGCGAGGGCGACAGCCTGCTCGCCGCGGTGAAAGCGCGCACCACGCAGCAGGTCGCGGTAATCGACTCCACCGGCCGCAGCTATTCCACGCCCGCGCACACGCTGCCATCGGCGCGCGGCAACGGCGAGCCGCTCACTGGCCGCTTCAGCCCGCCCTCGGGCGCGAGCTTCGACGCGCTGGCCGCTGGCGACAACGACACACGCCTGATCCTCGCCACCGACCACGGCTACGGCTTCGTCACCCGCTTCGAGGCGCTCACCGGCCGCAACAAGGCCGGCAAGCAGATCATCACCCTGGGCGACGGCGCCAAGGTACTGGCGCCGCAGGTCAGCGCCGATCCGGCGCGTGACCGCATCGTGGTGGTCACCACCGAAGGCCACCTGCTGATGTTCTCGGTGGCCGAGCTGCCGGAACTGGACAAGGGCAAGGGCAACAAGCTGATCGACGTGCCCAAGGCCAAGCTCACCGCGGGCGTCAAGGTCGTCGGCATCGCCGTGGTCACCGAAGGCAAGGGTGAAGTGACGCTGTACGCCGGCCAGCGCAAGCTCACGCTGAAGTGGTCGAGCCTGGTCGAATACGGCGGCAACCGCGCCACCCGCGGCGGCCTGCTGCCGCAGGGCCTGCGCCGCGTGGAGCGCATCGAGACCACGGGCTGAATCCTGGCTCTCCGGTAGGAGCGCACCCAGTGCGCGACCGCGGCGCGACGGTGCACCGCGGTTGGGTACAGGCGGAAAACCCTGGGTAGCGCGCGTTTCCGCTTTCCCGCCCTGTTGGCTTTTCGCGCACTGGGTGCGCTCCTACAGCGCACTGGGTGCGTTCCTACAGGTGCGCTCATGCGCAGGCGTCGAGGGGAATTGGAACTTCGCGCCTGAACCAGGCATCCAAGGGAAACGTGTGCACACCGGCGACGGTCGCGCGTTACATGTCCTACGTCCCCGGAGTTTTTCCATGAAGACTGCCCGCGCCACCGCCTTCCTCGCCGCCTGCCTGCTGTCCGCGACCGCTTCGGCGCAGAGCAGCAACGCACCGCTGAATCTCAAGATTCCCGCGAACATGCCGGCCGCGGCGGCCAGCACCGCCGCGCCGGCGACCACCGATGCGGCCCAGGCTTCCGCTACCGCACCCAGTCCAGCCGCCCCGGCTCCGGCAACCCAGGCCAACGGCGGCAACAACGCCTACGCCAAGGACCCGCCGGGTACGTTTTACGGCGACCACAGCGGCCGCCTGGGCGATTCGCAGGCCGCCCTGGGCCAGCAGCCCGCTGTCACCTGCGACGACGCCACCTACAACCAGCCCCAGGTGCACGGCGCCGTGGGCATGGGCGTGATGTCCGGCAAGCATGTCAGCGGCAGTTACACCGGTGGTGGCGTCACGCTCAGCCAGGCCTTCGGCAGCTGCGAGCACCCCACCGGCGGCATGAGTATTTCAGTGAGCGGCACCAACTCGCATTACGGCCACTGACACGCCGCATGGCCGTGGGGTTGATACATATCAGCCCGTCGATAACCCGAATGCACTCTCCTTGCCGGGCTCGCCACGACAAGGAGATCCACCATGCGATCGATGCAAAAGGGCGCCATGGGGGCGCTGCTGCTACTGCCCCTGGCCCAGGCCCACGCCGACACCCTGCAGGACCGCGCCAGGGAACTGTTCAAGCCTGTTCCGGCGGCCGTCAGCGCGGTTGACGGCCAGCCCGTCACACCGGCCCAGGTCGCGCTGGGCAAGCAGCTGTTCTTCGATCCGCGCCTGTCCAGCAGCCAGGTGATCAGCTGCAACACCTGCCACAACGTGGGCACCGGCGGCGCCGACGACGTGCCCACCTCCACCGGCCACGCCTGGCAGAAGGGCGCGCGCAACTCGCCCACGGTGTTCAACGCCGTGTTCAACGTCGCGCAGTTCTGGGACGGCCGCGCCAAGGACCTGGAAGAACAGGCCAAGGGCCCGGTGCAGAACCCGGTGGAAATGCACAACACCCCGCAGAATGTCGAGCGGACATTGGCCAGCATGCCCGGGTACGTGCAAGCCTTCGGCCAGGCGTTTCCCGGCGACAAGGCCCCGGTGAGCTTCGGCAACATGGCCAAGGCCATCCAGGCGTTCGAGACCACGCTGGTCACCCCGGACTCGCGCTTCGACCGCTTCCTCCAGGGCGACGACAAGGCGCTCACGGCCGATGAGCGCAGGGGCCTCGAGACCTTCGTCGACAGCGGCTGCGCGGCCTGCCACAACGGCATCAACGTGGGCGGCCAGGGCTATTTCCCGTTCGGCCTGGTCAACCAGCCCGGCGAGTCGGTGCGGCCCAGTGCCGACAAGGGCCGCTTCGCCATCACCCGCACCGAAAGCGACGAATACGTGTTCCGTGCCGCGCCGCTGCGCAATGTGGCCCTCACCGCGCCCTATTTCCACAGCGGCCAGGTATGGAGCCTCAAGGAAGCCGTCGCGATCATGGGCAACGCCCAGCTCGGCAAGCGGCTCAGCGACGCCGACGTCGAGTCCATCACGCTGTTCCTCCATACCCTGACCGGCCGCCCACCGGAAATCGCCTACCCCACCCTGCCGCCGCGCACCGGCAGCACGCCGCCGCCGCAATAGAGCCGGGTTGACGCGCGGGGCGCCGGGTTGCGCCCCGCCACGCTGGCTGTCGAAAGTTCTCGGAAAGGGTGGGCCCGCAGACTGGCCCCATGGTCTATCTTCGCCTTTTCGCGCGCGCATCGTCGCGCCGTGCCTGCCCGCCGTCCGCGGTACCGGAGCTCTCCAAGTGATCCAGAACGTCGAGTTCCGCTTCGAGGGCGGTCGCAGCGGTGTGCTGCTGATTCATGGTCTCACCGGCACGCCGGCCGAGATGCGCCTGGTCGGCAAGGGCCTGAACCGCGCCGGTTTCAGCGTGTACGGCATGCAGCTGGCGGGTCACTGCGGCGACGCGAAGGACCTGCTCGCCACGAACTGGCAGGATTGGTACGCCAGCGTCGAGAAGGCTGCCGAACGGTTCCGCCAGGAAGTGGACCACCTGTTCGTGGCCGGCCTGTCGATGGGCGCGGTGCTCGCGCTCAAGCTCGCCGCCGATCATCCCGACTGGGTGAAGGGCGTGGGCGTGTATGGCGCGACCTTCAAGTACGACGGCTGGGCCACGCCGTGGTACGGCAAGTTCTCCTTCCTGCTGCCGCTGATCGACAGCCTCGGCATCGGCCGCAACTGGATGGTGCACGAGAAAGAACCCTACGGCCTGCGCGACGAGCGCCTGCGCCAGCAGATCAGCTCGCTGATGCTGGGCGGCGACAGCGCCGCGGCCGGCCTGCCGGGCAACCCGTGGCCGTCGCTGGCCGAGATGTACAAGATGGCCGCCGTGGTGCGCCGCGACCTTCCCAAGGTCAACGCGCCGTGCCTGATCGCCCACGCCACCGAAGACGACATCGCCAGCATCGAGAACGCCTATCTGGTCGAGCGCTCGGTGTCCGGTCCGGTGGAGACGCTGTGGCTGGAAGACAGCTACCACATGATCACCATCGATCGCGAACGCCGCCTGCTGATCGATCGCTCCGCCGCGTTCTTCCAGCAGATCGCCGCCACCTACGAACCTGCCGCCCGCGCTGCCGCGTAAGGAAGTCGCATGACTCCCTTGGTCGTTGCACTGTGGCTGCTGAACGTCACCCTCGACACCGTCGGCCAGCTCGCCTTCAAGGCGGCGGCCGGCGATCCTCGCGCGGGTGATGGAGTGGCGCGCTGGAAATACATGGCCTCGCGCCCGTGGATCTGGATCGGCGTGGTGTCGTATGTCGTCGAATTCCTGGTGTGGATCGCCTTCCTCTCGCTGGTCGATCTCTCCGAAGGCGTGCTGCTCGGCTCGATCAACATCGTGGTGATCATGATCGCCGGCCGCATCCTGTTCAAAGAAAAGCTGACCCCGCTGCGCGTCACCGGCATCCTGCTGGTGACCGCGGGCGTGGCCATCGTCGGCGTGGCCGGCGGAGGTTGACGTGGTGAATCGCGCCCGCTTCTACGCCATCGGCTTCACCATCCTGGTGCTCTTTGACACCCTGGTGCAGCTGAGCTTCAAGTACGCCGGCAACCACGCTTTCCCGCCCGAGGCGAATTGGGCCTGGATCGTGCGCGTGTTCGGCCATCCGTGGATCTACATCGCGGTGATCGGCTACATCGGCAACTTCTTCACCTGGATGACGCTGCTCAAGCACGCCCCCATCGGCCCGGCGTTCGCCGTCACCCACCTGGAAGTGGTCAGCGTGATGCTGTTCTCCGTGTGGCTGTTCCAGGAGCCTCTGACCTGGCCCCGCGTGATCGGCGCGGCGACCATCGTCGCCGGCATCATCTGCCTCGCTTTCGCCGAAAGCAGCGCGCACCCCGAACACGACGCATCCACCGAAGCCAAGGGTGCCCTGGGCGTCATCGCAGGGGACTGACGTGAGCCGCGAGCTGCCGCCCACCGCTGGACTGCCGCTCCGCCTCAACGACCTGTGGCCGGGCCGCGCGCCGTTCGCCGAACGCGTCGCGGCATGGCTGGGCGTACCGCATCTGCAGCTCGAATGCTCCGGCACCGCCGCCATGGTGGTGGCCTTGCGGGCCATGCATCGCCTGCGTCCGCAACGCGATGAAGTGATCGTGCCCGCGTGGACGTGCCCACTGGTGGCATTGGCCATCCATCGCGCCGGCCTGAAGCCGCGCCTGTGCGACCTGGCGGCGAACCATTTCGACATGGACATCGTGCAACTCGCCACGCTGGCGAACGCGAAAACGCTCGCCATCGTTCCCACGCATCTCGCCGGCCGCGTGGCCGACGTGAACGCCGCGCTGGACATTGCCCACCGCGCCGGCGCCTACGTGCTGGAAGACGCGGCGCAGGCGCTGGGCGCGCAACAGGAAGGCCGCAGTGTCGGCCTGCTCGGCGATGCCGGCTTCTTCAGCCTCGCCGTGGGCAAGGGCCTCACCTTGTTCGAAGGCGGCCTGCTGCTGACGCGCGACGTGGTGCTGCGCGATGCATTCGCCGCGAGCCACGACGCCATCATCCAGCCCGACGCGCGCATGGACTGGCAGCGCGCGCTGGAACTGATCGGCTATACCCTCGCCTACCGTCCCTCCCTGCTGCCGCTGGCTTATGGCCGCCCGCTGCGCCAGGCACTGGCGGCAGGCGACCCGGTGGCCGCCGTGGGCGACGATTTCGGGCCGGATATCCCGCTGCATACCGTGAGCCCCTGGCGCCAAGCCGTGGGCGCACGCGCGCTGGAGCGACTGCCCGACTTCCTGGACGCCACGCGCAAGCAAGCCTTGCCGCGTGTATCGCGCTTGCATCGCATACCGGGCGTTGCCGTCTTCGACGATGCCCCGGGGCAGCGCGGTACGTGGCCGTTCCTGCTGCTGACGCTGCCCACCCAGGCGCAGCGCGACAAGGCACTGCAGACGCTGTGGACGGCCGGCCTCGGCGTCTCCCGCCTGTTCATCCATGCCCTGCCCGATTACGCCTACCTTCGCGAGGTCGTACCCGATGCGCCGCTGCCGAACGCACGGGACTTCGCCGCGCGCTCGCTGACGATCACCAACAGTCCGTGGCTCGACGACGACACCTTCGAGTCGATCTGCCAGACGCTGGAAAAGTCTCTGTAGGAGCGCACCCTGTGCGCGACCGCGGCGTTGCTTCGTCATCGCTTCATCGGCTTTTCGCGCACTGGGTGCGCTCCTACAACGGCCGTTTGGTCAAACGCTGCTCTCGGCGATCGCCGCCAGCAAGCGCGTATTGAACGCGCGCTGTTGCGCCTGCCAGGCATCGAGTTCGCCCTGCGGAATCGGCTCCTGGCCGTCCATCCCGCTCAGCATCCGCTTCCACCACGTGCGGTAGCGGTAGGCGGACACTTCGCCGTTGATGTCGCTCGCCACGATGCGACCACGCAGCGCCTCGATGATGGCCATGGCGTGGTGTTCTTCCAACCGCCCCTGGTCCCAGTTGGTGCGTGCGGTATCGACGCTGAAGGCATCCTTGTCGATCGACAGGTAAGTGGCCTGCGGCGCCTGTTGCAGCTGCCGCACGAAGGCGCAGGTGAGTTCGTCCGGATCGTCGAAGCGCCGGAATGCATCGGCCAGGCCCAGCTTGGCCGCCCAGTCGACGTTCACGTCCATGCACCAGTAACTGAGCTTGCCGGCTTGCAGCGGACGCAGGTAGTTCTCCCACGCATGCTTCGCACCAATGTCACCCGAGGTGATGCCCACCACGTGCACGTGCGTGACATACGGCAGCATGGCGACCCGGCGCACCCACGAACCGCAATGGATGCCCCACGGAAATCGCATGTTGTCCGGATGGTTGTCGAACACCACCAACTGGAACGGACCGCGCGCGCGCTGCCGCTCCACCAGCGGCCAGGTGAGATGGTGATAGTCGCCCGACCCCATCAACACCGTGCCATGGCCGGCCGGCGCCTCGGCCTCGAGCTTCGTGCGTAACCGGTTGAAGGTGCGCAGCGTGCAGCCGAAGCGGATCGCCTCCTGCCAGTCCGACAGGGCAATCGTCGTCGCGCCCGGAATCTCGCCTACCGAGCTGTCGAAATCCAGAATCAGCGGTTCATGCCTGTTCATGCGTCGCCCATTGGCTGTCGCTTTCGAAGAACCGGCCCAGCTTGCGTGCCAGCATGCGCAGCAACGGGTTGCGCAGGTAGATCGCGTGCCGGGTCAGGGTGAATTTTGCACCCAGATAGGATTTGATTTCAGGGTCGGTCCAGCCCGCCACGTAGTGGGTCAGGCCCTGCTCTCGCGCAAAGGCCAGATTGTGGAACCAGCTGGTGAAATAAAGGTTCTGTTCGCGTGCCTGCGGATAGGCGAAGCCGACGTACTTGTCGATCAGCTTTCCTTCCACCACGAAGCACAGGTTCCAGCCGATCATCGCGCCCTGGTGGCGGTAGACGAACACGACGCCGCCATTGGCCGCATCGCGCAACACGGCGGCGAAGAAATCGCGGCTCAGCTTGTCGAAGTGGATGTCGCTCTGGGCGTACACGTTCTCGTAGAGCGCGTAGTACGCATCGATCGTCGCATCGTCGGCGAACATCGCATCGCCGCAGCGCACCGGTTCCACCATGACATCGTCGCGCTTGCGCAGCTTGCGCCGGATGTCCTTGCGGCGGCCCGGGGAAAGGCGTGCGAGGTATTCGTCCTCGCTGGCGAAATCGATCGGCACATAGGCCAGCGCCTGCCCTTCCAGCAGCACGAAGCCGCTGTCCGCACACGCATCGGCAAAACGGCGACACCATTGCGCGGCTTCCGCGTCGAACAACGGCGACGCCTGCGGAACGTCCTTGACGATCAGCAACCGTTGCCGGCGCCCCAGTTCATCGCGCAGTGCACGCGCGAGGGAGGAAGGCTCGGCCCCGCGCGGAAACAGCGCATATTCCGATACCGTGGTGCCCACGAACGCCGTACGCCAGCGCAGCAGCCGTCCCCACCAGCGGTAACCGGGGGCGTGCATGACTTTCGCCCGCGCCTCGGCGTCCGCCGTGGTGAGCAGGTCGAAGGGTGCCACGAAGGCCGGCGTACCCGCCGCTTCGAGCACGCGGAAACCGATGGGAGGATGCTCGGCGAAGCGGGCGACCAGGGCATCCGGCTCAAGCTGGTTCAGATACCGCACACGGCCATTCCAGTGGTTGCAGACCGCATAGCATAAGGCCCCGCACGCCCCCGCGGCAGACCCGGCCCCTGCCAAAGATTCGTGAAAGGCAGCCGCGGCACGATGACCGCGTACCGCTCCGTATGCACCGGCGTTCTGGACTTTGCCGTGACGGTTGGTCAGGCTTCAGCCGGAGGCATCCGAGCGATGCCGCACCACCCCGGCGCCATGGAACCCAGGAAAGCAAACATGAGCACAGTTCAGCAGGAAACCTTCGACATCATTGCCAAGCAGGCCAAGATCGACATCGCCACGATCAAGCCCGAGTCCACCCTCAAGGACCTTGGCATCGCCTCGCTGGACGCCATCGAAGTGCTGTTCGACCTGGAAGAACACTTCAACATCAACCTGCCGAACGAAGACACCGACTTCGACAACGGCACCGTCGGCCAGCTGGTCGAGGCGATCGAACGCCAGATCGCCCTGAAGGGCGCCGAGGGCTAAGCAAAGAGCCTGCTCAACTATGCGTCGTATCGTCATCACCGGCATGGGCGCGATCTGCGCCCTCGGCCACGATGCGCCTTCCGTGTGGAAGGCGATGACCGAAGGCCGTTCCGGCATCGGTCCCATCCATCACATCCAGCCGGGCCAGCTGCGCAACGGCGGCATCGCCGCGGAAGTCACCGACTACGATCCGGCCAACTTCTTCGACGATGCGCGCCGCTCGCTGCTCGATCCCTTCAGCGAATACGCGTTGATTGCGGCCAGGGAGGCCATCCGGCAAGCGGGCATCCGCTTCGAAGGCGAGGCGGCGTCGCGCACGGCGGTGGTGATCGGCACGGGTGCCGGTGGCGAAACGACGCGCGACGATCTCTATGAGCGCCTCTATGGCGAACACCAGGGCCGTTTCCACCCGCTGGGCATCGTGCGCATGATGATGAATGCGCCGGCGAGCCAGGTCAGCATGGTGCACGGCATCACCGGCCCCTCGTTCGTGGTGGCCAGCGCCTGTGCGTCGTCCAACCATGCGTTCGCGCAGGCGGCATTGATGATCCGCAGCGGCATGATCGATGCCGCCGTGGTCGGTGGCACGGAAGCCTGCATCACGCTGGGCACGCTGCGCGCATGGGAAGCCATGCGCGTGCTGGCCCCCGACACCTGCCGCCCCTTCAGCCAGGGCCGTCGCGGCCTGGTGCTGGGCGAAGGCGCGGCCATGTACGTAATCGAAACGCTGGAGTCCGCTCGCGCACGCGGCGCGGAGATCATCTGCGAGCTGGTCGGTACCGGCATGAGCTCCGACGCGGGCGATATCGCCGCCCCGTCGGACATCGGTGCGGCCGCCGCGATGACCATGGCGCTGCGCGACGGCGGCCTGTCACCGGACGAGGTGGACTACATCAACGCGCACGGCACCGGTACCGTGGCAAACGACAGCACCGAGACGCGCGCGATCCACCGGGTCTTCGGCGAACATGCGCGCGAGCTGCTGATCTCCTCGACCAAGCCCATGCATGGCCACGCGCTGGGCGCCGGTGGCGCGCTGGAACTGGTGGCGGCGATCGGTGCCATCCATGCCGGCATCGTGCCGCCAACGCTCAATTACCTCGGCCCCGATCCGGCCTGCGACCTCGACTACGTTCCGAACGAAGCGCGGGAGCACAAAGTGGACGTCGCCATCAGCAACTCGTTTGCTTTCGGCGGCCTCAACGCGGTGGTGGCGATCCGCCGCGCACCGTAAGGCCATGCGCGCTTCTCTCCCGGCCCGGGAGGGGAGCCTTCAGGCGCCGACCCGCTGCCTCACGGCATCCATGTCTCGCACCGGGCGCACTTCTATCCGCCCCGTGCGCGCCCACGGAAATGAACTGGCGATGCGCATGGCTTCGTCCATGTCCTCGGCCTCGATCAGATTGAAGCCGCCGAGGTATTCCTTGGCCTCGGCAAACGGCCCGTCCATCACGCTCATCTTGTTGTCGCGCATGCGCAGCGACTTGGCCTGTGCCGGCGATTCGAGCTGCATGGAATCGAGCAGGCAACCCTCGGCGCGCAGGGCATCGGCCTTTTCGAAACAGCCCTTCATCATGGTGTCGAACTCGCCTTGCGGCAGCGCGTCGAGCAGGGTGTCGTCGTTGTAGATCATGACCAGGAACTTCATGTTGCCTCCCATGGCAAGCGCGGCGTGATCGCGCTCCCCATGATGCCGCCATTGGGTGACGGATGCACGTTCAGGGGGCGTCCCACGGTCATGTGCGACCGCGGCACGACGCCGTCATGCCGAGGGCCTACACTCAGCGCCTGTTCAACATTTTTGGCATGGCCCGCGCCGGGAGCTGTTCGCGCACAGGCCAAGGAAGAACGAGGGCGCGTATGTCGATACATAACCGAATGATGACGCTCGCATGCGGGCGGACAGACCCGGCCCGGCGGGTTGCCCTTGCGCCCCCGCCAGCAAGCGAAGCGCGGCTTGACCTGACAGTCAGCCAGGCACTGCGGCACGCCCGGCGCCCTGGCGGGCGCGGATGGGCAACGCGGGCCATGCCGAGATATTGAACAGGCCCTCCGTCCATGCTCAAGATCGATACCCACGCCCATATCCTGCCCCGCGACTGGCCCAACCTGGCGGCCAAGTACGGCGACGAACGCTTTCCGGTGATGATCCACAACGATGGGCGCCACCGCATCTACAAGGACGGCAAGTTCTTCCGCGAGGTATGGGACTCGGCGTTCGACCCGCGGCAGCGCATCGACGATTACGCGCGTTTCGGCGTGGACGTGCAGGTGGTATCCACCGTGCCGGTGCTGTTTTCCTACTGGGCGCCGGGCTACCAGGCGCTGGAACTGCATCGCCACCTCAACGACAGCATGGCGGCGCTCTGCAATGCCTATCCGCGCCATTACGCAGGCATTGGCACGGTGCCGTTGCAGTCGCCTGAACTCGCCGTCCGCGAGCTGGAACGCTGCATCGATGAGCTGGGCCTGCAAGGCGTGCAGATCGGCTCGCATTGCAACGACTGGAACCTGGACGCGCCGGAACTGTTCCCCTTCTTCGAGGCCGCCGCCGACCTCGGCGCCGCGGTGATGGTGCACCCCTGGGACATGATGGGCGCCGCCAGCATGCCCAAGTACTGGCTGCCCTGGCTGGTGGGCATGCCGGCCGAGCAATCGCGCGCCGGTTGCTGCCTGGTGTTCGGCGGCGTGCTGGAGCGCCTGCCCAGGCTGCGCGTGATGCTGGCCCACGGCGGCGGCAGTTTCCCCTGGAGCATCGGCCGCATTGAACACGGCTTCCGCATGCGCCCGGACCTGGTGGCCACCGACAACCCGCGCAACCCGCGCGAGTACCTGCAACGGCTGTATTTCGACTCCTGCGTGCACGACCCGCACGCGCTGCGCTATCTCCTGGATGTGACCGGGGTCGAGCGCGTGATGCTGGGGACCGATTATCCTTTCCCGCTGGGGGAACAGCATCCTGGCAGCGGCATCGAGGCTTTGGGCCTGGATGATGTTGCCCGCGCGCAGCTCTTCCATGGCACGGCCCTGGAATGGCTGGGGCTGCCCTTGCACCGATTCGAACCCAACGCCGCCTAGCCCTCCGGGTTGCCCTGTGCTCTGCAGTGGCCGTCATGCACCAGCCCGCGGCTTGTCCATGCGAAAGTATGGGCGGCGCCACGGTCTACCACCTCACGGCCACTGCAGAGCAACGCGACGTATTTGGATGATGAAAACAGACCCTCAGGAGCAGGCATGAGTTTCCTCCGCACCACGGTTTTCGCCGCCGCCCTCGTGTTGGCCGGCGCATCGCAAGCCACCGACGTCAGCATGGCGGGCGGCAGCGTCAGCTTCAGCACGCCCGACCAGTGGGTCGGCATCATGGAAACCCAGGGCGATCCGGAAGTGCGCGTGTTCCAGGTGCCCGACTCCTCGCCGACCGGCAGCAACAGCCTCGCCCGCGTGACCGTGACGGTGAAGCAGGTATCCGACGTGGCCGCCTTCCAACAGTACGTGAGCGGCGCGATGAGCAAGGCGAAATCGCTCACCGGCTATCAGGCCGCCACCGGCCAGGGTGCCGACAACTTCGCGTACACGGCGCAGGAAAACGGTGCCCCGTACAGCTACAGCGAGCGCTACTGGTTCAAGGACAACCACGCCATCCAACTGCGCTGCGTGCGCCCCACGCAAAGCCAGGCGGGCGCCCAATGGAAGACCGCCTTCGACAAGGGCTGCGATGCCATCGCGGCACGACTGAAGTAAGCTGCCCCCTTCTCGCCGCGCCACCCGGCGCGGCGCACAGAAGAGAGTTGCCATGTCCGCAGGCTACGAAGCCACCCTCGCCTGGGCGCAGGCCCAGGATGCCGCCGATCCGCTGCGCGGCTTTCGAGACGAGTTCCTGATCCCACCACACGAGGATCGCGACAGTCACTACTTCTGCGGCAATTCGCTTGGCCTGCAGCCACGCGCCGTGCGTCCTGCACTGAGCGCGGAACTGGACTACTGGGGCGAGCTGGGCGTTGAAGGCCACTTCAGGGGCCGCCTGCCGTGGATGGACTATCACGAATTCGTGCGCGATGACCTCGCCACCGTCGTGGGCGCGCAGCCGCATGAAGTGGTGGCGATGAATACGCTGGGCGTGAACCTGCACCTGATGATGGTGAGCTTCTATCGCCCGACCCCGGAGCGCTACGCGATCCTGCTTGAGGCAGGCTCCTTCCCGACCGATCGCTACGCGCTGGAATCGCAAGTACGCTTCCATGGTTTCGATCCGGCCACGGCGTTGATCGAACTGGAAAGCGACGAACCGAACGGCACGATCTCGATGGAAGCGATCGAGCGCGTGCTGGCCGAACATGGCTCGCGCATCGCGCTGGTGATGCTGCCGGGCATCCAGTACCGCACCGGCCAGGCCTTCGACCTTGCCGCCATCACGCGCCTCGCCAATCGCCACGGCTGCATGGTGGGCTTCGACCTCGCGCATGCCGTGGGCAACCTGCCGATGCAGTTGCACGACAGCGGCGCCGACTTCGCCATCTGGTGCAGCTACAAGTACCTCAACAGCGGGCCGGGCGCTGTCGGCGGCGCCTTCGTGCACGAGCGTCACGCACGCACCACCCTGCCCCGCTTCGCCGGCTGGTGGGGCCACGACAAGACCACGCGCTTCCAGATGGGGCCGCAGTTCGAACCTACCTATGGCGCGGACGGCTGGCAGCTCAGCAATCCGCCGATCCTCGCGCTCGCGCCGCTGCGCGTGTCGCTGGAAATCTTCCGCCGCGCTGGCATGCAGCGCTTGCGCGACAAGTCGTTGCGCCTCACCGGCTATCTCGAATGGCTGGTGCACAGCGAGTTGGGCCAGGCGCTGGAGGTTGTCACGCCCCGCGACCCCGAGCGTCGCGGCGCCCAGCTGTCCATTCGCGTGCTTGGCGGCCGCGAGCGCGGCCGCTCGCTGTTCGAGCACCTGATGGAACACGGCATCATCGGCGATTGGCGGGAACCGGATGTCATCCGCATCTCGCCCACACCGTTGTACAACCGTTTTGCCGATTGCATGGCTTTTGTCGAAGGCGTGCGCGGCTGGTCCGTGCGCGGCTGAGTGCGTGACCCTGCGGACGCTTACCGAAGTCCGCAGACAGTTCCGGGCACCCGCAGCGGAGGCGCCCCATGGGGCGGCCATCTGGCCGTCCATTTGGCAGCACACGGATGTATCCCACGCTTCGCAAACCATCCACCGAGGGGAGACCGCGATGTTCAAGCCGAGCCTGTACTGCCTGCTCCTGCTGCTGGCGCCGCTCGCGACCTACGCAGGCCAGCCGGACGGCATCCCTTCCGGCGATGCGCTGGTCAAGACGGTGAACGAGCTCGACACCAAGGTGTTCGACGCCTACAACACCTGCGACCTCGACGCGTTCGGCAAGTACTTCGCCGACGACGTGGAGTTCTATCACGACAAGGGCGGCCTCATGACCTCGCGCGAAGCCGTGGTCGACGCCACCCGCAAGAACATCTGCCACAAGGTGCGCCGCGAGCTCGTCGGCACACTCGAGGTTTACCCGATCAAGGATTTTGGCGCCATCGAAGCCGGCACCCATCGCTTCTGCGCCATCGGCAGCAAGAGCTGCCAGGGCCAGGGCAAGTTTCTCCACATCTGGCGCTACAAGGATGGCCAGTGGCAGATGACCCGTGTGGTGAGCTACGACCACCGCAGCCTGGAAGATCCCGTCAAGTAAGGCGCAAGGCCTGCACCAGCCATCCGCTGCGTGGCGCGGCGGTATTGCCCCGCCCCGGGTGCCGCAGCGACACCGCGTCAGCCGATGCGGCTCTCCGCGTGACGGACCTGCCCGTCGCCATGCACCACGAAGCGCTCGATGGTGAGCGACTCGGCGCCCATCGGCCCGTATGCATGCAGGCGAGTTGTCGAGATACCAATCTCGGCACCCAGGCCCACCTGCCCGCCATCGGAAAAACGCGAAGAAGCATTGACCATCACGACCGCCGAACGCAGCGACTGCACGAAGCGCCGTGCGGTCGCCTCGTCGCGGGTGGCGATCACTTCGGTATGGTCCGAGCCGTAGCGACGGATGTGTCCGATCGCATCGTCCAGGCTGTCGACCACGCGGATGGCCAGGATCAGATCGAGGAACTCGGCCGCGTAATCGTCGTCGCTGGCACAAGCCGCCTGCGGCACGAGCGAACGCGTGGAGTCGTCGCCGCGCATCTCCACTCCGCGATCCTTCAGCGCAGCCGCAGCGAGCGGGAGGAACGTGGCGGCGACTTCCCGGTGGACGAGCAACGTCTCCAGCGCATTGCACACGCCCGGGCGGGAGGTTTTTCCGTCGACCAACAGGTTGAGCGCCAGCGCGAGATCAGCCGCGCGATCCACGTACAGGTGGCATACGCCCTTGTAGTGCTTGATGACGGGCACGCGGGCATGCTCGGTGACGAAGCGGATCAAGCCCTCGCCGCCGCGGGGAATGGCGAGGTCGACGATGTCGCTCAGCTGCAGCAGCTCGATCATCGTTTCCCGCCCAAGATCTTCCACCAGCGTGATGGCCGCCCTGGCCAGTCCATGGGCGTCGAGCGCCTGGTGCAGCGCCGCGGCGATCGCGCGATTGGAATGGATCGCTTCGGAGCCGCCACGCAGGATCACGCTATTGCCGGCCATCAGGCAAAGAGCCGCGGCATCGGCGGTCACGTTGGGTCGCGCCTCGTAGATCATCGCCACGACGCCCAGGGGAATGCGGACGCGCTCGACGACGATGCCATTGGCTTGTTGCTCCCGGCGCGTCACGACGCCCACGGGATCGGGCAACGCGGCCACCTGGCGCAAGGCCTGCGCCATGCCGGCAACGCGCCCGGCATCCAGGTGCAGGCGGTCGAGCATGGCGCCTTGCACGCCCTTGGCCGAGGCAGCCTGCATGTCGCGGGCGTTCGCATCGAGAACATGGGCCGTGTTGCGTTCCAACAACGATGCCATGTCACGCAACAGGGCACGCTTGGCCTCCGTGCCAAGCATCGCCATGGCAGGTGCCGCATCCTGGCAGGCCAGCGCCAGCGAACGGATCTCGCTCATGCCTCGCTTTCTCCTGTTTCGACTTCCACGATGGCAGCCAGGTCATCACGATGGATGATCTCCGCGCCATAGCTGTAACCCAGCAAGGATTCGATCTCGCGGCTGTGCTTCCCCGCCAGTCGGCGAGCTTCGGCAAGGCCGTACTGGCTGAGGCCGCGCGCAACATGCCGTCCCGCCTCGTCGACGATCTCGACCAGATCGCCGCGATGAAACTCGCCACTCACGTCGAGCACACCACCGGGCAGCAGCGAGGCCCGGCCGCCAACCAATGCACGTACAGCGCCGGCGTCCACGTGGATACGCCCGGGTGACGCGGGGGCATGCCGCAGCCAATACTTGCGCGCCTGCATGCGGCTGCGCCCCGTGGCGAACAATGTGCCGCGCAGCTGGTTCTGCCCGAGCAGGCTGACGGTCGCCTCGTCGCGGCCACTGAACAATGCCGTGGGTATGCCCGCGGCGGCGGCCTTGGCTGCTGCCTCGAGCTTGGTGCGCATGCCTCCCGTGCCGACGGCGCTGCCGCTGCCGCCAGCCATGGCGAGCACCTCCGGGGTCAGCGCATCCACGTGCGTGACCGGCGCGGCGCCGGGATCGCGACGCGGATCGGCGCTGTAGAGCGCGTCGATGTCCGAGGCGATCAGCAGCAGGTCCGCATCCACCAGCGCGGCCACGATGGCCGCCAGGTTGTCGTTGTCGCCCAGCTTCAGCTCGTCCACCGCCACCGTGTCGTTCTCGTTCACGACTGGCAGCACGTCCAGCGCAAGCAACTCGCGCAACGTCGCGCGGGCATTGAGGTAACGGCGGCGATTGCGCAGATCGTCATGGGTCAGCAGCACTTGCGCCACCGGGCGGGAGCTGAGCGACTGCCAGAGCGCGATCATGGGCGTCTGTCCCAAGGCAGCCAGGGCCTGGCGCGCGGCCAGGTCGCCGCCAGCAGGCGCGTGTGCGCGCAATTGCGCGCGACCGGCGGCGACGGCGCCCGAAGAAACCAGCACGACCTGCCGGCCCTCCACCCTGCTGGCCGTGATGAATGCCGCGAGCGCCTCCGCATAACGCGCGGTGAGGCCGCCGCCATCGGCAGCCAGTAGATTGCTGCCCACCTTGAGGACGGCACGCCGCCACGAAGGCAGCGCCTGGCTGGCGATGACGATGGGGCTCATGTGGCGGGCTCCTCGATCCGATCGCCATGGCTGCGCGGCGAGGAAACCACCAGCATGCGCGTCACGGCCGACGAATCGTTGCGCACCTGATGTGCCATGC
>NZ_BCPR01000054.1 GCF_016586165.1 Dyella sp. EPa41 | reverse complement strand
GACAAGGGACACACCGGCCACATCACCAAGGCCCAGTACGAGCGTTGGTTGAACAACAAGTAAGATGAGGCTCCCCGGGCGGGCCAGTCGCTGGACTGGCCCGCTTCATGGCATGGCGAACCGATGGAACACGTCGGCTTCGCGCAGTAGGCGGATGGAGCCCATTGATGCGATTGACCTTATGCGTGGCCATCATGATCGTGCTTGGCCAGCCCTTGACCGCCCGCGCGCAGAATCCGGACCCCATGGATATCCGCGCATGCACGGCCATAGAAACCGACTCGCAGCGATTGGCGTGCTATGACCGCGCCACCGGACGCGACAACCTGCCCGCGGCACGCAAGAAGAACGAAGCGACGACGCAGGAGGCAAGACCAGCCACCACCAACGTCTTCGGCCATGAAACACCCGCATCCGCGCAAGCCAATGCAGAGCCCACCGAGAACGAAGTGAAACCACTTTCGTTGCTGGACACGCGATGGGAGCTGACCCCGGAGAGCAAGCTCGGCACGTTCAACCTGCGCGGCTACAAGCCGATCACGATCATGCCGGTATTCGCCACCAGCAACCAGAACGACCAGCCGCACAGTCCCAATCCGATCAACACGGTCAGCACGCCACAGAATCTCGACAACATCGAAGGCAAGTTCCAGATCAGCCTGAAGACCAAGGTGTGGCAGGGCGTATTCGGCGATGCCGGCGATGTATGGGTGGGTTATACACAGACCTCGCATTGGCAGGTGTACAACAAGGAAACCTCCAGGCCGTTCCGCGAAACGAACTACGAGCCCGAGGCCATGCTGATGTTCAACACCCACTACGACGTGGGCAGCTGGGACGGGCGACTGCTCGGCATCGGCATCAATCACGAATCCAACGGCCGCTCCGACCCGCTGTCACGCAGCTGGAATCGCGTGATGGGTTATGTCGGCTTCGAGCGCGACAGCTGGACGGTGACGATTCGTCCCTGGTGGCGCGTCCCCGAGGGCGGCAAGGACGACAACAATCCCGACATCAGCAACTACATGGGCCGGGCCGACATGCAGATCATCCACGAATGGCGGGGCCAGGAATTCGGCTTGATGCTTCGCCATTCGCTGCGCGGAGGAAGCGAAAGCCACGGTGCCGCGCAACTCACCTGGGCCTTCCCGATCGCCGGCAACCTGCGCGGTTACATGGAGCTGTTCAAGGGCTATGGCGAGAGCATGATCGACTACAACCACAACGCCACCTACCTGGGCATTGGTCTGTCGTTGCTCGATTGGTACTGACGAGGACGCCACCGCCGGTTCGACGGTGGCATCCCTTGCACGAGACCTTGATCAGTAGCCGCCGGACACGTCGATGATGACGCCACTGGAAACCAGGGTCAGGTAGAACTGGCCGCCATCGGCACGCACCCAGCGATAACCCGGGTCAGGACGGCGCAGGTGATATCGCTCGTAGTCGGTCACGTAATACTCGTGCGCGTAGTAGCGGTCAGGCAGGCGATCGCCCTTCTTGTACCAACCGTTGTGCTTGCCATTGTCGTGGCGGCCTTCGTCCTTGGGGTTGTGCCCACGATCGTGGTCGTCCCAATGCTTATCATCGCCATGCCCGTGTCCTTCCTGCGGACTGGCCATGGCCATCCCACTCCCGGCGAACAACGCAGCCGTCGTAACGGCGAGAATCAGCAGACGCTTCATGGGAACTCCATCCATACAGTGAAAGGAGACGGCGCGTTGCGACACACGCCGGGCGCGCGGCATCAACCGGTGCGGCGCGAAAACAACATCGCACAAAGCGCGGTGCGCAGGCCGAACAACGGCAAAACGACGGCAGGCCCGTGCGGGCTCCGTTCATCGTCGCCAACCTAGCCTCGACGGCATTCGTTATGCGATGCACCACACACCATGGATGTCTAGACGGTCAACGACGGGCCGTTCGGTCGAACCCGTCATGCCCAAGCTGCGAACCGCAACGCTTTCCTCTTCGGGATCGTTAGGCGACTATCCGTTGCCCGGGCGAACATGCGCCCCGTGTTTTGTTGCAGCACCGCATCGCCATCGCGAAGTCTCCAGGCTCCCTGGAAACAGCTTGAGGGAGCACGCCCATCCATCCTCCAAAGGCGCACCATGAAAAAGCACTCGCAGCTGTTTTCATCGTTGGGCATGGCCGTGGTTCTTTGCATGAGTTGTTTCTTTGCATCGGCGACCGATCTGCCCTCGGCAGCATCGGGCGACCAGGAAAGCACCGCGTTGGCGGACACCTACACCGACTTCGCGGGTTCCAGCGGCAATGCCCATGCGCTCGTCGACGGCCTGCTCGCCGGAAGCCGGATCACGCTGGTGACGCCCGCAGCGTCCGGTGGCCGGTCCACGCGGAGTTCCTTCCTGCCGAAGACGGGCAAGCTGGGCTATGCCAACGCAAGGATGGCGCTCGCGCTTGCGCAGGCGGCGCTGGCCAAGGCGCAGATCACGCGACCAACGGCGGCACAGATCGAGGCGGTGTTGAACGGTGGCGCGATCATGGCGCCCTATGGACCGGCACAGATGCCCGGCGTGCTCGCCCTGCGCAGCCAGGGCCAGGTATGGGGAAATATCTCCAAGGCGCTCGGCGTCAAGCTCCCGGCTGACGGCAACGTGGCTGCGGCGGATCATCCCTGAGGGTTCGCGCGGAGCACATGGCGCACTTCGAAGCGACGCGCTCGTGCGGCGCGCCGCCTGCCGCAGAGGAGCGCCGGCCGTTGCGCCAGCGCTCCGTCCATCACTCAGTGGTGATGACCGCCTTCGCCGTGCACGTGACCATGGGCGAGTTCTTCCTCGCTGGCCGGGCGCACCTCGGTCACTTCCACATCGAAATGCAGGGTCTGGCCGGCGAGCGGATGGTTGCCGTCGATGTGCACCTTGTCGCTCTCGACCTTGGTCACGGTGACGTTGATGACACCCTGCGGACCACGGCCCTGGAACTGCATGCCCGGCTGGATGTCTTCCACGCCCTGGAAAGCCTCGCGCGGCACTTCCTGCACCAGCTCGGCGTGATGCACGCCGTAGCCTTCCTCCGGCACGACGTCGACCTTGAACTGATCGCCCACCTGGCGGCCTTCCATCGCCTTCTCCAGGCCCGGCACGATCTGGCCCACGCCCTGCAGGTAGACGAGCGGTTCGCGGCCCTGCGAGCTGTCGAGCACCTGGCCCTGGTCGTCGGTCAGCGTGTAATGGAAGGAAACCACTGAATTCTGTGCAATCTGCATGATGATCTCGATTGGGGAAGGAAGCGCCGGCTGACGCCTGGGCGAACGCCAAGGGTAACAGACCCCGCCGACAGGCACCGGCCGGCCGGATTGGCGATACTTCGCCCATGCTCACGTTGCGCCCGCTATTTCGCCGTATTTTCGCCGTCATGCTCGGCGCTGCGCTTGGCTGCCAGGCCGCCGCGTCGGAAGGCATGCAAGACCCGCCGCGGCCCATGCAGGCGCCCCCGGCATCCGCGTCATCCCTTCCCGGGCAGATCGACAGCCTGATCGGGCAACCGCGCTTTGCCGGAGCGGACTGGGGCATTTCGGTGATTTCGCTGGACAGTGGCCGCACGATCTACGCGCACCGCGCCGATCAGCTGTTCCAGCCCGCCTCTACCTCCAAGCTTTTCACGGCGGCGGTGACGCTGAGCGAGCTCGGCCCCGATTACCGCATTCCCACTCGCGTGCTCGCCACCAGCGAGATCCGCAATGGCCGCCTGAACGGCGCACTGGTCCTCTATGGCATGGGCGACCCCACGCTCGGCGCCGATACCTCGACGGCGCAATGGGCCGATCAGCTCGCCGCGCAACTGGCCGCCCAGGGCCTGCGCCACGTGCACGGCGACCTGGTGGCGGATGCCACGTATTTCGCGAGCCCGTCGATGGGCACCGGTTGGGAGGCCATCGACCTGCAGAGCTGGTTTGCCGTTCCGGCCACCGCGCTGAGCGTGCGCGACAACCAGGTGGACGTCACCATCACGCCCGCGGCCACGGCGGGAACAGCGGCCAGCGTCAGTCTCGACCCGGGTGACGCCATGCCGAGCGTGATCAGCGAAGTG
This sequence comes from Dyella sp. EPa41, assembly GCF_016586165.1. GTDB lineage: Bacteria > Pseudomonadota > Gammaproteobacteria > Xanthomonadales > Rhodanobacteraceae > Dyella. The sequence continues at coordinate 27,284 of NZ_BCPR01000054.1, read as the reverse complement.
GCAACCAGTGCGGCGCATTCGCGCGCCGACATCAACCTCTACCGGGCGCCCGGCGACGGCGTGCTGTATGCCTTCGGCAACGTGCCGGCGAAGTCAGCCGCGCAAACCTACAAGCTGGCGGTGCCGGACCCGGCGCGTTTCGCCGGCACGCTGCTGCTGCAGGCGCTGGGGCGCCACGGCATCCAGCTCGACGGCAAGGTGGTGTCGGTGCAATGGCCACGACGCGATACCTTGCTGGACGCGCAGCCGCGGACGCTGGCGGAAGTGCTGTCGCCGTCGGTAGGCGAGATCCTCGAACGCGGCCTCAAGCGCTCACAGAACCTCTACCTGCAGAACCTGCTGCTGCTTGCCGGCGTCAAGGCGCAGGCCGATGCCGTGCAGCAGGGCGGCGACACCGGATTCATCACCAGCGAGCGCTGGGGCATTCGGGCCATGCAGCAGTTGCTGGAACGCGTGGGCATCACGCCAGGCGCCAGCGTCATCGAGGAGGGCAGCGGCCTGTCCCGACGCAATCTCGCCACGCCCAATGCGATGGCGCGACTGCTCGCCTTCCTTGCCACCCAGCCCTACGCCGCGACGCTCAAGGATGCGCTGCCGCTAGCGGGAGTGGATGGCACCTTGCAGTGGCGCATGCGCAACACGCCGGCCCAGAACAACCTGCGCGCCAAGACCGGCAGCATGAGCTTCGTGCATTGCCTCGCAGGCTATGTCACCACGGCCGACGGCGAGCGGCTGGCGTTCGCCATCATGCTCAACAATTACAACCCGCCGGCAGGCGCGCCCAGCGCCACCCACGACATCGATGCGATCGCCGTCATGCTGGCCGGGTTGCGCGGCCGCCTCGCGGCGCCGGCATCAGCGCCGAGCGTGGCCACTCATCCGGCCAACTGAGCCTTGAGATCCTTGCCGATCTTTTCCGGCGTGTCGGTGGGTGCGTAGCGCTTCACCACCTGGCCGTTGCGGTCGACCAGGAACTTGGTGAAGTTCCACTTGATGCCCTCGCTGCCGAGGATGCCCTTGCCTTCGCTCTTCAGCCATTTGTAGAGCGGATGCGCGCCCTCGCCGTTCACCTCGATCTTGGCGAACATCGGGAAGGTCACGTCGTAACTGGTGGAGCAGAAGTTGCGGATCTCCGCTTCGTCGCCCGGCTCCTGGTGACCGAACTGGTCACAGGGAAAGCCGAGCACCACCAGGCCCTTGTCGCGATCACCGCGCCACAACGCCTCCAGGCCCGTGTACTGGGGAGTGAAGCCGCATTTGGAGGCGACATTGACGATCAGCAGGGTCTTGCCGCGGTACTCGGAGAGCGAGCGCTCCTGGCCGTCGATGTCGCGGGCGGAAAAGTCGTAGACGGACGTCATGGCGTCGATCCTCTGGAAGGGTCCCACAGTCTAGGGCCTGTTGACGCTATGGGCGTGGCTCGCGCCGGAGCCTTTTGCCCGCCAGGCAAGGAAGAGAGTGTACGTCCGTACACGACCGGGCGATGACGCCGCATGGTGGGCAAATGGCCCCGGCCCGAAGGGTGGTCCGTCGGTGGCCGCCCGGCGGCAACGCGCGGTTTGGCCCGGCAGCCAGGCAGGCCCGCGCCACGCGCTGCCACTGAACGACCACCGACGAACCACGCGAGCTGGCCCATAGCGCCAACAGGCCCCAGCCCCGACCGCCCGGCCCGGCACATGTCTTATGCTTTGCGTCCCCCGGCCACGCCGGTGCCTGACCCCAGGCCCACGCCGCAGGCTCACCAGAAGGTAACCCGTGATCAGATTCCAGGCCGTTCACAAGTCCTACCGCGTCGACGGCAGGGACGTTCCCGCCCTGCATGCGTTCGACCTCGACATCGCCGACGGCGAGGTGTTCGGCATCATCGGCCATTCCGGCGCGGGCAAATCGACGCTTATACGTCTGATCAACCTGCTGGAGCGGCCGAGCGGCGGCCACATCCTGGTGGACGGCACCGACATGACCACGCTGAGCGACGCGCAGCTGCGCGGGAAGCGCCAGCGCATCGGCATGATCTTCCAGCACTTCAACCTGCTGGCCTCGCAGACGGTGGCGGAAAATGTCGCCTTTCCGTTGCGCCTTGCCGGCGAACGCGATGCGGCGGCCATCCGCCGCCGCGTGGATGAATTGCTCGCGCGCGTGGGCTTGAGCGCGCACGCCGACAAATTCCCCTCGCAGCTGTCCGGCGGCCAGAAGCAGCGCGTGGGCATCGCGCGTGCGCTGGCCAACCGGCCGTCGATCCTGTTGTGCGACGAGGCGACCAGCGCGCTCGACCCGCAGACCACGGCCGCGGTGCTCGACCTGCTGGCGGAAATCAACCGTGAACTGAAGCTCACCATCGTGCTGATCACGCACGAAATGGACGTCGTGCGGCGCGTGTGCGACCGCGTGGCCGTGCTCGACGCCGGCACCATCGTGGAACGTGGTGCGGTGGTGGATGTGTTCCTGCATCCGAAGCACCCCACCACGCGCCGCTTCGTCAACGAGGCGCTGCCCGAAGAGGCCGCCGGTGAACAGGCACCGTTCGCGAACGTGCCCGGACGCATCCTGCGCCTGTCGTTCCGCGGCGAAGCCACCTGGACGCCGGCGCTGGGTCGCGTGGCTCGCGAAACCGGCGTGGATTTCAACATCCTCGCCGGCCGCATCGATCGCATCAAGGACCTGCCCTATGGCCAGCTCACCCTGGCCATGCAGGGTGCCCGCGTCGACGATGCATTGGCCAGCCTGCGCCAGGCGGGCATCGAAGTCGAAGAAATCACCACGCCGTCGCCGGAGAACCGCGCATGAGCTCGCCGCTGCAGAGCCTGTTTCCCAACATCGACGACTGGAGCGAGATCGGCCGCGCCTGCATCGATACCCTGCTGATGCTCGGCGGTTCGCTGCTGCTCACCGTGGTGATCGGCCTGCCACTGGGCGTGCTGCTCTACCTCACCGGCAAAGGCCAGCTGCGCGCGATGCCCAAGCTGTACGCCATCCTGTCGCTGGTGGTGAACATCCTGCGTTCGATTCCCTTCATCATCCTGATGATCGTGCTGATGCCGCTCACCTACGTGCTGGTGGGCACCAAGCTGGGCATTCGCGGCGCGATTCCGCCGCTGGTGATCGGCGCGGCGCCGTTTTTCGCACGCCTGGTGGAGACTGCCTTGCGCGAGGTGCAGCGCGGCGTGATCGAGGCCAGCCAGGCGATGGGCGCCAGCACCTGGCAGATCGTGCGCCATGTGTTGCTGCCGGAGGCGCGCGGCGGCCTCGTCGCCGGCATCACGGTCACCGCCATCGCCTTGGTGGGCTATACGGCCATGGGCGGCGCCATCGGTGCCGGCGGCCTGGGCGACCTTGCCTACCGCTACGGCTATCTCAGCTACAAGTCGGACTACATGCTGGTGACGGTGGTGCTGCTCATCGTGCTCGTCCAGATCCTGCAGATGCTGGGGGACCGCATCGTGGCGCATTACACCCGTCACCAGTGACGCGTTTTTGCATCTGGCGGTATGGACGGCTATTCTGTTGCGCCGCACCACGGAAAACCTCGTCATGACGAAGATGCATAAGCTCATTGCCCTTCTTTCCGCCTTGCTCCTGCTGGCGGGATGTTCTTCGTCCAACGGTGGTGGTGAAGCGGGCGGCCAGAAGCTGGTGGTCGCCGCCACCGCCGTGCCGCACGCGGAGATCCTCAAGCAGGTCAAGCCGATCCTGGCGAAGGAAGGCGTGGACCTCGAAGTCAAGGTGTTCGCCGACTACGTGCAGCCCAATACGCAGGTGCTGGAAAAGTCGATCGATGCGAACTACTTCCAGACCAAACCCTACCTGGACGCATTCAACCGCGAGCGCGGCACCAACCTGGCCATCGTGACGGGCGTGCACATCGAGCCGTTCGGCGCGTACTCGCGCAAGCTGAAGTCCATCGGCCAGTTGCCCGACGGCGCCACGGTTACCCTGCCCAACGATCCCAGCAACAACAGCCGCGCCCTGCTTCTGCTGGCCAAGCACGGCATCATCACGCTGAAGGATCCCAGCAATGAGCTGTCGACGCTGAAGGACATCACGGCGAATCCGAAGCAGCTGAAGTTCCGCGAGCTGGAGGCGGCGATGCTGCCGCGCACGCTGGACGAAGTGGACCTGGCCCTCATCAACACCAACTACGCGCTGGCAGCGGGCCTCAACCCGACCAAGGACGCGCTGCTGATCGAAGACAAGGACTCGCCGTACGTGAATTACCTCGTGGCGCGCCCGGACAACAAGGACGATCCGCGCATCCAGAAGCTGGCGAAGGCGCTGACCAGCCCGGAAGTGAAGCAGTTCATCGAACAGAAGTACCAGGGCGCCGTACTGCCGGCGTTCTGACCCGCGGCACGCCCCCTGCTGTAGGAGCGCACCCAGTGCGCGACAAGCCGACGAAGCGGTAAAGCCGTTGCGCCGCGGTCGCCCACAGGGTGGGCTCCTACAAAAGAACCGTCCATCCCGCCCAACCTGTAGGAGCGCACCCAGTGCGCGACAAGCCAACGGAGCGGTAAAGCCGTTGCGCCGCGGTCGCCCACAGGGTGGGCTCCTACAAAAGAGCCGTCCATCTCGCTTCCCCTGTAGGAGCGCACCCTGTGCGCGACAAACCAACGAAGCGGTAAAGCCGTCACGCCGCGGTCGCCCACTGGGTGGGCTCCTACAAAAGAGCCGTCCATCTCGCTTCCCCTGTAGGAGCGCACCCTGTGCGCGACAAGCCGACGGAGCGGTAAAGCCGTTGCGCCGCAGTCGCCCACAGGGTGGGCTCCTACAGAAAATCTGCGGCGCCGGACAAAACGATGCGCGCCCCGCTCAGGCAACCGCCGTTGCGAGATCGGGCTCCGCGGGAATCTCGAATACCTGGCGCAGGTAGGCCACGTAGGCGCTGTCCTCGCACATGTTCTTGCCCGGCGAGTCGCTGATCTTCGCTACCGGCTGGCCGTTGCAGCGGATCATCTTGATGACGATCTGCAGCGCTTCGGGCCCGACATCATTGGTGAGATTGGTGCCGACGCCGAAGGCGAGCTGGCAGCGCCCATGGAAGTGCTTGTACAGCGCCATCACCTTGGGAATGTCCAGGCCATCGCTGAACACCAGCACCTTGGTGCGCGGATCCACACGGTTGGCCCGGTAGTGCGCCAGCACGCGCTCGCCCCAGGCGAACGGATCGCCCGAGTCGTGCCGCGTGCCGTCGAACAGCTTGCAGAAGTACATGTCGAAGTCGCGCAGGAACGCGCTGAGTCCGTAGACGTCCGACAGCGCGATGCCCAGGTCGCCCCGATACTCGCGCGCCCAGGTTTCCAGCGCCGCCACCTGCGAATCGCGCAGGCGCGGACCAAGTGCCTGGTGTGCCTGCAGGTATTCGTGAGCCAGCGTGCCCAGCGGCGTCAGGCCGAGTTTCCAGGCCAACCAGACATTGCTGGTGCCGGCGAACTGCTGCCCCAGGCCGTCGCGCAGCGTGGTGACGACTTCCTGGTGCCAAGGGCGCGAAAAGCGGCGGCGCGTGCCGTAGTCGGCGATCTTGCAGTCCGCGTAGCCCCCGGTATCGCGCAGCAAGGCGATCTTGTCGCGCAGTCGCCGGCGCCCTTCGCCTGGATCGAGGCCCGGCCGGGTGTTGCGGAAATACACCTCGTTGATGATCGCCAGCAGCGGCACTTCGAACAGGATGGTGTGCAACCACGGGCCGCGGATGCGTATCTCTATCTCCCCCGGGCCGGCCTGCGCGGGGTGGATGTCGACGTATTTGGCATTGAGCTGGAACAGGCCCAGGAAGTCGACGAAATCGCTCTTGATGAAGCGCCAGCCACGCAGGTAGTCCAGTTCTTCCGGCGTGAAACGCAGCGAGCACAGGTGATCCAGCTCTGCGCGGATCTCGTCGATGTACGGCACCAGGTCGATGCCCGGGTTGCGGCATTTGAACTTGTACTCGACCTGGGCCGCCGGGTAGTGGTGCAGCACTACCTGCATCATCGAGAACTTGTACAGGTCGGTATCGAGCAGGGAGGAAACGATCATCGGTCGCTCGCGCGGCGCGGGGAGAGTGGATTATCCCGCCCTGCAGGCCGGTCACGCGAGCGTCCGGCAACGTCAGGCAAATAAAAACCCCGGTAGCCAGGGGAGGGGCTACCGGGGTTTTGTCAGGCCGGTCCTAACAAAGAGGGGGAAATGGGACCGACCCCCCAGTGGCACGATGAAACTGCACCACTTCATGTCGCCGTCACGGCGATACGGATGGTTAGTGTGGGCCGTGCTGACCTAGTTCAAGCGTCCCGATGGATTCGTTCAGCTTTTGGCAAGCTGGCGGACGCCCCTACAATCCACGGCCTTGCCCCACTGGGAAACGCCCGATGCCCGCCCTGCTGCGCCGCCTGTGCCTGTTCGCCCTTTGCCTGGCCCTGCCCTTGCGCGCTGCCGAACTGACCATCGACCTTGGCCATGGCGCGCAGGTCTACCGCACCGAGCAGCTGCTGGCCCGCCCCGACGCCCGCACGGTCAACGTTCCCGACGACGTCTCGTTCAAGCGAGCCATGCATTACCGCGCCGTTCCGCTCAAGGCCCTGTTGCAGGGTGCCCACGCCGAAGACGCATTGCTGTTCGTGGCCTCCGACGGCTTCGCCGCGGAGATGCCGGCCGCGCAGATCCTGCAGGCCCATGGTTCGGAAGCGTGGCTGGCCGTCGAGGACCCGGCCCACCCCTGGCCCTCGATCGCCGGAAACAAGGTGGCCGGCCCGTTCTACGTGGTGTGGACCGACCCACAGGCCATGCGCATCGGTCCGGAGCAGTGGCCGTTCCAGTTGGCGGCCATCCGCCGCCTCGCGCCCGCCGCGGAACGCTTCCCCGCCATCGTCCCGGACCCGGCCTTGAAACCCGACAGCGCGATCCGCAGGGGTTTCGCCGTGTTCCAGCGCACCTGCTTTGCCTGCCACACGCTCAATGGCCAAGGCGAGGCCCGGCTCGGCCCCGACCTCAACGTTCCGCACAGCCCCACCGAGTACCTCAGGGAGAGCCTGCTGCGCGCCTATATCCGCGACCCCCAGTCGCTCAGGCTCTGGCCGCAGGCGCGGATGCCGGGCTTCGATCGCCAGGCATTGTCCGATGCGGAACTCGATGAGCTGCTTGCCTACCTGCGCCACATGAGCGGGCGCAAGGCGTATCCCGGACGCCCCTAAGGCTGCCCGCTGGCCGCCAGCCACTGCTCCAAGGCCTGCTCTCGCCGCGACTGGGGCAGCCTGGACAGTGCACGGACGCTCGCATAGAACGCGGGCCACGCTCCTTCCGCCTGGCGGTACAACGCCGCAAAAGCGGGCGTCCAGCGATCGTAGAGTCCGAATGGCAGGAGCCTGGCGTTGTTGATCGGCGCAGCCACCCAGGCGTCGTAGCGGTGATCGCCGGGCCAGTCGTGCGCACGCCACGTCGCGTAGCGCGTGCGGAAGCCGGCGATCTCGCGCTGCTTGCCGGCTTCCATGGCCGAAGCATCCACACCGCTCGCATACACGTGCTTCAGCCGGTCACGCAGGTCCAGCACCAGCTGCGTGAAACCGTCATCCATCGCCTTGCTTCGCACGTCCTGCGGTGCCATGCCCCGCGACTGCCGCCATTGCCGCAGCCCCTCCTCCTGCACGAAGGTGGCGAAAGACTCGTTGAACGCGCTGTCGTCCTTGACGTAAACGAGCTGATGGGCCAATTCATGAAAGATGGTGCCGGCCAGCTCGTCGTCATCCCAACGCATCATGCTGCTGAGGATGGGGTCGGCGAACCAGCCCAGCGTGGAATACGCGGGCACGCCGCCGACGTAGACGTCGTTGCCTTCGGCTTCCAGCCGTGCCGCCTCCCGCTTCGCCTTGTCCTGCGAAAAGTAACCACGGTAGGCCACGCAACCGGCGAACAGGAAACAGTGCGTCACCGGCGCCACCGAGTAGCGCGGCGCGGCGAACACGTTCCACACCACGAAAGGCCGATCGAGCTGGACGTAGCTGGTGTAGCTGCGATTGTCCGGCAAGGCCAGCTTGGCGGTGGCGAACCGTCGCGCCTGCTGCGCGAGCGCCAATCGCTGCTTCACCGATGGCTCCGTGGACGGGTCGTCGACGACCTCCGTCACGTCCCGGCGATGCAGCACCAGTGCCCCCTGCCCTTCGGCGACGTGCGCGTAATAGCCCACCGTGCTGCAGGCAGAAAGCATGAGGCCCATCGCCAGGGCGATGGGCCCGAAGATTGCGTGGGTTGGCGGCATGCCGGTGAACAACCTCATGCCGCGATTGTGCCCTGACTTCAGTGGCCGTGGTTGCCGTTCCAGCTGCCGCGGCTGCCATGCCAGCCGCCATGACCGGAGTAGCTGCCATGGCCGCCGTAGTAACCGCCGTGGCCGTAGTAGCCGCCATGGTTGTAATAGTGCGAGTGCCCGCCGTACCAGACGCCGCCGATACCGACGCTCACGGCCGGGCCGTAACAGCAGCCATACCCGCCGTAGCCGTAATAGCCGTAGCTGGGGTAGTAATAACCCGGCGCATAGCTGTAGGTGACGCCGCTGCCGTAATAGGCATCACCGCCGCCGTAGGCCGCCACGGGTCGCACGTAGCTGTAACCGGGATCGTAGTAACAACCGGACAACGCCGCGGTGGCGACCGCAAGGGCAATTCCGGCAAGCACGCGTTTCATGACCATCACCTCGGTGGGAGACGACTCCACTCTGGACCCGGACGATTAAGTACGTGCTGAATGCACCCCACGCATGGCCAGGAGGCGCCCACCACCCGGCCATGCGCTTGCGAACAACCGCTTCCGGCGCCGGTTCAGCCGTTGCCACCGCGCTCGGGGGGCTGGCGGATGTGCCCGTAAACCGCTTCGCTGGACACGCCTGTGGCGGAGTTGCCGTTGCCAAGGTTAGCCGAGTCACTGGACGGCGGCTGGTCCGCTCCGGGCCAGGTCGGACCCTGCTTCACCCGTTCCTGCTTCGCTTCGAGCAGGGCCTGGATGTTGGCGGCCGCTTCCTGCGGCGTCAGCTGCTTCTTTTTGCGCGACGCCGTGCGTGGACGCGCAGCCCGTTTCGGCGCGGCAGTCGCGTGCGCCCGACGAGGTGCAGTCTTGCGGGTGGCGGCCTTGCGCGCGGTCTTGCTCGCGGCCGCCCTGCGTGTCGCGGCCTTTTTCACCGGGGTCTTTTTCGCTGCGATCTTGCGCGTGGTCTTCCGCGCGGTCTTTTTCGCCGTCTTCCCGGCGGCGGTGGTCTTGCGCGTCGCCGGCCGTTTGGCGGCGGACTTGCGGGTGGACGTCTTGGCCGCGGCCTTGCGGGCGGCGCCCTTGCGTGCCGCTACCTTGCGGGCAGCGGTCTTCTTGGTCGAGGTCTTCCTGGCAGTGGTCTTTCGCGCGGGAGATTTCCGTGCGGCGGTCTTGCGGGCCACCTTCTTGGCGGGCGCCTTTCGTGCGGCGCCTTTGCGGGTGGCGGTCTTGCGGGTGCTTTTGCGGGTGGCTGCTTTCCTGGCCGAGGATTTCTTCGCGGCCGGCTTGCGCGTCGTTGCCATGCGTCTTCACTCCTGCGGTAGTCGAGAGTGCCCGACGCCCTGCTCGCCAGGCACCACGACCATTAGCACCGCATAGATGACTCTGGTGTGAGCAACGCCAGCCGCGTGGCTCGCTCAGAAGCGCGGCTGCGCCAGCTGCGAGAGGAAATACGAGAACACTTCCGGCCGCAGCAACAGCGTGAATGCCACGCCGAACGCGGCGCCCCACAGGTGCGCGCTGTGATTGACGTTGTCCTGCGCGCGGCGGTCCATGTAGATCGAATAGGCCAGGTACAGCACGGCGTAGACGATGGCCGGCATCGGCACCACGAACACGATGATGCGCGACCACGGCGCCAGCAGGATATAGGCGAACAGCACGGCCGAAACGGCGCCCGACGCGCCCAGGCTGCGATAGTTCGGGTTTCTGCGGTTCTTGAGATAGGTGGGCAGGATCGAGACCACCAACGCCACGATATAGAACAGGGCGAAGCCCAGCATGCCCAATCGCGCCGTATAGAAGCCCTCCATCGAGCGGCCGAAGAAGAACAGCGTGATCATGTTGAACAGCAGGTGGTTGAAATCCGCGTGCACCACGCCGTAGGTCACCAGCCGGTGATACTCGCGATGCCGCGTGATGGCAGGCGGCCACAGGATCAGGTCGTTCATGAGGCGGACGTTGTTGAACGCCATGAAGGACACGATGCAGGTGATGGCGATGATGGCCAGGGTGATCATGCAGGTTTTCCGTGAGAATCGCCGGGACAAAGAGTCCGCATCTTGGCGTCACGCACCCGGCTTGTCGACACCACCGGCGACCGGGCCGCTGCGCACGGCGCGCCGATCCGCACTATCATTCGCGGCTTCGCGCGTTTTCCCCACGCCTGCAGGCATCATCCCCCATGTCGATCCGTTACCTGCATCTGGACGTCTTTGCCGCCACGCCCGGCGGCGGCAACCACCTGGGCGTCGTCACCGACGCCACCGGCTGGAGCGACGCCCGCATGCAAGCCTTTGCCCGTTGGACCAACCTGGTCGAAACCACGTTTCTGCTGCCACCGAGCCAGCCCAAGGCGAGTTATCGCGTACGTATCTTCACGCCGCACAAGGAAATTCCCTTCGCCGGCCATCCGAGCATCGGCAGCGCGCATGCCGTGCTGCTGTGCGGCCTGTCGACGCCCGTGGACGGCGTGCTGTGGCAGGAATGCGGTGCGGGTGTGCTGCCGATCCGTGTCGAAGAAAGCGGCCTGCTGCTGAAATCGCCCCACGCGGTGGTAGACAAGACCGGCCTGGACGCCCATCCATTGCTGCAGGCCGCCTTGGGCGGCATCGGCCTTGGCGCCCTGCCGCCGGCCTACGTGGCCGGTGGACGCCACTGGTGGCTGGCCGAGTGCGCCGATGAAGCCTCCCTGCGCCACTGGCAACCGGATCACTCGGCCATCGGCGCGTTGGCGCAAGCCACCGACAGCCTGGGCCTTTGCGTGTTCGCACGCAGCTCGCACCCCGATTACCAGTTGGTCGTGCGAGCGTTTCCGGCTGGCGTCGGCATCGTGGAAGATCCCGCCTCCGGCGCGGCCAACGGCCTGATTGCGGCCTACATCGCCCATGCCGAGCCGCATGGCCCGCTTGCTCGCGGCTACATGGTGAGCCAGGGCCGCGAGATCGGCCACGACGCCAGCCTTGCCGTGCGCATCGACGGCGATACCGTATGGATCGGCGGACGCACCAACACCATCATCGACGGCACGCTGCACTGGGACGGCGCGGCGTGAATCCCGCCGCGCAGATCTGGGTGGACGCGGACGCCTGCCCGGCGGCGATCAAGGAGGTGCTGTTCCGCGCCGCCGAACGCGAGCAGGTGCAGGTCACGCTGGTGGCCAACCAGTGGCTGCGCACGCCGCCCTCGCGTTACGTGCGCGCCCTCCAGGTGCCCGGTGGTTTCGATGTCGCCGACAACGAGATCGTGGAGCGCGTGGCCGCCGACGATCTGGTGGTGACGCAGGACATTCCCCTGGCCGCCGCCGTGATCGCCAAGGGCGCGCTCGCCATGCATCCGCGCGGCGAGCTGTACACCGCCGACACCATCGCGCAGCGCCTGGGCATGCGCAATTTCATGGACGAATTGCGCGGCGCCGGCATCGACACGGGCGGCCCGGCGGCCTTCCATGCGCGTGACAAGCAGGCCTTCGCGAACCAGCTGGATCGCTGGCTGACGCGGCGACGACAGGCGAAACCCCTGTAGGAGCGCACCCAGTGCGCGATCGCGGGACCGCGGGACCGCGGCATCGCTGCTTCGTAGGCTTTTCGCGCACTGGGTGCGCTCCTACAGGGAAGCGGATGGCTAGAGCTCGCGTTCGTCCAGATGCGCGCGCCGTGCGGCGACCTGCGCCATGATCGACCAGTCGACGTCCTCCTCACCTGCCGACAACGCCTCCAGCAGGCTGTCATGCAAGAGGCTGGCAAGCGGCAGCGGGACGCGCGCGGCATCGCCGGCGGACAGGGCCAGGCCAATGTCCTTGTAGCCCAACGGCAAGGCGAACCCGGCCGGCGTGTAGCGTTGCTCGGCGATCAGCTTCCCATAGCCCTGGAACGCCGGCGACGCGAACAGCGTGCTGGTCATCACTTCGAGGAAATCGGCCGCGCTGACGCCATGCGCGCGCGTCAGCGCCGACGCTTCGGCCATGCTCTCGATGGCGGCGCCGAGCATGAAGTTGCCGGCGATCTTCACCACGTTGGCACGCTCGGGCGCATCGCCCAGCGGCCAGATGCGACTGCCCATGGCCTCCAGCAACGGGCGCACGCGCTCGATGGGTCCGGGCCTGCCCGCGGCGACAATGTTGAGCTTGCCGGCCGCGGCTACATCCGGACGGCCAAACACGGGAGCGGCGACATAGTCGATGCCACGCTTCGCATGTTCTTCGGCCAGCTCCCTGGCGAGCGCCACCGAAATCGTGGCGTGATTGACGTGCACGATGCCCTTGTCCATCGCGTCGAGCAGCCCGCCGGTGATGAAGACCTCGCGCACCGCCTGGTCGTTCGCGAGCATGCTGAACAGCACGTCGCCCAGGACGGCGCGATCCGCGCTCTTCACCACCTTGGCGCCCAGCGATGCGAGTGGCTCGGTCGGGCCGTGCGAACGGTTCCATACCGTCACTTCATGGCCCGCTTTGATGAGGTTGCTGGCCATGGCGCTACCCATGGCGCCCAGGCCGATGAAACCGACTTTCATGTGCACTCCTCCAGGTCTTGCATATTTGCCAGTGGATCACGCAACGCGTTCAGCTCGTGCGAAATCACGCCACCTCACCCGCCGCATGTCCGGACGCCCATGCCCACTGGAAGTTGTAACCGCCCAGCCAACCGGTGACGTCCACCACTTCGCCGATGAAGAACAAGCCGGGAACGAGCTTCGATTGCAGGGTCGATGACGACAGGCCATCGGTATCGACGCCACCGAGCGTGACTTCAGCCGTGCGGTAGCCTTCCGTGCCGCTGGCGACGATGGGCCAGTCGTGCAGCTGCGTGCCGATCTGCGCCAGTTCCGCCTCCCGGTACTGGCGCATGGGCCTGCTTTCGAACCACAACTCGCACAGGCGCTGCGCGAGGCGCCGGGGCAGCACATCGGCAAGCACGTTCTTCAACTCGGCGGCGGGGCGGGCCGCACGCTGTTCGTGCAGCCAGGCGCCGGCATCCACCTCGGGCAAGAGATCGATGCGCAAGTCGTCGCCGGGTTGCCAGTACGAGGAAATCTGCAGGATGGCCGGCCCGCTGACGCCGCGATGCGTGAACAGCATGCCGGCGCGGAACCCGCGCTTTCCCACGCGCGCTTCGACGACGGGCAACGCGACGCCCGAGAGGTCCTGATAACGCTCCTGGTGTTTTCCGCTGAGCGTCAACGGCACCAGCGCCGCGCGCGTAGGCAGCACGTTGTGGCCGAATTGCCGGGCCAGCTCGTAACCGAAACCGGTCGCCCCCATGCTGGGAATGGACAAGCCGCCCGTTGCGACGACCAGCGACTGCGCGTGCACCTCGCCCCGGGCGGTGAGCACCTTGAAGCCCTCTTCCGTGCGTTGCACGCGCGTCACGCCGCAATTCGCCTCGATGCGAACGCCGGCCTGCGCGCATTCATCCAGCAGCATGCGCACGATCAGCTTGGAGGATTCATCGCAGAAAAGCTGGCCAAGCTCCTTCTCGTGATACGCGATGCGATGCTTTTCCACCATCGTGATGAAGTCCCATGGCGTGTAACGCGCCAGCGCCGACTTGGCGAAATGCGGATTGGCCGAGAGATAGCAGGCAGGCGTCACGCCCATGTTGGTGAAATTGCAGCGACCGCCGCCCGACATCAGGATCTTCTTGCCGACCTTGTTGGCATGATCCACCACCAGCACGGAGCGCCCGCGCTGGCCGGCCACCATGGCGCACATGAGTCCGGCGGCGCCGGCGCCGACGACCAATACATCCACTTTCACGCACGCACCGCCGTCATCGCCCGCTCCCGTCGCCAGCCGCGCATTATCCGCCAGCCGGGGCCATATCGCTTAAACTTCAGCTTTCCCATCGCACCGGACGGCTGCCATGCCCTCTTTTGACGTAGTTTCCGAAGTCGACAAGCACGAGCTGACCAATGCCGTGGACCAGGCCAACCGCGAGTTGACCAATCGTTTCGACTTCAAGGGCACCGACGCCAGGTTCACGCTGGAAGGCTTCGTCATCACGCAGGCCGCTCCCAGCGAATTCCAGTTGCAGCAGATGCTGGACATCCTGCGCGGCCGCCTGACCACGCGAAAGATCGACATCCGCGCGCTGGAAGTGGGCGATCCGGAAACCAACCTCGGCGGCTCGCGCCAGAAGATCACCGTCAAGCAGGGCATCGAGCAGCCGATCGCCAAGAAGCTGGTGGCCGCATTGAAGGAGGCCAAGCTCAAGGTCGAGGCCCAGATCAACGGTGACAAGCTGCGCGTGACCGGCAAGAAGCGCGATGACCTGCAGCTGGCCATGGGCGTGCTGCGCAAGGCCGACGTCGAACTGCCGCTACAGTTCGACAATTTCCGGGACTGAGAGAGGCCTCGGCGTCCATCCGGCAGGCCGGATGGACGGAGCGGTCAGGCCCCCAGGCTGGCCGCGATGTTCACGCTGATCGCGATGATGAACACGTTGAAGAAGAACGCGATCACGCTGTGCATCAGCGCCACGCGGCGCAGGTAACGGCTGGTGATCTGCACGTCCGAGACCTGGAAGGTCATGCCGATCACGATGGCGAAATAGGCGAAATCCCAGTAGTCGGGCTGCGGCGTGCCCGGGAACTCCAGGCCTTCGTGCTTCTTGCCGAAATCGCCGTAGTAGCCGTGTGCGTAGTGCATGGCGAACATGATGTTGAGGAACAGCCACGACAGCACGATGCTGCTCGTGGCGATCACCAGGCCCTGCACGCCACCGCCGTGCGCGGCGCCCAGCTCGGTAGTGAGCGCCACCGCCACGACGCCGGTCAGGCCCAGCGCCGTCCACAGCACGCCCCAGCGCCCGGTGTCCTGCCGGCGCGCCTGGCCTCGCATCATCTCCATGGTCTTGCAGCGCTCGAACAGCCTGGCCAGCGCAACCAGATACATCAGTACGCCCAGGTCGAATCCGAGCAGCAGGGACTTGGTCGGCTTCATGTGGAACGCGAGCCACAACGCCAGCCAGGTGGCAAGGAAAACCGCCGTGGAGGCGGCCAGCCGCGGGCGGGCGCGCAACATGCGGAAGTGGACTCGCCGGCCGGGCGGGGTGGCATTTCCGGTGGGGGTATTCATGCGAACGCCCCGGCGGGCAACAAACGGCTTGCGGTCAAGACGGCTTCTCCCATGGCCCGGCAGCGGGCATGGCGCATCTTAATGCCGTTTTGCGCGCAGCTCAGACATGCAGGTCCTGGTACTCAGGATGGCGTGTCATCCATATCTCGGAATACGAACATGCCGGATCGACCTTCCAGTGTTCGGCGCGCGCCATGTCGAGCGCGGTACGCACGAGATTGGAGGCAATGCCGCGTCCACCGACCGCGGAGGGCACGATGGTGTGGGTGATCGTCATGACGCCATCGACCAGTGTGTAATCCAGTACACAAGGGACACCGTCGACCTTGGTCTCGAAGCGATGCGTCCTTGGGTTGTGGTTGATCTCGGCGGACATGAAACACTCACCCTGATGAAACGATGGCGCGCAAGCGTAATGCATCGCACGGCGAACCGCGCGTGAAGGTCGGCGTGGTTGCCTTTCGCGTTTCATGCATGGGCGAATAGGCACACTTGCGCAGCACCCGCTCACTGCGCGAGGCATCACCCATGAAAAGGACCGCTTCCGCCGCCTGGGCCGGCGGACTGAAGGAAGGCACCGGCACGATCTCCACGGCCACCGGCGTGCTGCGTGATGCACCCTACGGCTTTCGTTCACGCTTCGAAGACGGCCCGGGCACCAATCCGGAAGAACTGCTGGGCGCCGCGCATGCCGGCTGCTTCAGCATGGCGCTCGCGTTGGGCCTGGAACAGGCGGGATTCGTCGCCAAGCACATCGAAACCAAGGCCGTCGTCACGCTCGACAAGGATGGCGACGGCTTCGCCATCACCACGGTCGACCTCACCTGCCGCGCCAGCGTTGCCGATATCGACGCCCAGGCCTTCGACAAGATTGCGCAGGCCACCAAGGCCGGCTGCCCGGTATCCAAGGTATTGAAGGCGAAGATCAACCTGGACGCGCAGCTGGAGCGCTGAGTGGAAGGCAGTGCACGCGTGGCGAGCCGCACGCTCGTCGTGGATCCCGTCGCATCGGACCGCACCGACCCCAACCAGCGCGACCGGCTGCCGGCCGGGCGCGCCGGAGGCTGCCCGTCAGCAACCGGCAGCCACACGCACCGCATGTGACGCGGCGCGCCCCAACGCGCGTCGTTCACGCACGGCATGCGCCAGACGCTCCAGCACATCCACCGACGCGTCCCAATCGATGCATCCATCGGTGATGCTCTGGCCGTAACGCAGCGGCTGGTGGGCCACCAGTTCCTGGCGACCGCCGACGAGGTGGCTCTCGACCATCACGCCAACGATGCGTCGCTCGCCGCCGGCCAGCTGCTGTGCGATGTCTTCCACCACGCGTGGCTGGTTTTCCGGCTGCTTGCTGCTGTTCGCATGGCTGGCGTCGATCATCACGCGACTGTCGAGGCCCGCGCCGCCAATCGCCTTGCAGGCCGCGTCGACGCTTGCCGCGTCGTAGTTGGGCACCTTGCCGCCGCGCAGGATCACGTGGCAATCCTCGTTGCCGGCCGTCGCGGCAATGGCCGTCTGGCCGTCCTTGGTCACCGCCATGAAATGGTGCGGTTGCGAGGCGGCCTGCACGGCATCAACCGCGATCTTCACGTTGCCGTCGGTGCCGTTCTTGAAGCCGACCGGGCAGGAAAGCCCGGAAGCGAGCTCGCGATGCACCTGGCTTTCCGTGGTGCGCGCGCCGATCGCGCCCCATGCCACCAGGTCGGCGATGTATTGCGGCGTGATCATGTCGAGGAACTCGCAGCCGGCAGGCACGCCCAGTTCGTTGATGTCGCGCAGCAGGCCGCGCGCCATCCGCAGGCCCTTGTCGATCCGGAAGCTGCCGTCCAGGTCCGGATCGTTGATCAGGCCTTTCCAGCCCACGGTGGTGCGCGGTTTTTCGAAATACACGCGCATCACGATTTCCAGCTCTCGGGCATGGTGCTGGCGTTGCCCGGCGAGGCGCCGCGCATACTCGAGCGCGGCCGCCGTATCGTGGATCGAACAGGGGCCGATGACCACCGCCACGCGGTCGTCATGGCCAGTGAGAATGCGGTGCAAGGCGTCGCGCGACGCGCTGACGGTGCCGGCCGCACGCCCGCTCATGGGGAAATCGCGCATCACTTCGGCGGGCGTGCTGAGCCGGGTGATGGCGCGAATGCGCAGGTCGTCGGTGGAAAGGTTCACGGTGGTCTCCTGATCGGGGTTTCCACTCGCGACCCAAGAAAAAAGGCCGCCAGTGGTGGCTGGCGGCCTTTTGGGTTCTGGTGTCGATGTCTTAGGACAATCGCGACCCACCCTCCGCCAGCGGCATCGGATAGCCGTAAAACCAAAAATACTGGCGGGCGGTGGCGTGGGTCATGGGGTGAAGAGATAACACAGCTTTTTCGCACGTGCAAACGGTGCATTTGAAACCAAGCGATACACTCGCCCCATGACCACGCTCTGGAACCTGCTGTCGCGGCCTGCGCGCGAACCCATCCGCCGCTGGGTGCTGAGCGCTTTTCCGCGCGGTGGCGGCGGGCATGTCGACTACGACCATCCTGTCGGCGATCCTGGTCTTTTCGGGCCGGACAGTGCGACCTGGCGGGTGCACGCCGACTTCCCGGGCATGCTCGCCGGTGGCCTCGCGGCGCTGATGCTGCAGACGCTGCATCCTCTCGCGCTCGCGGGCGTGTGGGACCACTCCAACTTCCGTGAGGACCTGCTGGGACGCCTGCGTCGCACCACGTCCTTCGTCAGTGGAACCACCTATGCGCCGCGCGGGCAGGCGCAGAAACTGATCGAGCGGGTGAAGACCATTCATTCGCAGGTTCATGGCGTGACGGAGGATGGACGTCCATACGCCGCGGACGATCCGGCGCTGCTGACCTGGGTGCACGTGACCGAGGCCTACAGCTTCCTGCAGGGCTATCGGCGCTACAGCCACGCATCATTGCCCGCGGGCGCCGCCGATCATTACTACGACGAAGTGCGGCGCGTGGCACAAGCCCTGGGCGCGCGGGAGGTGCCCGCTTCGGAAGCGCAGGTGGCCGCCTATTTTCGCCATGTAAGGCCGCAGCTGCGCTTCGACCACCGCTCACGGGAGGTGCTTGAAGTGCTTTCGCGCGTTCGCCTGCCCGTGCCGGCGGCCGGTCTGTCGCGCGAGGTGTTCCTGCAGGCCGGCGCAGCGCTGTTGCCGGAGTGGGCCGTATCCCTGCTGGGCCGCACATCGTTGCAGCGTGCGCAGGCACGGCTCGCGTCGAGGGCGCTGTGGTCGGTCGCACCGGTGTTTCGTGCGGCATTGCACGACGGCATCGCCGCGCGGGCTTGCGCCCGCGTCGGCGTGGCGAGCGATACGTTGCAGCATTGGAACTGCATCAGCCCCCGGACATGAGCGCATCGTAGCGTCGCTGCATTTCCGCCGGGCTCACGTCCTCGATGCTGTGGCCGATCAACCACTCGTGCCCGAACGGATCGCGCACGGTACCGCCACGCTCGCCGTAAAACGCGTCCTGCGCCGGGCGTATCAGCGTGCCTCCCGCCGCCACCGCTCGCGCCAGCGCGTTGTCGGCGTTGTCGACGTGCAGATGGATGGAGACGCTGGTGCCGCCCACGCTCTGCGGACCGAGGATGTCGCACTCGGGATATTCGTCGGACACCATCAACACCGCCGGACCCAGCTCGAGCTCCGCATGCCCCACCCTTCCGGTGCCCGGCTCGTCGAGGCGAAGCCGCAGCCGCGCCCCGAAGGCGCGCTGGTAGTAGTCGATGGCCGCGCTGGCGTTACGCACGCGCAGATAGGGAAACAGCTCATGGACGATCGGCGCGGGATAGGTGCTCATCGTGGACTCCGTGACAGCCAGGGGCATGCGAAGGACCTTACGCCTCCCGCCTTTGGGCGTCTTGGCGAAAATCCAAGCGGCAGGCCCCGCAGATTGGATTGACAGTCGCCCCCGATCCGCTAACGTCGCCCAATCCGCACGCCCAGGGGCCACGATGGCGACGCTCATTCCTTCTCGAAACAGCTGCCTTTCGCGCATGACCAGCGGCGAGAAGCGGCTGTCCGAACGGCTGGAACAGAAGCTCGAGGATGACTACCTGCTGTGGTACGACGTGCCCATCGGCCCCAAGCAGCGCCGCCCCGACTTCATCGTGTTCCATCCTCGCCGCGGCCTGCTGGTGCTGGAGGTGAAGGATTGGAAGCCCGGCACCATCCAGCAGGCCGACCGCACGCTGTTCACCCTGCTCACCGGCAGCAGCAGCGTGAAGGAGCACAACCCGCTGATGCAGGCGCGCGACTGCGCCGGCGAGATCTACAAGGTGCTGCAGCACGACCCCGCGCTGCGCTATCCGCCAGGCCACACCTACGAAGGCAAGCTGCTGATGCCCTGGGGCTACGGCGTGGTGCTGGCCAACATCAGCCGCAAGCAGTTCGAGGCGGGGCAGCTGGATGCGGTGATTCCCGCGCACCTGGTGATCTGCCAGGACGAGATGTACGAATCGGTGGAGTCCGAGGCGTTCCAGGAACGGCTGTGGGCGATGTTCCCGCAGGTGTTTCCCACGGCGCTCACGCTGCCGCAGATCGACCGCGTGCGCTGGCATCTGTTCCCGGAAATCCGCGTGGAGCCGGGCGAAGGCCAGTTCGGCCTGTTCGCCTCCGGCGATCGCGCCAGCGTGACCAGGGTGGAAGTGCCGGACCTCATCCGGGTGATGGATGCGCAGCAGGAGCTGCTCGCGCGTTCGCTGGGCGACGAGCACCGCATCATTCACGGCGTGGCCGGCTCGGGCAAGACGATGATCCTGGGCTTTCGCGCGATGGAGCTGGCGCGTGCGCTGTCCAAGCCGATCCTCGTGCTCTGCTACAACAAGACGCTCGCGGCGCGCCTGGAACAGCTGATGGGCGAACGCGGCCTCAGCGACAAGGTGCAGGTCTACAACTTCCACAAGTGGTGCCGCAGCATGCTCGCGGCGTACCACGTGCCGCTGCCGCCGGAAGGCCCGCATTTTGCCGAGGAACTGCCGCCCGCGGTGATCGAGGGCGTGGATCGCGGGCAGATTCCGCGTTTCCAGTACGGCGCGGTGCTGATCGACGAAGGACATGATTTCGAGCCGGACTGGTACAAGCTGATCGTGCAGATGATCGATCCCAACACCAACTCGCTGCTGGTGCTGTACGACGACGCGCAGAACATCTACGGCCAGGCCAGCCGCAAGAAGATCAGCTGGAAGAGCCTCGGCGTGCAGGCGCAGGGGCGCACCACCATCCTCAAGCTCAATTACCGCAATACGCTCGAAATCCTCTCCGTGGCGCGCGGCTTCGCCAATGAACTGCTGCTCGAACGCAGCGAGGACGACGACAGCGTGCCGCTGATCGCGCCGCAAAGCGCGGGCCGGCGTGGTGCGCTGCCGGAACTGATTCGCGTGGAACGGCAGGAGGACCAGTTGCAGGCCATCATCGACCGGCTGCGCCATGAGCACGGCCATGGCCGGCACCTGTCGGACATGGCGGTGATCTTCCGCAATGCCTGGGAAGGCGAAAAGCTGCACGAAGCCCTGGCGCGCGCGGGCATTCCAAGCCGCCTGGCGGAGGGCAACGGCAAGAGCTCGCTGTTCGTGGTGGAAGACACGGTGAAGCTGGTCACCATGCATTCCAGCAAGGGCCTGGAGTTCCCGCTGGTGATCATTCCCGGGCTCGGCTCGCTGCCCAAGCCGGGCAAGGACGAAGCCGACGAGGCCCGATTGCTCTACGTGGCGATGACGCGCGCCACCGAGCGGCTGGTGATGATCCACCACGAGGATTCGATCTTCAGCCAGCGCATCCGCAACTCGATCAACGACGTGCAGGGGCAATTGGCCGAGATCGCCTGATCGCCGGACGTTTTGCCGCCGTTGTCCTTCCTGAAGGCAGTCCAGCCTGCTGACACAGGATTGACGATGTCTTCTCGCGGGCGGGGGTCTCATCGGGTCGCATACCCACGAGAGATCTCGATGCGACCTATCAGTGCACGATCCTGCTTTCGTTGGCCCTCACGGGCACAGCCGCCGCGCAGGGCGCCAACGGCGTAATCACTTCATACGTCGACCTCTACGCCGGCCCCGACATCGGCTACCCACCTGTCGCCGAGTTGCCGGCGGGCACGCCGGTGGACATCCAGGGCTGCCTGGAAGGGTGGACCTGGTGCGACGTGATCACGATGGGCACGCGTGGCTGGGTGGCGGGCACGTTCGTGCAATACACCTACGAGAACCAGCCGGTGATCGTGGCCGATTACGGGCCGCGCATAGGCATCCCCATCGTCGCGTTCTCGATCGGCGTTTACTGGGACCACTACTACCGCGACCGTCCGTTCTATCGGGATCGCGACCGTTGGTACGACCGCCACATCGAGTCACGCCCGCCACCCCGTCCGCCGGGCTGGCGCGGAGACGACCGCGACCGTGACCGCGGCCGTGATCGCCCGCCACCGACGCCGGATGCGCGCCAAGCGCCGCCCCCGCCCCACCAGCCGGCGGCTCCGGCTGCCCGGCCCGTGCCGTCGGCAGGCTATCGAGCGCAGCCCGAACGCGCGCCGGAACATCAGCCGCCGGAGAATCGCCCGTCTTCGCCGGCCTATCGACCACCGCCTGGCGGCAACCGTCCGCCGACGCCTGAGGAAACCCACCGTCAGCCGGCGCCCAGCCCGGCCGCCCACCCCGCCCCACCCCCTGCGCAACGACCCGCACAGGAGCATCGTCCGGCGCAGGGTGAAAGCCATGGCGGCCAGAAGCCGGCACCCCGCCCGGAGCCCAAGAAGCAGGACGACAACGGGCACTGACCTGTTCCAACGACCCCGGAAAGCCGCGGACCCACCGCGGCTTTTTTTGTCATGCATTGACCTAAGGCGTCGCTCGAACCCCTTGCGTGGCCTTCGGGTAGCTTTCCTTGCGGGCCACTCCCGGCCCAATCCCGGATAAAAACCCTCCATTCCGTCCCAACCCGCCACGTCGTCCGACTGGCACGACTCTTGCCCTTACCTCTCCAGGGACAGGGCCATCACTCACCAGGTCGACGAAGGCGGCCGCCGGAACCACCGGACGAGCGCCTCCCCCACCGGACAACACCCGGCGGGCGGGGACGGTTTGTACCTGCGGCGGGCCATTACACGAGCGGAGTATCCATGAGCATCAATGCGGAAGAGTGGCGCGAACAGCCAGCGAGGGGAAAATCGCTTTCTCTCCCCGTGGCTGCCGCCAACGACAGCAAGGTGCATCGCCGCTCCTACCTGTCGGTGCGCCTCAAGTTCGCGCTGACGCTGGTCGCTTCCATCGCCTGGGCGATCTTCTCCTACTCGCTGGCGCAACGCTGGATCCATGAACTTGGCAACGAAGTGGGTTCGGTGCTCGCGCACGTGATGATCTTCGGCATCGCCATCCTGCCGGGCTTCATGAACGCTTTCCTGGTGGTCGGCCTGTTGCTGGATCGCCGCCCGCCCCGTTCGCAATTCGCGGACGCGGACCTGCCGGGCATCACCGTGCTGGTCGCCGCCTTCAACGAGGAAGAGTCCATCCTGGGCACGATCGCGAGCATCGCGCAGCAGGAGTATCCCGGCCCGATCGAAGTCATGGTGATCAACGACGGTTCGACCGACGGCACCATGGAGCGCCTGCGCAGCGTCTCCTTCCCATGGCTGCACGTGATCGACCTCAAGTGCAATGGCGGCAAGGCCAAGGCGCTGAATGTCGGACTGCGCCATGCCTCGTACCCGTTGACCGTCACGCTCGACGCCGATTCGTACCTCTACCGCAACGCGCTGCGCCGGCTGGTGGAGCGCTACCTGAGCGATCCGCCGAACACGGCATCCGTCGCGGGCGCCGTGCTGGTGCGCAACTCGCGCCACAACCTGGTGACGCGCATGCAGGAGTGGGACTACTTCCACGGCATCGCCGCGGTGAAGCGCCTGCAGAGCCTGTTCCAGGGCACGCTGGTCGCGCAGGGTGCGTTCTCGCTGTATCGCACCGACATCCTGCGCGTGGTGGGCGGCTGGCCCGAATGCGTCGGCGAGGACATCGTGCTGACCTGGGCCATCCTGCGCGACGGCCATCGCGTGGGCTACTGCGAAGACGCCATCACCTTCACCAACGCGCCCACCACGCTGCGCCAGTTCATCCGCCAGCGCCAGCGCTGGTCGCGCGGTCTGATCGAGGCGTTCAAGGCGCACGGCGGCCTGCTGTTCCATCGCCGCATGAGCACGCTCTTCATCTGGTGGAACCTGCTGTTTCCGTACATGGACCTGGTCTACACGCTGGTGTTCATCCCGGGGTTGCTGCTGGCCTGCTTCGGCATCTACTGGCTGGCCGGCCCGATGACCCTGCTGGTGCTGCCGATGGCCGGCCTGGTCAATTACCTGATGTACGTGATCCAGTCGCGCATGTTCCGCGCGCAGAACCTCAAGGTCCGGCACAACCCGTTCGGACTGATGATGTACACCCTGTTCTACGGCGTCGTGCTGCAACCGGGCTGCGTGATGGGCTATGTCGCCGAACTGCTCAAGATGCGCAAGCGGTGGGGAACGAAATGAAACGCCGGCTTCCCCTGCTGGCGCTCCTGCTGTTGCCGGCAGCGCACGCGCAAACCGCCTCGATCGCCGGCGATATCCAGGCCGGACGGGCGGCCCTGTCGGACAACCAGCCGGCACGCGCACGCACGCTGTTCGCCGCGGCACTGGCGCAGAACGGCGGATCGCAGGACGACCGCTATGCCGCCGCGATGGGGCTTGGCCAATCCACGCTGTGGCTGGGCCAGTACCCCGCCGCGGCGGACGCGTTCCGCCTGGCCCAACGGGAAGCCGTGGGCACGCCCGCGCGGCAGGCGGCCGACACCGGCCTTGCCCAGGCCTTGAACGCGCAGGACTATCCGCGCGCGGCCTACGCCTTGGTGGCGCCGTTCGCGATGGGCCAGACGCGCCCGACCGTGGAGCTGATGCGCGCCACGCAATCGCTGGGCTGGGAGGATCGCGGCGCGAACTATCTCGACGCGGCCCCCGCACCGGACACGCAAGGCTACCTGGCCACGCAATACCGCCTGCTCGGCGACGACATCCGCCTCGCCTTGTCATCGCAGCTGCAGGGCGATTTTGCGTACAGCCATGACAGCGACGGGTTGGATACCTGGCATGTCGGTGGCGCCTACCGCTTCGCGCCTTCCGGCCATGACGGCTGGACGCAGCGCTGGGGCATCGCCGCAGGCACCACGCATGTCGAGGACGACCTGCAGTCGCACCGGCTCGACGACCTCTCGTTGCTGGGCGAATGGCATCTGGGCGACGACAACCGCATCGATCTCGATCTGGGCCCGGGCCGCAGCGGCAGCTGGAACTACCTGCAGGGCAGCGCGCGCTGGACGCTGCAGCCGAGCGACAGCTTCAGCCTGTCGACCGGCGCCGAACGTGCGCCGGTACCGACGGACACCGCGATCGCCGACCGGCTGATCTACGACGTCTACAGCGTGGGCGTCAGCCTGCGCCCGGCCTCGCGCTGGTACGTCGTGCCGACGTATTACCGACAGAACTTCAGCGACGGCAATCACCGCGACGGTGGCACGCTGAAGGTGCTGCTGAGTCCCTACGACATCCCTGACACGGGCGGCGCGATCGGCGCGGAATTCTCCGCGCGCATCTTCCACAGCAGCCAGCCAAGCCATGGCGTGTACTTCAACCCGGCCAACTACCGCACGGCGCAAGTCGGCCTGGTCGGCGTGTACAGCCTCAGCCAGGAGTGGAAGGTTCGTGGCGTGGCGGCCGTGGGCCGGCAGGTCACCGATGGCGCGGGCGCCAGCGTGTATACGGTCGGCGCCTCGCTCAGCGGTCGCCTCCCGGGCAACGGAAGGTTGGAGCTGCAACTGGGCCGCAGTTCGGCCGCGTCGGCCAACGGTGGCGGCTCGGGGTACTGGTGCAACAGCGTGAACCTTTCGGTGCGCTACCCGCTCTGAATCAATCGAACTTGCGCCAGGGCCACCAGCCGGCGCCACATCGTGCGTAACGATCCGCCGCCCGCTCGAAGCGATTGCGCGCGCTCACGCCGCCGTGCAACGCATAAAGCGGCAGGAACAGCGGCCCCAGCACCATGTACTGGTAAACGTGGGCACGCTCATGATCGGCCAGCGAAATGATCGGCTCATCGCCCTGGCCCGCGCGGTGGGCATAGGTCGCACAGGGCGTGGCCAGTTCCCCACCGGTGCAGAGGATCACGTTGCCCAGCGTGAGCGCGCCCCCCACGCCACGCCACGGCATGTGGCGAAACACCAGCGCGCAATCGCCGCGCCGCCATTGCGGCCGCGCACCCCAGGGCAGGCACGCGAGGCCGGCCAGCAGTCCCAGCAGGCTGTTGGGCGAGGTCCAGCAGATGCCCAGGAGCATTGCCAGGCGCGCCATGGGTTGCCGGAGACCACTTTCCATCCCCACCCCTCCGCCTTGTTTCAGGGCCTCGCCATCACCATCTGACACGACATCGAGTGTTCGCCACGAGGTTCGCCATGTCCACCACGCTGGATATCCCCTGCCCGCATTGCGGCGCGCTCAACCGCGTGCCGTCCGAGCGCATCGGCGAGCATCCGGTATGCGGGCGCTGCAAGCAGGCGCTGTTCCAGGGCAAGCCGGTGGAGCTGACGTCGGGCAACTTCGACGCCGTGGCCGGTCGTGGCGACCTGCCGGTGGTGGTGGATTTCTGGGCGCCCTGGTGTGGCCCCTGCCGCAACTTCGCTCCGGTCTTCGCCGAGGCGGCGCACGCGCTGGAGCCGCAGTTGCGGCTCGCCAAGGTGGATACCGAGGCCCAGCCGGCGCTGGCACAGCGGTTTGGCATACGCAGTATTCCCACGTTGCTGGTGCTGCGGGGCGGCCGCGAGATCGCCCGACAGGCCGGCGCGCTCAATTCCGTGCAGCTGCGTCAGTTCCTCGCCAACGCGCTGCACTGAACTGCGCTCACGAGCTGCACGAGAGCATCGAACAACCCGCCTTGTGCATGGCCCAGTCGGGACGCTTCCGCGCGAAGCGCTCGCGGCCCGGCTGCTCGTCGTATGGCCGCCTCATGACATCCAGCAACTCATCGATGCCGGCGTAATCGCCCTGCATGGCGCGGTCGATCGCCTCCTGCGCGAGATAGTTGCGCAACACGTAGCGGGGATTGGCCGCGTTCATGCGCGCACGCCGTTCCTCACCTTGCAGCGGATCGTCGCTGGCGCGCGCCGCATAACGCGCCAGCCATGCCAGAAAAGCGGGTTCCGCCGCCACGCGGATCGCCTCGTCGTAGAACGCCTCGCGCAGCGGTTCCAGCGATGGCTGGCGCGGATCCACCCCGGCGAGCGCACGGAAGAACAGCGTCATGTCGACATTCGCTTCGGCCAGCAGCGTGTGCAAGGAGCGCATGAGCTCCACGTCGTCGTCGCGGCACACCGCGAAGCCAAGCTTCGCCGCGATGTTCTCCCGGTCGGCGGCGGCGTACGCGGCGGCGTAACGGTCCAGGCCCGCCTGCAACGGTTCGACGCCGGAAAACAGCGGCGACAGCGCCATCGCCAGCCGGCTGAGGTTCCACCATGCCACGTTCGGCTGCTGGCCGAAGCGGTAGCGGCGACGCCCCGCGTCCGTGGTGTTGGGCGTCCACTCCGGGTCGAAGTTGTCGATCCAGCCGTAGGGACCGTAGTCGATGGTGAGTCCGAGGATGGACATGTTGTCGGTATTCATCACGCCATGCACGAAGCCCACCCGCATCCAGTGCGCCATGGTCACGGCGGTGCGTTCGCATATCCGGGCAAACCAT
This sequence comes from Dyella sp. EPa41, assembly GCF_016586165.1. Taxonomy (GTDB): domain Bacteria; phylum Pseudomonadota; class Gammaproteobacteria; order Xanthomonadales; family Rhodanobacteraceae; genus Dyella. The sequence continues at coordinate 250 of NZ_BCPR01000054.1, read as the reverse complement.
GACGCATACAGCGCTTCGCCTTCGCCTTGCAGCTCCGGGAAATCACGCGCGATGGTGAAATCGACCAGTTGCCTCAACAGGGCGACGTCGCCCCGCGCCGCCGGCAACTCGAAGTTGCCGAAGCGGACGAACGACGGCGATACGCGACAGACAATGGCGCCCGGTTCTTCCTCGGGATGCCCGTCGTAGAACATGTCGCGCACCACCGTGTCGCCGGTGACGACCAGGCTCAAGGCACACAGGGGATAGG
>NZ_BCPR01000053.1 GCF_016586165.1 Dyella sp. EPa41 | reverse complement strand
AACGCGGAAAACCGCTCTTCCTGTAGGAGCGCACCCAGTGCGCGATAACCCGGCGGAGCGGTGACGATGCACTGCCGCGGTCGCGCACTGGGTGCGCTCCTACAGGGGGCGCTGCTCGCTCAGTCGATTGCACGCACCAGCAAGGTGTTGCCGTCCACGCCCGTCACCTCCACGGTGCTGCCCGCTGGCAGGTCGGGCCCGCGCACCAGCCACAGGCTGTCGCCGACCTTGGCCTTGCCGCGGCCATTGACAATGGCTTCGGCCAGCACGTAGCGCTGGCCGATCTGCTGCTCGCCGCGCCGGTTGAGGCGGGACTCGGAGGGCTCGCCGCGCATCAGCTTCGGACGCAGCCAGTACCAGTAAGCCGCGCACGACAGAAAGGCCAGCGCGGCGAACGCGATCGCCTGGGTCAGCACCGACAGGCCGGGCACGGCCAGCACCAGCACGCCGGTCACCGCCGCGGCGATGCCGATCCACAACATGAAGTAGCCCGGCAGGACGACCTCGATGGCGATCAGCACCAGCGCGACGATCCACCACCAGTAATGCAGCGCAACCTGTTCCATCGCCATGCTCCGCTCAGCGCACCGGCGGCGGCACGCGGCGCGCGTCGCCCTGCTGCTGGCCCAGCGATTCCTTCGCCAGTTCGGCGATGCCCGCCAGCGAGCCGAGGATGCCGGTGGCCTCCATCGGCAGCAACAGCATCTTCTGGTTCGGCGAGTTGGCCATTTCCTTCAGCGCCTCGACGTACTTGTTGGCGACGAAGTAGTTCAACGCGTTGATATTGCCGTTGGCGATCGCATCGGACACCAGCTTGGTCGCCTGCGCCTCGGCCTCGGCCAGGCGAATGCGCGCCTCGGCCTCGCGGAACGCCGCCTCCTTCTTGCCTTCGGCGGCGAGGATGGCCGACTGTTTCTCGCCATCGGCCTTGAGCACGGCGGCCTGGCGGAAGCCTTCGGCTTCAAGGATGTTGGCGCGCTTCTCGCGCTCGGCCTTCATCTGGCGCGCCATCGAATCGACCAGGTCGCGCGGCGGCGCGATGTCCTTGATCTCGATGCGGTTGACTTTCACACCCCACGGATGGGTGGCCTCGTCCACCACGGTGAGCAGCTTGGCGTTGATGGCGTCGCGCTGGCTCAGCGATTCGTCGAGGTCCATCGAGCCCAGCACCGTGCGGATATTGGTCATCACCAGCGCCAGCGCGGCCTGCTCGAGGTTGGCCACCTCGTACGCCGCCTTGGCGGCATCGAGCACCTGGTAGAACACCACGCCATCCACGCGCACCACGGCGTTGTCCTTGGTGATGACGTCCTGCGATGGCACGTCCAGCACCTGTTCCATCATGTTCATCTTGCGGCCGATGCCGTAGATGAAGGGCATCAGGAAATGCAGGCCCGGCGACAACGTGCGCGTGTAGCGACCGAAGCGCTCCACCGTCCACTCGTAACCCTGCGGCACGATGCGCACCAGCTTGGCGAGCACGATCACCGCGACAATGACGACTACCAGCGCAAAAAGCTGACCCACGGCCCTGTCTCCTGATCCATGAAAACTGACCGGAGTATAGGCGAGCGCCGCTCCGGGGAATAACCGGTCAGCGCGGCCCCAGCGGCAGCATCAGGCTGACGCGCAAGCCGCCTTCTTCGCGATTGGCCAGCGCGATGCGCCCGCCGTGCGCCTCCACGATCTCGCGCGCCAGCGCCAGGCCGAGGCCGGTGCCGGAGCGCTTGGTGGAATAGAACGGCAACAGCGCCTGCGCCAGCACGGTTTCGCTCATGCCGGGGCCGCGGTCCGCCACCTCGATGCGCATGTCGCGGCCGATCGCCGCCAGCGACAGCGAGACGCCGTCTTCCGCACTGCCTGATTCATGCGCGTTCTTGATCAGGTTGATCAACACCTGCTCGATCTGCGCCGCATCGAACCAACCGGGCTGCTCGGGGATGGAGCCGCGCAACTGGAACTTGCAATGCAGCGACAGCCCATCGAGGAACGGTCGCCATGCGATCGAGACGGGTTGAGGTGCCGGCAGCTTGGCAAAACTGGCATAGCCGGCGATGAAGCCGTGCAGGTGCCTGGCGCGCTCGCCAATGGTGGCGAACACGCCCGGCAGGCGCGCGGTGTCGCCGCGACGCGCCAGCTCGGCGCCCGAGTGCGCCAGCGAGGAAATCGGCGCCAGCGAGTTGTTGAGCTCGTGGCTGATCACGCGGATCACGCGCTTCCAGGTCGCCACTTCCTGGCGTGAGAGTTCGCGCGTCATGCGGCGGAACAGCTGCAGGCGATGCGGGCGGCCCTGCAGGCGGAAACTGCGCTGCGAGAGATGGAAGGTTTCTTCGCCGCCGTCCATTTCCACGGTAAGCAAGGCATCCTCGCCGCCTTCGACGGCTCGCCGCAATGCCTCGGGGCTGTCGCTCAACAGCTCGATGAAACTGAGCCCATGCAGCGTGCGGCCTTCGTTGAACAGGTGCCGTGCCGCGATGTTGGCGTAGGTGACGCGGCCGCTGGCATCGGTGAGCACCAGCGCGACGGGCGTGTTCTGCACCACCGTATCCAGCAGCAGTTCGCGCTGCGCGAGATTCTGTCGCTGCTCGCGCAAGGTCTGGCCCAGCGCGTTGTGCATGCGGATCAGCTCGCCCAGTTCATCGCGACGCGTCGCGGCGATGGAGAAGCTGAAGTCTCCATCGCGATAGCTCGCCACCGCGCCTTCCAGCGCGCGCAGCAGCTTGGTGATCGGCGCCATCACGTAATGGCCGAGCCATAGCGACAGCGGCAGCAGGAAGGCCACGGAGATGGCCAGCGCGCTGTAGAAGCCGAAGTGCGCCGGGGCGCCCAGGTTGATGCCCAGGTCATGCTTCAGCCAGACCAGCAATTGCGGCAATGGCCACTGCGTGACGCCGGCAAAGACGAGCACACCGGACAGGCCGGCGAAGCCGAGCAACAGCACCATGCGCGATTCGAGCGATCGCAGACCACGCAGCATCAACGGTTTTCCTTGGAATGAAACGGCATCAATGGCACGTACCGGCTCCCATCGGCACGCAATTGACGTGGGGTCCGTGGCCGTTGTTGATGATCACGCGGATCGGCGACTGGTCTGGCGGAGCCTTGTCCCTGGCGGGCTGACTGCTGAAATTGAAACGCTGGGCCTCGCTGGCCGCCGTGCTGAGGGCGTCGTGGTAGGCGCTGTTCGTGGTGCTCGCCGCGGCCGGTGGCGTGCTCCAGCGATCGCTGGGCGGCGCAACGCCCTGCGCGGCCGCGCTGGCGCACAGCAGGCAGGTCACGAGCAGCAGATGTCGATAGCGCATCGTGCGGACTCCATCGGCACAGGGCACATCATCCTCGGCCCGCACCGCTACGGCAATCATGACGGATGGCGACGCCTTCCCCCGTAGGAGCGCACCCAGTGCGCGTCCATGACGAAGCCAGGCCACCATCGCGATGGATGAGGTGGCAGGAACGCCGAGACGCTGCGGTCGCGCACTGGGTGCGCCCCTACAGGGGGCGCCCTTACGCCTGCGCCAGCCCGTAGCGCTCCATGCGGCGGTACAGCGCCTGGCGCGAGAGGCCGAGGGCCTGCGCGGCGCGGCTGACGACGCCGCCGGCATGCTCCAGCGCGGCCTCCACCGACTCGCGGCTCGGCTCGTCGAGATTGCGGTTGGCGGCCGGCGCCAGCTGCGGCAGGTTGAGTTGTTCAGGCGTGATGCGGCCGTCGGCGGCCAGCAGCGCGGCACGTTCGATGGCGTTCTTCAGCTCGCGCACGTTGCCTGGCCAGGGATAGGCCAGCAGCGACTCGCGCGCGGCATCGGTGAGCTCGGCGCGGCCACCCAGGAAGTGATCGGCCAGGGGCAGGATGTCGTCCACGCGCTCGGCCAGCGGCGGCAGGTTCACTTCGATGACATTGAGGCGGTAATACAGGTCTTCGCGGAAGGTGCCCGCGCGGATCATCGCCTTCAGGTCGGCATTGGTCGCACTCAGCACGCGTACCTTCACGTGACGCGTGCGGCCCGAGCCCAGCCGCTCGAACTGCCCCGTTTCCAGCACGCGCAGCAGCTTCACCTGGCCTGACAGCGGCAGGTTGCCGATCTCGTCCAGGAACAGCGTGCCGCCGTCGGCCATCTCGAAGCGACCTTCGCGCGCCTTGTTGGCGCCGGTGTATGCGCCGGCTTCGGCACCGAACAGTTCGGCTTCGATCAGCTCGCCCGGCAGCGCCCCGCAATTCACCGCGATGAACGCGCCACGCTTCACCGCCGAGTTGGCATGGACGATGGCCGCGATACGTTCCTTGCCGGCGCCGTTGGGGCCGGTGATGAGCACGGGCACATCCGAGCGCGCCACCTGGCAGGCCAGGTCCAGCGTGCGGGCCATGGCTTCGGAGGCGAACACGAGGCTGTCGAGGTCATAGCGGCGCTGCAGGTCTTCGCGACGCTTGCGACGCTCGTTGCGGGCACGCGCCACTTCGCGCGTGGATTCGGACAGCTCCAGCAGGTTCTCGACCGTGGCGAGCAGCTTGGCGTCGTCCCACGGCTTGGCGAGATAGTCGGCGGCGCCGGCCTTCACCAGTTCCACCGCGGTTTCCAGGTGCGTCCAGGCGGTGAGCAGGATCACCGGAAGATCGGCGTGGCGCTGGCGGATGGCGCGGAACAGCGCGATGCCCTCCTCGCCCGAGGTCGTGTCGGCGGTGAAGTTCATGTCCTGGATCACCACGTCGACCCGGTCGCGCTCCAGCATGTCCAACCCTTGCTCGGGCGTGAGCGCGATCAGCGGGCGGATTTCGTGCAGGGACAGCGCCAGCGAGAGAGCCTCGCCCACGGCCGGGTTGTCGTCGATGATCAGTACGGTTCGCATTCGTCGCTTGCACATGTAGGCGTGGATGCAGCTCCACGCCAAAAGGTTGCCATCTTTCGATGAATTCGTCTCGAAAGCCTGGATGCCCCCTCTCCCCGCTGGGGGAGAGGGCTGGGGTGAGGGGCAATCTTGCGGGAAGGCAAGGTCGGGGCGTGCTTCGGCTTAACGCAATCGCAAGCCCCACTTCTCACCTCAGTCCTCTCCTTGCTCCTCAAAGCCGCGGCCGTCCATGGCCGCTCCCCGCGTACCCCGGAGGGGAGAGGAGGTAGAGCCTGCTAGCCCTTGGCGGGATGCGCCGGCGCCTTGCCGGACTTCACGTCGGCGATCCAGGCGTCGGTGCGGGCTTCCAGCACGTCCAGCGGCAGCGCGCCGCCGCCCAGGATCTCGTCGTGGAAGGAGCGGATGTCGAACTTGTCGCCCAGCTCCTTCTTGGCGCGCTCACGCAGCTCCAGGATCTTCAGCTGGCCCATCTTGTAGGCCAGCGCCTGGCCCGGCCAGGTGATGTAGCGGTCGGTCTCGGCCTGCACGTCCGGCTCGTCCTCGCTGGAGTGCTGGTGGAAGAAGTCCACCATCTGCTGGCGCGACCAGTGCTTGTAGTGCACGCCGGTGTCGAGCACGAGGCGGTCGGCGCGCAGCAGCTCGTCGACGAGGCGGCCGTAGTCGGACAGCGGATCCTTGTAGAAGCCGATGTCCTTGCCCAGGCGCTCGGCATACAGCGCCCAGCCTTCGATGTAGGCGTTGTAGCCCGCCTGCTGGCGGAACGGCGGCAGGCCCGGCAGCGTCTGCGCGATCGAGATCTGCATGTGATGGCCCGGCACGCCTTCGTGGTAGGCGGTGGACTCGATGGTCAGCACGCTGCGGTTGGCGAAGTCACCCGTATTGACGAACACCTTGCCCGGACGCGAGCCGTCCGGCGTGCCCTGCTGGTATTCGGCAGCGGCGGCTTCCTTCTCGCGGAAGGCTTCCACCGGCACCACATGCACCTGGGTCTTGGGCAGCAGGCCGAACAGCTTGGGCAGCTCCGGCTGCATGCCGGCGATATAGGTGCGATAGCGGTTGAGGATGTCCTCGCGCGAGGTCGCGTGGGTCTTGGGGTTGGTCTTGAGCGACTCGCGGAAGCTGGCCAGGTCCTTGAAGCCCTGCGACTTGGCGATCGCGGTCATCTCGCCTTCGATGCGCTTCACCTCGGACAGGCCGATCTCGTGGATGCGCTCCGGCGTTTCCTTGGTGGTGGTCATCTGCTCGGCCTGGAAGCGATAGATCGCATCGCCATTGGGCAGCTGCCATACGCCCGGCTCGGTGCGGCCGTGCGGTGCGTAATCCTTGGCCACGAACTGGCCGAGCTTCTGGTAAGCCGGACGCACCTGCTGGTCGATCGCGGCGAGGATGGCGTCATGCAGGCGCTTCTGGTCGGCCGCGGACACCGACTTGGGGAAGTGCTTCAGCGGCTCGGCGAACACGCTGTCCATGCCGGTCGGCTTGGCGATGCTGTCGATCTGCACCACCACCTTGTCCAGCAGGTACCTGGGCGGCATCATGCCGTCCTTCATGCCCTGGCGCGCCACGTCGGTCACCTGGTCGAACAGCTTCGGCACGGCCTTCAGGCGCGCCAGGTAATCGTCGTATTCCTTGGTGCTGTTGAACGGGATCGAGCTGACGAAGCCGGCCAGGCGCAGGTGCACGCCGCTCATCTGCTCCAGCGGCATCTCGTCGATCTTCAGGTCATGCGCCTTCAGCGCGTCCTGCAGCTGGCGGATCATCAGCTGAAGGTTGAGCTTGTCTTCATCGGATAAACCGGTGGTAGGGATGGCCTGGAAACGAGCAAGGAAATCCTTGGTCTTGGCGTATTCGGCCTGCTGCCTGGCCAGGGAGGCGTCACTCCAACGGTCGTTGTAGCGCAGGTCGCCCAGGATCGTGGCGAACTCGGGCGAGGTTTCCAGCGTGTGCTGCCACTGCTCGGCGAGCAGCGCATTGAGCGCCTTCACGTTCGGAGACTCTTCCGCCGTGGCGGCATGGGCTGATGCCACGCAGGCCAACGACAACAGGCCTGACACGAGCATTCGCGGTCCGATCTTCATGGATTGATCCCTTGGGGTGGAGAGGCGCCTATTCTGCACGGGTCCGGGCACGTTGCCCGTGCCGGACCGCATGGAAGGGCGTTCAGACAGACCGCGTGGCCACCACCGGCGGCACGGCCGCCGCACGCAAGGCCGGGCCCAGCACGGCGAGCTGGCCCAGCAGCCACAGCACCACCGCGCTGATGGGCAGGTAGGCCACCGGCAACCGGGGCAATTCGTAGAACTTCATCAGCACGATGTTGAGCACGACGGCCATGGCCAGGCCGACGGCGATGCCGCCGGTGACGATGAGGAAGTTCTCCGTCTGGAAGTAGCGCAGGATGTCCTGCCGCGTCGCACCAATGGCACGGCGGATGCCGATCTGCTTGCGCCGCTGCTGCACCCAGAAGCTCGCCAGGCCGACGATGCCCAGCGCCGTCACCAGCAGCAGCGCCACGATCACCCCCACCAGCATGCCGGCCATGATGCGGCTGGGGCGAAAGAAATCGCTGCGAAGGTCGGACACCGTGCGGCTTTGCGTCAGGTCGAGCACAGCTTCGGGCGACGCCTTCTGCGCGGCGTCGCGCGCCTCGCGCAACACGCGCGGAAGATCGGCGGGCGCGGCGCGTATCGCATAGGTGCCGTTCAACACCTTGCCCGGCGCCATCGGGGCGAATACCGACCATTCGGCGGCACCGCTGCCGCGCGTTCCGCCGGGGTCGGGCCGCACCAGGTGCGCCAGCACGCCGACCACGCGAAAATGGAACTTGTCGGTGACCCAGAATTCCTTGCCCAAGGCGGATTGCCCTGGCCACAACTTGTCGGCCAGCGTGCGGCTGATCCACACCGGCGTATCGGCCGGCACCCAGACATCGCCGGTGCGGAAATCCTCAGGCTGGAATGGCTGGCCTTCCGCGAGATGCAGGCCGAGCGTCTCGGCTGCGCCGGGGCCACCGAGATAGAAATGCGGCACGGCAACGTAGTGCTCACGATCGATGGTGACGCCGTTGTCGCCGGCGCGCTCGCCGAACGGCAGCGTGTTGACCGCGGCCACCGATTGCACGCCGGGCACGGCACGCAGTGCCGCCATCACCCGCGCATTGAGGTCGCTGCTGTTGCAGTCGTCGCAATCGAGCCTGATCAGGGCGAGCGAGGATTCGTCCACGCCGCTTTCGATCTGCATCAGGCCGATGCGCGAGGCGATGAGGAAACACGCATTGCACAGCACGGCGCAAGCCAGCGCGATTTCCAGCGCGATGAGCAGGGTCGCCGTGCGATGACGGCGCAACGCGGCGAGGATCGGGGCAAAGTCCATCATCGGCTCCTCACAGGGTCTTCAACTGCCAGGCCGGCGCCACGCGGCAGGCGCGCAACGCGGGAAGCACGCCAGCCAGCACGCTGGTGCCCACGGCAAGCACGAAGGTGAGCAGGAACATCGGCACGTCCAGCCGCGCGAGGTCCGCATAGGCCACCGGCTGCTGTCGCACCAGCCACAAGCCCAGCAGCGTCAGCAGCAGGCCAAACAGACCGCCGATCAACCCGATCACCGCCGACTCCACCATGCATTGCGCGAACACCGCGGCACGGCTCGCGCCCAGCGCGCGCCGCACGCCGATCTCGCCACTGCGCCGCAGGAACTTCGCCAGCAGCAGGCCGACGGTGTTGAACAGGCAGATGGTGAGGAACGCGAACGACAGCCAGGTCTGCAGGCGCACGTCCGAAGGCACCACGCCATTGAAATCCAGCCATTCCATCAGGCTGCGCATGCGCGTGTTGCCCGCATGCGTGAAGCGGCCCAGCGCTTTCTGCTGCGCCGCATAGTCGGCGACGAAGCGGCGGTAGTCGGCGACCTTGGCGGCGTTGTCGAGCTGCACCCACAGGCCAAGCCACACGCAGGGCGCATCCTGCAGGTGACCCGTGCGGGCTGGCAGGCTCCAGCAGGTGAACTGCCAGAAGCTGCCGTCGTTGATCTCCAGCCCGGTGAAGAACGGCGTGATGACGTCCTCGGTCTTGCTGTAGTAATCGGAGGTGTCGCCGTTGGCGAAGCGACCGCCCGCGACCATGTAGAACTGCGGCGAGGGGCGCCATGGCTTGAGCACGCCGACGATGCGCACGTCGCTGTTTCGCAGGCGCAACGTGCGACCCACGCTGTTGGCGCCAGCGAACAGCTTCTGGTTGAGGTCGGCGCTGATCACCGCGACGCGTGCGCGCGATACGTCGTCCTGCGCGCTCCACGCGCCACCGTATTGGAACGGCACGTCGAACATCGGGAAGAAATCCGACGTGGTGGACAGCATCATCGACATGACCGGCGGCGCGCCGCTGGCGGGATCGCTGAGTTTCAGCCTGCTGTCGACCACGATGGCCTGGCGATCCGCGCGGTGTGCGCTCCACAGGTCCACCGCCGACTGGTAGTCGAGCTTGTCGTAGGGCTCCTTGTCATCCGTACGCTTCGGATCGGGATCCACCTGCGGATAGAAGATGTGCTGGCTGCGGCCCGGCAAGGGATCGCCGGACAACAGATGCGTCACCGTCAGCGTCGTCATGCTCGCGCCGATGCCCACGGCGATGGCCAGCACCATCAGGGCCGTGAGCATCGTGTTGCGACGCAGGCTGCGAAACGCCAGGTCAAGGTAATAGGCGAACATCCACTGCGCTCCTTGTCTTTCCAACTCCGTGCAGCCGGCGGATCACACCGACCGCGTCGCCACCACCGGCGGCACCGCGGCCGCCCGCATCGCCGGACCAAGCACCGCGAGCTGGCCGATCACCCACAGCAGCAGCGCACCGACCGGAAAATAGATCGCCGGCAGTCGCGGCAGCTCGTAGTGCACCATCAGCAGCAGGTTGATGCCGTAGGCCAACACCATGCCGACCGCGATGCCGATGGTGGCGAGCAGGAAGTTCTCGGTCTGAAAGTAACGCAGGATATTGCTGCGCGTGGCCCCCAGCGCGCGGCGCACGCCGATCTGCCGGCGCCGCTGCGCCACCCAGAAGCTGCCCAGGCCGACGATGCCCAGCGCGGTCACCACCAGCAACGCCACGCACACGCCCACCAGCAGGCCGGCCATGGCGCGGTCGTTCTGGAAGAAGTCATGGCGCATGTCGTCGAAGGTGTGCTTCTTCAGCACCACGCGATGCGGGTTGATTTCCTTGAGCTTGGCCAGCGCCGCGGCCAGCACGCGGTCGCGGTCCTGCGGCGAGGCGGTGCGTATCACGTACACGCCCCGCGCCTCGCGCATGGGCAGGATCATGCTGTAGCTCTTGGCGGCATCGTCCCCAATGGAAGGCCGCACCAGCTCCTTTACCACGCCGACCACGGTGAGCGGGATGTCGGAGAGATAGATCTGCTTGCCCAGCGCCTGCTGACCCGGCCACAGCCGCTGCGCCATGTTCTGCGTGATCATGATCACATGGGGAATCGACTTGGTGTCACGCGCATGCACTGCGCGCATCACGACATCGAAGTCCATGAAATCGTCGGGCTGCAGGTCACGGCCGGCAATCACCTGGAGCCCCAAGCCCGGACCGATGTTCTCGCCGGAATACATGGTGGCATTGAGCGTGGACAGGTTCTGCTTGGGATCGAGCTTGATGCCCGCGTTGGAGGAGGAATTGCCGAACGGCACCTGGTTCAGCGAGGCCACCTGGGCGACGCCGGGGATCTGGCGCAACGCGGCGAGATCTTCGGCGGTGCGCGCCTTCTCGTCCTTGGTGACGCCGATGTCCGCCAGCTCGATATGCAGGAGGTTGTGTTCATCCACCCCGCTCTGCATGTTCATGCGGTCCAGGCGTTGGTTGATGATGAACACTGCGTTGCACACGATGGCGCAGGTGAGCGCGATCTCGATGATCACCAGGAAGGCGGTGATCTTGTGGCGGCGCAACGTGGAAAGAATGGGCAGGATTTCCATCGTCAGGTCCTCACTGGCTCTTCAGTTGCAGCGCGGGGGTGATCTGGCAGGCACGCCATGCCGGCAGCAAACCTGCCAGCAAGGTGGAACCGATCGCCAGCAGGAAGGTGATCAACAGCATCTTCACGTCCAGATGAGCGAGTGACGCGTAGTTGGACGGCTGCAACCGCACCAGCCAGAGACCGGTGAAGGCCAGCACCAGGCCACCGATACCGCCCGCCAGGCCGATGACGCCCGACTCCACCAGCAGCTGCGAAAACACTTCGCGCTTCGATGCACCCAGGGCGCGACGCACGCCGAGTTCGCCGGCGCGGCGCAGGAACTTCGCCAGCATCAGGCCCACCGTGTTGACCAGGCACACCAGCAGGAAGCCGAACGCCAGCCAGGTCTGCAGGCGCACGTCACCCGGCACCACCTTGTTGATGTCCAGCCATTCCATCAGGTCGGGCAGGCGCACGTTCGGCGGACGCTCGAAGCGACCGAGGCTCTTCTGCTCCTGCGAGTAATGCGTCAGGAACTCCTTGTACGAGGCGACCTTGGCGGCGCTGTCCAACTGCACCCAGAACTGCAGCCACACGCAGGGTGAGGTTTCCGCATGCTCCTGGTCGCCACCACCGGTACCCCAGCAATCGGTGGAACCGTTGTGGTCGAAGTGCGCGTCGCGCGAGGTGGACAAGGGCACGAAGACATCTTCCGCCGCCGCGTAGTTGCCCATGTAGACATCGTAGAAATGCGGATTCGGGCGCCAGCTGTCGAGCACGCCGATCACCTGGAAGGCAAGATCCTTCATGCGCAAGGTCTGGCCGGTGCTGTCCTTGCCGCCGAACAGCTTGTCGTTGAGCGTGCGCGTGATCACCACCACGCGCGCCTTGCTCTCGTCGTCCGACGCGCTCCAGCCATGGCCATAGAGGAATGGCACCTTGAACATCGGGAAGAAGTCGGCGGTGGTGTAGCGCGCGTCGCCATAAAACGGCTCCATGCCCGATTGCGCAGGCTGCACCGGCACCGCGCCACCCGTCATCAGCGCCTGTCGATCGCCGCGCTTGGCACGCATCAGGTTCTGTCCATCCGTCCAGGTCACCTGTCGCGGCGGCTCCTTGCCCGGCTCATAGCCGTCCATGTCACGCGGATCGATCTGCGGATAGAACAGCGTGTCGCTGCTGCCCGGCAGTGGATCACCCGACAGCACGTGCAGCACCGTCAGCGTGGTCATGCTGGCGCCGATGCCGAGCGCGATGGCCAGCACCATCAGCGCGGTCAGGACCCGATTGCGGCGCAGGCTGCGCAGCGCGAGATCCAGGTAATAGCTGAACATAGATATCCCCTCTTTACCTCGTCTACCGCGCGGTCACACCGACCGCGTGGCTTCCACCGGCGGCACGCGCGAAGCACGCATCGCCGGCGCCAGCACCGCGCCCTGTCCAAGCAACAGCAGGATCACCACACCGGCCAGCACGTACACCAGCGACAAGCGGTGCATCTCGAAGCGGGTGACCAGCCACAGGTTGATCGCTACCGCGAGCAAGGTGCCCACCACCACGCCGCCGCAGCTGATCAGGAAGTTCTCCGTCATGAAGTAATGCAGGATGTCCTGCCGCGTCGCGCCTAGCGCGCGCCGCACGCCGATCTGCTTGCGGCGCTGGCCCACCCAGAAACTGGTCAGGCCGACGATGCCCGCGGCGGTGATGGCGAGCAGCACCACGCAGATCACGCCCATCAGGATGGCCATGCCCCGATCGCGCTCGTAGGCGCGCGAACGCACCTGGCTGAAACTCAGGATGCCATCCTCGTCGTTGATCACGCGACGCGGGTTGTGCTCGAACAGTGCCTTGGGCGCGGCTCGCATGGCGGCGTCCAGCTGGCCGGGGCGCGCGCGCACGATGTACCAGCCGCCCAGCGAGATGGCGAGGCGCTTGGGCACGATCACCGAGCGATAGGCAAACCCGGCTGCCCAGCGATCCACGCTCTGCGACTGCAGCAGTTCGACCACGCCGATGATGGTGGTCGGTCCGCCCACCAGGTAGATCGTCTTGCCGACGGCATCACCGCTGGGGAACAGCTTGTTGGCCAACGCCTTGGTCACGATCACCACGGGCGGGCTGAGGCGGTCGCGCACGTTCATCGAGGTGATTTCCTCGCTGCGGAAATTGCGCCCCGCGACCAGCTTGATGCCCAGCGTATCGATGAAGTGGTCATCGCCGAAGTAGATGGCTGCGCCCGAGGTGTCCTGCAATTGCTCGGGCTTGAGCTTGATGCCGTCATCCCAGCCGCCGCCGCGCAGTGGGTAGGAATTGCTGGGCGTGGCGTCCTGCACGCCCGGCAGGGCCCGCAGGACGCTGATGTCCTCGCGCATCTTCGCATCGACCTGCTCGGCGGTGGCCTGCCCCACCCACTCGTTCTGCACCACGAAGATGTTGGGCTCGTCCAGGCCCGTCGGCTCGGACAGGTGCGCGAGGCGCTGCTGGATGATGAACAGCGCGTTGCACACGATCGCCAGCGTCAACGCGATCTGCATCGCGATCAGGAACGTACCCGCCTTGTGGCGGCGCAACGCGGAGAGAATCGGCTTGATCTGCACGGTCATCTCCTCGCCTCAGTTCGACTTCAGCTGCCACGCGGGCTGGACCTGCGCCGCGCGCCACGTGGGATAGAAGGCCGCCAGCACGGTGGCCGCGATCGCCAGCAACAGCGTCAGCGCCACCAGCGAGATATCCAGGTGCGCCAGCCGCGCGATCTGCGGTTCGAACACGAGGCCGACGCCGAACATGCCTGCACCGGTCAGCACCAGGCCGAGCACGCCGCCGGCAAGCCCCACCATGGCCGCCTCGGCGAGAAACTGTCGATAGATGTCCGCACGCGATGCGCCCAACGCGCGGCGAACGCCGATTTCAGGAGCCCTCCGCATGAATTTCGCCAACAGCAGGCCGATCGTGTTGACCAGGCAGATCAGCAGGAAGCCCAGCGCCAGCGACAGCGAGATGCGGCTTTCCGGCGGCACGGCATGCTCGTGGTCGAGCCAGGCATGCACGTCGCGCAACCGGTTATTCGGCGCCCAGTTGAAGCGGCCGGCCTTGCGCTGTTCTTCCGCATAGCCGTCCAGGAACTGGCGGAACGCCTGCACCTGGTCGGCCGTGTTCAGCTCCACCCACGGGCTGATCCACACGCATTCGCCGCGCAGCCAGCTGTCGAAGTCGTTGCCGCGCTTGCCGTCGCTGCCGCAGTTGTTGTTGCCGTAGGTGTCGATGCGCTGGTCGATCGCGTAGGTGAACGGGATGTACACCTGCGGCGGGTCGGCATACGCGTTGCCGCTGAACATGTCGAAAAAGCGCGGCTTGGGATCCCAGTTCTCGGTGACGCCGACGATGCGGTACTGGCGATCCTCCAGCATGAGGCGGCGCCCCACGCTGTTCTCGCCGCCGAACAGTTTCTGGTTGAGCGCACGGCTGATCACCACCACCGGCTCGCGTCCTTGGTCCTGCTCGGCGCCCCAGCCGTCGCCGTACTGGAACGGCACGTCGAACATCGGGAAGAAGTCACCGTACGTCGCATAACCCAGGGCCTTGAACGGCATGCGGTGCGCATCGTCCGGCGTCACCGACAACCCGACCTGGAACAGCAGCGTCTGGCGCGTTGCCTTGTGCGCGCGCATCAGCGCCATGGCGTCGGTGTAGTTGAGCGCATCGGGCGGCTCGCCCTCGCGGTTGTACTGCGGACCGCGATTGTCGATCTGCGGCGCGAACAGTTGCGCCGACTTCTGCGGGATCGGATCGCCCGAGACCGCCCGGAACACGGCGTACGTCACCATCGACGCCGCCACGCCAAACCCGATCGACATGATCATCAGCGCGGTCAGCAGCGGATTGCGCCGCAGGCTGTTCGTGCCAAGTCGCAGGTTGTGGACAAACATGCCGCTCATGGATACCTCGTTACGCTTGCGGACTCCGCCGATGACATTCTTCCGTGGCTTGCCGGCGACGCCTCGTTAGACCGAGCGCGTCGCCTCCACCGGCGGCACGCGCGAGGCGCGCATCGCCGGCGCCAGCGTGGCGCCCTGGCCGAGCAACAGCAGGGCGGCGACGCCGACCAGCACATAAGGCACGGAAAGACGCGCCATCTCGTACTGCGTCACCAGCCACAGGTTCATGGCGATCGCCAGCAGCGCGCCGATCACCACCCCAGCCACGCCGATCAGCAGGTTCTCGGTGAGGAAGTAGCTGAGGATGTCGTGCTTGGTGGCGCCCAGCGCGCGCCGCACGCCGATCTGCTTGCGACGCTGCCCGACCCAGAAGCTGGTGAGGCCGACGATGCCCGCGGCAGTGATGCCCAACAGCACCAGGCACACCACGCCCATCAGGATCGCCATGCCGCGGTCGCCCTTGTAGGCGTGCTCGCGCACTTCGGCGAAGGTGCGCACACCGCGATCGCTGGGAATCACACGCATGCGGTTCACCTTCACCAGCGCCGCCGGCGCCGCCTTCAGCACGTCACCCAGCTGGCCGGGCTTGGCACGGATCAGGTAGTTGGTGAACGCACTGGTCAGCTGCACCGGCTGGATCAGCGAGTTTTCGTAGAACGAATCGGACCAGGTGCCATTCCACGGCACTTGCAGGCGCTCCACGATGCCGACGATGGTGCTCGGCTTCTTGGAGTCGCCGATGTAGAGCGTCTTGCCCAGCGCGTGGCCGTCGGGATACATCTTGTCGGCCAGTGCCTTGCTCACGATGATCGCGGCCGGATCGGGAATGGCCTGCGGATCGGCTTCCACGATTTCGTCAGAGCGGAAGTTGCGCCCTTCGACAAGGCGAACACCCATGGTCGCCAGCGTGTGTTCGTCACCAAAGTACTGCGTGGTATGCGCCTTGGAGTCCTTGGCGTCCACGTCGGTGCGCACGCCGGTCGACCAGCCGCCGCCGCGCAACGGATAGGAGTTGACGGCCACCACGTCCTGCACGCCAGGGAGCTGGCGCAGCGCGGCGAGGTCTGCCTTGATCAGCGGCGCGGCGTTGTTTTCCTCGGTGCCGACGAAGCGGTTCTGGATCGCCATCAGATCGCTCTCCACCAGGCCGGTGGGCCGGTGGACGCGGTCCAGGCGCTGGCTGATGATGAAGAGCGCATTGCAAACGATCGCCAGCGTCAGCGCGATCTGCAGGGCGATCAGGACGGTGCCGGCCTTGTGGCGCTTGAGGGCGGCGAGAATGGGCTTGATCTGCAACATGGTCGTTAGAGCCTATTCAATGTCTCCGCGTGGCTCGCGCAGGGAGCTGTTTGCGCGCCAGCCAAGGAAGAATGAGGGAATGTATGTCGATACATGACTGAGTGATGACGCCGGCTGGCGGGCAAACAGCCCCTGCCCGCAGGGTTGGCCACCGATGGCTGCCAGGGAGCGGCCCGCGTCTTGGCCTGACGACCAGTCAGGCGCGGCAACACAGTCCGCTCCCTGGCAGCCATCGGTGGCCAACGCGAGCTACGCGGAGACATTAAACAGGCTCTCCTAGTTCGACTTCAGCTGCCACGCCGGCTGCACCTGCGCAGCACGCCACGTGGGATAGAAGGCCGCCAGCACCGTCGCCAGGATGGCGACCAGAACGGTCAGCAGCACCAGCGACACGTCCAACGTGGCGAGCTTGGCGATGTCCGGTTCGAACACCAGCGACACCCCCATCACGCCGAGGCCCGTGAGCAGCAGGCCCACCACGCCGCCGGCCAGGCCGATGGCCGCCGCTTCGATCAGGAACTGGATGTAGATCTCCCTGCGCGTCGCACCCAGTGCGCGGCGCACGCCGATCTCCGAGGAGCGGCGCATGAACTTGGCCAGCAGCAGGCCCACCGTGTTCACCAGGCAGATCAGCAGGAAGCCCAGCGACACCATCAGCGAGACCTTCGCCTCCTGTGGCACCACCTTCTGGTAATCCAGCCATTCCACGACGTTGCGCAGGCGCGTGTTGGGCGCCCAGCGGAAGCGGCCGGCGCGCTGCTGTTCGGCGGAGTAGCCGTTGAGGTATTGGCGATACGCATCCGCCTCGGCCTTGGTCGGCAGCTCGGCCCAGAAGCCCAGCCAGACGCATTCGGAACGGATCCACTCGTCCCAGCCCTTGCCCGGGTCGTGGTTGCAGTTGTTGTTGCCGCTGGTCGGCGTCTTCAATTCCACGGCGCGCGTGAACGGGATGAACACCTGGATGGGGTCGTCGAAACCGTTGGTATTGGTGACGTCGTAGAACACCGGCTCGGGGTTCCACTTGTCGGCCACGCCGACGATGCGGTAGTCACGGCCATTGAGGTTGATGTTCTTGCCGACACTGTTGCCGCCGTTGAACAGCTTCTCGTTGAGCGCCTTGCCGATGACGGCGACCGATGCGTGGGATTCATCCTCGCCGGCCGTCCAGCCCTGACCGTACTGGAAGGGAATATCGAACATGCCGAACGCATCGGCGTACCAGCCGTAGCTGGTTTCGCGGAACGGCAGCATCGACGCATCGGCCGGCACGATGGACACGGCTGTCGGATACAAGGCCGTCTGGCGCTTCGCACGCTTGTCGCGCATCAGGTTGACGGCGTCGGTGTACGTCATCGCGTTCGGCGGCTCGCCCTTGTTGTCCTTGGAGGAGTCGGGCCCCCAGTTGTCGATCTGCGGCACGTAGAGCTGCGACGACTTCTGCGGGATGGGGTTGTTGGACGTCGCGCGGAACACCGAATAGGTGGTCATCGACGCGGCAACGCCGCAACCGATCGCCAGCACCATAAGCAGAGTCAACAGCGGGTTTTTCCGGAGGCTGCGCAGGCCAAGCTGGAGGTAGTAGGCGAACATGGTCGTCCTTAGGGAGGCGAAAACGCCCCCCGCTTGCGCGGGAGGCAGGCGTTGGGTTCAGGCCGGCGAGTTGGCGCGCGCCGAATGCACGGCGTGGTGGAAACGCGGATCTTCCGCCAGATCGACCACCTGGCCGTCGATGATGTGCACGTTGCGCTGCGCGCGGGCGGCCAGCTCCGGATCGTGCGTCACCATCACGATGGTGGCGCCTTCGCGATGGATCTCTTCGAGCAGTTCCATCACGCCGCGTGCCATCTGCGTGTCCAGGTTGCCGGTCGGTTCGTCCGCCAGCAGCAGGCGCGGCGAGCCGGCCAGTGCGCGGGCGATGGCGACGCGCTGCTGCTGGCCGCCGGAGAGCTCGGCCGGGTAATGCTTGGCGCGCGACGCCAGGCCCACGCGCTCGAGCGCATTCATGATGCGGTCCTTGCGCTCGGGCGACTTCATGCCGCGATAGCGCAGCGGCACTTCGACGTTGTCGTAGACGTTGAGGTCGGGAATCAGGTTGAACGCCTGGAAGATGAAGCCGATCTTCTCGTTGCGGATCTTCGAACGCTCGTTGTCGTTGAGGTTGCTCACCTCCACGCCGTCGAGGTGGTACTGGCCGCCGGTGAAGGTTTCGAGCAGGCCGGCAATCGTGAGGAAGGTGGTCTTGCCCGAGCCGGACGGACCGGTCACGGCCACGAACTCGCCTTCGTTCACGTTGATGTTGAAATCGCGCAGCGCGTAGGTCTCCACCACTTCGGTGCGGTAGACCTTGGACAGGTGGGTCATCTTGAGCATGGGTTCTTCCTCAGTGGTGGCATCTTTGAGCCCCGCCCACATCGAGCGGGGTTGCGGCGAGGGCCCGGTTTGCCGCTGTTCGCGGGTCCGCACCCTCATCCGCCCTTCGGGCACCTTCTCCCGGCGGGAGAAGGAGAAACACGTCAGTTGCTGATGGCGACGCGCTGGGCGCCCTTGAAGCTGTCGGTACCGGAGATCACGATGTTGTCGCCTTCCTTCAGGCCATCGAGGATCTCGACCTTGTCGATGCTGCTGGTGCCGACGCGGATCGGATGCTTTTCGGCGACGCCGTCGCGCACGATGTAGGCGTAGCTGCCGCCGGATTCGTCGACGAACGAGCCACGCTGCACGGTGAGCACGTTGTCGCGCTTGTCGAGCAGGATGCGCACGGACAGGCGCTGGTTCTGGCGCAGCTGCTTGGGCGTGGTGCCGTCGAAGCGCAGGCGGGCGGCGACTTCGCCGTTCACGACTTCCGGCGAGATGGCGCTGACCAGGCCCTTCCACACGCTGCCGTTGCCGCTGATCTCGCCGGCCATGCCGATGCCGAGGTCACGCGCAAAGCTTTCCGGCACCTTCATTTCCACCTCGAGCGCGGTGAGGTCGATCACGCTGAGCAGCTGCGCGTCCTTGGCGACGGTAGCGCGCTCGGCGATGAACAGCTGGCCGACCTGGCCATCGACCGGCGACTTCACGTTGAGGTCGTCGACCTGGCGCTGCAGGTCCTTCACCAGCAGCAGCTGGCGCTCATGCGCGAGCTTTTTGGACTGGATGTCGAAGTTGAGGCTGTCGGTATTGGTGGAGAGATCGGTCTTGGCATGCGCGAGCGTGATGCGCGACTTCTCCAGCTCATCCTTGGCCTTGTCGACATTCATGCTCGGCACGGCGCCCTGGGCGAAGGCCTTCTGGTAACGCGTCAGGTCGCGCTGGGCGCCCTGTTCGTCGATCTGGGCGCTGTCATAGGCCTTCTGCAATTCACCGCGGGTCTTGCGCGCATCGATCTGCGCGCGCAGGTAGTCCACCTGCATGGCATCGGCCGCGCTCTCTTCCTGCGCGAGCTTGTTGGTGAGCTCGGGGCTGTCGATCACGGCAAGCACCTGGCCCTTCTTCACCGCATCGCCGGCATGCACCTTCAAGGTGACCGCGCCGCCGTAGGTCGCGTACATCGTCGGGCTCACCGCGGCGACCACCTTGCCTTCGGCGGCGATATCGCGCACGAACGGGCCGCGCGTCACGGTGGCGAAGGCCAGGCGGGAGGCGCTGACGGAAGCGTCGGCGGAGAACAGGCGGCCGATGCGCGGGCCGAAGATCGCCAGCAGCGCGAGCACGGCGACGCCGGTGCCGATCAGGATCACGCGGCGCTTGCGATTGGGTTTGACTTCGACCAGCCGGTCTTGCGCGGAGGTGTCACGAATCATCGATAGGTCCCTGGCCGCGGACAATGCGGCCCCTGGTTCCCTGTCAGCAAGTGGCATGCCAACCGGGAATCGATGATTTAGTCGTTTACTTTCAATTTGTTAGAAAGGCCGACCCGATGCGGACAGTTGTCCGCGGACACCGGCTCGGACAGACGGACAAGCGTCCGCGGACGATCAGGGCGCCATGCTCAACCGTGCGCGGACTCCAGCTCCACCGCCGCCGTACGCGCGGCCTCGCGGGCGATGTGCCGGCCCAGCGTCGACAGATGGCCCAGGGGCAGCGTTTCCAGCAGGTCCAGCTGGCCGAGACGGCGCGTGCGGAAGCACACCAGTTCCGCGCTCGCCGCGCGGCAGGCCATCCGGTCCGGACGCAGCGGCATGGCCGGCAACGGCTCGCCTCCCGCCAGCAAGGCATCCCAGGCGAGGTAGTCGGTGTCGGGCAGCAGGTGCACGCGTGCGCAGAACCTCCCCTCGGCGTCCACGCAGTCGATCCATTCGCGCGGGCCGTCCGCCCCGATCATGCTCGACACGATGAGCGCTTCGCTGCGCAACAGCGGTGCGAGCTCGCAGCGTGCGGCCAGCCAGCCCACGGGCAACGGCCAAGGCGCCTGCGCCACGCAGCGGGCCGGCAGGTACAGCACGCTGCCCAGCATCGGCAGGCGCCCCGCTAGTTCGGTGCCATCCATCGGCACCACGCAGCGGCTGATGGACCCGTTCGCCGCGTCGCAGGAAGGGCACAGGGAGGCGAAGGCATGCGAGAGCCAACCGAACATCGTGAATCTCCTGAGGGGAGGCGACCCGGCTGGCGTTCCGCGGGAACGGCGTGGCGATAGGCCTGTGGCGTCCGGCACCGTGCCGGAACGGGAAGAAGGGCCATCGTGCCCTCGCGGCTGTCCTGGGGAGACCCGCTTATTTGGTGAGGATCAGCTTGTCGTTGCGCGTGAGGCGCAGGTGGTACTCATTGCCTTGGTGCTGGATCACCAGCTCGCGGTCGCCCTTGAGCAACGCCTGGCTGGAGACGCGGCGCGTGGGAGAGGCATCCGCCGCCGGGGCCGGCGTCTTGAGGCTGAGCAGACGAAACGGGCGCGCCGGCGCATCGGCGCCGTGCGGCAAGGACAGGACACTGGTCGTCATGGTGAGGCTCCATGCTCAGAGGTGACAGCCAGATGATAATAATTCTCATTTGACTGTCAACCCATGGATGCGCCGGTGCGACGTCCTGTTCAGCGGCCGCCCTTGCCGCCCGCCGCCCTTTCCTTGGCCAGCCGGGCTTCCAGCTTGGCCCGTCCTTCTTCGGCATATACACGGCAGGCGTTGCCATCGACCACCGGATCGGGCTTGACGCCGGCATCGCGCTTGGCCACCCGCTCGAGCAGGTCGCTCTGGTCCGGATGCGGCGACAGCAGGATGTCGCAGGGCAGCGAAGCGATCGTCGCGATGCTGCGTCGATAGGCTTCCAGGCGCTCCGGGTGCGCCGGGTCGCTGAAGCGGTAGCCATCCGCGGCGAACGCACCGAGGCTGTCGGCGAACACCATGTTCATGCAGCGCCCGGCCTCGCACGACCGCCAGGTCCAGGTCGTGGCGCCTGGCGTATGGCCCGGCGTGTAGTGCGCCGTGATGGCCACGTCGCCCACCTGCACCACGCCGTTGTCGGCCACGCTGGCGACGTTGGCGACCGGGGCGAAGGGAGATGCCTCGCCGTACTGCGGGTCGGCCGGATCCTTGCCGCCGAGCATCAGCGCCTTGGCGCCCGCGCTGCTCGCTTCCACGCGCGCGCCGCTGTCACGGGCAAGTTCGGCGATGGCGCCGGCATGGTCGAAATGCGCGTGCGTGTTGAGGATCACCTTCACGTCGGTGATGCGAAAACCCAGCGCCCGGATGTTCGCTTCGATCTGCCGGGTGTTCTGCGGCAGCGTGCCATCGATCAGCACGAGGCCTTGCTGCGACGCGATGAGGATCGACGTCAGGCCCCGCGTCCCCACGTAATAGGTGTTGCCGTAGATGCGGAAGGGTTTCTGCGGCTGGCTCCATTCGGGCGTTTCGGCGAACGCGGTGGACATGGCCGAGAGCGTGAGCGCGGCGACCAGGGCGGTGCGGAGTGAGGGCTTCATGCGTTGGGTTTCCTTGAGGCGTCTGCACAGACTGCCGGGGTGAACCGGCGCTCGCAGGGCATCACATGGCAATTCAAGGGCGCGGCAAAGGCAATGTGGGAGCGCACCCAGCGCGCGACCGCAGAAGCATGGCATCACCGCTCCGTCGGCTTATCGCGCACTGGGTGCGCTCCTACAAAAAGCCCCCGCGGGGTCAGGCCAACGCCTGCTCGATTCGCTTCAGCACATCCGCATCCAGCCTCGGCAACACCTCCAGCGCGTCCAGGTTGTGCTTGAGCTGTTCCAGCTTGCTCGCGCCCAGCATCACCGTGGAGACGTGCGGGTTCACCAGGCACCACGCGACGGCGAGCTGCGCCATCGACACGCCGAGGTCGGACGCGATGGGCGCGAGGCGCCGCACTTTCTCGATGCGACCGCCGCCCTGCTCCAGGATCGCCTCGCGCAGCCACTCGTAGCCCGGTTGTGCCAGGCGCGTGTCGGACGGCACGCCGTCGTTGTATTTGCCGGTGAGCAGGCCCGAGGCCAGCGGGGACCAGATCGTGGTGCCCATGCCGTAGGCGTCGTACAGGGGGGCGTATTCCTGCTCCACGCGTTCGCGGTGCAGCAGGTTGTACTGCGGCTGCTCCATGGCCGGCGCGGACAGGTGGTTCTCCCGCGCGATGCGGTGCGCTTCGACGATGGCCTCCGCCGGCCACTCGCTGGTGCCCCAGTACAGCACCTTGCCCTGGCGCACGAGCGTATCCATCGCACCGACGGTTTCCGCGATCGGCGTATCCGGATCGGGCCGGTGGCAGAAGTACAGGTCCAGGTGCTCCACGCGCAGGCGCTGCAACGCCTGGTGGCAGGCTTCGACCACGTGCTTGCGCGACAGGCCGCGCTGCGTCGGCAGCGGGTTTTCCACGGCGCCGAAATACACCTTGCTTGACACGCAATAGCTGTCGCGCGGGAAGCGCAGGTCAGCCAATACGTCGCCCATCAGCGTCTCGGCCACGCCATGGTTATAGGTTTCGGCGTTGTCGAAGAAATTGACGCCATGGTCGTGCGCCATCGCCAGCAGATCTCGCGCCAGCGACCGCCCCACCTGCCTGCCGAACGTGACCCACGCGCCGAACGACAACGCGGAGAGTTGCAGGCCGGATGTTCCGAGTCGTCGATATTGCATGGGGTCGCTCCGGTGAAGGGGGATAGGGCAGCATGCCAAGAGCACGCCCATCGCGTCCATCGCCGCCGTCTATACATGGTGCCAACGGCCGGGGGTTTAGCCTCGGCCGTTATCTTCCATTTCCCCGGTCGGAGCGAAGCCATGTCGCAGATGCACGGTTGGTCGGCACGGGAGGCGGGCAAGCCGCTGGTCCTCGAACAGTTCGACCTGGGGCCGCTGGGAGCGGAAGAAGTCGAGGTGGCGGTCGACTACTGCGGCATCTGCCACTCCGACCTTTCGATGATCAACAACGAATGGGGCATGGCGCGCTTTCCTTTCGTGCCCGGACATGAAGTCATTGGCCGGGTCACCGCGCTGGGCGAGTACGCGAAGGGACTGACCGTCGGGCAACGGGTCGGCATCGGCTGGACCGCCAGCAGCTGCATGCATTGCCATCAATGCCTGTCCGGCCACCAGAACCTGTGTCCGGAGTCGATCGCCACCATTGGCGGAGGCCACCAGGGCGGCTTCGCGGACAAGGTGCGCTCGCACTGGGCGTGGGCGATCCCCTTGCCGGAGGGCATTCACCTGGCCAGCGCCGGACCGCTGCTGTGCGGCGGCATCACCGTGCTCAAGCCGTTCCTCGCCTACCGCATCTCGCCCAACGCGCGCGTCGGCGTGGTCGGCATCGGCGGGTTGGGCCACATGGCGGTGAAGTTCGCACGCGCCTGGGGCTGCGAGGTCACGGCGTTCACGTCCAATCCGTCCAAGGCCGACGAGGCGCGGTCCTTCGGTGCCCATCACGTGGTGTCCAGCCGCGACGCCGATGCCATCAAGGCCATCGCCGGTTCGCTCGACCTGCTGCTGGTGACGGTCAACGTGCCACTGGACTGGAACGCCCTGCTCGGCACGCTGGCGCCGCTCGGCCGCATGCATGTGGTGGGCGCGGTGCTCGAGCCGATCCCCGTTCCGGTGTTCACGCTGATGATGGGCGAACGCGAGGTGTCCAGCTCGCCCACCGGCTCGCCGATCGACATCGCCACGCTGCTGGATTTCGCCACCCGCCACGACATCCGCCCGCAGGTGGAAATGTTCCCGATGGACCGGGTCAACGAGGCACTCGGGCATCTTGCCGAAGGCAAGGCGCGCTACCGCATCGTGCTGGAGGCGAAGGCAAGCTAAGCTCCGGCGCACCGTCCCGGGGAGACAGCGTCATGAGCATCGAATGGCTGCGCGCCGTGCTTGGCTGGTCGGCGATCCTCAACCTGCTGTTCGTCAGCGTGTGGTTCGCGCTGTTCCGCGTCATGCACGACCGCATGTACGCCATGCACAGCCGCTGGTTCCAGTTGTCCGAAGAAACCTTCGACGGCATCCACTACGGGGGCATGGCCGCGTACAAGGTCGCGACCTGGCTGCTGTTCATCCTGCCCTACGCCGCGCTGCGCATGGCCGGCTGAGGCCCCGCAGGCATCGCCGGCGAGGCACCCGCCCCCCGGCGACGTCCATCAGGGCAGCAAATGGACGTCCATGCGCTTGTCGATGCCTTCGTCGGCATCGCGCCGCGTGACGGCCTGCCGCAACTTGTCGCTGGTGGCCCAGGTTTTCAGCGCGGCGACCACGGTGTCGTCCTGGCTGTCCTTGCGCATGTAGATGTCCACATGCCGATAGTCTTCGCAGCCGGTCTCGCAGTGGAAGCTGGAAAAGCCCAGGCCCTCGATCTGGCCGTACTCGTTGACCACGATGGCCACGGCGCTGCCGTCGCATTCGCGCGAAGGACAGGCCGCGAAAAGATAGCGGTTGTCGCCCAGCACGACGACGTGGTCGGCGGTGTTGCCGAACGCCGACAAGGCCTGCGCGCTCACCGTGCGATTGGTACTGAAGTAGCTGGCCTTCACGTCACCGGTGAAATGGCTCAACGCCTGCGTGAAACCGTTGGCGCGCGCCAGTTCCTTCGCGTCCGAGCACGTCGACGGATCGATCAGCCTGCAGGGCCCCGACGCGGTCGCCGCCGCCACCGTGAATGACGCGCCCCAAGCAAGCGCGACCAGACATGCCAACTTGAATAGCTTGCGCATGACACACCCCCTGATTGTCGAACCCACCATGCCGGCCGCAGCCGGCCTTCCCCTGCCGCCCGTGTCAGGCGGCGTCTGCACCTGCCTGCGCGGGCACCTCACTGGCGATGGAGCGGCGGGAACGCCGTCCCACCACATATCCACGCCACCGCAGGAACGGTCGCTCCACCGCGTAATGCAACAGTGCGCCCGTCACCAGCACCGCCAGCGCGTATCCCGCAAAAGTCGCCACCCCGTGGCCGTCCAGCCCATGCCCCGCGGCGGCTTCCACCCCATGAAACACCAGCTTGTGTGACAGGTACAAGCTGTAGGACACCATGGCCAGCCATCCTGCCCCCGGCACCCTGGCTCGCGCGAGGAGACTGTTTTCCAGGGCTCCCGCCCACACCAGCAGGCCCATGCCCAGCGACAGCAGCGGGTAACCGAACACCGTTGCCGCCACGCCGGTGCGGTCCTGGAACAACCCGATCGCCAGGCCCACCACGGCCATTCCCGCCGCCAGCACCACGTTGGCGCGCTGCCCCCACCGTGCCCACCACGCCGGCCGGTAGATGCGCAGCACGGCCAGCGCCACCCCGGCCAGCAGGCCATCCAGGCGCGACCACGTGGGGTAGTAGATGCCTTCGAGAAAGGCGTTGCCATAGGAATTTTGGTCAACGCCTTTCACGGGCGCCATGAAATGGATCCAGATGTAACCACGCAGGAACATGCCCAAAACCACCACCGCCATGCATACCGCGGCGAATGTCCACACCGACGGCCGGCGCGCCAGCCACCATGCCAGCAGCGGAAACAGCAGGTAGAAGTGTTCTTCCACGCACAGCGACCACACGTGGGAAAACGCCAGGTTGTGCCCTGCGTCGATCAGCAGGTTCACCGTAAAGGTGAGGAACTGCCACAACGGCTGGATGCCGGGGTATTCCCGCATGGACGGCCAAATGAAATAGACGGCCACCACCAGCAGGTAGACAGGCAGGATGCGAAAGGCGCGCCGCAGGTAGAAATCGGTGAAGGAAAGCGCACGGCCTTCCGAGAGCGGCTTGAGCACCTGCGAACCGATCAGGAAACCGCTGAGCACGAAGAACAGGTCAACGCCCATCCAGCCGATCTTCTCGACGCCGCCATAGTGCCCCCAGCCGCCGATGATGTAGGAGTGGAAGATCATGACCCACGCGATCGCGATCGCGCGCAGCAGGTCCAGGCCCGGCAAACGGTTCATCGGCTTCCCCTCGTCCTTGTCATCCGTGATGGCGCAGCCGGACGCGTCACCGCGCGGCACGAGGCGAGACTACCGACCGGTTATGGCGAAAAAGAGGCTTTCGCGGCCAAACGCCTAGAAGCGCAGCAGGAACGCCAGCACGATGGCGGCGAACACGCCGGCGACGACGTCGTCCATCATCACCCCGACGCCGCCCTTGAGGCGCTGGTCCAGCAGGCGGATCGGCCAGGGCTTCCATACATCGAACAGGCGGAAAAGCAGGAAGCCGATCACCACGCTCGACCACGATGCCCAGAACGCCGGCATCACCGTGGGAATGAGCGCGATCCACATGCCGACGAACTCGTCCCACACGATGCTGCGGTGGTCGTCCACGCCCAGCATGCGCCCGGCGATGCCGCACGCCCACAGACCCGCCACGAACGCGACGACGATGGCGAACACGTAGAGCTGCAGCGGCAGGCTGCGCAACAGCAGCCACGGGATGATCGCCGCCAGCGAGCCTGCGGTGCCCTGCGCGAAAGGCGCGAGGCCGGACCCGAATCCGCAGGCGAGCCAGCCCGCCGGCGTGGCCAGCAGCAGGCGGCGTTGGTCCGGTGTCAGCGTCTTCTTGTCGAAGCTGGCCTCGTTTTCGTTGACGTTTTCGTGGTCGCTCATGCGAAGTGGTCCCAGCCGCGATGCGTGGTTTCCAGCCATTGGCCTTGCTCGTCGCGCACACGCACGCCGGTGCCCTCGACCATGCGCCCGATGCGGGTGGCCCCGCAGCCCAGGCGCGCCAGGTCTCCCTGCACTTCGGCGACCAGCGAGGGCGGTACCGTGAAGCAAAGCTCGTAGTCGTCTCCGCCAGAGAGTGCTAAGTCGCGCGTCATGGTTTCGTCGAAGGCACCCAGCAGCATGGACGAGCGCGGCAGCAGCGAAGCGTCGATCTCCGCACCGAGCGCACTACCCTCGCAGATATGCCCAAGGTCGGCGAGCAGGCCGTCGGACACATCGATGCACGCGGTGGCGCGGCCACGCAGGGCGAGACCCGCCTTCACCTGCGGCGTGGGGCGATGCAGGCGCTCGATCAGGTAGGCCGCGCGACCATCACCCTCGGCCACCCGCGCGCCCGCCTGCAAAAGTCTCAGGCCGGCCGCCGCGTCACCCAGGGTGCCGGTCACCAGCACCACATCGCCCGCACGGGCGCCCGCTCGCGTGAGCGCCTGGCCGGGCGGCACGAAGCCATGCACCGCCACGCTCACGGTCAACGTACCGCGCGTGGTGTCGCCGCCGATCAAGGCCAGCCGGTACGTCTGCGCAAGCTGCGCAAAACCCTCGGCATAGCCGTCGATGAACGCTTGCACCTGTTCCACCGGCTGCCGCGGCAGCATGAGCGCGAGCAAGGCCCAGGCCGGGGTGGCACCCATCGCGGCGAGGTCGGACAGGTTCACCGCCAGCGACTTCCAGCCGATATCGGCCGGCCCGGTGCCCTGGGGAAAGTGCACGCCCTCGACCATGGTGTCGATGGCGATGGCCAGCTCCTGACCGGCCGGCGGCGCCACCAGCGCGGCGTCGTCTCCTATGCCCAGGCGCACGTCTTCGCGGCCTTGCGCGGTGCGCTCGCGGATGCGGTCGATCAGGCGAAATTCCATGGAAGCGGCCCCGGGCGGCTAGAGGGTCGCGCCCATGCTACCGGCTGAACACGATGGTGGGGCCGCCGTGATAGGTCGATTCCTGCCAGCGCTTGAAGCCGGCCTTCTCGGCGACACGGATCGACGGCTCGTTGGCGGGGTCGATGATGCAGACCGCGCGCAGGTTCGGTCGATGCTGTTCGGCCCAGGCGATCGCGGCGGCCACGGCCTCGCTCGCATAGCCCTTGCCGTGCGCATGAGGCGCCAGCACCCAGCCGAATTCCAGCATGCCTTCCAGCGACGGTTGCAGGTCGCGCTTGAAATCGGCGAAACCGATGTCGCCGATGTAACGGCCGGTGGCCTTCTCTTCCACGGCCCAATAGCCGTACCCGAGCAGGCTCCACAGGCCCACGTATTGCAGCAGGCGCTTCCACACTTCCTCGGCCGTGAAGGCACGTCCACCGATATGGCGGACCACCTCGGGATCGGACCAGATGGCCGTGCATTCGGCGTGGTCCCCGGCGCGATGGGCCCGCAGACGCAGGCGCTCGGTCTCGAGGACGGGAACGGAAGACAACCGCTCCGCGCCGCCCATCAGCCGCGCTTTTCCGTGGAGCGCAGCGAACTGGCGAGCTTGTCCAGCACGCCGTTGACGTAGCTGTGGCCATGATCGGCGCCGAAGCGCTTGGTGACCTCGATGGCCTCGTTGATGATCACGCGGTACGGCACGTCCGGGCGGTACTTCAGCTCGTAGGCGGCCAGGCGCAGCGCGGCGCGCTCGATCGGGTCGATCTGGCCCACTTCGCGGTCCACATAGGGCTTCAGGCTGTCGTCAATGGCTTCGACGTGGCGCTCCACGCCGTGCAGCAGGTCCTCGAAGTATTCGAGGTCGGCCACTTCCATGTCCTGCTCGTGGCGGAACTGCTCGATCACGGCGTCCATGCGGCTGCCGCCGATCTGCCACGCATACACGGCCTGCAGCGCACGGCGACGCGCGCGCGAACGTGCGGCCAGATCGATACCTTGGCTCATCACAGCTTCCCGTACAGGTTGACCATTTCGAGCGCGGCCAGCGCGGCGTCCGCGCCCTTGTTGCCGGCCTTGGTGCCGGAGCGCTCAATGGCCTGCTCGATGGTGTCGGTGGTCAGCACGCCGAACGCCACCGGCACGCCGGAGCCGTAGGCGGCCTGGGCCAGGCCCTTGGCGCACTCGCCGGCCACATAGTCGAAATGCGGCGTGGAGCCACGGATCACCGCGCCCAGCGCGATCACCGCGGCGTATTTGCCGGAATGGGCCACCTTGTTCGCGGCCAGCGCGATTTCCCAGGCGCCGGGCACGCGGATCAGCTCGATCGCGTCGTCCTTCACGCCATGGCGCACCAGCACGTCACGCGCGCCGGCCACCAGCGGCTCGACGACGAAGCCGTTGAAACGGCCGGCGACGATGGCAAAACGGCCTTTGGGCGTGGCGAAATCGCCTTCGATGGTCTTCATGGATCGGGGTTTCCTGTGGGCTCGGCGGCCCATGTGGGCCAGCTATTTTACGGATTTTGGGGTCGGTTGGCCGGATCGGGCCGGGGAACGGCCCCGGACAAGTGCGGATGGCCGCGAAAGGTCAGGCTGGCCTGCCCGTCCGCCACGCGCAGCCGCGCGGGCACGCCAAACGGCAGGGTGAACTTGTTGGTCTCGTGCCCGAACGGCAGGTCGCGCACGACCGGGATGTGCGCCACGCGGCCGATGTGGTCGAGCGCGGCGGCGGTGTCGTAGCCGTTGTCGTAGCCGTGCGGCTTGCAGTTGGTGAAGTGGCCGAACACCAGGGCCCGCTGCCGGTCCAGCACGCCGGCCAGATGCAGCTGGTACAGCAGGCGCTCGATGCGGAACGGCGGCTCGCCCACGTCCTCCACGAACAGGATGCCGTCGTCGATGCGCGGAAAATACGGCGTGCCGATCAGGCTGCACAACATGGCGAGATTGCCGCCCCAGAGCGGGCCTTCGGCATCGAGCATGGTGTCGCTCGTGGTCTCCCAGCGTGCCGTGGCTTCCGGCTCGGTAACCGCACGCCAGAAATGCTCCCACATCAGCTCGTTGAGTTCCGGCGCACCGAAGTCGGGGCCCAGCATCGGCCCGCCGAACGTGGTGAGGCCGCTCTTCACGTAGAGGGCCATCTGGAGGGCCGTGAAGTCGCTGTGCCCGACCAGGAGGGTGGACGAGTCCGCCAGCCGCTCGCGCAGCGCGCCATAGTGGATGTGTTCCAGCAGGCGCGTCGCGCCATAGCCGCCACGCACGGCCAGCACGATGTCGGGCAAGGCGGGATGGATGGCCAGATGGTTCAGATCGGCCACGCGCTCCGCATCGCTGCCCGCAAAGCGGTGCTCCGTCCGATCGAGCACCTCCAGTCCGTCGACCGTGCAGCCCGCCGCGCGCAGGCGAGCCACGCCGCGGGCCATGGCGTCGTAGTCATGCGGATAGCCGGAAGGGGCGATCAGGCGGATGGTCGTGGAGGTCATGGCTGGCCGATGATGGTGAAAGCCCGAGTATGCCGGTGATGGCATGGCGCGGAAGTGGCGGGAGTATGCAAGCCCCCTGTAGGAGCGCACCCAGTGCGCGAAAAGCCTACGGAGATACGCCGAAGCCCTGCGGTCGCGCACTGGGTGCGCTCCTACAGGGGAGGTTCGGTGCCTTAAACGTACTCGACCACTTCCAGCCCGAAGCCACCCAGGCCCACCATCTTGCGCGGCGTGCCCAGCACGCGCAGCTGGCGAATGCCGAGGTCCGCGAGTACCTGTGCGCCCAGGCCCAGCTGGCGCCACTCCTGCTGCTGCGCTTCTTCCGGCGCCTTCAGGTCGGGCTGGCGGTTGAGGCGGCGCAGCAGCGCGTCGGGCGTGTCCTCGCCGGAGAGCACCAGCAGTGCGCCACGGCCTTCATCGGCGATGCGTCGCAGGGCCGAGGTCACCGTGAGGCCCAGGTCGTCGCGCTGCAGATGCAGCACGTCCGACAGCGTGTTGCGCACGTGCACGCGGGTCAGCACCGGGTCGCCGTCGTGCACCGTGCCGCGCAGCAGCGCGAAGTGCAGGCCGTGGCGAATGGCATCGCGATAGGCCACCAGGCGGAACGGGCCGAACTCGGTATCGACATCGTCTTCGTACACGCGCTGCACCGTCTTCTCGGTTTCCAGGCGGTAGCGGATCAGGTCGGCGATGGTGCCGATCTTCAGGCCATGCTTTTTCGCGAACACCTCCAGCTCGGGACGGCGCGCCATCGAGCCGTCCTCGTGCAGGATCTCGATCAGCACCGCCGACGGCTCCAGGCCCGCCAGCGCCGCGAGATCGCAACCCGCTTCGGTGTGGCCCGCTCGCGTAAGCACGCCACCCGGCTGCGCGGTGAGCGGGAAGATATGGCCCGGCTGCGAGAGATCCTCCGGCTTCGCATCCGACTTCACGGCGACCTGGATGGTGCGTGCACGGTCATGCGCCGAGATGCCGGTGGTGACGCCCTCGGCCGCCTCGATCGAGACAGTGAAGTTGGTGTGATACGGCGAAGTGTTGTCCGACACCATCGGGCGCAGGCCCAGTTGGCGCGTGCGCTGTTCGGTCAGCGTGAGGCAGACCAGGCCGCGCGCCTCGCGCACCATGAAGTTGATGTCCTCCGGCCGCACCATCTGCGCCGCCATGATGAGGTCGCCTTCGTTCTCGCGATCCTCGTCGTCGAGGATCACGACCATGCGGCCGGCGCGGATGTCTTCGAGGATCTCGGGGATGGTGTTGAAGCTCATGGATAGTTCCAATGTTGTTTGGCTCGTCATTCCGGCGCAGGCCGGAATCCAGTTGAGTCACGGTCCGGGTGTCGCCGCAAGTCCAGCCCAAAAAGTGCGGTCGTCCGGGACCTCGAACACTTCGCGGCTGGATTCCGGCCTGCGCCGGAATGACGTCTTGTCAGGCCGTGGCCGTGAACCCGTGATGGCTTCGAGGATCTCGGGGATGGTGTTGGA
>NZ_BCPR01000052.1 GCF_016586165.1 Dyella sp. EPa41 | reverse complement strand
TTCGGCAAGGCACCGCCGGATCTCTCGCTGGAAGTGCGCGCCAAGACGGCCGACTGGGTCTATGGCTACCTCAACTCCTTCTACCTGGATCCAACCCGTCCGGTGGGCTGGAACAACGCGGTGTTCGCAAACGCCTCCATGCCGAACCCCCTGTGGGAACTGCAGGGCCTGCAGACGGCGGTGAAGAAGGAAGGCTCCGACGAGGTGGAGAAGCTGGAGCTGTCCCAGCCGGGCAAGCTCACGCCGGCCCAGTACCAGCAGGCCACGCGTGACCTGACCGCCTTCCTCGAGTACGCCGCCGAACCGGCCGCCCTGCAGCGCCAGCGCTACGGCATCTGGGTGCTGCTCTTCCTGGCGGGCTTCACTTTCCTGGCATATCTGCTAAAGAAGGAATATTGGAAGGACGTCCACTGAGGCGGCCCTCCAATGGCCCAGGGTACGGCGGCCTAGTGCCGCCGTATTCGCTTAATGTCGATGGGGAGATCGCGCATGGTTCAAAGCGCTCGTTCGCGTACCGCACTCACCCTGTACACCACCGCGGACGGCATCCAGTGCCACCGCACCCGGCTGGTGCTTGCAGCCAAGGGCGTCAGCTATGAACGGGTGCTCGTGGACCCGGCCAGGCCTCCCGAAGACCTGCTCGAACTGAACCCCTACGGCACCACGCCGACCCTGGTCGACAGGGACCTCACCCTCTACAACACGGCCGTCGTCTGCGAATACCTGGACGAACGCTACCCGCACCCCCCGCTGATGCCGATCGACCCGCTGTCCCGTGCCCGGCTGCGGCTGGCCACGGTGCGCATCGAGCTGGACTGGCTGCCCGAGATCGATACCATCCGGGCCGGCGGACGCCCGGCGGATGCCGCCCGCAAGCGACTGCGCGAGCACCTGCTGGCCTCGCTGCCGCTGTTCAAGGCGTCTCGGTTCTTCCTCAATCCCGAGATGAGCCTCACCGATTGCCTGGTGGCCCCGGTGGTGTGGCGGCTGCCCTGGCTGGGCGTGGACCTGGGGCGCGACGGCAAGCCCATTCTCGATTACGGCGAGCGGTTGTTCGCCAGCCAGGGCTATGCGCGAAGCATGACCGCCGAAGAAAAGGCCATGCGGCCCTGATCCGGCCGCTTGGGCTGGCCATGCGGTAGCGCTGTGCGGCATCTGCCGTTGCCGGGTGCCTGGGCGCTCGCCGCGA
Source organism: Dyella sp. EPa41 (assembly GCF_016586165.1). Classification (GTDB taxonomy): domain Bacteria; phylum Pseudomonadota; class Gammaproteobacteria; order Xanthomonadales; family Rhodanobacteraceae; genus Dyella. The sequence continues at coordinate 32,443 of NZ_BCPR01000052.1, read as the reverse complement.
CACCTTGCCTTGGCTTGGCATTACACTGCCTCCATCCATTCGACCAGGCTCCGGAGGCTTCCGTGATGCCGGTCTCCAGCAGGTTTTTGAATGACCGACGACAAGCTACCGCCGATGACCTCCAATCGTCCCTATCTGTTGCGGGCGATCTACGACTGGATCACCGACAACAACCTCACGCCTTACGTGCTGCTGGATGCCACCCGTGAGGGCGTGAGGGTGCCGCCGCAGGTCATCAAGAACGGCCAGGTGGTGCTGAACCTGGCGATGCGGGCCGTCGCCAACCTGGACCTGGGCAATGACTGGATCAGTTTCCAGGCCCGCTTCTCCGGGGTCAGCCACAACATCCATATCCCCGTGCAGGCCGTGCTGGCGCTATACGCCCAGGAGAACGGGCAGGGCATGATGTTTCCCGCCGACGAAGGTGGCGACAACCCGCCGCCGCCGTCCGATCCCGATGACACGCCGCCGTCGCCCGAAAGCGATCAGGCCGGCGACAAGCCCAAGCGCAGCGCGCCCTTCCTGCGTGTCGTGAAGTAGGGCCGGCCCGCCTCCTCAGTGGAGGCTGCTGTCCCGGTGCAGTCGGGGGCGCAATGGCACGACGTTGCTTTCGGCGGGTGGCGATGCGTGCTCGGCCATCAGCCCGGGCAGATGGCTCTGGATGGTGGGCAGGCTCAACCCGGTAAGGGTTTGGCCGGTCATCCACAACCGCCCGGGTTCGCGGTCGTCGCCATCGATGCTCACCTCGAAGGTGTAGCAGCGTTCCCAGAACAGCTGCCCTTGCGCGCGTCGCAGTCGCAGGCTGCGCAGCCCCACGCTTTCATCCAGCAACTGCAGGCCGTGCTGGCGGCATTGCTGACGGGCCTCCCGCGTCGCCTGCTCGCGGGCGCGGCTCAGTTTCAGCCAGGTGCCGACGATCGCCAGCAGGACCAGCAACAGGATCAGGTCGGGAAGCTCACTCATGGCTGCAGAGTGTAGGCGGCGCGTGCGGCTTGCAAGGTGAAGACCGGGCGACGCCGGTGCGGTCCGGTGCTCGTGGACCTGGCGGGCGGCTCAGCGACTGGGTGATCACCCCGCGGAAACGGAGCAATCACCCTTCGTCAGTCCAGCTGCAGGCGCAGCGAAAGATCGACCGCGCGCACGTGCTTGGTCAGGGCGCCGACCGAGATGTAGTCCACGCCCGTGCTTGCGTAATCGGCAATCGTGCCCAGGTCGACATTGCCGGAGATCTCCAGCTCCGCACGACCCTTGGTGATGGCCACGGCCTCGCGCATCAGCGGCAGGGTGAAGTTGTCCAGCATGATGCGATCCGCACCGGCATCCAGCGCCTGCTGCAGCTCGTCGAGGTTCTCGACCTCGATTTCCAGCAGGAGCGCCGGGTGCAGCCTGCGCGCCGCCTCGGCGGCCGCGCGGATGCCGCCAGCCGCGATGATGTGGTTTTCCTTCACCAGGATGGCGTCGTACAGGCCCACCCGATGGTTGTGGCCACCACCGCAGCGCACGGCGTACTTCTGGGCCAGGCGCAATCCAGGCACGGTCTTGCGCGTGTCGAGCACGCGCACGCCGGTGCCGGCCACGGCCGCCACGTAGGTGGCGGTGGTGGTGGCGGTACCCGACAGCAGCTGCAGGAAATTCAGCGCCGATCGCTCAGCGCTCACCATGGGCCGGGCACGGCCACGGAGGCGGCAGATCACGGAGCCTGCCTGGGCGCGGTCGCCGTCGCGCAACAGCCATTCGATCTCTGTCGCCGGGTCCAGGGCGGCAAAGCATGCGTTGAACCAGTCGATGCCGGCGATGACGGCGTCTTCCCGGCAGGTCAGCGTGGCGCTGGCCCGCGCCGAGGCAGGAAGAAGATCGGCGGTGGCGTCGCCGGTGCCGATATCTTCGGCAAAGGCACGCTCGACATCCGCCCGGATCAGGTCGGACGCCGGGGGAACAAGTAATGGGGAAGTCATTCGGTCGCGGGGCTGGTCGCCGTGGCTGGCTGGCTCAGGCGACCGACGATGGCGTCCAGCGCGCGGTCGAACAAGGCCGTGGAATCAAGCACGCGAGCCGAGCCGCGGGCGAGCGCCTCGGCCAGTTCGTGCGGGGCGTGGTCGGCGACCTTGAGGCCGCGGCGATTCACAAACAGGTAGCGCCCGCTCATCGGGCTGATCCAGGAGAGCTTGGCGCGCTCGACGGTTTCCGGGCCCGTCACGAACTCAAGCCAGATGCCGGGCTTCAGCTCGGCCACGAGCTGCATCTCGGGCGTATCGACCAGCGGCTCGGGTTCCGGCTCGGAGCGGGCGAGCTCCGCTTCGGATTCGGCGATCGGCTGGATGCTCTCGGGAATCGGCAGGCTGCCGGGTTCCGCGGCGGCCTGGATGTCGGCCTCCGGCACCGCTTCGCCGAGCTGGTGGCGATAGTAGGTATGCAACTGCGCCAGCAGGCGGTCGATGTCACTTTCCTGGAAGGCAACGTTCGCCAGGCCCCGGCGCAGGGCCCGCTCGATGCCGGGCAGCATCTGGCGCAGCGCACGGCGCTCGTCCAGGGTGCGTGCGGGCTTGGTGCTGTCGATGAAGTCATTGGCGAAGCGGAGCGCATCGCGGAACTCGCTCGACTCTTCGCCCTGGCGCAGGATCGTCAGCACCAGGTAATTGGCCCAGGCGCGCGACAGCACGCCATGGATCAACGGCGGCAACGTATGGCCGTCTATGCGGCTGAGGATCTCGCGGGCCGCGCGGCGACGCGCCTGCTCCAGTTTTTCCCGCCCGCGGGTGGACTCGGCCACGCGCTGCTCGGCCAGTTCGGCGCGGCGGCGGCTGATGTCCTGGAATTCCTGCAGCTCGACGCAGAGGCGCTCGAAGATGCTGATGTCGTCGTCGAAATCCTGCAGCAGGCGGTCGACGATGGACTTGATCTTGTCGTGCAGGCGGTGGTCGCGATCGGATTCGGCCGACCAGCCCTTGGCCGCATCGGCGAGGCTGTCGAGCAGGCGCCGCGCCGGATGCTGGCGGTGCGCGAACAGCTTGCGATCGAGGATGGCCGCCTTGAGGTACGGGATCTGCAGGCGAGCCAGCAGGACCTGCATTTCCGTGGGCAGGTTGCGGTCTTCGAGGATGAACTCGAACAGCATGCCGACGAGGTCGATGGTGTCCTCGTCGATGGTCGATACCTGGCTGGGCTTTTCGCCACGCAGCGAGCCGATCTGGGCCAGCAGATGATCCTTGAGCTGCTGGACTTCGCCGGCAAGCTCCAGCGCGTTGCTCGCGCTCAGCGGCATTTGCTGGTTGATGGCCGCCTGGCTCTGCAGCACGCTCAATGCACCGATCAGCTCGTTGGCGCTGGGCATCTGCACGGCGCCGGCGGGGATGCGCATGGCCGTTGCCGGCCCGCCACGACGCGCGCTGAAGAGGGTGTGCAGCGTCTGCAGCAGCTCGCTGGATGCGCTTCCGTCGTCTTCGCCCTGATAGATGCCATCCGGTGCGGCACCGTCGGCAGCCGTTGCCGACCCCGTTCCGGCGGTACGTCCTGCGGCGCCGCCACGCGATATTTCATGCCGCAACTGCGGCAGGACGCCTGCGCGCATCAGTTCGGCATTGATCTCCTGGTAGAGCTCATCCAGCGAAGCCAGCACGTAGCGATCGAACAGCTTGTAGATGATGAGCTTGACGCGCATTTCCGCGTTGAGCTCGCGCATCGCCTGGCGGAACGCCTGCGACAGCGCGGCCGGTCCGACCGGGTTGCTGCTGTCCTCGATCTTGAGGCCGCCGTAGATGACCGACAGGCGCTGGTTCACGGAGAAGAGTTCACGCGTGAGGCGCGTCTCGTTCTTGCCGATCATGCTGGTGATGGCCAGCGATTCTTCCAGCTCGTTGTCGGCCACCAGCGAAAGTTCGGCGGTGCCGACCGGCAGCTGGATGCCGTTGCTCGGCATGCTGCGCTGGTTGGCGGCGAAATCGCTCAGTTCGCGCGATACGTGGGTGAGAAAGGAGCGTTCGACGATGGGGCGGCGCTTGCGCACCTCGCGCATGCCGTCGAAGTAGTGCATCTGCGCCGCGTTGTTCTCGGCCTTTTCGGCGAGGTCGAACAGCGCATCATCGACATGCTCGAACATGCCGTTGATCAAGATCTGCAGGCGACGGCCAGCGATGTCCCGGACGGTGTTCAAAAGGGCGCCTCCGCGCTCGCTGGACGGATCCAGGCGCTGGGTCAGGCTGACGATGTTGGAAGGTTCACTGGCGTCTTTCATCGCCACACCCCTGAAGTGATGCCGACGTGCGTGCGGCCCGTTCCGACAATACGCATGCCTACAATACGTGAAAGCCGGCCGCGCTGTCATGCGGCGCTTCGATATATGTCGACGCGTTCACAGCGCGGCGCAGGGACCTGCGGATGACAGGTCCCCGTAGGTCAGGCGGCGGCCGGGAAGTCCCGCAGCTGGAGGGTGCCGATGCCCTCTTCGGGAAGCATGACGGGAATGCCGTCATCGACCCGGTAGATCACCTTGCGATCGGTGGTGATGAGGCCTTCGGAAAGGGCCGTCTGCACGGCCGCCCCGGCCACGTTCTGGACCCCGCCGGCGGCGATGGCGGCGTTGAGGGCCTCCAGTTCGCTGCGGCCGAGGAGGCGGACCGGGACCTTGCTGACCGGGCAGCACAGGATATCGAGCAGGCGTTTATCCATAGACGGGCGAGTTCGTACCGAAACGCGGAAAGTCCGTACAATAACCCCTTTTGGATGGCTTGGGTCATGACCTCGACTTCCCTCCCGCCGCGCGTGGGCGTTGTGATGGGTTCCCGCTCGGACTGGGAAACCATGGAGCATGCGGCCAACGTGTTGGCTGAGCTGGGCGTTGCGCACGAGGTGCGCGTCGTATCGGCGCATCGCACGCCGGACCTGTTGTTCCAGTACGCGGAAGAGGCGGTGGAGCGCGGCATCCAGGTCATCATTGCCGGCGCCGGTGGCGCGGCCCACCTTCCGGGCATGCTGGCTGCCAAGACGCGCCTGCCCGTGCTGGGCGTACCGGTGCAGTCCAAGGCGCTCAACGGGATGGATTCGCTGCTGTCGATCGCGCAGATGCCGGCCGGCATCCCGGTCGGCACGCTGGCCATCGGTCGCGCCGGTGCGGTGAACGCCGGGTTGCTGGCCGCGTCGGTGCTGGCGCTGCACGATGCGTCGCTGGCCAAGGCGGTGGATGCGTACCGCACGCGCCAGACGCAGAGCGTCCTCGACCATCCGGATCCACGCACGTGAGCACGCGTCGCCAGCTCGTCCTTGGCATCCTTGGCGGAGGCCAGCTCGCCCGCATGCTGGCCCTTGCCGCTGCTCCGCTCGGCGTGAAGACGCTGGTGGTGGACAGCGCGGCCGATGCCTGCGCCGGCCAGGTTGCCCCTCTCGTCGTGGCCGACTGGACCGATTACGACGCGCTCGAGCACTTCGCCCGCCAGGTCGACGTGGTCACCTTCGATTTCGAGAACGTGCCGGCGGAAACCGCCCATTGGCTGGCCGAGCGCGTGGCCGTGTTTCCTGCGCCGCGGGCCTTGGCCGTCGCGCAGGACCGGCTGGCGGAAAAGACCCTGTTCCGCGAATGCGGTCTGCAAACGCCGGACTTCAAGGCCATCGATACCCGGGAAGACCTGGATCTCGCGCTCGCGACGATCGGCGCGCCGGCCATCCTCAAGACGCGCCGGCTGGGCTATGACGGCAAGGGCCAGTTCCGCATCAAGTCGCTGGCCGACGCCGATGCCGCCTGGGCGGCGCTGGGTGCGCAGGCGGAAGCGCACGGACTCATCCTTGAAGCGTTCGTGCCGTTTGATCGCGAGCTGTCGGTGATCGCCGTGCGCTCGCGCGATGGCGAATTCCGCACCTGGCCGCTCACCCAGAACTGGCACACCGATGGCGTGCTGTCGCTGAGCCTGGCGCCGGCGCCGGACATCACCTCCCTGCAGGAGCGTGCCACCCGGCTTGCGCAGACGCTGGCCGAGAAGCTGGACTACGTCGGCGTGTTCGCGCTGGAACTGTTCGTCAAGGATGGCGCGTTGCTGGGTAACGAAATGGCGCCGCGCGTGCACAATTCGGGTCATTGGACCATCGAAGGCGCCTTGACCAGCCAGTTTGAGAACCATGTGCGCGCCGTGCTCGGCCTGCCCTTGGGTGACACCTCGGCGCCGGGCCTGTCGGCGATGTTCAATTGGATCGGCGAGTTGCCGGACGCTGCGCCGGTGCTTGAAGCCGTGGACGCGCATTGGCATGACTACGGCAAGCAGCCACGCATCGGTCGCAAGGTGGGGCATGCCACGGTGCGCGCGCCGGATGCCCGGCAACTGATGGAGCGGCTGAGCGGCATTGCGCATGCACTGGGGCGCGACCAGCAGGCCGGGCCTGCGGTAGGCGAGCTGGAAAAGCGTTGACCGCGATGGGCGGTCCTTGCGGGAGCGCACCCTGTGCGCGACAGGATGACGAAGCGTAACGACACGACGAACCTCTGCGGTCGCGCACAGGGTGCGCTCCCACAAGGGTAAGGGACACAAAAAAAACGGGGCCGCGAGGGCCCCGTTTGTTCTTTGATGCCGGGATATCAGGCCAGGTTCTTGGCCGCGAAGTCCCAGTTCACCAGGTTCCAGAACGCCTCGATGTACTTCGGGCGGGCGTTGCGGTAATCGATGTAGTACGCGTGTTCCCACACGTCGCAGGTGAACAGCGGCTTGTCGCTGCCGGTGATCGGCGTGGCGGCGTTGGAGGTGTTCACGATGCCCAGCGAGCCATCCGGGCGCTGCACCAGCCAGGTCCAGCCCGAACCGAAGTTGCCCACGGCCGACTTGGTGAACTCTTCCTTGAACTTCTCGACCGAGCCGAAGGCCTTGGTGATGGCATCGGCCAGCTTGGCCGAAGGCTCCTTGCCGCCGTTCGGGCTGAGGGAGTTCCAGTAGAAGGTATGGTTCCAGACCTGGGCCGCGTTGTTGAACACGCCGCCGGATGACTTCTTGATGATGTCCTCGAGCGCGGCGTTCTCGAACTCGGTGCCCTTGATCAGGTTGTTGAGGTTGGTCACGTAGGCCTGGTGATGCTTGCCATAGTGATACTCCAGCGTCTCCGCGGAGATGTGCGGCTCGAGCGCGTTCTTTTCATAGGGCAGGGGAGGGAGTTCGATCGCCATGTTGTGGCTCCTGGGCGTTGGCTGAGGATAAGGAGTCGGGCCGGGACAGCCATGGGCCGGCTGCGGGCATACGACTGATACACTACCGATCCGCGTGCATTGTAATGATGAATGACCTGACTTATGGACGTTAATGAGCGAATCAAGGCTGTGCTCGCCGAGCATGGCATCGTGCTCTTCATGAAGGGCACGCCGCAGTTCCCCATGTGCGGCTTCTCCGGTCGTGCCGCGCAGGCACTGACGGAGGCAGGCGCGCAGTTCCATGCGGTGAACGTGCTGGCCGACCCGGAAGTGCGTGCGGCGCTGCCGCATTACGCCAACTGGCCGACGTTTCCCCAGCTGTTTATCCAGGGCGAACTGATCGGCGGTTGCGACATCATCGAAGACCTCAAGGCCTCCGGTGAGCTCGCACGCATGGCTGCCGATGTGGAAGGGGCCGACTCCTGATGACGCTGCCTCTTGTTCACCTGCCGCAGGATTGGACGCCGCCTGCAGGTTCGCTCGCCGATCGAGTCATCCTGGTGACCGGCGCTTACGGCGGCCTCGGTGCCGCCGTGGCGCGCGCCGCGGCGCGAGCGGGCGCCACCGTGGTCATTACCGGCCGGCGCAAGCGTCAGCTCGAGCAGCTTTACGATGCGATGGTGAGCGAAGGCTTGCCCGAGCCCGTGATCCATCCGCTGGACATGGAAGCCGCCACGCCTCGCGACTACGAAGCGCTGGCCGATGGCCTCGAACGCGACTTCGGCCGCCTGGATGGCGTCGTGCATGCGGCGGCAAGTTTCAACGGGCTCACGCCGCTTTCCGTGCACAAGCCCGACGACTGGCTGCGTGCGCTGCATGTCAATGTGTCTGCGCCGTTCGCGCTCACCCAGGCGTGCATGCCGCTGCTGGTGCGTGCGCCGGACAGTGCCGTCGTGTTCGTCCTCGACGATCCGGCGCTGGTGCAACGCGCGCACTGGGGCGGCTATGGTGTCTCCAAGGCGGCGCTCGAGCGCTTCGTCGAGATCCTGCACCAGGAAACCGAGAAGACGACCCTGCGCACGCACGCATTGTTGCCTGGCCCCATGCGCACCACGTTGCGGCGCGCGGCCTACTTCGGCGAGGACACCACGATCCACCCGCTGCCTGATGCCACCGCCGATGCGGTGATCTATCTGCTGGGCGGGCAGGGGGCGGCCTCGCGCGGCGCGATGCTCGACCTGCGGGTATCCGCGTGACCGTGTCGGGGCAGTACTGACATGGAAACGCAGATGACCACGCTGTCGGCGGCGATCCTGCTGTTCCTCATCATGGATCCGCTGGGCAACATCCCGATCTTCCTCACCCTGCTGAAGGATGTCGCGCCCAAGCGCCGTCGCTATGTGATGGTGCGCGAGCTGCTGATCGCGCTCGCGGTGCTGCTCGGTTTCCTCATGGGCGGGCAGCTGATCCTCAAGCTGCTGCAGCTGAGGCAGGAGTCGATCAGCATCGCCGGCGGCATCGTGCTGTTCCTCATCGGCATCCGCATGGTGTTTCCGCCGGCCGATGGGGGCGGCATCTTCGGCAAGCCGGGTGAAGGGGAGCCTTTCATCGTGCCCATGGCGATCCCGGGCGTGGCCGGTCCATCGGCCATGGCGGCGCTGCTGCTGCTCACCAACACCCAACCGGGACGCACGGCAGACTGGGCGATCGCGCTGGTCGGTGCGTGGGTGGCCACGTCGGTGATCCTGTTGTGCTCCACCTATCTGTTCCGTTGGCTCGGTGAAAGCGTTCTCACCGCGCTGGAGCGCGTGATGGGCATGCTGCTGATCGCGTTGTCGGTGCAGATGTTCCTTGGCGGCGTGGCGGCGTATTTGCACTTAGCTATTTGAATTGCGGCAAGTTGTCGTCAGCGCCATCTTCTGAACCTATTCGCATAACCTTGCTGTCATAATCCGCTACCAGCATTTGGGGTAATTCCCAGGAGGCGGTCATGCTCAGCGTTGAACAGACCCTCACCGAACGTCTGCCATGGTTGGCGCAGCATCCCCTGATCCGGCGGCAAGTGGCCGGCATGCTGGGCCGCCTGGCCGACCAGGACGGCTTCAACCGTACGTTGAATGCGATTGGTGAGGCCGAAGGCTTCGACTTCGTCGAGCGTACGCTCGACCTGCTCGGGGTCAGCTACTACGCCAATCCCCGCGAGCGCGAGAACATCCCGGTGGAAGGCGGCGTGCTGATCGTCGCCAACCATCCGCTGGGCATGGTCGACGCGCTCGCCTTGCTGCAGCTGGTCGGCTCCGTGCGCAGCGACGTGCGCATCCTCGCCAATGACTGGCTGATGGCGATTCCCCAATTGCACAAGCTGTTGCTTCCCGTCGATGTGTTCGGCAAGGGCGCCACCTCGCGCATGCGCGACATCTATCGGGCGCTGGACAACGGCGAGGCGCTGATCGTATTTCCCGCCGGCGAGGTATCGCGCATGCGCCCCGATGGCGTGCGTGATGGCCGCTGGTCCGATGGCTTCGCACGGCTTGCCCAGCGTGGCCGCACGCCGGTGCTGCCAATCCATGTGGCGGCGCGCAATTCGGCCATGTTCTATGGCCTCTCGATGCTGGCCAAGCCGCTCAGCACGGCAATGCTGCCGCGCGAGGCCATCTCGCCGGTCAGCCGGCGCATTGGCTTCAGCATCGGCGCCCTGGTGAGTACCGATGAGCTGGAACAGCACGCCGGCGGTTCGACCCAGCGCGCTGCCAAGCTCATGCGCCGGCATGTCTATCGCGTGGGACGCCATCGCGGATTGATCTTCGGCGGCCAGGCGCCGCTGGCGCATCCGGAACCCACGGAACGGGTGGCGGCGGAGTTGCAGTCGCAGGCCGAAAAGCTGGCGGACCTGAATGACGGCAAGCAGGTGTACCTGTTCAAGGGCGCATCGGACAGCGTGGTGCTGCGCGAGATCGGGCGCCTTCGCGAGCTCACGTTCCGCAAGGTGGGCGAGGGCACCGGTGCGCGTCGCGATCTCGACGTGTACGACCCGCACTATGAGCACCTGGTGCTGTGGGATCCCAAGTCCCTGCGCATCGTGGGCTCCTACCGCTTCGGCCATGGCGGTCGCCTGATTGCCGAGCGCGGCATGTCCAGCCTGTATACGTCCAGCCTGTTCAACTATTCGCCGGCGCTCGAATCACGGCTGGCGCAGGGCCTGGAACTGGGGCGCAGTTTCATCGCTCCGGCCTACTGGCGCTCGCGCGCGCTCGACCAGTTGTGGCAAGGCATTGGCCTGTACCTGCAACGTCATCCCGAACTGCGCTACCTGTTCGGACCGGTAAGCATGTCGGTAAGCATTCCGCGCGAGGCGCGCGAATGGATCGCCGCGGCCCACCAGCACTACTTCGGCGCACCCGGGCTTGCTTCGGCGCGACAGCCGTTCGTGGTTTCCCCCGATGTGATCGAACTGGTGCGCACCGCGCTCGAAGGCCTGGACCCGGCCGCCGGGCTCGGCAAGCTGAAGCATCATCTCGACGCGCTGGGCGTGAGCCTGCCCGTGCTGTATCGCCAGTATGTGGACCTGGTCGAACCCGAGGGCGTGCAGTTTCTCGACTTTGGTGAGGATCCGGGCTTCTCCGGCTGCGTCGATGGCCTGGTGATGCTGGACCTGGCGACGCTCAAGCCGGCCAAGCGGGCCCGCTACCTGGGCAAGCAGTAGCAACTGCTTGCCCTCGACTCGATGCAGGCTTGCCGTTTTTGCGCGCGCCCGCGAGTTGTTTCGGCGTCGCCGTGATCGAACGGTAAATTTCCTGTAAAATACTTATGTGAGGCTTACAAAGCCGGTTTCGCGCAAGGGGGATTTTTCGCGCGGGCCGGTAGCGTTCAACTGATTTCGTAAATTTCCGCCCGATTTTCCGATCGGGCTTTTTTTACGCCCGGAGAAAACGTTTAAAATTACGTTAAATGGCATGAAATTGCGATATATAACAATGAATTGCGCTATTTCTTTCGGCTCTTCGAAAGATATTTCATCCGGGTGGTAACCCCTCATCCCCACCACCGTCTGTCGCTGCCCTCCAGGGCGGCGGCATACCCAAAACATTGCAACCTCTGGAATCGACGATGATGAAACGAAACCACCTTTCCATGGCGATTGCCGTCGTGTTCTGCATGGCCGCCGGCACCGCTGCGGCGCAGGACACGGCGAGCCAGTCGCAGCCGGCCGCCAACAAGGACGCGACGCAGCGCACCAGCGTGTCGAGCACCTCCAACACCACCACCTCCAACGACACCAAGCGCGTGCAGGAGCTGAACACGGTGACGGTGCAGGCCCAGAGCCTGTCGCTGGGCGGCGGCCTGATGTCGGTGCAGACGGCGCCGAAGGCGGTTTCGACGATCAGCCGCGACGCCATCGTGAAGGCGCCGCCGGGCAGCAACTTCACTCAGATGGTCAGCAGTATCCCGGGCGTGAACGCCTCGACGGATGACGTGACCGGCCTGTCGGACGGCAACTATTCGATCCGCGGCTTCAACTCCAGCGAAATCGGCGTGACCGTCAACGGCGCGCCGATCACCGACACGGGCAGCTACGCGGTATACGCCACCGAGTACGGCGACTCCGAGAACTACGGAGACATCACCGTGCTGCAGGGCATCCCCGACGTCGACATGCCGGACTCCGGCGCGGCTGGCGGCCACATCGCCTGGGCGACCATCGATCCTTCGCACACCGCGGGCGTGGACGTGACGCAGTCGCTGGGTTCGCATGACTACCGCCGTACCTTCGTGCGCCTGAACACCGGCGACACCGGCCCGGTGCGCTCCTGGCTGTCGTACTCGGACAATTCGGTCGACAAGTGGCGAGGTGCCGGCGACCTCAACGTGACGAAGGTCGAAGGCAAGTCGCTGTGGACCATCGACAGCAACAACTCGATCAGCGCCTCGCTGCAGTACAACCGCGAAGTGCGCAACAGCTATTACGGCCTGAGCAAGTCGGACCTGGCCAAGCACGGCTACTTCTACGACTACGACACCACCTACACGCCCGGTGACAGCCAGTACTACCAGCTGCACAACAACCCGTTCCGCAACTACATGTTCAGCCTGGACGGCGAGTTCAAGCTGACCGACTCGCTGCGCCTGTCGGTGGTGCCGTACTTCCAGTACGGCGACGGCGGCGGCGGTACCGGCAACTCGTTCTTTGCCGAAACCACCAACGCGACGCAGAACCTGTACGAGTCGGCCCATCAGGACCTGAACCAGGACGGCGCGATCGTCACGGGCCCGAACGGCAAGAAGGCGCTGGTGTACGGCTTCAGCAGCAGCACCACGTACCGCCCGGGCGTGATCGCCAAGTTCAACCAGGACCTGAGCATGGACAACGCGCTCGAATACGGTTTCTGGTACGAGCGCGCGCGCCAGCAGCAGAACGACAAGTTCAGCATGGCCAGCTGGGCGACCGGCGTGCCGAACGACATCTGGGGCACCTCCAACTACGTGCTGTATCCCGATGGGCAGGTCCAGAACGCCTATGAGGAGTACACCACCACCGAGGTCAAGAAGGGCTTCATCACCGACACCTGGACGCCGAACGACCAGTGGCTGTTCACGGCCGGCCTGGCCTACCTGCATGTGGACCGTTCGGGCTTCGCGTTCGAGAACCCGGGTTCGGTGGGCGGCTTCGCCAAGGGTTTCGGTAACGACGACCTCAACGGCACGTATCACAAGTTCACGCCGGCAGTGGGCGTGAAGTTCTCGCCCAACGAGAACAGCCAGATCTATTACGGCATCGGCGAAACCTACCGCGCGCCGCCGAACGGCGCCGTGTTCCTCAACCAGATCACCGGCACCGCGGCCAACAAGCCGGAGTCGGCCTGGAACAACGACCTGGGCTACCGCTACTACGACGATCGCTTCTCGGCGAACGTGATGCTGTATCACAGCAACTTCAACAACAAGACCATCTCGGCCAAGGACCAGGTGACGGGCGAGCCGGTGTATACGCAGATCGCCCGCGTGAAGCAGCAGGGCTTCGCCGCCGAGGGCAGCTTCAACATCACCGAGGCGTGGAAGGTCTACGGCCAGTACACCTACACCGACGCGACGGTGGAGAGCGACCTCAACGCCGGCAAGAACAAGGCCGGCCAGTACGTGTACTACCCGACCGACGGCAAGCAGCTCTTCAACACGCCGCGCAACATCGCCTACCTGCAGCTGAGCTACGACCAGGGTCCGCTGTGGGCGAGCGTCTACGGCAACTACCACAGCGCCATGTACGGCGACTTCATGAACACGGAGCGCGTCGGCGGCTATACGACCTTCGGCTTCAACGCCGGTTACCGCTTCAGCGACTTCGCCAGCTGGTTCCGCCAGCCGTACGTCAAGCTCAACGTGTCGAACATCGGCGATCGCCATGCCCTCACCAGCGCCAACAACGCGTCGGCGTTCCTGGCCAACAACAGCGCGGGCTATGTCGGCCCGGACGGCAAGCCGCTGGCGACGTCTTCGCCGTACTACTCGCTGCTGGAACCGCGCACCTTCATGGTGACGGTGGGCGCCTCGTTCTTCTAAGACGAAGCATCCCCTCGCAAGACCCGACCGGCGCCGCAAGGCGCCGGTTTTTTTTGGGCCCGCGCCAGGTTTGCCAGCGGCGCTAACTTGCGGTTTTCGTAGGAAAGACGCGCAAGTTTTGTGAGGAATTCGTCAATAAGTTACGAATTTGTAATATTATGCGCCTACATTCGTCGTGATGAGTCCAGGCCGGCGGCTTCGAGAAGCTCCCCGGGACGCATCAAATAATTCAGGGAATCAGTCACTTAAGACGGTGGCGGAGGGGCATGGGACTCCTCTGTGCTGGTCCCATGCCTTTTTTGCGAATCTCTTAGGGGTCGAATCTCGATGAACAACGCATTGCGCAGCAAACTCTTGCCGGTGGCGATCGCTACGCTGCTGGCGACCGCGCCGGTGATGGCGCAGGACACCTCCTCCTCGATCAGCGGCCGCGTGGTCGACGCCAATGGCCAGCCGGTCGCCGGCGCCACCGTCCAGATCGTGCACGCACCGTCGGGCACCACCAAGTCCACCACCACCGATGCCAGCGGCCGTTATTCGGCCCAGGGCCTGCGCGTGGGCGGCCCGTTCGACGTGAAGGTGTCCAAGGACGGTACGCAGTCCGAGCAGGACAACGTCTACCTGCAGCTCGCCACCGACACCGCGGTCAACGTGACCATGGGTGCGGCCCAGCAGGCGGCGACCAACCTGGGCGCGGTGACCGTCACCGGCCTGGTGGCTGCGCAGACCTTCAATGCCGACAACAAGGGCCTGTCGACCAACGTGTCGGGCCGTGACCTGAAGATGGTCCCGTCGCCGGGCCGCTCGATCCAGGACATCGCGCGCCTCGATCCGCGCATCACCGTCACCGACCGCGGCGACGGCTCCATGTCCGCCATGGGCATGAACAGCCGCTACAACAAGATCACCGTCGACGGCATCGGCGCCGGCGATCCGTTCGGCCTGAATTCCAACGGCATGCCGTACCTCGGCTCGCCGGTGTCGGTCGACACCATCGCCGAGTACAACCTGTCGACGGCCAACTTCGACACGACCTCGGACACCGTGGGCGCGGACATCAATGCCGTGACCAAGAGCGGTACCAACGAATTCCACGGCTCGGCGTACTACGCCTATCGCAACGCCGACAGCATGGTGGGCAACGCCGGCTGGATCAAGAGCGGCGACCGCAGCTACCAGGGTTACGACCGCGACTGGACCGGCGGCATGACGCTGGGCGGCCCGATCATCAAGGACAAGCTGTTCTTCTTCGCCAGCTACGAGAAGCAGAAGACGGTTGGCCTGGGCAACGACTCGGCCAACGGCCTCGACAGCTCGCTGACCGGCGCCTCCACCAGCAACAAGGTGTCGCCGGGCGACCTGCAGCGCATCATCAATGCGGCGAACGCGCTGGGCCTGCATCCGGGCGACTTCAGCAGCGGCGGCGTCGACCTCAACAGCAAGCGCTCGCTGGTCAAGCTGGACTGGAACATCACCGACAACCATCGCGCGAGCCTGGCCTTCCAGCGTACCAAGGAAGTGCAGCCGGTCATCCAGGGCAACAGCAACAACGCCATCGGCCTGACCAGCTACTGGTACACCAAGAACGGCGACACGAAGAACTACTCGCTGCAGTTCTTCGACGACTGGAACGAAGTGTTCTCGACCGAGACCAAGATCGGCTACAAGGATTTCAGCCAGGTCCGCACCGTGCCGTGGCAGCAGCCGCAGGTCTTCGTGAACCTGGGCAAGGACAACAACGGCAAGCTCAACGGCGCATCGCCGTACGTCGACCTGGGTGAAGACCAGTACAGCGACTACAACCAGATCTCGACCAAGACCTGGAGCGTCTTCAGTGCGGCCACCCTTTACCTGGGCGACCACACGGTGAAGGGCGGTATCGATTTCCAGCAGGACAAGATCTACAACCTGTTCGGTCGTACCCAGTTCGGCGCGTACACCTTCTGGGGCATCGATAACCTCGAGAAGGGCATCTACAACCAGTTCGACCTGTACCAGCCGGCCAAGGGCTACTCGCTGGATGACGTGGCGGGCAAGTGGACGCTGCGCCGCTACAGCTTCTTCCTGCAGGACAACTGGCAGGTCACCGATCGCCTGTCGCTGCTGTACGGCTTCCGCGTGAACCGCTATTCGACGGACGACAAGCCGGTCTACAACCCGACCTTCGAGAAGACCTTCGGCTTCCGCAACGACCAGACCATCGACGGCTCGACCATGGTCGAACCGCGCGTGTCGTTCAACTACGCCTTCAACACCGAGCTGCAGACGCAGCTGCGTGGCGGCGTGGGCCTGTTCCAGTCGAACCCGCCGACCGTGTGGATGACCAACCCGTACCAGAACAACGGTATGACGGTGGCCACCTATTCGATCCGCAACAGCGGCAACCTGCCGGTGGGCCCGGGCACGATCTACCCGGGCTTCAGCCCGGATCCGTTCAACCAGAACGTGCCGCCGCCGTCGAACACCCAGATGGCCGTGGACACCATCGCGCCGAACTTCAAGCTGCCGTCCGTGTGGAAGGCCAGCCTGGCCATCGACCGCGAACTGCCGTGGATGGGCCTGATCGCCACCGCCGAGTACGAGCACATCAAGGTTCGCGATGCCATCTGGTACAAGAACCTCAACATCGGCGCGCCGACCGGCACGCTGCCGGATGGCCGCTACACGTACTACAAGAACATCTACGGTGGCCCGACCGGCAACACCAACCGCGCCAACGCGAACAACAAGTTCTCGGTCAGCACCACCGAGCTGGACAACACCGGCAAGGGTTACTCCGACGCGTTCACGCTGTCGCTGAAGAAGCCCTTTGCCGACGAGTGGTCGGCGAGCCTGGGCGTGACCTTCTCCAACGCGAAGGAAGTGAACCCGGGTACCTCCAGCCAGGCGACCTCCAACTACAGCAACAACGCCTGGGTGAATCCGAACGAGGACGTCGCCAGCACCGCCAACTACGCGGTGAAGCAGCGCGTGATGGCGTCGGTGGCCTGGTCGCATGCCTTCTTCGGCAACTACTACACCACCGTCAGCGCGTTCTACAACGGCCAGACCGGCCAGCCGTACAGCTGGGTGTTCGCCAACGACGCCAACGGCGACAGCTACAGCCGCGACCTGGCCTACATCCCGAAGCAGGGTGACGTGCAGTTCCAGAAGGGCACGTCGCAGCAGGCGATCGACCAGTTCTACGCCTTCATCAAGCAGGACAGCTACCTGAAGGATCACCAGGGCCAGATCGCCAGCCGCAACGGTACCCGTGCGGCCTGGACGAACCAGCTCGACATGAGCTTCAGCCAGGAAGTGCCGGGCCTGTTCAAGGGCAACAAGGGCGAGATCCGCCTCGACGTGTACAACTTCCTGAACCTGCTCAACAACGATTGGGGCCAGCAGTCGTACGTGCCGTTCCCGTACACCCGCAACCTCGCCAGCTTCGCAGGCGTGGATCCGGTGACCAAGAAGTACATCTACAGCCTGCCGACGGATGCCAACGGCAACTACCAGCCGGGCACCAAGGTGGTGTACGACGCCGGTCGCGACATCAAGACCAACGTGGTTTCGCGCTGGTCGGCGATGCTGACCCTGCGTTACACGTTCTGACGCAAGACCTTGCTGTAGCCGTACCGAGAGCCGGCGCCCGAGAGGGCGCCGGCTTTTTTGTGGGAGATGGCGAAAAAGCGGCCCGCAGCTTGACCCTGCCATGCCCGGCGCGGGAAGCTACACGGTCCGTCTCGTTCCCCACGGACGCATGAGCCGCGAAGGCGCGGCCTGGAGAATGCTTCAATGAATGACACCCAAGCCGGCAAGACCGGCCGAGCGGCCACCGTCAGTGCGCGCATTTCGCCCGCCGGTGGCCTGGACATCCTTTCCCGCAACGAAGTGGCGCGCCTGCGCGACGCCAGTGGTTCGGGCCTGCACGCCCTGCTGCGCCGCTGCGCGCTGGCGGTGCTGACCTCGGGCAACATGAGCGACGATCCGCGCTCCATCCTCGAGCAGTTCCCCGACTTCGACATCCAGGTGCTGCAGCAGGATCGCGGCATCAAGATCGAACTGACCCACGCGCCGGCGCAAGCCTTCGTGGACGGCCAGATCATCCGCGGCATCAATGAACTGCTGGTGGCCGTGGTGCGCGACATCGTCTACGTGTCGACGCAGATGGAGCAGGGCAATTTCGATCTCGACGACAGCGTCGGCCTCACCCATGCGGTGTTCGAGATCCTGCGCAACGCGCGCATCCTCAAGGCGCAGATCGATCCGAACCTGGTGGTGTGCTGGGGCGGTCACTCGATTTCGCGCGACGAGTACGAATACACCAAGCAGGTCGGCTACCAGCTCGGCCTGCGCAGCATGGACATCTGCACGGGTTGCGGCCCGGGCGCCATGAAGGGCCCGATGAAGGGCGCCACCATCGCCCACGCCAAGCAGCGCCGCCGCAACAATCGCTACATCGGCATCACCGAGCCGGGCATCATCGCGGCCGAATCGCCGAACCCGATCGTCAATCACCTGGTGATCATGCCGGACATCGAGAAGCGTCTCGAAGCCTTCGTGCGCATGGGCCACGGCATCATCGTGTTCCCGGGCGGCGTAGGCACGGCGGAAGAGATCCTCTACCTGCTCGGCATCCTCTTGCACCCGGACAATGCCGGCGTGCCTTTCCCGCTGATCCTCACCGGCCCCAGGCAGTCGGCCGCGTACTTCGAGCAGATCGATCGCTTCCTGCGCCTCACGCTGGGCGACAGCGTGGCGGAGCACTACCAGATCATCGTCGACGATCCGGCGGCCGTGGCGCGCGCGATGGTGCGTGGCATCGACAAGGTGCGCAACTACCGCCTGGACAACAAGGACGCGTTCTTCTTCAACTGGGCGCTCAATATTCCGTACGCGTTCCAGCTGCCGTTCCGTCCCACGCACGAAGCCATGCGCAGTCTCGCCATCCATCGCGACCGTCCGCGGCACGAGCTGGCGGCCGACTTGCGCCGCGCGTTCTCCGGCATCGTGGCCGGCAACGTGAAGGAAGAGGGCATGCGCGCCATCGAGAAATACGGCCCCTTCGACATCGACGGCGATGCCGACGTCATGCAGTCGCTGGACGAACTGCTGAAGGCTTTCGTGGCGCAGGACCGCATGAAGCTCCCGGGCGGAACGGCCTATGTGCCGTGCTACCGCGTGCTCACCGGCGAGCCGGCCCACTGAAGGCGCCTTGGGCAAAAACGTCTTGACAGTTCGGAGTCGGATATTCAAACTATCCGACTCACCCCGCCCGAATAGCTCAGCCGGTTAGAGCACTTGACTGTTAATCAGGGGGTCGTTGGTTCGAGTCCAACTTCGGGCGCCATATTCAGCAAGGGCTGCGAGCAATCGTGGCCCTTTGTTTTGTCTGCTATTTCACTTTGGCGACTACTACTCGATAGGCGAAACCAGTTCGGGATTTCGCCGGGTGATGCTGATAGGGCGCCGTTTTGATCTGGAAGGGCGCCCAGGTACCGATGCGGGCGCCCAGGTGGCTTTCCTGGAGGGGGGCGTGGCTTATCCGATCCGGCCCGGGAAATAACGCGGTGCTTGCCCGTCTTGCTGTGCTTGTAATCGATGCGAGCCTTGATGGACGCGATTATCTTCGGCTCGATCAGATCCTTCTGGCGCATGCCGGTGGTGTGCGCGAAACGGTCGGAGCCGCCGCCAGGCGATCCAGCGCCACTTCCGTCAGGTAGCGCTCGCTCACCGGCTCAATATTTCGGTGTTGCATGGTCACGGCCGGGTTCTTGCCCTTATGCAGGCCGGCGTTCAACAGGTGGCCATACAGGAGAGAAGACCAGGATTGCGAATCGCGGATGGGTAGTTGTAGACGTGGCAATGCTCTATCTCCACACTGAGGTGTCAGGGCGAATTCGATTCACTTCCTTAGTGCCACTTCATGTGCGCGGTGAAAACTCTGCAGGATGCCTTCGCCTACTACGCGAATCATCATGGAAGGATGCGGCTATGAGACTCAATCCCCTTGCAGTTGCGATCGATATTCTGTTTCCGGTGGGAACCGTTCTCTGTGGGTTACTGCCTTCTATGGCAAGTGCTCAGACCCTGGGGCCAGGCGTCATTACCACCACGCAAGATGTCAGCTCAGGCAGTCAAACGGTGGTGGGCGGCACGACCATCCAGCCTGCCAGCGGTAATGCCCTCGATGTAAGTGGCACCGGTTCCGTCCTGCTGGACAGCAGCGTTGGCGGCCCAATCATTCTCACTGGCGCCACTGGGTCCGGACTCCATGTCAGCGGTATGGGTGCGGTTATCAGCAAGGGTTCCAGCCTGTCGATAAGCAGCGGTGGGACATCGCAATCGGCACTCGACGTCAATGGGTCAGGCAATGTCGCGCTCTCCAATGCGGCAATTCATTCCACGGGGCTGTTCTCCGGTATTGCGGGTGCCTATGGCGTCATTGCGCAGCCGGGAGCTTCCATCACGCTTACCAATGGTTCGGTGACTACCGAAGAAGCCGGCAACATAGGCGTATACGCCCACGGTGGCCAGGTTTCGCTGGCCAATGTCGCAGTGGTTACCCGCGCACTGACTGCCTATGGCTCGGGTTCAAGCAGCTACGGTGCTTATGGCGTCTCCGTATTCAGCGGCGGCTTCGCCAGGATAGCCGGCGGTTCGGTCAATACCTACGGAGACTACGGCATAGGTGTGCGTTCGTCTGGGCCGGGAGCATCGGTCGACGCCTCTGGAACGGCGATAAAGACGCAAGGCGGTAATGGCTACGGTGCCATGGCGACTGGCGGTGCGGTCATGGATCTGGCGAACCTGGGCATCACCACCGGTGGTGTATACGGTATTGGCTTGTATTCCAGGGGCTCGACGCTGACGTCCGTTGATACCACGGTTGTCACGTCCGGTGAAAACGGTTGGGCCGCGTATGCTACCCAAGCCGGCACGTTGAACCTGACCGGCGGAACGGTCGCCACGAGCGGAGCACAGGCGCACGGCCTCAGCGCTGGTGGCGCGGGTTCACTTCTGACTGCGTCCCAGGTTTTGGTCTCCACGTCGGCAATCTTGGCTATCGGTGCCTATGCCTCCGATGGCGGAAATATATCGGTGAATGGCGGGAGCCTCACCACCCGCGGCGCTTACGCCTTTGGCGCGGCGGCGGAAGGTGATCAGTCCAAGGTGATGCTGAGCGGCGTGTCAGTTCGTGCCTCTGGCCAGACTGCGCACGGTCTGGCTGCCTTGGAAGGCGGCACCATAGAGGCCAATGGTGTCGTCGTCGATATCAAGGGACCGGGTGCCGCGGCGTTGTACGTTGCGGGACAGGCTGGAACGGTCGATACGGCCAGGATCAGCAATAGCGCGTTGAGGGCCGTTGGGCAGGCCGGCATCTGGGTCGCCGGCGGAACGGCCAACGTGACGTTGGCCAACACTTCTGTGTCGGGTAATGCTCAATGGCTGGCTGTCAGCACGTCCTTGGCCCCTAGCCCTTATGATCCCCATCTCTTGCCGGCATCGCAGCCATCCATATCGGCCGACGGCGTAAGCGAAATAACCCAGAGCCCTCCTGCACCAGGCTATTTGGTCTCGGGAATTCCGGCTACGCTGAATCTCGTTGCTTCGGGTTCGACGCTGGATGGCTCGGCCAGTAAGGATCCCTGGAGCACCTCCAACGTCACGCTGAAAGACGGCACGCTGTGGAAACTCACAGAAAATTCCACCGTCACCAACCTGGTGAACGATTCCAGCAGCGTCGTATTCAGCCTCCCGGCTGACCCCAGACTTGCCCCCAACTTCAAGACTTTGACGGTGGTGAACTACACCGGTGCCCCGGGTGGTTCGATCAAGCTCAACGCCTATCTTGGCGATGACAATTCGGCATCGGACCGTCTCGTCATCAATGGCGGTACGGCGACTGGCTCGACACAGCTGCTCATCCACGCCACGGGCAGCGGAGACCAGCGTACAAGGGCAAACGGCATCCTGGTGGTGGACGCCATCAATCAGGCGACTACCGCTCCGGGCGCTTTCTACCTTGGCAACACGTTGCGAGTGGGGGCGTACAACTACGACCTGCTCCGTGGCGCTGTCGATGGTAGCAGCACCGAGAACTGGTACCTCCGGTCGGCAATGGTCGTGAGTCCTGCATCGCCAGTGTCGACAGGGCAGCCGGCTTCGTTGCCGGCGGAGCCACCGTTGGCTCCTTTGCCCCCGGGTATCTATCCGATCATCGGGCCGGAAATAGCCACTTATGGCGCGGTGCAGCCCTCGGCACGGCGGATGGGATTGACCACGCTGGGCACCATGCACGAACGCATTGGCGACACGCTCACCCCGGCCAGTGCCCAGGAAGGCCCCGATGGGTGGGCAAGGTCGGCGTGGGCACGCGTGCTTGGACAGGAGGTTGACGATCATTACCGTGCGTTCGCCGACCCACGCACGAGTGGCCGCATACTCGGTGCGCAAGCGGGTTTCGACGTGTGGCAAGGCAGCATGGAGCAAGGTCATCGCGATGCGATGGGTGTCTACTTGGCCTATGCCAACACTCATGCGGATGTCGATGGCCTGGTCGCCAACCAGCAAGCAACGGGGTACGCGCTGGCGCAAACCGGCCGCATCAACATGGACGCCGTGTCCGGCGGCGGATATTGGACCCACTACGGTCCCACAGGTTGGTACCTGGATGGCGTCGTGCAGGGCACGCGCTACGACGGCACGGCCCGTACGGAAAATGCATCGCTCATCGCTCGTGGCAACGGCATCATCGCCTCGCTCGAGGGCGGCTATCCGTTCGCACTGTCGTGGGGACCCAATTTCATTCTGGAGCCGCAGGCGCAGGTGGTCTGGCAGCGCATCTGGTTCCGACAGATGAGTGATGATTACGGTTCCGTTTCGCTGGGTGCGAGCTCGGGTGTAACGGCCCGCCTTGGTGTGCGTGGCCAATGGACGATTGCGCGTGGCAATGGCCAAGTATGGCAGCCCTACCTGAGGGCCAACCTTTGGCGCGATATGGGAGGCGGTTCAACGGTGACCTATTCCGGTGTCGATCAGGCGCCACTGGTTTCGCAGGCTACGCGAGCTGATGCTGCCATTGGCGTCACCGCCAAGCTCCTGTCGAGTCTGAGCGTCTACGCGCAGTTCGGGTACCAGTTTGGCCTGGAATCCCGCCAAGAACGGCGTAATGGTGTGGCTGGCGACGTGGGAATGCGTTATCGCTGGTGAGGGTTTGAGTGTGAGTCGCAGCGGCAATTCAGGAACGTGGCACAGAGATACCCAATGGCTTGAGTTGCCTTTGCCGCATTCGGGGCGTCGGTTCTCGTCTTTCAATTTTTCAGGTGATCGCCGGCCAATAGTGGCCTTGGCTTGGCGACAGCACTACTGCCGGCCTCTTTGAGCGATTCTCATGTTTTGAATCCACTGGCCGCGGGAACGGAATCGAGCAGGCGCAAGGTAAGGTATTGTCACCAAAACGGGATAGGGTGCTTATGGCTGTAGACGAAAAGGGCTTTCTGCCCTTTTGATGGACGATGGGCGCCCAGAGCCGCGTGATATGCCCGTTCCAAGCGTGGGTGATGCAGTACGCTCACCGTACGTAGGCTCTGAAGCCATGACAAAAAGCGGATGCCCCGTCGCTTGATACCGGAGCGTGCGTCTGTCCAAAATGCAGGTCGCATGGAACAAGGCTGTTGTTGCTGGTGAACCCTACCTTAGGAGTGAGCTGTGGCGCGATCAGTAGAGCCGTTGTTTAACCCGAGTGCTTATCCCATCGAACTACTCGGGGGCAGGGATATTGGTGCCGGATATCTGAGGGGCTGTGGGCTGGAGTTTTGGGATCTGTATCCCAGGCTGGAAAATGATCCTGTCTTCGCCGAGGCGTTAGGCGCGGCCTATGCGAGAGGTTCGCTGTTGCATCCCCACAAGCTCGCCAATCTCTATCTCATGGTGCGCTATGGGATGCGGGATGAGCACGGCAGCATCTTCGAATTCGGCAGCTACATGGGCGGCTCGGCTGTCTTCATGGGCGCGATACTGAAAGCGCTGGGTCGCAACGGCAAGGTCTATGCATTCGACACCTTTGAAGGCATGCCGGAAACCGATCCCGTACGCGATTTGCACCGGCCTGGCGACTTCGCGGACGCGGGCTATCAGCAACTCCTCAGCTACATCGACCAGCAGGGCCTGGCGCCCTACGTCCAACCCGTAAAAGGGTTATTCGACCAAACTCTGCCGGGCATGTTGCCGAACATCGCCGACGTAGGCCTGATCCACATCGACTGCGATATCTACGAGCCGATCAAATATCTCATCGACACGACGTTTCCCCAGTTGTCACGGGGTACGTACGTTGTTTTCGACGATCCCCTTTTCAGTTCCTGTCTCGGGGCCTTTGACGCGGTGCAAGAATCTGTGATTCGAGGCTTCAACCTGACCGCTGAACAGGCGTATCCGCACTTGGTTTTCCGCTACCCGGCGTTGCGGTAGTGCTGTCCTCCGGCGGAAATCGCGTTTCCAGTGACTTCATGAGTCCTGATGACATCGGGAATAGACATGGTGTCATGCCTATTTCGAAAAGTTGTCCAATGGTCTGAGAATGGAGCGGCGAACTGACTCCCGGTCAGGAGGCGTCCGCACCTTTACAGATTCTGGCATCACCTTCGGCAACGCCTCGCAGAAATGCGGGGCGTTGCGCTTGTGGCGTCCTGATGGTCATTCACCCGCCTTGGGCGCATCGCAAAGCCTGTGCTTGTGACGCCTTGGCGCCTAGGATGCGGCCGGTGTTGGATATTCTCACGACGAGCGCACCCTCTGCCTCTCCCGCGGGACAAATGGTGAAGCTGGCATTGCTGCCGCCGGCGGTACCGCCGGGCTGGAAGCGGATGCGACGTCTCCCCACGGTGCTGACGATGTTCACTCGCTCATGTCCTCCGCCCACATGGATAGGGGTGCCAATCAGTTGATCGAAGTGATCGCCCCTGCCGGGACCAATCAGCCAACCAGTCTCCCAGCGCACGTCATCGCTGCACTGACGGCCATCGCGCGAGGGGCACAGCATGGTTACCCGTCCGGTTTGGAGGGCCAGCGCCCGCGTCTGCTGCAGTGCGACCATGAGGTCGGATTGTGCGACCTGGAGCCGGTTGCGCGCCACTAGCTGCCCGACTGCAGGCGCTGCGACGCAGGCAAGCACGGCCACAATGGCGGTTGCCATTGCCTGCTCGACCAAGGTGAAGCCTTGCTTCCGTGCCGATTTCTGGCGGTCTTCCACGCGCATCTTCCTGCATCTACGGAAAAATGGAGGCTAGCGATGACCTTCATGACCCGCAGTCATCGCGCTCACGAGGCATGCGTCATAGGTTGCTGACAGGATTTGTCAGCAGGGCGATTTAAAATGCCGGAATGCGACCGCATGTGGACTCCCATGACTGACCGCTTCGAACTCGTCTCCCCCTACAAGCCGTCGGGCGACCAGCCCAATGCCATCCGCACGTTGAGCGAAGGCTTCGAGGCCGGCCTCGCGGCACAGACGCTGCTGGGCGTCACCGGCTCGGGCAAGACCTTCACGATCGCCAACGTGATCGAGAAGATCCAGCGCCCCACCATCGTGCTGGCGCCCAACAAGACGCTGGCCGCGCAGCTGTATGGCGAATTCAAGGAATTCTTCCCGCACAACGCGGTGGAATACTTCGTCAGCTACTACGACTACTACCAGCCGGAGGCGTATGTCGCCGCATCCGATACGTATATCGAGAAGGATGCCTCGATCAACGACCACATTGAGCAGATGCGATTGGCGGCGACCAAGGCGCTGCTGTCGCGCAAGGACTCCCTGATCGTGGCCACGGTATCGGCGATCTACGGCCTGGGCGACCCGGAAGACTACCTGTCGCTGCGCCTGATCCTGGCCAAGGGCGAGCGCATCGACCAGCGCGCGCTGATCCGCCAGCTCACCGAGCTGCAGTACACGCGCAACGAGATGGAATTGCGGCGCGGTACCTATCGCGTGCGTGGCGAAGTGATCGACGTCTTTCCGGCCGAATCGGAAACCGAAGCGTTGCGCATCGAGCTTTTCGACGGCGAAGTGGAGAACATGGCGTTGTTCGATCCGCTCACCGGCGAGACGATACGCAAGGTGCCGCGCTACACGGTGTATCCGCGTACGCACTACGCGAGTACGCGCGAAAGCGTGCTCAACGCGATCGAGACCATCAAGGTCGAGCTGAAGGAGCGCCTGGAGCAGCTGTACAAGGACAACAAGCTGGTCGAGGCGCAGCGCCTGGACCAGCGCACGCGCTTCGATATCGAGATGATGGCCGAGGTGGGTTACTGCCAGGGCATCGAGAACTACTCGCGCCACCTCACGCGGCGCGGCCCGGGCGAGCCGCCGCCGACCTTGTTCGACTACCTGCCGCCGGATGCGCTGCTGGTGGTCGACGAATCGCATGTGACCATTCCGCAGCTGGGCGCCATGTACAAGGGCGACCGCTCGCGCAAGGAAACGCTGGTGGAGTTCGGTTTTCGCCTGCCGTCGGCGATGGACAATCGCCCGCTGCGCTTCGAGGAATGGGAGGCGCGCGCACCGCGGTCGATCTACGTGTCGGCCACGCCGCGCGACTACGAATTGCAGAAATCAGGCGATGCCATCGTCGAGCTGGTGGTGCGCCCGACCGGCCTCGTCGATCCCGAAGTGGAAGTGCGCCCGGTGCGCACCCAAGTGGACGACTTGCTGGGCGAGGTCAACAAGCGCGTCGCCATGGGCGATCGCGTGCTGGTGACCACGTTGACCAAGCGCATGGCCGAGAACCTCACCGAGTACCTCGGCGAGCACGGCGTGAAGGTGCGTTACCTCCATTCGGATATCGAAACGGTGGAGCGCGTGGAGATCATCCGCGACCTGCGCCTGGGCGAGTTCGACGTGCTGGTGGGCATCAACCTGCTGCGCGAGGGCCTGGACATGCCCGAGGTGTCGCTGGTGGCCATCCTCGATGCGGACAAGGAGGGTTTCCTGCGTTCGACCGGCTCGCTGATCCAGACCATTGGCCGCGCGGCACGCAACGTGCGGGGCAAGGCCATCCTTTATGCGGACTCGATCACCCGGTCGATGCAGGCGGCGATGGACGAGACCGCGCGCCGCCGCGAAAAGCAGCAGGCCTACAACGAGGCGCACGGCATCACCCCGCAGTCGGTCGTGCGACGGATCGCCGACATCATGGAAGGCGCCCGCGGCGAGGCGCCGGGCCGCGGTCGCGGTCGTCGTGGCGACAAGAAGTCTGCGGCCGTGGCGGAGCGTGGAGCGGACTACGGCGCGCTGAACGCCGAACAGGCCTCGGCGATGATCAAGAAGCTGGAGGCGCAGATGTACAAGCACGCCGAGAACCTGGAGTTCGAGGAGGCCGCGCGGATCCGCGACCAGATCCATCAGTTGCGGGAAAAAGCCCTGCGGTGATGGTTTCGCCGCCGGGGCGGTTGTCGCCGGCCGCCAGAGCACGTATACTGCGCGGCTCGCACGGCATGCCGGGCGAGCTTCGGGCGGTTAGCTCAGCGGTAGAGCACTACCTTGACATGGTAGGGGTCACAAGTTCGATCCTTGTACCGCCCACCAATACCGACGAAACGGCGCGACCCTCGGGTTCGCGCCGTTTCTTTTTGCGCTCGGTGCGTCGACGCCGCAGCCAGCCGGTCGGGCTCCGTCGCGACCGCAGGCAGACAGGAGTGGCGGCGATGGCGATACTTGGCCACTGTCGCCCCAAGGAGCCAGTCGATGACCTACCTGTGGATCAAGAGCTTCCATCTGTTGTTCGTCATGGCCTGGATGGCCACGGTGTTCTACCTGCCGCGCATCCTGGTGAACGTGGCGGAGGCGGGCAGCGAGCCGGCCGTGAAGGCGCGCCTGGTGCTGATGGGGCGGCGCCTGTACCGCTTCGGCCACAACATGTTCGGCCTCGCGTTTCTGCTGGGGCTGACGCTGTGGCAGGGCTGGCGCGTGTTTCCTGGCGTCCTGCCGAACTTTGGCGATGCCCACTGGCTGCATGCCAAGCTGGGGCTGGTCGCACTGCTGCTCGCCTATTTCATCTGGACCGGGCGCCTGCTCAAGCGCAGCGAGAGTGGCGGGGCGCTGCCGTCGTCGAAGACCTTGCGCATCATGAACGAGCTGCCGGTATTCGTCCTGCTGGGCGTGATCTTCCTGGTGATCGCCAAGCCGTTCTGACGTTTTTGCAGGAGCGCACCCAGTGCGCGAAAAGCCTGCGGAGAGACAAATCCGTGGCTCTGCGGTCGCGCACTGGGTGCGCTCCTACAGTGGGAAATGGGGAAATCATTCCCCGCGCTGGAAATACTCGCGATACCAGGCCACGAACCGCGCCACGCCTTCCTCGATGGACGTATTCGGCGCATAGCCCACGTCGCGCCGAAGTGCCGACACGTCGGCCCAGGTATCGGGCACATCGCCCGGCTGCATCGGCAAAAGGCGTTTTTCCACCGTTCGGCCCAGGTGCCGTTCCATCAGTTCGATGAAGCGAAGCAGCTGCACGGGTTGATCGTTGCCGATGTTGTAGACGCGGTACGGCGCGCTCGATGTGCCTGGATGGGGATGCAGCGCGTCATGGGCGCCATCGGGGCTGGCCGTGTGGTCCAGCGTGCGGATCACGCCTGCGACGATATCGTCGATATAGGTGAAATCGCGGCTGTGCTTGCCGTAATTGAAGACGTCGATCGGCTCGCCACGGCTGATGCGATCGGCGAACAGCATGGGCGACATGTCCGGACGGCCCCACGGGCCGTACACGGTGAAGAAGCGCAGGCCCGTCGTGGGTAGGTCGTACAGATGGCTGTACGTGTGCGCCATAAGCTCGTTGGCCTTCTTGCTCGCTGCGTACAGGCTCACCGGATGATCGACCGCGTCGTCGATGGCGAATGGCAGCTTGCGATTGGCGCCGTACACGGAGCTGGACGATGCGTAGACCAGGTGTTCGATCCTGCCGTGGCGGCAGGCTTCCAACATGTTGACGAAGCCGACCAGGTTGCTCTGCACGTAGGCTTGCGGATTCTTCAGCGAGTAGCGCACGCCGGCCTGGGCAGCCAGGTTCACGACGCGCTTCGGCTCGAAATCCGCGAACGCGCGATTCATGGCATCGGCATCGGCCAGGTCGGCTCGCAGATGGGTGTAGTTCGGGTGCGTCGCAAAGCGGGCCAGGCGAGCTTCCTTGAGCGCCGGATCGTAATAGTCGTTGTGGTTGTCGATGCCGTAGACCTCGTCGCCCCGGGCCAGCAGGCGCTCCGCCAGGGACGAGCCGATGAACCCGGCGGTTCCGGTGACGAGGATGCGCATGAGGAAGTCTCCGAGGGGCAGCCGCCCATTCTATCGCCCGCCGCGTTGAGACCGGCTGTCGCGGCGTGCTGAATTGACAGGCCGAGGTCGGCTAAACTAGCGTTCCGCTACGCATTCATCGGAGACAAGGTGGCCCGCGCCCAAAGCGCCGGTCGAGCGTGTGACATGGCAACTACGAGCTTCCAACGCTGACCTTCGCCACGCCTTGTTTTCAGGAAGGGCGCTTGGCGCTCTTTTTTTGTGCCTGCCGTCGAGGCGGGCGAAAAGCAAAACCGGCCATTCATGGGCGGACGATCCATGGAATGTCCGCCATCCAGGCGGACGAAAGCCAGACCGGCCATCCATGGCCGGACGATTAAAGGAATGTCCGCCATCCAGGCGGACGAAAGCCAAACCGGCCATCCATGGCCGGACTCTTCAAAAAAAGCACGCTTTGATATGGCGGGCGAACAGGTACGGACATGATCGAAATTACGCTACCCGACGGCAGCAAGCGCCCATTCGAACATCCGGTGACGGTGCAGGATGTGGCTGCCTCCATAGGTGCGGGCCTGGCCAAGGCCACCTTGGCGGGCAAGGTGGACGGCAAGCTGGTGGACGCCAGCTTCCCGATCGAGCACGACGCCAGCCTCGAAATCGTCACCGACAAGAGCCCGGAAGCACTGGACATCCTGCGCCACTCCACGGCGCACCTGCTGGCGCAGGCCGTGCAGCGCCTGTATCCCGGCGCGCAGGTCACCATCGGACCGGTGATCGACAACGGCTTCTATTACGACTTCGCCTACGAGCGCCCGTTTACGCCCGACGATCTGGTGAAGATCGAAGCGGAGATGGAAAAGATCGTGAAGGAAGGCTTGCCGGTGACGCGCAGCGTGAAGACGCGCGACGACGCGGTGAGCTTCTTCCGCGGCCTGGGTGAGGAATACAAGGCCGAAATCATCGAGAGCATTCCCGCCAACGAGGAACTCTCGCTGTATTCGCAGGGCGAGTTCACCGACCTCTGCCGCGGCCCGCACGTGCCCAACACCGGCAAGCTGCGCGCGTTCAAGCTGATGAAGGTGGCCGGCGCGTATTGGCGCGGCGACTCCAACAACGCCATGCTGACGCGCATCTACGGCACCGCGTGGCTCAACGACAAGGACCTCAAGGCTTACCTGCACCAGCTGGAAGAAGCCGAGAAGCGCGACCATCGCAAGATCGGCAAGGCGCTGGACCTGTTCCATCAGCAGGAGGAAGGCCCCGGCATGGTGTTCTGGCACCCGAAGGGCTGGGCCATCTGGCAGCAGGTGGAGCAGTACATGCGCCGCGTGTACCGCAATAGCGGCTACCAGGAAGTGCGTTGTCCGCAGGTGCTGGACGTGTCGCTGTGGAAGAAGTCCGGCCATTGGGACAACTACCAGGCGAACATGTTCTTCACCGAGTCGGAGAAGCACACGTTCGCGCTCAAGCCCATGAACTGCCCTGGCCACGTGCAGATCTTCAATACCGACCTGCACAGCTACCGCGAGCTGCCGATCCGTTACGGCGAATTTGGCGCCTGCCATCGCAACGAGCCCTCGGGCGCGCTGCACGGCATCATGCGCGTGCGCGCCTTCACGCAGGACGACGGCCACGTGTTCTGTACCGAAGAGCAGATCGAGTCCGAGGTGACGGCGTTCCACCAGCAGGCCATGAAGGTCTATGGCGATTTCGGCTTCGAGGACATCGCGCTGAAGATCGCGCTGCGTCCCGACAAGCGCATCGGCAGCGACGAGGTGTGGGATCGCGCGGAAGACGCGTTGCGTGCCGCCCTGGGCGCCGCCGGCGTGAAATGGGAAGAGCTGCCGGGCGAGGGCGCCTTCTACGGCCCGAAGATCGAGTACCACATGAAGGACTCCATCGGCCGCGCCTGGCAGGTGGGCACCATGCAGGTGGACTTCATGATGCCCGAGCGCCTGGGTGCCGAGTACGTGGACGAGCATTCACAGCGTCGTCACCCGGTGATGCTGCATCGTGCCATCGTGGGGTCGATGGAGCGCTTCATCGGCATCCTGATCGAGCACCATGCCGGCCTGCTGCCGACCTGGCTCGCGCCGGTCCAGGCCGCCGTGTTCAGCATCACGGACGCGCAGGGCGATTATGTCCGCGAGGTAGCGCAAACCCTTGTCGACAAAGGTTTCCGCGTGCACGCCGATTTGCGCAACGAGAAGGTCGGCTATAAAATCCGCGAACATACGTTGCAGAAAGTCCCTTACCTGCTGGTGGTCGGAGATCGCGAGAAGGAATCAGGGTCCGTTTCTGTGCGTACCCGTTCCGGCGAGGACCTGGGCAGCATGCCGCTGGCCGCCTTCGTCGAACGCCTGGAAGCCGAGACCCGCCGCTGAGCGCGCGGGCCGGCATAAACAAGAACTCTTCTGGAGGATAGTGGTATCGCTACCACCGACACTAAGGGCAACCGCCGTAACCACGAGATCCGCGTTCCGCGCGTTCGCGTCATCGGTCCCGATTCGGAACAGCTGGGCATCCTGAGCCGCGACGAAGCGCTCAGCATGGCCATGGAAGCCGGTCTGGACCTCGTCGAGATCCAGCCGAACGGCGACCCGCCGGTCTGCCGCATCATGGACTACGGCAAGTTCAAGTTCGAAGCCCAGAAGAAGGCCCAGGCGGCCAAGAAGAAGCAGAAGCAGGTCGAGATCAAGGAAGTGAAGTTCCGTCCGGTCACGGACGTGGGCGACTACCAGATCAAGCTGCGCAACATGCTTCGCTTCCTAGAGGAAGGCGACAAGGTCAAGGTCACCATCCGCTTCCGCGGCCGCGAAATGTCCCACCAGGACCTTGGCCAGAACCTGGCCAAGAAGATCCAGGAGGACGTGGGCGAGAACGGCGTGGTGGAGTCCTTCCCCCGCCTGGAAGGTCGCCAGATGGTCATGATGATCGGACCCAAGAAGAAGTAAGTTTCGGGGAGTCTGGGGAAAAGCGGCCTTCGGGCCGCTTTTCTTTTTTGACTCTTTCCCTCTCCCCGCCGGGCATGCGGGGAGCGGCCATGGATGGCCACAGCTTTGAGGGGCGAGGAGAGGGCAGGGTGAGGGGCGGGTGCTCGCCATAGCCCCGCCCACCCCCCTCTTGTAGGAGCGCACCCTGTGCGCGACAGCCTTTCGCGGTGGGCTGCATGGTTGTTGCTTTTGTGAAGCGGCTGTTGCCTTCGGTTGCCATGCTTCCGCGAGGATGCCGCCTACGCGGCGGGCGTTTCGATCCCCTGCCGGCGACGCGAAGCTAGTCCCGTGGGACGCTCGAGTCACTTTTCTTTTGCTGGCCCAAAAGAAAAGTAACCCAAAGAAAATGGCCTTCAGAGCCAAGGCTCATAGCAGTACGAGAGATAGAAGCGTCGGCCGACCGAGGCCAGCCGAGATGCACTCATTTCTACCTCGAACGAAGCCGCTACACCGCCACGCGCCGAGGCGAAGAGGACTCAAGGCAACGTCGTTGAGCCGTGAGGGGATTTATTCGCACCGCAC
>NZ_BCPR01000051.1 GCF_016586165.1 Dyella sp. EPa41 | reverse complement strand
CCCGCATGCACAAGGGAGCGCCTGCAGGTGAATTCGCTCCAGCCCTGCCGCGGGTTACACCCGCCGAGTATCGGCGCAGTGGTGGAAACGGCGCGTCATGGGCGGCGCCGCGTTGGCGCAGGCATCTCAGGCTTTGGTGCGGTGGTAGTAGCGACGGGCCTTGTCGCGGCTGCCGCAATCGGCCATGTCGCACCAGCGGCGCTGGCCGTTGCGCGTCTGGTCTTCGAACAGCCAGTCGCAGGACGGGCAGAACCGAAGGCGCTGGTGGTCGCCCGCCGTCACCAGATCGGCGGCATCAAGCAGGATGGGGGCGAGCGCCTCCGCCGCGGTTTGCGGTGCCGGCCAATGCCAGGCCAGCGACGCCGGGTCGATCAGGCGGTGCTGGTAAGCCCTTGCCGCCGCCTTGCTGAACTCGGCAAGCGCGCCGGCCGGCGCCTGTTCACCGTGCGCGAGCGGCCGCAGCACGCGCGCAAGCAGTTGTCGTGTCTTGTGCAGGCTGGCCAGGTCCACCGTCTTGGCGCGGGGAAAGGGCAGGTCGACCGCGGCGAACCAACGCCTGGCGTTGCCGGGGGACGACAACCAGTCGTGTTCCCGCCCAGTCTCAGGCCAACTGATCGTATTGACGAAATCCAGCGAAGGACGCCCACCCACGAGCTTGTAGGTGCCGCCGTAATCGCCGGGATCGAGGTCGAGTGCTTCCATGGGTTCATCTTACCATCTATTTAAATTTGACAGGTGAGTTTTGCGGGTCTATAAACTTCACCACCATGAATGCAATAGACGGTAAAACAAGAAACGGTGCCACGCCCCTGTCAGAACGGGTGCCACCGCACGCGTTCTTCGTCGGCAGTGCGATCTTCCACTACCTGGGGCCCTCGTTCGCCGTGCTGCTCTTCGCGCGGGTGCCGGTGGCGGGCGTGGCCTGGCTGCGCATCGTGTCGGCGGCGCTGGTGTTCGCGATATGGCGCAGGCCATGGCGTGCATTCCTTGCCGCGACGCGTCAGGCGCAATGGACCATGGTGGCGCTGGGCGGCGTCTTCGCGGCCATGAACTACTGCTTCTACCGGGCCATCGCGGCGTTGCCGCTGGGCACGGTCGCCGCGATCGAGTTCGCCGGCCCGGTGGCGCTGGCATTGGCGGGTGCCCGCTCCGCACGCAACCTGGGGGCGCTCGTGCTGACCGTGTGCGGCGTCTACCTGCTGACCGAGGTGCGCTTCGGAGGTGCCCCGCAGGCCTTCGCGTGGGCATTCGCCAATGCGGTGCTGTTCACGCTGTACATCGTGCTGGCGCATGCGGTGTCGCGGGCAGATCCGGCCACCAGCCCCATCGATCGCCTGGGCGCGGCGATGCTCGTCGCCGGCGTGGCGATTTCGCCACTGGGGTTTCGCGATGCCGTACCGGCCCTGCTGGATCCGGTGGCGCTGGGCGCCGGCGCAGCCGTCGGCATCAGCTCGTCGGTCATTCCCTATGTCTTCGACCAACTGGCGATGAGCCGACTGCCTCGTTCGACGTATGCGCTGTTCGTCGCTCTTCTGCCGGCCACCGCGGTGATCATCGGCATCATCGTGCTGCGCCAGGTGCCATCCGCCCTGGAAATGCTGGGCGTGCTGCTGGTGGCGTCGGGCGTCGCACTCCACCGGCCACCGGCCTGATCGCGGAGGTGTCATGCAATACGTCAACATGGGACGCAGCGGCTTGAAGGTGTCGCGCCTGTGCCTGGGCGCCATGAGTTATGGCAGTCCGAATGCAAAGGCCTGGATTCTCGGCGAGGAAGACGGCCGGCCGATCATCCGGCGGGCTTGCGAGCTC
The DNA here is from genome assembly GCF_016586165.1 of Dyella sp. EPa41. Taxonomy (GTDB): domain Bacteria; phylum Pseudomonadota; class Gammaproteobacteria; order Xanthomonadales; family Rhodanobacteraceae; genus Dyella. Next base: position 31,998 of record NZ_BCPR01000051.1, on the reverse strand, counting down.
GGCATCAACTTCTTCGATACCGCCGACATGTATTCCGGTGGCGAGAGCGAACGTGTGCTGGGCCGGGCATTGCGCGACTTCGCGCGACGCGATGAGGTCGTGGTCGCCACCAAGGTGTTCTATCCTATGGGAACCGGGCCCAACCAGCGCGGCTTGTCGCGCAAGCACCTGCTGTCGGCGATCGATGCGTCGCTGATGCGACTGGGCATGGATCATGTCGATCTTTACCAGATCCATCGCTGGGACGATGACACGCCGATCGAGGAAACCCTGGAGGCGCTCAACGATATCGTCCGGTCGGGCAAGGCACGCTACATCGGCGCGTCGAGCATGTTTGCGTGGCAGTTCCAGAAGGCGCTGATGATCGCGGAGAGAGAGGGCTGGGCCCGTTTCGTCTCCATGCAGAACCACTACAACCTCATCTATCGCGAAGAGGAGCGCGAGATGCTTCCGCAGTGCCATGCCGAAGGCATCGCGGTGTTGCCGTGGAGTCCGCTGGCCCGTGGCTTTCTCACCCGCCCTCGCGGGCAGGCGGAAACATTGCGCGCATCCAGCGATGCCTTTGCCCATGAGTTGTACTACACCGAGGCCGATTACGACGTGGTCGATGCGGTGGCGGGGGTGGCGAGCCATCGCGGCTTGACGCAGGCACAGGTGGCGTTGTCATGGCTGATGCACCAGCCGGGCGTCACCGCGCCAATCATCGGTGCCACGCGCATGGCGCATCTCGAGCAGGCGGTCGAAGCACTGGAGGTGACGCTGACGGCGCAGGAGTGCAGCCTGCTCGAAGCGCCTTATCGTCCGCACCGGGTGCTGGGGCATGCGCCGATGGCGGCAAGCCGCATGGAAGGGCCAGCGCCATGCCTGAGCGAACGATCGTGATGACGCTTTCATCGCAGGCTTGGCGCAATACCTTGCGGAGCGCGCTGATGCTCGGCGTCGTGCTGTTCGCCTCCGCGTGGACTTTGCGCTATTGGCAGGCATGGTTGTACGTGGGCATCCATACCGCCGCGATCGGCTTCAACACGGCTTATTTCCTCAGGCACGACCGTGCACTCCTGCAGCGAAGGCTGCGCGCCGGGCCCGGCGCCGAGCCGGCGTCCAGCCAGCGGACGATCCAGCTGGCAACCGCGCTATGCCTGCTCGCGACCTTGGTGCTCGCGGGACTGGACCATCGACGGAGCGGCCCGGGCATGCCGGCGGTCATCGTGTTCGTGGCCGATGGCGTGCTGGTGCTTGGGTTGCTGGTCGTTTTCGCGACGTTCCGTCACAACAGCTATGCAGGCAGCACGGTCGAGGTGGTTGCAGGCCAGACCGTGGCGGCTGCAGGACCTTATGCGCGGGTGAGGCATCCCATGTACCTGGGTTCCGCCCTGGCGTTCCTTGCCACTCCGGCGGCACTCGGTTCGACATACGCGTGGCTGGGTGCCGTGCCCGCCACCCTGGCCCTGGTCGTGCGGCTGGTGGACGAGGAGCGATTGCTCCGGGCGCAGCTGCCCGGTTACGCCGCCTATTGCACCCGCGTGCGTTATCGCCTGGTGCCTGGCATCTGGTGACGGTGTGCCGCCGGCGTCCCATCGTCATGAGCTCATGACAAAACTTCACGAGTCGATATATGACGATTTGATTACAATCGCCGGCCAGTGGCGGCCGCGGATGCTCCGGGAAGGGCCGCTTTGGCAAGCAGGGGAAACAGGAGAATTTGCATGCGACACCAGCTGGCCGCGGCCGTGGCCTTGGGCATCTGCGCGACCGCCGCCCACGCCGATAGCGGAAGCTTCGACGACTTCTTCGACAAGGGTCGCATCGACGGCGAGTTGCGGCTGTACAACTTCGATCGCCTGTACGACACGCCCAATACGCCGGACGCGCACGCACTGTCGCTTGCCGCCCTGGTCAACCTGCAATCGGGCAGCGTGTGGGGCGGCTTCGGCGCCGGCCTCTCTTTCGCTACGGCCAATGCGCTCGGCACGAACTCGGACAACATCGCCAAGGTCGATACCTCGCTGATGGGGCCGAACAGTTCGATCGGCGCCTTCACCCAGGCGTACCTGCAATACAAGCACGACTGGTTCCTGGCGCGCGGCGGCTACCAGTACCTCAACACGCCGTGGATGGGCAACAACGACTCGCGCGTGATCCCTTCGTCGTACAACGCGGCGATGGTGGATATCACGCCGATCAAGGACTGGAACATCTACGCCATCCGCACCTTCGAATGGAAGAGCCGCACCTCCACGGGCATGTACTCGGACAACCTGTATTACCCCTCGCGGTATGACGGCGATTCGATGTACGGCAACAACGGATCCCTGCCGTCGACGGCGCCGAAGGCCGATGGCACCTGGGCGGTGGGCACCACCTATACGCACGATGCGGTCAAGGCCCAGGCCTGGTACTACAACTTCATCGACTTCGCGCGCATGGGGTATGTGGATGGCACCTACACGCTGAAGACCGATACGCACTTCGATCCGTTCCTGTCGCTGCAGTACCTCACCGAGAACGGCGGCAACGGCAATATCCTGGTCGACACGCATACCAAGCTGTTTGGCGTGGCGGGCACGCGCGTGCGTGCCGAGGCCTGGGGTGCGGACCTGGGTACGTCGATCTACGACGGGCGCATCGATGTCGCCTACAACAAGCTCTCCAACCAGTCCGGCGCGGTGGGCGAGGGCGCGATCATTTCACCGTACACCACCAACTATGCGACCGATCCGCTCTTCACCACGTCGATGATCCGCGGCCTGGTGGAGCAGGGGCCCGGTCACGCGTGGAAGGCGCGCGCTCAATACAGCTTCTTCGACAAGAAGCTGCAGCTGGTGGCGGCCTATGCGAAATACACCACCGACCTGCGCGGCAACAGCCACAACCTGTATTTCGACATCATCTACAACCTGGATGGCGTGCTGAAGGGCCTGACGCTGCGTGACCGATGGGAGCGCTCCACCGGTGGCACCGGCAACCTCAATCCGGGCAACGAGGCGTTTGTCTACAACCGCCTGATGATCACGTACAAGTTCTGATGGCATGCGAAGCGGCAGGCATGGACCTGCCGCTTCGCCGTTGCCCGCGCTCGATGTCCGGGTGCCGGTGACCTTGGCCGGCGCTCCGTGAAGGACTCACGCCCGGCACCTGCCGCAGCGGAGCGCTGCGTCGGCGATGTCGTTGCGCCAGCCCTGCAGACGCCGGCGCGCACTCGACGGGGCGGCCATCATCGAAACCCTCATGCCGCCGCGATGAAACCCCATGCCTGCAGCAGATCGTGGATGCCGTTGATGGCGAACTGCACGCCGATGCACACGAGCAGGAAGCCCATCACGCGGGCCATGGCGTCGACGCCTTTTTCGCCGAGCAATTTCAGCAGCGGGCTTGCGCCGCGAAGGCACAGCCAGAACACCAACGCGAACAGCAGCGTGATGGTGATGACGGCGACATTGACGTTGTAGTCATAGCCGCGCTCCGGGATGGTGGCGGCAGCGCTGATGATGAATGCGATGGTGCCGGGGCCCGTCGTGCACGGCATGGTCAACGGAATGAAGGCAACGTCGGGCAGCTGTGTCGTCTGGTCCTCTGCGGCCATTTCGGCCTGTGCCTCGTCCTCGCCCAGGCGTGCCGGGGGAAACAGCATGCCGAAACCGATGTAGGAAACGATCAATCCGCCGGCCAGGCGCAGGCCGGGCAGCGAGATGCCGAATACGTTCATCACCGCCTTGCCAGCGTAGAAGCAGATCAACAGCACGACCGTCACGTAGATCGTGGCGCGCGTGATCTGGCGGTTCCGCTCCGCGACGGGATAGCGTCCCGTCAGCGCCAGCAGCACCGTGGCGCTGGTGACGGGATTGGCGATGGTAGTCAGGCCCAGCAACCCCACGAAGACGTCGTTCAGAAATCCATGCATGGGCGTCGATTTCAGTCGGACGAAAGATCGAAGCGTGTTTTATCCGACGGCGCGCATGATCAAACCGTGATGGCGCAACTCAGCCAAATGCAAGCTTTCGGTGCCACTCTCAGGGGCTCGCGCGTTTCGCATGGCGGCTTGGGCAAATGCCGGTCATGGCGCCGCTATCGCAGGCTGGCGAAGTACCCGATGGCGGCACCCGCGCGTAGCGACCGCGTCATGGTTTCACGAACTTCAGCGTCATGCGGTCCGATTCGCCGATGGCCTTCATCTTGGCGTGTTCGTCTTCCGGGCCGGACAGGTCGGGCGGCAGGCGATGCACGTTGATGTCTTCCGGATCGTTCGGGTTGGCGTTTATCTGCGATACCCCGGCAAGGCGGAAGCCTGTCTTCAGGCCCAGCGAAATCATGTAGTCCTCGGAGATGCGATGCAGCGCGCCGGCCGTGACGTGCGGATCGCCGAACGGCTTGGCGCGATGCTCCTCGATACCGAGCACGCCGCCCGGCTTCAGCACGTCGAAGGCCGCTTTGAAGACGGCTTCCAGGGTTTCAGGGCTGTCGATCAACCAGTCGTGCGTGTTGCGGAAAGTGAGCACCATGTCGGCCGAGTTGGCCGGCCCGAGGTTCACCTGCTCGGGTGGCGCGAACGGGATGATCTTGCTGATGCGGCCGTAGATGGCCGGGTCGGCTTTCAGCTTTGCGTTGAATTTCTCGCCCTTGGGCGACGCGGCCTCCACCAGATGCCCGTGCGGAGCCAGGTACGGCGCGAGTATTTCGGTGTACCAGCCACCACCCGGTGACAGTTCGATCACGGTCATGTCGGGCTGCAGGCCGAAGAACTGCAGCGTTTCGACGGGATGCCGATAGGTGTTGCGCGCCTTGTTGGCCTCCGAGCGCCACGCGCCGTTGGCGGCGTCCTGCAGCGTCACCGCGGGCGGCGTGGTGGCGGCGTGCGCGACGGTCACGCCAAGCCATGCGATGGAAAACAGCGCGAGCAGCTTGCAGGTGCGGTGGAACATGGTTCGACCCTCCTGACCGGGAGCACAAAGACTACGCCCAAACCCGGGCATGCGGGGAGGGCCGTTCATTTCAGCGGGCCGGTCGAGGCGTTCGTGGTGCCTGGCCGCAACGGCGCGGTGTTCAGGCCGGGAGGCTATCGCCTTGGCGAAACCGCCAGGGTCGCTGGCGCTCCGGGAAGCACGCCTCGCTTGCGAGGCCGAGCGGCGACTCAGTGTTTCGCATCCGCGGGCATCTGCACGGATTCCGCATGCACGTCCCTATGCACGAAGAGCAGCGCGCGAACATCCACGTCGACCGACACGGCCGTCGCCACCATCGCGTCTTGCGTCGCGAGGGGCGCGAAGGCATAGCTGACGTCGATTCTCCTCACGCGGGCAAAGAGGCTGCCTTTGGCTTCCGGCAAGTGGAAGTCCACGTGGCTGACGAAGGGTTGGCCATGGGCATCCATGCTCACCTCGGCCTTGCCTTCGAATCGTTCGTCACCCTTGCCGGCGGAGTCGACATGCACATGGCCTCCGCCGGTGCTTCCGCGCGGAAGCCGGCGGGTGGTGAACGCATAGACCGTGCGTCCGGCGCTTTCGCTGGTGACGTGGGCATCGTCGCCGATCACGTCCTTGAGCTCGGCATAGGACGCCAGTGCCTTGTCGGGCGATTTGGCGAGGTCGACGGTTTCGTTCTCCGTTTCCGGTTCCTTGCCGCCGCGCACGACGGTCGTCGTGTGGATGCTCCCGCGCAGTTCGCTCGCTGGCAATGCGGAGCGGGCGAGCGCCTGCGTGAGCAGGGCATCGTGTGCGCACGCACCTGAGGCAGCGGTCAGGAACACCAGACCCGCAAGGGCTTTCATCGTCATGATGGTCATCTCCGTTTGACGCGGGCACGGTAGGCCCGGGTCCATGGTTTGCCATGGGGCATTGGTCACGCGGATGCCGTTGGTCATGGGGTGTCCGACCGCCATCGGGCCTTGTGTCCACCATGACCAAGGCGCCGGGCTGACGGTCGCCCGGGCCGCCGGATACCTTGCTGGAAGCTGTTTGCCAGCACCCTCGCAGCACTCCATGCCGCGCCGGCATGCAATCCATGCGTGGACCCCATGCCTGGCATGCGCAAACCCGTTCCATCACAACGGTCGGCGGGTCGGCGGCTTTCCCGGAAAACCGTCATGACCACGCGAACCAGCACATGAAACCACTAAGGCGGGCATAAGTTTTCTTCGTCATGATGACGCCAACCGCGTGGCGGCGCCGAGGCGGACTCGGGCCCTGGGGGTATGGATCATCGGTTCCAAGCCGATGGGCATAGGCCATACGGTCGATCAACCTGAAACGGTCGCCTTCATCGTCATTCGAGCTGCTCGAAGGGAGACGCTCAGTCAAAGGCGGTGTCGGCGCAATGCAGCCTTGGCGACGGTGCTCCCGGGTACCGGCGTTCAATCGCGCTGGCCGCCGTGCACGAGGAGTCCAGTTCCATGCTTTCCATCAAGGGAACGCTCGGCCTCGAGGCCAATGGCCGCAATTTCGGTGGGCATGATCGCATCGAGCTGCTGATGAAGATTGGCGAGTCGGGCTCCATTGCCGCTGCCGCACGCGAAGTGGGCATGAGCTATAAGGGTGCCTGGGAAGCCGTCGACGCGATGAACAATCTGGCGGGCGAGCCGCTCGTCTTGCGGGCCGTGGGTGGGCGCAGCGGCGGCGGAGCGGTGCTGACGCCGCGCGCGCGCCGGTTGATCGAGGTCTTCCAGCACATGGAAGTCATCCACCAGCAATTCCTGAAGCAACTCAGCAGCATTGCCGACAACCCGCTTTCCGACATCGAACTGGCGAGACGCTTCACGATGAAGACGAGTGCACGGAACCAGTTGGCCGGCACGGTGGCGGCGGTGGAACAAGGTGCCGTGAACGACATCATCCACCTCGACGTCCAGGGTGGACAGCGACTGGTTGCCACTGTCACCCACGAAAGCGCGCAGAACCTGGGGCTGGACGAGGGCAAGAGCGTCTTCGCGCTGTTCAAGGCATCCTCCGTGATACTCGGCGTGCCTGAAGGCGCGGCGCGGCTGTCCGCACGCAATCAGCTGCCGGGCCAGGTTTCCTATGTCAGGCGCGGCGCCGTGAACGCCGAGGTCGGCATCCAGCTCGATGGCGGCAACGTCCTCGTTGCCGTCATCACCGACACGAGCCTCGATACGCTCCAGTTGCAAGAGGGCATGGCCGTCGTGGCCATCGTCAAGGCGTCGAACATCATCGTGGGGACGTTCGGGGCATAACGCCCCGCGCAGCGACGCGGCGAGCGCTACCGCCACGCGATATCGTCGCCATGCCCAGGCGCCACGTGCGATCGCCATCGGGCGGCCGTGACCTGCCAGGGCTTGGCCGGCGGATTCTTCCCGGCGCTATGATCGTGGTACTGCCGCCTCGATGCGGCGTTCGACCATGACATTCGGGGGGATGCAATGGGGATGTGGCGTCTTTGCTGTATCGGTGCGGGCGTGCTGCTTGCCGGCCAGGCGTGGGCGGAAGGCTGCCAGCTGAAGGACTTCGGCACCTTGCCGGTGGCAATGGTCGGCAACCAGGCGACGACCATGGTGAGGATCAACGGACAGAACACGCGTTTCATCATCGATACCGGCGCATTCTTCAACAGCATGTCGAGTGCCAATGCGTCGGCGCTGGGACTGAAAGTGCAGCCCGCGCCCTATGGCTTTCGCCTCAGCGGCGTGGGAGGCGAGGTCAACGTCCAGCAGACCCACGTCAAGGAGTTCGGCATACTCGATACGACGCTGAACAACGTCGCCTTCATCGTCGGCGGTACCGATATCGGCGAAGGCCTGCTTGGCGCCAACCTGCTTGATTTCGGCGACCTGGAGATCGACCTGGCGCACGGCAAGCTGACGCTGTTCAAGACCGAAAACTGCGAGAAGGCATCGCTGGCGTATTGGGTAAAGGACGGCAACTACAACGTCGCCAAGATCGAACGCACCGACAGCCAGTACGACCGGCGCACCTTCCTCGATGTGACGATCAACGGCCACAAGGTGAGGGCGCTGCTGGATTCGGGCGCCAGCGCCACCGTGCTCAGCCGCAACGCCGCCCTGCGCGTGGGCATCGACCTCAAGGCGCCGGATGTCGTCGTCGGGAGCACCAGCATCGGCATCGGCTCGAGGCCCGTGGGGACGTGGACCGTGAAAGTCGATACGTTCACGGTCGGCTCGGAAACCATCCAGCACAGCCAGATGCAGGTCATCGATGGCGGCATGGGCGACAGCACGGACATGTTGCTCGGCGTGGACTTTCTCCTTGCCCATCACATGTTCATCGCCAACAGCAAGAAGGTCGCCTACTTCACCTACAACGGCGGACGCGTGTTCACCTACGCGACGGCGTCGGGCGAGGATGGAAAGAGCGATGCCGGCGCAGCCGCGAACGGCGGCGAGCCCAAGGCCGCGGCCGATTACGCCTTGCTCGGCCAGGCGCACCTGTCACGGGGTGAGCTGGGCGCCGCCATGTCCAATCTCGACGAAGCCATTCGCCTGGCGCCCGACCAGGCGGCGTATTACGTCGCCCGGGCGAAGGTGCACGAAGCGCAGCAGAAGCCCGAGGCGGCGCTCACCGACCTGGACAAGTCGCTGAGCCTGGCGCCCAAGGACGTGGACGCCTTGCTGATGCGTGCGCACCTTCGGCTCGCGCATGAGGATCGCCCCGGCGCCGTCTCCGATGTGTCGGCGGCAAGCGCCGCCGTGCCGGCGGGCTCGACGCGTTCGCTTTCGATCGCGGCGCTCTATGTCGAGTTGGACCAGCCAGCCGCGGCCTTGCCCTTGCTCGACGACTGGATCCGGCTGCATGGCGATGACGCCATGCTCAGCACCGCGCTCAACGAGCGATGCTGGGCGCGCGCCTTGAGCAACCAGCTGCTCGATGACGCACTGAAGGATTGCCGCAAGGCGATACGGCGCGCGGGCAAGAATCCGTCCTATCTCGATAGCCTCGGCCTGGTCGAACTTCGTCTCGGACACTACGACGAGTCGATCAAGGCATACGAGCAGGCGGTGGCGCAGATGCCGCAGTCGGCGTGGTCGCACTATGGGCTTGGCCTGGCGAGAATCCGTGGCGGCCAGGCCGAAGCGGGCAAGGCCGACCTGGTCGCCGCGCGCGCACTCGATCCGCACATCGAGACCGTGGCAGGGAAATTTGGCCTGACGGCAGCGGGACCCTAGGGCGAGCGACGCCCGTGCGGGCACGGGCAGGCCGGGTAGCGGATTCATCGCCTCCTCGCCGGGTGCGTCGGGTGTCCACCTTCCTTGCCTGGTGGACACCGTCGCGCGGCACCTACCTGGTCGCGGTGGATGCGATCGACTCGCCATCGATGAAGTGATGGATGGCTGGTATGGTGACGGCCGGCGCTTCTTCCATCAGCCAGTGCCCCGCATGGGGGACGACCAGCTCGGTGACGTTGCCGGCGGCATTGCGCATGACCACGGCTTCGTTGGCGCCGAAGGATTTCTCGCCGCCGATGGCGAGCACCGGCATGGTGAGCCTGGTCGCCATCGCCGTCTTGTTGTCCTCGGCGTCCTTGCGGATGGCGCGGAACTGGGCAAACGCATCGTGCATGGCCTTTGGCTGCGCGTAGAGCTTGGCATAGTGCTGCCGGGTGGCTTCGTCGACCTTCGAGGGATCGCCCGCGAATTCGTTCCAGAAGCGATCGAGGTAGATCCGCTCGCGTCCGGCCACGAGGCGTTCCATGTCCGGACCGCCGAAGTCGAAATGCCACAGGGCCGGCAGTCGCACGATCTGGTCCCACGGCGGAATGCCCGGCACCGGCGCATCCATGACGACCAGGCGGTCCGTCTTGTCGGGGTAACGGGACGCGTAGGCATACGCCACCATCGTGCCGATGTCGTGGCCAACGACGGAAGCGTGATCGATGCCGAGCTGGGTGAGCACGGAGCGGACATCGGCGGCCTGCGTCCGCTTGTCGTAGCCGTCTTCCGGATGCGACGACAGACCCATGCCGCGCAGGTCGGGCACGACGGCGGTGTGGTTACGCGCCAGATCCGCCGCGAGCGGCGCCCACATGTCGCCCGTGTCGCCGAAGCCGTGCAAGAGGACGACGGCGGGGCCCTTGCCGCCTACACGAACGTGGATGGTGGCACCGTCCGCCTGGATGTCCTGGGTACGGAACGATGCGGGAAAGGGCTGGATGCCTGCGCCGGCGGGAAGGGAAAACGCCGCAAGCAGGCACGCGAGAATGAGCGGGCGAATCATGGATATGACTCCCAAGACGAAAGGTGGATGGTTGAAGTGCCCCAAGGAAGGACGAGGGGGTAACGCGCCTCGTCCCCGGGCCAGTTCAGTGCAGCGCCCGTCACGTGCGCGTGATTGACGCGCCGCCATCCACGAGGGTGGCCGTGCCGGTGACGAACGCGGAGTCGTCGGAGGCCAGGTAAAGCACCGACCGGGCCAGCTCCTCCGGCGTGGCGACCCGCTTGAGCGCGTGGAGGTTGGTGATGAACGCCTGCGATTCCGCGGTGTTGTTCATTTCGCGATACATGTCGGTGTCGACGGCGCCCGGCAGCACGGCGTTCACCCGCACGCCGTTCGCGCCGAATTCCGCGGCGAGTGCCTGCGTGAGTCCCATAAGGCCGGACTTGCTGGCGGCGTAGGCCGCAACGCCGGGAAAGGCGAAGGAATGGCCCACGAAGGTCGAGGTGAAAATGACCGAGCCGCCACCGTTCCTGAGCATCTGCGCGATCTGGTGCTTGGCGCCGAGGAAGGAGCCGGTCAGGTTGATCGCCAGGGCGTCGTTCCAGCCGGCCTCGCTGACGTCGGTGCTGGCGCCGGCTTCGCCCAAGGTGCCCGCATTGTTGAAGGCGATATCCAGCCGCCCGAATCGTGTCGTGGCCAGTTCCACCAGCGCCTTGGCATAAGCCTCGGAGCGAACGTCGCCCGCAAGGGCAACCGCAACGCCGCCCGCGGCTTCGATGTCCTTGACGAGGGACTGCAGCTCGGCGTCGCGACGTGCGCCCACGACGACTTTCGCACCTTCGGCGGCAAACAGTTTGGCGGTAGCCCGGCCAATGCCCGAGCTGGCACCGGTAATCAGCGCGACCTTTTCATTCAGACGTGACATCTGGGTCTCTCCAGTGAGTTGAAGTTGGACGCCAGCTGGCGTCGTTGCAGCGTAGGTTGCGCCGGGCGCATCGCCGTGACGTGCCATGGCCGCGACGGAAACGTTCGAAGGGATGGAACGAGTCGAGGCGCATGTCCGGGCCTTCCCGGGCGACTCGGGATACGCGCTCCTTTCGGCCGGTCGGTCCGCGGGCCCGATAAGTGCCACAATGCCCCGGCCCGCGGGCTTGCAACTCATCTCGAACGAGGGAGGCGACCATGCTGGAGCTAGTCAAGACACGTCGTGCCGGCGCGAGTAACGGCCGCCTGGCATCGGGACTGGTGCGAGGGTTCGCGTTGCTGGCCCCGTGGGTCGTGTGCGCCGCCGCTTCGGCGCAGACCCATGCGCCATCCTTCGATGTATTCGAGGTGCCGGCGGGCAGCGGACCGCATGACGTCGCTCCCTCGCCCGATGGCACCGTGTGGTACACCGCGCAGGCGCGCGGCGCCGTGGGACGCCTGGATCCGCGCGGCGGCAAACCCGACTGGATTGCCCTGGGAGCAGGCTCGGCGCCGCATGGCGTCATCGTCGGTCCGGATCGCGCCGCATGGATCACCGACGGCGGTTTGAACGCGATCGTGCGGGTGGATGCAAAGACCCTGGCTGTCTCGCGCTTTCCATTGCCCAAGGATCGGCCCAACGGCAATTTGAATACGGCCGTGTTCGACAAGCGCGGACACCTGTGGTTTACCGGGCAGAACGGCGTGTACGGGGAACTCGATCCGGCGAGCGGACACATGCGGGTATTCGATGCGCCGCGCGGGCGCGGGCCTTACGGCATCTGCGTGACACCGGACGGCGGCCTGTATTACGCATCGCTGGCGGGCAGCTATCTCGGCCGCATCGATCCCGCCAGTGGCGCGACGAAAGTGATCGACCCGCCGACGCCGGATCAGGGCGCGCGCCGCGCCTGGGCCGATTCGAAAGGGCGTGTCTGGATCAGCGAATGGACGGCCGGCAAGGTCGGCATGTTCGATCCGGCCAGCCAGCAATGGCGCGAATGGACCTTGCCGGGGCAGGGTCCGCACGCCTATGCGATTTTCGTCGATGACCAGGACATCGTATGGCTGAGCGAATGGACGGCCAATGCGTTGGTGCGCTTCGATCCGAAAACAGGACATTTCGACGTGCTGCCGTTTCCGCAGGCAAACTCGAACGTCCGCCAGATGATGGGACGCAAGGGCGAAGTGTGGTTGTCCGCGTCGGGCATCGATCGCCTGCTTCGCTACAACCCGCATGCCGGCGGCAAGTAAGATGACATCGGCGGCCAGGCCATCCGCCGCGCAAGACATGCCGCGCGGCCTGTGCGCGCTCGCCGTGATCCTTGGCCTGCTCTGCGGAAGGGGCGCATACGCCGCGCCCTCGATCGAGCTTGCGCCTTGCGCGCTGCCCGACGTGACGCGCCCCGTGCGCTGCGGATCGCTTCGGGTGCCGGAAAATCCACGTTCGCCGCAGGGACGCCAGCTTTCGATCGGCGTCGCCGTCGTTCCTGCCATCGAACGGAAGCACGACGATCCGATCGTGGTGTTGATGGGAGGCCCTGGCGAATCGGCGATCAGCGCCGCGGGAGGCTACGCGAAGCAGTTCGCGTCCCTGCTGCAGGAGCGTGACCTGTTGCTGGTGGACCAACGGGGAACCGGGCGATCTGGTGCGCTGGCATGCGACGTCGCGGCGACGCGCGATCCGGCCGTGCGCCTGAAGGATCTGTTTCCGCTGGACGCCGTCGCATCGTGCGAGCAGCGGTTGCGGCAGGCCGCCGACCTGACCCAGTACACCTACCCGCGTTTCGCAGACGATCTGGAGCAGGTTCGCCGCGCGCTCGGCTATGGGCCGCTCAATCTCTTCGCCGGGTCGTACGGCACGCGAGCCGAGCAAGTGTATCTGCGCGCCTATCCACGAAGCGTGCGTACGGCCTACGTCGGCAGCGTCGTGCCGCTGGATGTCGCCACGCCGCTCACCATGGCAAGGACGGCCCAATCCACGCTCGACCAGCTCATCCGGGACTGCGCGGCGGATGCCGCCTGCAGCGCGGCCTTTCCGAACTTCGGGGACGAGTTCCGCGACGTTTTCGCGAAGCTCGAATCAGGCGCCGTGCGTGCGCCGGTGGCCGGGCACGAGGGAACCTGGCCGCTCCACAAGGGACGAGTGGCCCAATGGCTGCGCAGCATGCTCTACCGTCCCGGTGATGCGGCGACGGTGCCCTGGGCGATCCACCGTGCCCACCAGGGCGACTGGAGCGTGATCGTCGACGGCATCGAAGCAAAGGAGGGCGATCCGGATTTCAGCTACGGCCTGCTGTTCGCCATCACCTGCAGCGAGGACATTCCGTTCATCCGGGAGGCGGACGTGGGGCCGCAATCGCAGGGGACATTCGTCGGCGACGACCGCGTGCGCCAGCAGCTGGCAGCCTGCCGGTTCTGGCCGCGGGCCACGCTGCCGCCGCGCTACCGCGAGCCCGTGCACAGTTCGGTGCCCTCGCTGTTCGTCACCGGCGACCACGACGGCGACACGCCGTTGTGGTTCACCCCGCGCGTGATGGCGGGTTTCTCCCAGGCGGTGGAGATCGTGGCGAAAGGGCAGGGTCACACGGAATGGAATGCGTGCATCGCAGGGCTGTACGAGCAACTGGTGCGCAGCGGTTCGGTCACCGGGCTGCGCCAGTCGACCTGCGCACCGGTGCCGCTGCCGCCATTCAAGGCCAGCTAGGGGCAACGGGCGCGACACGGGCGTGCCGGTCTGCTTGAGTCCGTCTTTGTGGCAATCTTGGCGGTAGCCATTGACGCATCGAGTCCCTTACATGCAGGAGCAGACCGTGCCTACCGTTCTGTCGCAACCGGTCACCGACCGACTCACGCATTCCGCCATTTTCCTGGTGGTGACCCTGAAAGCCGATCCGCGCGGCAACCAGGCGGTGCAAGCCCTTTGCAACGACATGGCCGGGCTGCTGCGCGCGGTGGGCTTCCGCAAGCCGGACCGGCGGCTGTCGTGCGTCGTGGGCTTCGGTTCCGATGCATGGGACCGGCTTTTCGATGGCCCGCGGCCTGCCGGCCTGCATCCGTTCCGCGAGATCAAGGGCGCGCATCATGCCGTGTCGACGCCCGGCGACATCCTTTTCCACATCCGCGCGACGCACATGGACCTGTGCTTCGAGATCGCCGGGACGATCATGTCCCGCATCGGCGACGTGGTGGAGACGGCGGATGAGGTCCACGGCTTCAAGTATTTCGACGAGCGCGACCTGCTGGGTTTCGTCGACGGCACCGAAAATCCCGTGGACCTGAAAGCCGCGGAAGCCACCCTCATCGGTGACGAAGATCCGGCGTTCGCAGGCGGCAGCTACGTGATCGTGCAGAAGTACCTGCATGATCTGAAGGCGTGGAACGCGGTGCCGGTGGAACAGCAGGAGAAGATCATCGGCCGCCAGAAGCTTTCGGATGTCGAACTCGACGATGCCGACAAACCCAGCTATGCGCACAACGTGCTCACCAGCATCGAAGAGAACGGCGAGTCACTGGAGATCATGCGCGACAACATGCCCTTCGGTAACGCGGGCAAGGGCGAATACGGCACCTATTTCATCGGCTATGCCCGCTCGCCGGCCAGGATCGAGCGGATGCTCGACAACATGTTCATCGGCAACCCGCCCGGCAATTACGATCGGTTGCTGGATTTCAGCAAGGCGGTGACGGGTTCGCTGTTCTTCGTGCCGTCGGCCACGTTTCTCGAAAGCGCGCAGGTGCGCGGAAGCGGTTCGGGCGGCTAGCGCGCGGCAATCCGGCGCCACGCAACGAAAAGGCCGCCGGCGTTGACACGCGGCGGCCCAGGAGAAGGCGACGCTGGGAAAGAGAAAGCGGAGGCTTACTCTTCGTCTTCCTCGTCGCCTTCCTCTTCTTCGTCTTCGTCTTCGAAGTCGGCCAGTTCTTCCACGCGCAGGAAGTTGGCGGCTTCGTCGGCGAACGCGATGCGCTTGCCATCGGCGCGCATCGGGCGCACGCCGCGACCGTCGCCTTCCACCAGCGCGAAGCAGACGACCGACTCGGCGGTTTCCACGCCGTCCACGTCGTAGACGGCGACCCAGCCGGTCGCGGGGATGATCTGGAGGATGTTTTCTTGCTTGGACATGACGCTTCCGCTTGGTGAAAACGTGAAAGAGTGCCCGGCGTGCCGCGGGACTGCAAGCGTGCCCGGCGACCGTGACGCACCCATGACACGGGGCGTCCCACCATCGTGTCGATCCGGGGCCAGGGTGTTCGTCGTATTCAAGAGTCGCCCATGGGCGACGCCGGCCACGCTGAGGAGCCAGCCATGCAGTTCATCCCCTATCTCGACTTCGACGGGCAGTGCAGGGAAGCGTTCGATTTCTACGCCAAGGTATTCAAGGGAACCATCACCTTCCGCATGACCTACGGCGAGTCGCCGATGGCCGGCGGCATGCCCAAGGAGACGCATGGACGCATCATGCACAATGCGCTGGAAAGCGCGGGAGGCACCGTGATGGGCGCCGATGGCCCGCCGGGCAACAAGGGCGCCGGCGGCTGCGTCAACATCACCGTCGAGAGCGAGGCCGAGGCCGAGCGCGTGTTCCAGGCGCTGGCCGAGGGCGGGACAGTGACCATGCCGATCGCGGAAACCTTCTGGGCCAGGCGGTTCGGCATGCTCACCGATCGCTACGGCAAAGCCTGGATGGTCAATTGCCTGAAGCCGATGCCCTGAGGTGACGGCGGGCCGTGGTGCACGGCCCGCCGTTGCCGGGCCCATCCGGGAAGGCCTCAGACCTGCGTCAGGCCGCCGTCCACCACGACTTCGCTGCCGGCCATGAAGCTGCTGTCCTCCGAAGCGAGGAACAGCACGACGCGGGCCACTTCCTCGGCGCGCGCCATGCGGCCCAGCGGGATCGAGGCCGCCAGATGCTGCTTGGTGGCCTCGGCCTGCTCGGCGGTATATCCGCTGGCCTCGAACACCTGGGTCTCGGTGGGGCCGGGGCTGATCGCGTTGACGCGAATGCCGCGGTCCTTGAGATCGGCCGTCCACGAACGCGCGAACGAACGCACCGCCGCCTTCGACGCGCTGTACAGGCTGCTGCCGGGATAGCCCACCGACGCGGCGATGGACGCATTGAGCACCACCGTGCCTCCGGCGCCCATCAGCGGCAGCGCTTCCTGCACGGTGAACAGCACGCCTTTGACGTTCACGTCGAACTGCCTGTCGTATTGCTCTTCGGTCAGCTCGCCGAGGGCGCCGCCCACGACCATGCCGGCATTGGCGAACACCACGTCAATACGAGCGTGTTCGGCGCGCACCTGTTGGTAAAGCCGCTGCAGGTCGGCGAGACGCGACGCGTCGGCCTGTACGGCGGTGACGTTCGGGCCGATGGCCGAGGCGGCCGCGTCGAGTTCGGCCTTGCGGCGGCCCGTGATGTAGACGTGCGCGCCTTCCTCGGCAAACAACTTCGCCGTGGCCAGGCCGATGCCCGAACTGCCGCCCGTGATGACGGCGACCTTTTGCTGGAATCGTTTCATAGTGTTATTGACCAAATAGTCTAAAATTGGGTAAATAAAAAAAGCCCAACCGCTCAGGGCGGGCCGTCGAGGCTTCGCAAGGCCATTTGCGCGATGTTCCGCAACGTGGCCGTGTCCGCACCGGCGCGGGCGCTTACCTTCATGCCCATCAGGGTGACGGCGATGAACTGCGCGGCGCCCCTTGTGTCCAGCGACCTGTCCACTTCGCCCTGCTGTTGGGCTTCGCGCAGGTTGCGCTCCAGGAAACGCTGCAAGGTCTGGCCGCTTTCGTGATTGATGCGCACCACGTCACCATCCGAGGTGCCGAACTCGCAGATGGAGTTCACGCCCAGGCAGGCGCTGGCCGCTGGCTGGCCGGCCTGTTCGGCGAAGGCGAGCAGCAGCGCCTCGACGGCCTGGCGCGGGGACGTCGCGTCACGGCGCGCATCCAGCAAGTCCACGATGCTGTTGGTGTTGTAGCGACGCAGCGCTTCGAGGTAGAGCGAGCGCTTGTCGCCAAAGGTGGCGTAGAGGCTTTGCCGGCCGATCTGCATCGCCGTGATGAGATCGTCCGTGCTGGTGCCCTCGAAGCCTTTCTGCCGAAAGACCTCGATGGCGATATCCAGGACCTGGTCCCGGTCGAATGCGCGTGGTCGTGCCATGACGCGCATCCTGGCAGTTATGGAACGAATAGTCAAGTAATGTGGACGGCGATCCGGCCGATGCAGGCACCGGCGGCGACACACCGCTTCCGCCCGGTCAGACCATGACGGCGTCGGCAGCCGATGGCGGCGGCGCGCCTTGCTCAGCCGTTCGGATAGTCCAGCTTGGGATACCAGTCCAGGCCGCGTCCTTCGGGCGTGCAATCGAGCACGGTCCACAACGGCATCAGGTCCGGCGCGCCGCGCGGGTCCTGGCCCGGGTCGGCGGTCGCGAAACCCATTTCACCCGCCCAGAACAGACGGATCACCCCATCGCGGCGGGTGAACACGTTGAAGGCCGGCTCATCGCCGTCGTTCTCGCCGATCGCGTTGTAGTCACGGCTGAACTCGCCGTTGAGGTCGCAGTACAGCCGCAACGCCTGCCAGCCGCGCTGCTTCTTGAATGCCACCAGGCGTTCGATCGGCGAGCGTGCAATGACCGCCAGCGACACGCGTTGCCCGATGTCGCGCGCTTCACCGTCCCACGCGGCGAGCAGCGACGTGCACATGGGGCAGGGACGCTCGCGCTGCGGTCCGAACATGTAGCTGTAGGTGACCAGGGTCTGCTTGTCGCCGAACAAACCGGCGAAATCGACCGGGCCTTCCTCGCCCATGAAGCGGTAGTCGCCTTTCACCTCGGGGCCGGGCGGCAAGGCGCGACGCTGCTCGGCCACGCGTTCGATCTGCCGGCGAAGTTCGATCTCCTCGGCAAGCAAGGCGTCGCGGGCGCGGCGGTAGTCCTCGCTTTCGCGGGGAAAGCGCATGCCATTGCGTCGCACGAGTTCGGCGGCGGGGACAAGCGTGGCTACATCGTTCATGGCGGATGACCTCGTCAGTGGCGTGGGGGCGGTTCAGTTGCGGGACGTTGCCCACGCCGCGTACCCGCCAGCGTGAAGACGTCTCCCCAAGGGAGACGAACAGGGGACGCGGTTTTCGACATTGCCGCGACGCATTCGCGATCAGTGTGGCTCGCCCAGCCCGAGACGCCCGGCAAGCATCACCGCCTCTGTGCGTGTATGCGCGTCCAGCTTGCGCAATACGGCCGACACGTGGTGTTCCACCGTCTTCTCCGATCGTGCGAGGCGGCAGGCGATCTCGACGTTGGACAAGCCCTGCGAGAGCAGGGTGAGAATCTGGCGCTCGCGTAGCGTCAGGCCTGCCGGATGGGCCGACGTGCTGGCCCGCGGGCCGCGTGCCAGGCCGCGCACGCCAGCGCGGGACAGCAGTTCGCGGCTGCGCCGCAGCGAGGCGCAGGCATCGAGGGCGTTCAGCGTGGCAAGCGCCTCGGCCATGCCGGCTTCGTCGCCTTCCAGCAAGGCAAAGGCCCGCTCGAAGGGGCAGCCCAGTCCTTGCCAGGCCAGCGCGGCTTGTTGCCACTGGCCTTCGTTCTGCCAGGCGAAGACCGGCTCGATCTCTCCCTCGCCGTCCCAGTCGGCGCCGCTCAGGCGACACCAGAAACGCAATTCACCCAGGGCGCGGGGGTCATGCAGTCCGGCCGCCTGGGCGCAGGTCAGTCTCACGATGGGGTCGTCCAGCGCGGGCTCGCCCCGCAGCCAGGACGCCTCGGCGCGTGCGGCGGCCACCGGCGCCAGTCGTTGCAGTTCGCCGGTGGCGCTGGCCAGCTGGGTGACGTCCTCCAGCAGGGCTTCGGCGCCGGGATCGCCACGCCGCAGCCGGATGCGTGCCAGCACGGCAAGTGTGGGAATGCGCGAGATCGGCGTGATGTCCGCCCGTGCAAGCAGCCGGCTGGCGAGGGCGCCGGCGGCTTCCCAGCGCCCCTGCTCGAAGTCGAGCCGCGCCTGGTAGGCCATGACGTAGTGCGACCACGAGTCCAGGTCGCGGTCCGCGAAGTAGACGGCAGCCCGGCCGATATGCCATTGCGCGGCGGTGTAGTCGCGCGTGGTGACCGCGGTGCTGGTGAGGTTGGCAAAGGCGCGCGCCGCGTGTTCGCCGTAGCCGTGCTCGAGGGAGATCTCCAGGCTGCGCTCGATCATGCCGGCGCCATCGACATGTCCGCGCGCCGCGCGCGCCGTGCCGACGTTGTTGAGTGCGTGCGCGAGTATCTCCGTATCGCCGTCGCGCGTGGCCAGTTCGATCGCGCGCGTTCCCCAGGCGACCGCTTCATCCGTGCGGCCGGCGAGCATGTGCAGTTGCGAGCGGTTGCTCAAGGCCCAGGTCAGCTCCTTGCCCGCATCGCAGGACTCCAGCCATTGGACGGCCTGTTCCGCATACGCGTCGGCCTCGGCGTTGCGCCCGGCCACCCAGTACACGCGGGAGAGCCAGCGCAGCACATGGCCTTGCTGCAGCACGTTGCCGAGCTTGCGCCAAAGCGCCAGCGCCGACGCGTACGCATCGATCGCGGCATCGATCTGGCTGGTGAGGTAGCACTGGTAGGCATGGCGTTCGAGCAGGTCGGCGCAGGCTTCGTCCGAAAGGCCGGACGCGTGGGCGAGCGCCTTGCCGTAGAGCCACGCCGCGTCGCAGTGCGAGCCGTGCAGCGCCGCCTGCGCCGCGGCCTGTGGCGCATAGGTCATCACGGATTCGGACAGGCCCGCGCCTGCCGCGTGATGGACGAGCCGGGCCATCGGCACGTCGTCGCGCTTTTCCAGATGGCGCAGCACGCGTGCATGCAGCGATGCCGCGAGCGGTGGCGGCAAGGCCTGTTCCACCGCGATGCGCGCAAGCTCGTGCCGGTAGGCGTAGCTGCCGCCCTGGGCCAGCAGCAGGCCGGAAACGAGCACGCTGGCGATGTCCTCGCGCGAGGGTGCAAGCAGCGCATCAACCAGCGAGACATCGATGCGCGCGGGAACGATGGCGGCGAGGTCGAGGATGGCGCGCACCGAGGGTGGCTGTCGCGCCGCACGCGCAAGCACGGCATCGCGCACGCTCGCCGGCACGCCCTCGGCGCTCAAGGCCTCGGTGACGAAGAAGGGATTGCCGGCGGTGGCGGCATACAGGCCTTCGCACGGGCGGCCACAGCGTTGCGCCAGGTCGTTGACCGCCGCTTCGGACAGCGGGAGCAAGGGAATGCGCAAGGCGACATCCGAAGGCAATTCGCCGAACAGAAGCCGCAGCGGATGCCGCTCGTTCAACTCGTCATCGCGGTAGGTAAGCACCAGCATCGCATGCGTGTGCTGGATGCGGCGGGCGAGATACTTCACCAGGTCCAGCGTGGCCGCATCGGCCCAATGCAGGTCCTCAAGGACGATCAGCGTGGTGCCCTCGAACGACTTGAGGTCGGCGAGCAGCGAGGCGAAGAGCTCGGCACGCCGGCCTTCGCGCCCGAGCAGGTCCCGCGTGCGTGCGCTGAAGACATCGGCCATGTCGTACAGCGGGCCGAGGGGCTGTGGCGAGAACAACGCTTCGCACCAGCCGCGCAACAGGTGATCGTGCTCATGCGCGGCGGCGAGGCATTGCACCAGCGATGTCTTGCCGATGCCTGCCTCGCCATAGACCAGTGCGGTGCGACCGGCGCCTTGCCGCGCCAGCGCAAGCGCGTCGTTCAGACGCTGCAAGGCGTAGTCACGTTCGATCAGTTCCACGACTCAAGCTCCCGGGAGCCCGTCGATTGTTGCACCAACCTTCCGTGCCGAAGAGACGCCGGTTTTCCTAGGCCGTTCGCACTATCAGAGAAAATAGCGGAACGGTCGCCACGGGGCTCGATACACCGTGCGATTGGCGGCGGCGCGGCTGGCTCCCGCCATGCTGAGATAGAAATACGGGTTGAGCACGGAGATCTCGGTGATCTGGTCCACCGGCAGTCCGTTGCGCCGCGCCACCTGGCGAATCGCTTCGGGATTGGGGGCGTCGTAGACGCAATACGTCCTGGCATGGTCCGCACTCACGTAGGAGTGCAGCCAGGTCACGCCTTCCTCGGCATTGGTGTTGACGATGTCGACGCACTTGGCGGCGCCGGCGACGTTGGTGGGGAGCGAGAGTCCTTCCGGGAAGGAACGTTCGACGACATAACGCGGCATGGCGGCTTCCTCTTGGCATCGCAGCGCGTATCGGCTGCGAGCTCAGACTAGGAAGATGCCTTGCGGGCAACATCGGGGAAGTCCCCCAGATTGCCTCCGGTCATTACCCATATTGCGTGGCGTCGCGTCAGGCCGCGAGACGCTCGGTCAGGTAGGGTGCCACCGCGGCGTTGAGGGTATCCGCCATCTGCTGTGCCAGTTCGGCATAGCTGGCCGCCCGCGGTACGCGGGCGCGCTTGGAGGCCTGGGCGAGCACATCGACCTGCTTCGTGCCGCCCGCATCGGAAAGGCTGGCGAACAGGCAGGCGCGCGGCGAATCGAGGAACACGCGCATTTCGATCTGCGCGCGGGTTTCCAGCATGTCGTGGTCGCCGGGACGAACCAGGATGCTGAGCGAACGATGGCCGCGCCGGCGGAGCTGGCGCAGCCCTTCCTCGAGCTCGACCACCAGTTCGTGGCCGTAGGGAATGCACAGGTCGCGCAGCAGCACCGCTTCCATCTGCGCAACAGCCTTGCGCACTTCGTTCTCGATGCGACCAAGAAAGCCCGTGCGCAACTCGTGCCGCGTGTAATGCAGCGGCATCGTGGACACCTGCACGCGATCCTTGAGCACCAGCGTGGAATGATTGATGCGCGCGAAGCTCAGGCCGGCCGCTTCGTAGCTCTGGCCGGCATTGGTGCCGCTGATGCCGGTGAAGGCCGCCCAGGCGGCCTTGAGGTAGGCGATGTTCGGTGACGGTTGCAGCATGTCGTTCCCGCGCAATGGGGCGCCATGCGCACCCGTGATCGAGGCATGTCCCATGTATCGGCATGCCCGCGGGAAACTTCAGTCATCCGCCCGTTTCGCCGGCCGGTCAGGCGATCTGCCGTCGCAGCCTCTTGCGGAACCCGCTTCGAGGTCTGGACGTCCTTGCCGCCAAAAGCGTGACCTCTGTCCTACGCGATGGCGTCTTGATGCTTGCTATAACTGACACGACAGCGTTTTTCGCTGGCACCGTGGCTCCGCGCGCGGCTTGAAGGTGATGGGTGCCGGCTGACCGGCCGCGCCTGACTTGGCATGACTACCTGGGGAGAGAAGGGCATGACCCGATTGACGATCCGGCCGCTGCTGGCGGCCTGCCTGTTGGCAACGATGGGCAGCGCCCTGGCTGTGGACGATCCTGGCCAGGGCAACGGCATGCTGGGGTTTGCCCAGGATGGCGCGGCGGCGCAACAAAGCCTGGAGCAGCGCTTCGACGCCCTGCTCGATCCCGCCGACCAGCGCGAATGGCTCAGGCAGATGGCCTCGCAACCCAACCAGGTGGGCTCGCCGCATGACAAGGCCAATGCGGAGTTCATGCTGGCAAAGTTCAAGGAATGGGGCTGGGACGCGCGCATCGAGACGTTCAACGTGCTCTACCCGACGCCGAAGAAGGTGGCGCTGGAGCTCAAGGGCGACAAGCCATTCACCGCCAGGCTCAGCGAACCGGCCGTGGCGGGCGACGCCACGTCGGGCATTCGCGAAAACGCGTTGCCGCCCTACAACGTCTACGGTGGTGACGGCGACGTCACCGCGCCGCTGGTCTACGCCAACTACGGCATGCCGGACGACTACAAGGAACTGGCGCGTCGCGGCATCGACGTGCGCGGCAAGATCGTCATCACGCGCTACGGCGGCGGCTGGCGTGGCCTCAAGCCCAAGCTCGCGCAGGAGCACGGCGCCGTGGGCTGCCTGATCTATTCCGATCCGCACGACGACGGTTACGCGCATGGCGATACCTATCCCGATGGCGGTTGGCGCCCGGAGAACGGCGTGCAACGCGGCTCGGTGGCGGACATGCAGCAGTACCCCGGCGATCCGCTGACGCCAGGCTATGGTTCCACGCCGAATGCCAAGCGCCTGGCGCTGAAGGACGCCAAGACCGTCCTGAAGATACCGGTGCTGCCGATTTCCTATGCGGACGCCACGCCGTTGCTGAAATCGCTGACCGGTCCGGTGGCGCCATCGAACTGGCGCGGCTCACTGGCGTTGACCTACCACATGGGCCCGAGCACCGCGCCTGCGCATCTGACCGTGCAGTCCGACTGGGGCCAGAAGCCGATCTACGACGTGATCGCGGTGCTCAAGGGTTCCACCGAGCCCGACCAGTGGATCGTGCGCGGCAATCACCACGATGGCTGGGTGTTCGGCGCGTGGGATCCGCTCGCTGGCAATGTCGCGTTGCTCGCCGAGGCGAAAGCGATCGGCACGCTCTACAAGCAGGGCTGGAAGCCCCAGCGCACCTTGGTCTATGCGAGCTGGGACGGCGAGGAACCCGGCCTGCTCGGTTCCACCGAGTGGGCGGAGACGCATGCTGACGAGCTCAAGCAGAAGGCCGTGCTCTATCTCAACTCCGATACCAACGGCCGAGGCTTCCTGCGCGCCGAGGGCAGTCACTCGCTGCAGCACCTGGTGAACCAGGCCGCCGACAGCGTGACCGACCCCGAGACGAAGGTGAGCGTGCGCGAGCGCATGCGGGCGCGCGTGCTGGTGGATGGCAGCGAGAAGGACGCCAAGCCCGAGGCGAAGGAGATCGCGAAGCTGGCGGCGGCAGGCGGCGACGTGCCGATCGGCGCGCTGGGTTCGGGCTCCGACTACAGCGCGTTCCTGGAGCACCTGGGCATTGCCTCGCTCGACCTGGGTTTCGGCGGCGAAGACGACAACGGCGGCATCTACCACTCGCAGTACGATTCGTTCGATCACTACGTGCGCTTCGGCGATCCTTCGTTCGAGTACGGCGTGGCGTTGTCCAAGGTCGCCGGCCATGTGGTGTTGCGCATGGCCGACGCCAACGTGCTGCCGCTGCGCTTCAGCGATTTCGGCGACACGATGGACCGTTACCTGGGCGAGCTCCACAAGCTGGCGGACAACACCCGCAAAGACACGGAAGAGCAGCACAAGCTGCTGGACGGCAAGGCTTACGCGCTGGTGTCCGATCCGACGCGACCGGTGGCGCCGCCGGCACGCGACTCCGATGTACCCGACATCAAGCTCGCGCCGCTGGACGATGCCGTGAAGAAGCTCAAGGCGAGCACGCAGGCGTATGAAGCGGCCTACCAGGAGCGTGCCGCCGCAGGCCTGAAGTTCCCGGCGTCGCAGCAGCAGGAATTGAACGCGCTGATTGGCCGCATGGAGCAGTCGCTCTCCGACCGCTCGGGCCTGCCTGGCCGTCCATGGTTCCAGCACATGATCTACGCCCCCGGCATGCTCACCGGCTATGAAGTAAAGACCGTGCCGGGCGTGCGCGAGGCATTGGAGGCACGGCGCTGGGACGAAGCAAACCGCTATGCCGTCGTCACGGCGAAAACGCTGGACGGCTATCGCGCGCAGCTCGACAAGTTGACGGCGCTGTTGAAAAAGGCTTCCTGATCGCCTTGCCGAGGCCCCGTTCCGGCGCTCGCCGGGATGGGGCATCGCTGGCGATTCGATGAGCCTCAGGCCTGTTCCATCGTCAGGAAGCCGGGCTTCCGGTGCTTCGGCAACTGCTTGATCTCCCACTCGGCACGCGACGCCGCCGCGCGGCTTTCATACGCACGCGCGCCGATCAATCGCAGTGGCGGGTGCGAGCGCGTGTAGCGGGCGCCTCGACCCGAGGCATGTGCCGCGTAGCGCGCATCCACATCGGTGGTGATGCCTGCGTAGAACGATCCGTCCTGGCATTCGAGCAGGTAGAGCCACCAGGTGCGTGCTGTGGTCGAGGACATGCGGCGAGGCGATCTTTTCGGTGCGCGGCAGTGTGCCGCGTTCGCCTCGCCGCGACAAATCCCGGTTATGCCGCCTCGGTTCGCAACATGAGCCTGGCGAAGAAGGCAATGATCCAGCCGAACAAGAGCATCGCGGCCAGGTTCGCGACGAAGCTGAAAACGCTGAAGTGCGGCACGCTGTGCAAGGCCGAGAGTGGGACGACCACGTAGTTCATCACCGCGAAGACGACCGCGCCGTAGGCGATGCCCCAGGCTGTCCACAGGTTTGGCCTGGCAACGCGTTTGCGCAGGAGCACGACGAAGATGGCGGCGATGACGATGGACATGATCCATTGCAGCACCAGGCCCAACACGGCGTTGCCCATGCCGCCGGCGAGTGATCCGCGACCGAGCAGGCCGCCCGCGACGTACTTCAGGATGACGATGGGGCTGTAGCCGCTGATCAGCGAAGCTGCACCGATGTCCACGGTGCCGGCGACGAAGCCGCCCCAGAGGATGGCGGCGAGGGTGGAATGACGCGTACGGGGCATGACGGTCTCCAGGTCACTGGTCTCCCGCGGACGCGGGGGCTATCCAGGCCGGGCTACTCTAGTGGCTGTTCCGTGGCGGGGCGATGTGCCGTTTATCCTGGTTCTGCACGGCCTCGCCGGCAAGGATGCCCGGGAACGTCGAGCTGCGACGCCGAAACCTGGAAGGGCCATTTTCCCCGTGCGATTCGACCCACCGATCGGCGCCTCAGGTCATCCAGTGCGCCGCAGCGATGGACTCGATAGCATCGTCGGCATGTTGTTCTCCGACCCCGAAACCAGTCCCGTCGAAACGCTGGTCGCCGAGCTGCGCGATTACCCCGAGTGGCATCGCGGGCGCAAACGCTACGGTGTGTGGGTCTTGCCTGTCGTGCAGCCGGCCTTGCTCGATTACGTGGCACGGATGCGCCACGCCTTGGCGGACCTGTTGCATCCGAGCCCGAGGCGCCAGCCGCATGTGACGGTCTTTGTCTGCGGATTCCACCGGGCGCGTCGGCGCGCCGGCGATGACTTTTCATCCGGCCTGCTGCGCAGGCAATGGGCGCTGCTGCGCCGGGAGGCGCCGCGACGAGTGACCTTGCCGCTGGCGAAACCCGACAGTTTCGCCAGCGCCGCCTTCATCCCCGTGGGTGATGGCGAAGGCCAGATCGCGCGATGGCGCGAATGGCTGGGGAGCATCAGCGATGAGGTAAGACAGGCCTCCTACGTGCCGCACATCACCCTGGGCCTTTATCGGCGCAGCGTGGATGCGCTCACGATCAGGCAAAGACTGGCAGCGCTGGAAGCGCCGCCCGTTGCGCTGTGCGCTACCGAGCTGCACTACGTCACCTATGCGGCGCGCGACCCGCTGGGTCCGTTGCGGATGCAGCGCCGCTGGCGACTCCATGGGGATGCTGCGCCCCCCACGTGAATCGAGGCACGGCGACTGCCGTGCCTCGATATTCTTCCGGGCGACGCGTTACGGCTTGGCCGATGACGACGCGCTTGCCGGTGCATGTCCCTTGCTGTCTTTGGCCGGCTTGCCCGGTTCGCCCATATGGTCGCCGGAATGGCGGTACATCTGGTCGGCAACCTGTTTCTGCTCGGGCGAAAGCACGTCATAGAGATCGCTGAAGGCCGAGGCCAGTTTTTTCATGTTGTCTGCGTGGGTCTCGGTGAGATCCGCATACGACTTCATCGCATCGGGCGCGCTCATGGTCGGCAGCTTCCGGGCGCGTTCGCGGAAGGCCTGGTCTGCCTTGCGCGCGTTGTCGCGCATGGTCTGCGAAAAGGCGTCCCACTGCTTGGCTTGCTGATCGGTGATCTTCAACTGCGCATGCAGGTCGGCAATGCGGCGCTCGACGGCATCGGCATGCTTCTGCGCGTGATCCTTGGTCGATGGCGGCGTGGATGTCGGCAACTGTGGGCCCGAATGCTGCGCCAGCGCGGGGCCGGTGGCCAATGCAAACGCAATCAGCGCAGGCAGCGTCACGCTACGAATGGATGTTTTCATGACGGACTCCTTAGTTCATCCAAGGACAGGGCGGATCAATAGCCGTCATCCTCGTAATAGACGACGCCAGGCGGCGGCGGGGGAGGCGGCGAGGTGTACACCACCGTCGGCGGTGGTTGCGGCGTGTTCGAGTTCACGATCACCGCGCCGGCGGCAACGCCCAGCAGCGCGCCGGCCACGATGGCGCCGGTATCGTCGTGGTGCTCGTGGTACTCGTGATATTCGCGGTGGTCGTAGTGACCGTAGCGGTCGTGTTCGTAATGCGGCGGTGGTGGCGCGCGATCGTGGTGGTAGCGATCCTGGGCCATGGCCTGGAACGGCATGGCCAGCCATGCGACGGTCACCAAAGGAGTGACGATCCACTGCGGTAGTTGCTTGGTGTAGCGTGCTTTCATCGACATGCCCTCCGGCTGTGCGGTGGTGCGGCATGTCTCCAAGCGTAGGTGGCGCAACGTGCATGGGCGCCCAATGGGACGACCCCGCCGAACCTGCCTTCGGCCGCCGTTTGCTTATGTCGGTGCGACGTGAGCGCAGAGGCGGCGCTTCATGCGCCGCTCAGGCGCGCCGCCTCGCGTGAGAGGCGGCGCGCGTACCTCAACGAGTGATCATGAAGTCGATCTTCTCCAGGCCCTGCCGTTTCGCACGGGCGATGACGTCCGCAACCGCCTGATAGGAGGCGCCATCGGCCGGATCCACCAGCAGGCTGGGCGGCGACGGATGGCGAGCGGCCACGGCCAGCTGTGCTTCGAGCATGGCGGGATTGAGCGGAGCATCGTTCCAATACATCGACCCATCCGCATGGATGGCCAACCGGACCCTCTCCGGTGTATCGACGAGGGGCGTCTTTCCAGGCTGGGGCAGGTCGAGCTTCAGCTTGTGGGTGAGCACCGGTGAAGTGATCATCACGATCACCAGCAGCACCAGCAGGACATCCACCAGTGGCGTGACATTGATTTGCGCGAGGGGAACAGCCGAGACACGTGCAGAGAAAGCCATGGTTCTTCCTCCTGACGGCGTGATGTGGCATCGATGTGGGGCGCCGGGCGTGGGGACGCGTCGGCGGCTTCAGCATAGAACCACGTCGCCGGCCGGCGATAGTCCCGGCTGCTTGAACCGCCGAAGGCGCGGGTTGCGGTAATCTCTGCCGGGTTTCCCGAGGTGCCGCCCATGAACTCCCGTCGCACGCCACCTCATGTGATCCAGCCTGATCTGCTCGGGGGCGGGTCGGCGCCTGCACAGATCCATCGTCTCTTCTTCGCCTTGCTGCCGGACGAGGCGACGCGTTCACGCATCGAAGCGGCCACCTCCGACGTGGCGGCCTCGCAGCACCTGCGTGCGCGCATGATCCGTCCGGCGCGTTATCACGCGACGCTGCATTTCCTCGGTGACCATCCGAGGCTGCGCGAAGACATCGCCGCTGCCGCGGCGGCGGCCGGCGGCCAGGTGCGTGGCGATCCGTTCGAATGGGTGCTGGACAGCGCGTCGGGGTTCCATGGTCGCGAGCCGCCCTGCGTGTTGCGTTGCACGCAAACGCCTCCGGCATTGCAGGCCTTGTGGCAAGCGCTGCGCGAGGCGCTGCTGCGTGCCGGCCTGGGCGCTCATCTGTCGCGCAGCTTCACGCCGCACGTCACTTTTGCCTACAGCCGTGGTGCGGTGCCGCAGCCCGTGCCGGTGGAACCGATCCCCTGGCGGGTCGAGGGCTTCGCGTTGTTGCACAGCATCGTGGGCGGTGGTGACTACCGGACGCTGGATACCTGGCGATTGCAGCCGCGTTAGACGCGTAGACGTCTTGCAGGCCATTCGCCCGAAAAAAAAATGCCGGGCGGCTCCACCCATGGCGGCGGTAACAGGACATACTCACGGCTCCTCCCGATGCTGGTAAAGGCGCCATGCTCAAACCGCTGATCGCTTCGCTGTTGACCCTTTCCGTTGCCACGCCGGCCCTGGCCGCCACGCTGGATTCCAACCAGGCGCAGGCACGCGACATCTTCAGCCGCCTGATCGCCTTCAAGACGGAGATCGGGCAGGGCCAGGTGCCGGTGATGGCCAGGTACCTGGCCGACCAGTTTCGCGCGGCGGGCTTCCCGGATTCGGACATCCATATCATTCCGCACGGCGAAACGGCGGCGATGGTAGTGCGCTACCGCGGCGACGGCAGCGGCGGCAAGCCGATCGGGCTGATGGCGCACATGGACGTGGTGACCGCCAAGCCGGAAGACTGGCAGCGCGATCCGTTCAAGCTGGTCGAGGAGAACGGCTACTTCTATGGACGCGGCACCGAAGACATCAAGAGCGGCGTGACCGTGCTGGCGGCGAACTTCATCCGCCTCAAGAAGGAAGGCTTCGTGCCCACGCGCGACCTTGTCATCATCTATACGGGCGACGAGGAAACCTCGCAGGACACCATGGAAGACCTGGTCAAGAACCATCGCGACCTGGTCGACGTGGAATATGCGCTCAACACCGATGCCGGTGGCGGCGAGCTGAGCGAGTCGGGCAAGCCGCTGGTGTTCGGCGTGCAGACGGCCGAGAAGGCCTACGCCAGTTTCGAGCTGACCACCCGTAACCCGGGCGGCCACAGTTCGCTGCCGCGCAAGGACAACGCCATCTACGAGCTGGCCGACGCGTTGAAGAAGGTGCAGGCCTACCAGTTCCCCGTGATGTGGAACGACACCACCATCGCCTCGTTCAAGGCGCTGGGCGCCACCACGCAGGGCAAGCTGGGCGAAGCCATGCGGGCCTTCGCCAAGAACCCGCATGACGAAGCCGCCGCCGCGGTGCTGGCCGACGAGCCCTCGGAAGTGGGCAAGACGCGCACGACCTGCATCGCCACGCTGCTGCGCGGCGGCCATGCTGACAACGCCTTGCCGCAGTCGGCCACGGCCACGATCAACTGCCGCGTGTTCCCCGGCGTAGCCATCGACACCGTGCGCCAGGCGCTGCAGGACCAGGTGGGTGCGAAAGTGGAGGTCAAGCTGGTCGGCAAGGCCATCGCCAGCGATGCCTCGCCGCTGCGGCCGGACGTGATGGCGGCGGTTACCAAGGCGGTGCACTCCATTCGCCCGGGCGTGGCGATCACGCCGATCCAGGAGTCGGGCGCCACCGATGGCCTGTATTTCCGCGCCGTGGGCATTCCCACTTACGGCGTCAACGGCATGTTCATGAAAACCAGCGATGCGTTCGCCCACGGCCTCAACGAGCGCGTGCCGGTCAAGGGTTTCTACGACGACGTGGCCTACTGGCACGTGCTGCTCACCACCGTCGGGGGCAAACCCGGCGCGAAGTGAGCTTCGTCCGGGTATGCCGAAATTCCTGGTGCGGTTTGCCCCGTGGGGGCGCAGAATGGCGCCCCACACCTGACTACGGAGTTCGTCATGCGTCCGACCGTTCTAGCCGTGCTGGTTGCTCTCGCTTTGCCTGTCGCCTCCGCGGTGGCCGCGCCGCAGGCGCACTCGAATGTCCCCGCCTACGTCACCGAGGCCATCCACGACCCCGCCCGCAAGAACGACGTCGGCGACGACGACCGCCGCAAGCTCGCCGACCTCATGACCTTTGCCGAGGTGAAGCCCGGCCAGGTGGTGGTGGACCTGATACCGGGCAGCAGCTATTTCACGCGCGTGTTCAGCACGATCGTGGGCCCCAAGGGCAAGGTCTACTCGGTGTGGCCGAATGAATACGGCATCGAGGCGAAGTCCGACGTGCAGACGTCCAAGGCGCTCGTGGCCGATCCGCACTACGCCAACGTGGGCGTGCTGATGGTGCCGGCCAAGGAGTTCAAGACGCCTGAGCCGGTGGATCTCGTGTTCACCTCGCAGAACTACCACGACTACCCCGACAAGTTCATGGGCAATGTCGATCCGGCGGTGTTCGACAAGCAGGTCTTCGACTCGCTCAAGCCGGGTGGCCTGTTCGTGATCATCGACCACGTGGCCGAAGCGGGTTCGGGCATGCGCGACACCGATACGCTGCATCGCATCGATCCCGCCATCGTGAAGAAGCAGGTGGAATCGGTCGGCTTCAAGTTCGACGGCGAAAGCGATGTGCTGCGCAATCCGGCCGATCCGCATAACATCAAGGTCTTCGACAAGGCGATACGCGGTCACACCGACCAGTTCGTCTACCGTTTCCGCAAGCCTGGCTAATGCTTTGACCGATCCCCAAGGTTCCAGCGCGGAGGAGGGCGCCACGGTGCCCTCCAACGATCCACCTCCCACGCGCCCCCAACGCCCTGACGACGAAGACTGCTGCGGCCAGGGCTGCGTACCCTGCATCTTCGACCTCTACGACGAGGCGATGGGCCGCTACCGCGAAGCACTGGCCGCGTGGAAGGAACGCCATCCCGGCGAATCCCCCGAGTAGCTCGGCGCACCGCGCATGCCTCTGTAGGAGCGCACCCAGTGCGCGACCACGGATTGCACAGAACACCAGGCACAGCATGAACGCCGCGGTCGCGCACCGGGTGCGCTCCTGCCGGGCGCGCTTTACACTGCCCGCCTCGCTAGACCGGATGTCCCGATGCATTCCCGATTGCTCGCCCTTGTCGCTGGCCTGCTGCTGGCCTCAGGCGCCTCCTTCGCGCAGACGCCCCACACCGTCCTGCTCGAAGACCTCACCTGGACCGAGATTCGCGACCAGGTCCAGGCGGGCAAGACCACCATCATCATTCCCATTGGCGGCACCGAGCAGAGCGGCCCTGGCATCGCCGTGGGCAAGCACAACGCGCGCGCCGCGTATCTCTCGAAGAAGATCGCCGAGCGGTTGGGCAATGCGCTGGTCGCGCCGGTCGTCGCCTATGTGCCCGAGGGCGGCGTGGCGCCGCCGAGTTCGCACATGCGTTTCCCCGGCACCATCACCGTGCCGGACGCGGTCTTCGAGCAGATGCTGGAATCCGCCGCCCAGAGTTTTGCGGTGCATGGATTCCGCAACGTGGTGTTCCTGGGTGACCATGGCGGCTACCAGAAGGACCTGGACCGCGTGGCGGCCAAGCTCAACAAGGCA
>NZ_BCPR01000050.1 GCF_016586165.1 Dyella sp. EPa41 | reverse complement strand
GCCGAGGCAGACCCGCCGCCGCACCGCGGTGCGCGAAACACGGGCGCGGCGTGACCGCGCACATCACGCGTCGTCCCGCTTCCGCGACAGCTGTTACGCACCAGCTCCGCTGCTGCAACGACAGCACGCGCTTTGACAGGAGCGAGCCTCATGCGCCTCGCGCGCCATGAGCGCCATGGGCGCTCGGCGGGCGGATCATTCCGGATCGGCAAACCAGGCGCGCGACCAAGCGCACCGGCGTGCCCGCCGATCTATTCGGCCGGGCAGTTCATCCCACGTGCGCCTCGGGGACCGGCTATCGACGCCTTTCGCCGGCCTGCGGCGATGCACAGCGCCCAGGCGCATCGAGCAAGAGCGACGGTGGATCAGGCTTCGCGTTCTCGCGGGATCGACGAAGCGTCGAATGGCGCAACGGCGGGGGCGACCGTGTCTTCACCGCGGCCACGTAATCGCCTGCGAACCGGCTTCATGGAACGTCGGTTGGTACGCGACGGCGACTGAATACGATCACGCCTGGTCATCGATTAGTGCGCAAGAATTTGCGATCATCGATGACCATCCCCCGCTGTTGTGACGCATATGACGACTCCCATGAAGAGCCGCCTCGGTCTGCTTCCCTATCTCATCTTCTCTTCGCGCTGGCTGCAGTTGCCGCTGTATCTGGGCCTGATCGTGGCCCAGGCGATCTACGTCGTGCAGTTTGTCCGCGAGTTGTGGCATCTGGTCGATGCCACCCTGTTCGGTCATCTCGGTGATGGCGCCGCGGCGGAAAGTGCCGAGACCACGATCATGCTCACTGTGCTGGGGTTGATCGATGTGGTGATGATTTCCAACCTGCTGGTGATGGTGATCGTGGGTGGTTATGAAACCTTCGTGTCGCGGCTGAAACTCGAGGGACATCCGGACCAGCCGGAATGGCTGTCGCACGTGAATGCGACGGTGCTCAAGGTGAAGCTGGCGATGGCGATCATCGGCATCTCGTCGATTCACCTGCTTGCGACCTTCATCAAGGCCAATACGCTCAATCCGCAGACGATCATGTGGCAGGTGTTGCTGCACCTGGCCTTCGTGGTGTCCGCGCTGGCCCTGGCGTTCATCGACCGCATCATGCAACCCGCCGCGAAGGGCGGGGAGCACTAATACGCCAGGCAGCGGGCGGGCATCGATCCGCGTCGTCGCTTGTTGCTACGCTTGAGCCCTCTGATGCCGCGGGAGCCGTCGCGTGGAGAAGCGTTTCATTCTGGCCCTCGACCAGGGCACGACGAGCTCGCGTGCGATCCTGTTCGACCGCACGGGCTCTGTCATGGGGAGCGCGCAGCGGGAGTTCGCCCAAGTCTTCCCGCAGCCTGGTTGGGTCGAGCACAATCCGCGCGAGATCCTTACCAGCGTGCTCGTCACCGTGACCGAGCTGCTGGCCAACGCGCAGGTCGAGCTTGCCGACATTGCGGCGATCGGCATCACCAACCAGCGCGAGACGACGGTGGTGTGGGACCGCACGACGGGGCAACCCGTGTACAACGCGATCGTGTGGCAATCGCGTCAGAGCCTGGAGATCTGCGAGAGGCTCAAGCAGGATGGCCTGGAGCCCCTGGTGCGCGAGCGCACCGGGCTCTTGATCGATGCCTATTTTTCGGCAACCAAATTGCGCTGGATCCTCGACCACGTGGAAGGCGCGCAGGAGCGGGCCGAGCGCGGCGAGTTGCTGTTCGGAACGATCGACAGCTGGCTGATCTGGCACTTGAGCGGCGGCGCCGTCCATGTGACCGACGTGACCAACGCGGCACGAACGCTGCTCTACGATATCCATCGGCGCTGCTGGGATGATGACCTGCTGCACGCGCTGGATATCCCGCGTGCCATGTTGCCCGACGTGCGATCGAGCAGCGAAGTCTATGCAACCACGGCGCCATCCCAGTTCTTTGGCGCCAGCGTACCGATTGCCGGTGTCGCGGGGGATCAGCAAGCCGCACTCTTCGGAGAGGCGTGCTTCAAGCCCGGCATGGCCAAGAATACCTACGGCACCGGCTGTTTCATGTTGATGCATACGGGCGAGCAGGCGGTGCCGTCGAAGCATGGCCTGTTGTCCACCATCGCCTGGCAACTGGGCGACCGCGTGGACTATGCGCTCGAGGGCAGCATCTTCGTGGCCGGCTCGGTCATCCAGTGGTTGCGCGATGGCCTGCGGATGCTGGGCAAAGCCAGCGATTCCCAGGCCTATGCGGAACGCGTGGCTTCGAGCGACGGTGTCTACATGGTGCCGGCGTTTGTCGGTCTCGGCGCACCCTATTGGCGAAGCGATGTGCGCGGCGCCGTATTTGGCCTCAGTCGAGGCACCAGCAAGGAGCATTTCGTGCGTGCGGCGCTGGAATCGATGGCTTATCAATCGCGCGACGTGCTCACGGCGATGGAAGCGGATGCGGGCATTGCGCTGACCGAGTTGCGCGCCGATGGCGGCGCCATCGCGAACGACTTCATGGCCCAGTTCCAGAGCGACATGCTGGGCGTGCCGGTACTGCGCCCGCGCGTGCAGGAAACCACGGCGCTCGGTGCCGCCTATCTCGCGGGCCTCGCTGTCGGCTTCTGGCGGGATTGCGAGGAGATCGCCGGCCTGTGGCAGGTCGATCGGCGCTTTGCGCCGGCCATGCCCGCGCAGGAGCGCGACCGCCTCTATCGCGGCTGGCAGGACGCGGTGAATGCCACCATGGGTTTTCGCGTGGACTGAAACGACAAGGCCTCCCGGGCGGGAGGCCTTGCCGACATGCATTGGCTGCGTCGATCAGTCGATCGAGTAGCCGAACTGTTCCTTGAACTCCGCGGAGAACTGCGCATAGTCGAAGCGCTGGTTCTGCGTGCCGGGGTGTTCCACCTTGAGGGCGCCCATCAGCGAGGCCATGCGGCCAATGGTCGGCCAGTCCTTGCCCTTCATGATGCCGAAGATCAGGCCGGCGCGATAAGCATCGCCGCAGCCGGTGGGGTCGACCACCTGGCGCTCGCGTGCGGCCGGGATCTCGTGCGTGGTGCCGTCGGTGTGGATGTGCGAACCGCGCGGGCCCTGCGTCACGATGTAGGCCTTCACGCGCGAGGCGATGTCCTGCGCGCTCCAGCCGGTGCGCTGCTGCAGCAGTTGCGACTCGTAGTCGTTGACGATCACGTAGGTCGACTTTTCGATCATGGCGCGGAACTCGGCGCCGTCGAACAGCGGCATGGCCTGGCCCGGATCGAAGATGAAGGGCACGCCGCGCGCGGCGAATTCATCCACGTGCTGCAGCATGGCGTCGCGGCTGTCGGGAGCCACGATGGCGAAGCTGATCTCCGGGATGTCGCGCACGTGGTTGGTGTGCGCGCTCAGCATGGCACCCGGGTGGAAGGCGGTGATCTGGTTGTTGTCCAGGTCGGTGGTGATGAAGCACTGCGGCGTGAACTGGTCCTCGAACTCGCGCACGTAGTCCAGGCGGATGCCGCACTTCTCCATGTGCGCGCGGTAGGGCGCGAAGTCCTGGCCCACCGTGGCGACCGGCAGCGGGTCGGCGCCTAGCAGCTTGAGGTTGTACGCGATGTTGCCGGCGCAGCCGCCGAACTCGCGGCGCATCCTCGGCACCAGGAACGACACGTTCAGGATGTGCACCTGGTCCGGCAGGATGTGGTTCTTGAACTGGTCCTGGAAGACCATGATGGTGTCGTAGGCGAGCGATCCGCAGATGACGGCAGACATGGCGCGAGGTGATTTCCTGGCAAGTGGAACGAAGATGCCGGGCGGCTCACGCGCCTGCCTGGCTCAAAGTTCCAGATTGTACCGGCATAAGGGCCGGTCCGCGACTTTCCGGCCGCCGCGGGTTCGCCGGGGCAACCTCTGAAAACGCGCATATCATCGCGTCTCCAAAGGCTTTCTTAACGAGATTGTCCTTGCGATCCGGGGGCTTGCTGACTAGACTGGCGCGCTTACTTTTTAGCCACAGCCGGCCCACGGCGGACCCATGTTCAAGAAGTTTCGCGGCTTTTTCTCCAACGACATTTCCATCGATCTCGGCACCGCCAATACGCTGATTTACGTGCGTGGCCAGGGCATCGTCCTGAATGAACCGTCGGTGGTTGCGATCCGTCAGGACCGTGGCCCGGGTGGCCCGCGCGCCGTGGCCGCGGTGGGCAGCGACGCCAAAAAGATGCTGGGCCGCACGCCGGGCAACATCGCCACGGTGCGCCCGATGAAGGATGGCGTGATCGCCAACTTCTCGATGACCGAGGCCATGCTGCAGCACTTCATCAAGCAGGTGCACAAGTCGCGCATGCTGCGCCCGAGCCCGCGCGTGCTGGTCTGCGTGCCCTGCGGTTCGACCCAGGTGGAGCGCCGCGCCATCAAGGAATCGGCCGAAGGCGCCGGTGCCCGCGACGTGTTCCTGATCGAAGAGCCGATGGCCGCCGCGATCGGCGCCGGCATCCCGGTGCATGAGGCGCGCGGCTCGATGGTGCTGGACATCGGTGGCGGTACCTCCGAAGTGGCCGTGATCTCCTTGAACGGCATCGTCTACTCGCAGTCCGTGCGCGTGGGCGGCGACCGCTTCGACGAGGCGATCATCAACTACGTGCGTCGCAACCACGGCACGCTGATCGGCGAATCGACCGCCGAGCGCATCAAGCTGGAAATCGGCTGCGCGTTCCCCCAGACGAACGTGAAGGAGATCGAGATCTCCGGCCGCAACCTCGCCGAGGGCGTGCCGCGCATGTTCACCATCAACTCCAACGAAGTGCTGGAAGCCCTGCACGAGCCACTGTCGGGCATCGTGGCCGCGGTGAAGTCGGCGCTGGAGCAGACCCCGCCGGAGCTCTGCTCCGACGTGGCCGAGCGCGGCATCGTGCTTACCGGCGGCGGCGCGCTGCTGCGCGACCTGGATCGCCTGATCTCCGAGGAAACCGGCCTGCACGTGCAGGTGGCCGACGAGCCCCTCACCTGCGTGGCCCGTGGCGGCGGCAAGGCGCTGGAGCTGATCGACCAGCACGGCAGCGATTTCTTCGCTGCCGAATAAACCGCGCCGCGGAAAGGGGGTAGGCCATGGCGCTCGCGCGCGAGGAATCGTCGCCCCTGTTCGCCGGCACGGCCGCCGGCACGCTCAGACTCATTTTCTATCTTGCGCTGGCCCTGGTGCTGATGGTGCTCGACCATCGCAATGGCTGGATCTGGCGCCTGCGCAATACCGCATCGGTGCTGGTCGAGCCGGTCTACCGGCTGGCCAGCCTGCCGGCCACCGGCATGCGTGCGGCCAGCGTGGCGTTCTCCGATCGCAAAGTGCTCACCGAGCAGAACCAGCGCCTGCGCGAAGACCTGCTGCTGGCCAACGCCAAGCTCAACCGCATGGCGGCCGTGGCCGAGCAGAACCAGCGCCTGAAGGAATTGCTGGACACGCAGCACAGCCTGGAACTCAACGTGCAGCTGGCCCGCGTCATCGACGTGGACCTGGGCGCGTCGCGCCAGCGCATGCTGGTCAACGTGGGCTCGCATGACGGCGTGAAGAAGGGCCAGGTGGTGATCGATGCGCACGGCGTGATCGGACAGGTGGTGGAAGTGATGGCGCGCACCTCGCTGGTGATGCTGGTGACCGATCCCGATCATGCGATTCCGGTGGTGATCGAGCGCACCGGCCTGCGCACGGTGGCCTACGGCTCCCGCGACGGCGCCCTGCTTAGCCTGCCGAACATTTCCATGGCCGCCGACGTTCATCCGGGTGACAAGCTGCTCACCTCGGGCCTTGGTGGTCGTTTTCCGCCGGGCTTTCCGGTGGGTGAGATCCGCAGCGTGGAGCCCGCTGCCTCGGGCATGTTCCTCGAAGGCAAGGCGCGCCCCACCGCTGACCTGGATCGCAGCGAGGACGTGCTGCTGTTGCATGACCTGGCTGAACCCGTTGGCCCGCCGGAACCCGTGACACCGGCGGGGCCGCCATCGGATCTCGCGCCGGCGCCTTCCGCCAGCACGGAAACGCCGCCGCCACCGCGGGCTGCCGTCGCGCCGGCCACCAGCACGGGACCGGCGCAGCCATGAACAAGCAACGCATCCAATGGCTATGGTTTGCCGGCTCGCTGGTGTTCGCGCTGATGTCGATGTTGGTGCCGTTGCCGGCGCCGCTGCAGCCGTTCAAGCCGTACTGGCCGGCGCTGTTCCTGCTGTACTGGGCGCTGGAGTCGGGCGACCAGCGCGTGAGCCTGGGCCTCGCCTTCTGCATCGGCCTGGGCGCGGACCTGCTCGATGGCGTACTGCTGGGCGAGCAGGCCATGCGCCTGTGCGCGCTGGTGTTCATCGCGCTGCGTTTCCGCTCGCGCCTGCGCTTCTTCCCGATGTGGCAGCAGACCCTGGCCGTGCTTGCGCTCTTGCTCAACGACCGGGTGCTGCTGCTGATCGTGCGCACGTTCGCCGGCGAGGCCTTGCCTACCGCAAGCTGGTGGATCTCGCCGTTCGTCGGCGCCGCGCTATGGCCGTTCCTGTTCCTGCTCATGGACGACCTGCGCATGCGCCTGCGCATCCAGTAGCGCCATGGCACTGAAACGGCGCTCGATCAAGGATTCCCGCGGCGAAAGCACGCTGTTCCGCGTGCGCGCGATGGTGGGTTTCGCGCTGATCCTGCTTGGCCTGGGCGTGCTGGTCGGCCGTTACCAGTACCTGCAGGTGCAGCGCCACGACGAGTTCGCGCTGCGCTCGGAGAACAACCGCGTCAAGCCGCGCGCGATCCCGCCGGCGCGTGGCCTGATCTACGATCGCAGCGGCGTGCTGCTGGCCGACAACGTGCCTGCGTTCCGCCTCGAAGTGGTGCCCGAGCAGGTGCCCGACATGAAGGCGATGCTGTCGGACATCCGCGACGTGGTGCCGCTCGGCGACGACGACATCGAGACGTTCAGGAAGCAGCTCAAGCAGAACCGCCGTTTCGACAGCGTGCCGCTGAAGCTGCACCTCACCGAGGACGAGATTGACCGCTTCGCCATCAACCGTTGGCGTTTCCCCGGCGTGGACGTGGTGCCCTATCTCACGCGGCGCTACCCGTACGGGCCATTGTTCGCGCACGTGGTGGGCTATGTGGGCCGCATCGACGCGGACGACATGAACCGGCTCGACGCGGATCGCTACAAGGGCACCAGCCATGTTGGCCGCAGCGGCCTGGAACGTTCGTACGAGGACATCCTGCACGGCGAGCCGGGCTATGAGCTGGTCGAGGTGAACGCGGACGGCCGCGTGCAGCGCGTGCTGGAGACGCATGCGCCCACGCCGGGCAAGAACCTCTACCTGAGCATCGACGTGCGTGTGCAGAAGGCGGCCTCCGACGCCTTCGATGGCCGGCCGGGTTCGACCGTCGCCATCGACCCGCGCAATGGCCAGGTGCTGGCCATGGTCAGCGTGCCCAGCTTCGACCCCAACCTGTTCGTCAATGGCATCAGCCGCGCCGACTACACCACCTACACGACGGATGCCGACAAGCCACTGCTCAACCGCGCCTTGAAGAGCGCGTATCAGCCGGGCTCCACGGTCAAGCCGTTCCTCGCGCTGGGTGGCCTGGAACTGGGCGTGCGCCGGCCGGAGGACACGGTGCTGTCCACGGGCGAATTCTGCATTCCCGGGCAGCAGCGCTGCTACCGCGACGACACGCGCGGTGGCGATGGCACGGTGAACATGGTGCGTGCCATCGAGAAGTCGACCAACACGTACTTCTACAAGCTTGCGCTCGACATGGGCATCGATCGACTGGCCAGCTGGATGGGCAGCCTGGGCTTCGGCAAGAAGACCGGCATCGACCTGATCGGCGAGACTGAAGGCATCCTGCCGTCACGCGAGTGGAAGGCCACGCGCAGCAAGTACGGCTGGTTCCCGGGTGAGACTGTGATCGCCGGTATCGGCCAGGGTTACTGGAACGTCACCACGCTGCAACTCGCGCATGCCACGGCGACGCTCGCCGGCCACGGCACGCCGTATGCCCCACGCCTGGTGATGGCGACATCCGCGGTGAAGGAACACGCCGTGCCGCTGCCGAATCCCCCCTCGGGCCCCTCGCTGATCCGCAAGCCGAACGACTGGAACGTGGTCAACCAGGGCATGGAGGCGGTGGTGTATGGCGCTGGCGGTACGGCCATGCAGGCAGGGGTGTTCAAGGGGTTTCCGCTGACGGTGGCTGGCAAGAGCGGTACTGCGGAGCGCTTCTCGCGCCGCAGCAACGACTACGACACCAACAAGAACCTGGCCTATCTGGCGACCCGCCACCGCGCCTGGTTCATTGGCTACACGCCCACCGAGGCACCGCGTATCGCGGTGGCCGCCATGCTCGAATCAGGCGCCTGGGGTGCGGCCGACGCCGGCCCCATCGTGCGCAAGATCATGGATGCATGGCTGGTCTCGACCGGTGGCGCGGTGCCGCCGAGCAAGACGCCTGAGGGCCCGGTTACGCCCATTGGCGTGCCTGACGTACCGGACGATACGCCGGTCGCCACGCCGGCGGACATGCCCGCGCTGCCCGCGGAAAGCTCCAGCACCGCCGCCCCCGACGACGGAGGCAATCCATGATCGACGCCCTCCAGATTCGCCTGCAGCGCTTGCTGCGCCGGATAATCACGCGCCCACGCATCGACCTGCCGTTGGCGTTCGGCTTGTTCGTGCTCGCCTGCGTGGGCCTGATGACGCTGTACAGCGCCAGCGGCGGCAACATGGCGATGATCACCGGCCAGGCCGCGCGCTTCGTGATGGGCGGCTTCCTGCTGTTGCTGATCTCGCGCATTCCGCCATCCGTGTTGCGCAGCTGGACGCCCTGGCTCTATGCGGGCAGCGTCTCATTGCTGCTGGTGGTGGCGGCGCTGGGCGAGGTGCGCAGCGGCTCCAAGCGCTGGCTGGACCTGGGCGTGCTGTCGTTCCAGCCGTCCGAACTGCTCAAGCTCACCATGCCGATGATGGTGGCGTGGTACCT
The DNA here is from genome assembly GCF_016586165.1 of Dyella sp. EPa41. Taxonomy (GTDB): domain Bacteria; phylum Pseudomonadota; class Gammaproteobacteria; order Xanthomonadales; family Rhodanobacteraceae; genus Dyella. The sequence goes on along the minus strand of NZ_BCPR01000050.1, from coordinate 25,304 downwards.
GCACCCGCGCCAGTTGCCGCCAAGCTGGAAGGACATCATCGTGGTGGGCATCCTGATCGCGATTCCCGCCGGCCTGATCGCCGAACAGCCCGACCTCGGCACGGCGCTGCTGGTGAGCGCGGCCGGTGCGTTCGCGCTGTTCCTGTCGGGCATGCGCTGGTGGAAGATCGGCAGCCTGCTCGCGGCGGTGGGTGCGATGGTTCCGGTGGCCTGGCATTTCCTGCACGAATACCAGCGCAACCGCGTGCGCACGCTGCTTGATCCGGAGTCCGATCCGCTGGGCAACGGCTGGCACATCATCCAGTCGCAGATCGCGGTGGGTTCGGGTGGCATGTTCGGCAAGGGGTGGCAGCACGGCACGCAGTCGCGCCTGGATTTCCTGCCCGAGCACACCACCGACTTCATCTTCGCCGTGTTCTCCGAGGAGTTCGGCCTGGTCGGCGTGATCGGCCTGATGCTGCTGTACGCGTTCATCATCGGCCGCTGCCTGTGGATCGCGATGGAAGCGCGCGACACCTATTCGCGCCTGCTCGCCGGCGCGATCGGCATGAGCTTCTTCGTGTACGTGTTCGTCAACGGCGGCATGGTCGCCGGCATGCTGCCGGTGGTGGGCGTGCCGATGCCACTGGTGAGCTACGGTGGAACGTCGGCGGTATCGCTGCTCACCGGCTTTGGCGTGCTGATGTCGATCTACGCCAATCGCAAGGTGCACGACTGAGGCCCGTGGGGGGTCGGTGGGCGCGCACCGGGGCACTCGCAGGGCAGTTGGGCGGTGCCCGCCATGCCGCCCGGCACATCGCAAACCCCCGGTTTTTCCCCGCTTTGCATGCTAGGCTTCGCATCGAAGCCGTTCGACAGTGAAGTCATTCATGCCTTTGATCGCCGCGTCGCTACCGACACGCCGCCTTGTCGCCACGCTGGGCCTCCTCATCGCCTCGGCATGCATGCCGGTCCTCGCGGAAACCCACCCCGGACAGGACCAGCTGGTCGGTGAAGTGGCGAAAGACACCGGCAAGGATCCGCAGGCGCTCAATGCGCTGCTGGATGGCGCGAAGAAGCAGCAGGGAATCCTCGATGCGATCAGCCGCCCCGCCGAGGCCAAGCCCTGGAAGGACTACCGGCCGATCTTCATCACGCCGCAACGCATCAACGACGGCATCGCGTTCTACCGCGAGCATCGCGCGCTGCTCGAAAGCATCGGCAAGCAATACGGCGTCGCGCCGGAATACATCGTGGCGATCGTCGGTGTCGAAACGTCGTACGGCCGCATCACCGGCAAGTACAAGGTGCTCGATGCGCTGGTGACGCTGGGCCTGTATTACCCGCCGCGCGCCACCTTCTTCCGCGACCAGCTCAAGACCTTGCTGGAGCTGCCCGAGAACCATCTCGCCGGCCCGGTCGACACGCTCACCGGCTCGTATGCCGGCGCGCAGGGCTGGGGCCAGTTCATGCCGTCCAGCATCCGCGACTTCGGCGTGGACGCCGATGGCGACGGTCGCATCGACCTGAAGAATTCGCTGCCTGATATCTTCGCCAGCGTCGCGAATTATTTTGCGAAGCACGGCTGGCAGCAGGGCGGGCTGGTGGCGGCGCGGGCGCAGCCCGATGGCGCGCCCAGGGCGATCTCGGTGAAGGATTCCAAGCCGCAATGGCCGCTGGAGCAACTGGAAGCCTGGGGCTATGCGCCGTTGCAGGCATTCAGTCCGGGCGAGCCGACCAGCCTGCAGTCGCTGGACGGTGAAAACGGCAAGGAATACTGGTTCACCTTCCAGAATTTCTACGTGATCACCACCTACAACCGCAGTCCCCTGTACGCGCTGGCCGTGCACCAGCTCGCGCAGGCGATTGCCGAGGGAGCCGGCGTGACGGAAGCCATGCGATGAAATGGCAGCGGGCGCTGCCGCTTCTCCTGGTCGCGCTGCTGGCTGGATGCAGTGGCGGCAAGACCCGTCCCCCCGCGGGACATGGTGCGTCCTCTCCCCGTGGCGGCAGCACGGCCTCCGGGTCGTCGCGAGGCGGCTTCTACGACGACACCAGCCGCCCGCAGGGCAGCCGTTACCGCGACAGCGCGGACAGCGTGCCCGATGCGCTGGCGCCGGAAGTCGTCGCCAAGATCCCCGAGCCGGTGCCGAAGGTGGAGCCGCGCGCGCTGTACGGCAACAAGTCGCCGTACTCCGTGCTGGGCCAGACCTACAATGTGCTGGCCAGCCCCAACGGCTATGTCGAGCGCGGCATCGCCTCGTTCTATGGCAACAAGTTCCACGGGTACAAGACCTCGAGCCTCGAGGACTACGACATGTACCAGTTCACCGCCGCGCACAAGACGCTGCCGCTGCCGAGCTACGCGCGGGTGACCAACCTGGAGAACGGCAAGAGCGTGATCGTGCGCATCAATGATCGCGGGCCGTTCCACGAGAACCGCCTGATCGACCTGTCCTACGCCGCCGCCGTGAAGATCGGCGTGTGGCCCAAGGGCACGGGGCTGGTGGAGGTACGTGCGATCGATCCTTCGCAACCGCTGACCGCCCAAGCCCTGCCGCCTCCACCGCCGCCGCCCAAACCTGCCAGCGCCGGGCCCGGGATTTTCCTCCAGGTGGGCGCATTCTCCGACGCGAGCAATGCGGAGCGCGTGGCGCAGCAGTTGCGCACGGCCAATTTTGCGCCGGTACAGGTGGTGGATGCCCAAATCAACGGCCGCAGTATCCGGCGCGTGCGTGTGGGGCCGCTCGCCAGCGTGGACCAGGCCGACGATGTCACCTCGCGCATCGAACACATGGGGCTGCCCAGGCCGCAGGTCGCGGTAGACTGACGCATTGTTTTCCGCGGCGCTCCGTGCGCCGCCACTTAGCATTGGATTGAACCGAACGATGAACCTGATCCGCCGTACCCTGTCTTCGCTCGCCGTCGCCGTCCTGGTCGTCGGCACCGCCGTCGCCCAGCAGACGCCGCCCAAGCCCGTGCCGGTGCCGCGTCCGGCGATGCCGGAGGCACCGGTGCCGCCGCCGCCGGACGTGGACGGCAAGAGCTGGGTGCTGATGGATTACGCCACCGGCCAGATCCTGGCGTCGAAAGAGCCGGATACGCGCGTGGAGCCGGCCTCGATCACCAAGGTGATGACCGACTACGTGGTCTCCGCAGAGATCGCCAACGGCAAGATCCACATGACCGATCCGGTCACCATCAGCGAGAACGCGTGGCGCAGCGGCGGCGCGGGCACCGACGGTTCCACCAGCTTCCTCAAGCTCAACAGCCAGGTGCCGCTGAAGGACCTGCTGTACGGCATGATCATCCAGTCGGGCAACGACGCCGCCATCGCGCTGGCCGAGCACACCGCCGGTTCCGAGGCCGCGTTCGCCAACCTGATGAATGCCTACGCCAAGCAGCTGGGCATGACCAACACCAATTTCCAGAACGCCTCGGGCTACCCGATCGCCAACCACTATTCGACCGCGCGGGACATCGCGCTTCTTTCGCGCGCGCTGATCCATGATTTTCCCGAGGACTACGCTATCTCGGCGGTCAAGGACTTCGAGTGGAACGGCATCAAGCAGCACAACCGCAACCTGCTGCTGTGGCGCGACAACACGGTGGACGGCATCAAGACGGGCCATACGGCCGCGGCCGGTTTCTGCCTGGCCGCCTCCGCCAAGCAGGGCGATTCGCGCATGATCGCCATCGTGATGGGCGCTTCCAACGAGAAGGCCCGTGCCGACGCCGCGCTGGCGCTGATGAACTACGGTTTCCGCTTCTACGAGACGCACAAGCTGTATGACGGCAACAAGCCGCTGGCCACGCCGAAGCTGTGGAAGGGCCAGGCCAACCAGCTGCCGCTGGGCGTGGCCGACAACGTGCTGGTGACCGTCAAGCGCGGCGACTACGACAAGCTCAAGGCGACCATGGACATCCCGGCCACGCTGATCGCCCCGTTCACCAAGGGCCAGCAGGTGGGTACGCTGCGAGTCACGCTGGACGGCCAGCCGGTGCAGAACGTGCCGCTGATCGCCCTGGCCGATGCGCCGCAGGGTGGCTTCTTCGCCCGCCTGTGGGACAGCATCATGCTGTGGTTCCACAGCGACAAGAAGCCCGACGAGAAGTGATGGAGGAAGCGTGATGCGCGATATCGACACCATCCAGGCCCAACAGGAGGGCCAGGGTTTCCAGTTTCCGGGCGAGTTCGAGATCACCGCGATGGGCAACGCCAGCGCGGACCTGAAGACCCGCGTCCCGCAGATCCTGGAGGGCATCGGCCTGCACGTGCTGCATGAAACGGTGAAGCACCGCCATTCGCGCGAAGGCAACTTCCTCTCGGTGACCGTGAGCTTCCGCTGCGACACGCGCGAGCAGTACGACCTGGCGCATACCGCCCTGCGGGCCGATCCGGACATCCGTTACACGCTCTGAGTCGCCCGGAGACGTGGCGGGCCGGCCGTGCCCGCCACGCCGTGGATGGCCTGGGTCCCTTGCAAGGGCCCTCCCACGGCCGCAGATACCTAGCTCCGTCCCCAGGTCATTCCCCATGTCCTTGCCGCTCAAAGTCCGTCGTCTCGGTCGCCAGCCCTACGCGGCGACCTGGGAGGCGATGAGCCAATTCACCAACAACCGCGGCCCCGACACGCCGGACGAACTGTGGTTGCTGGAGCACGATCCCGTGTTCACGCAGGGGCAGGCCGGCAAGGCCGAGCACGTGCTCGCGCCCGGCGATATCCCGGTGGTCCAGGTCGATCGCGGCGGCCAGGTGACGTATCACGGCCCGGGCCAGATCGTGGGCTATCCGCTGATCGACCTGCGCCGCGCCGGCGTGGGGGTACGCGACCTGGTGAACAAGATCGAGCAGTCCATCATCGATACGCTGGCGCACTGGAACATCGGCGGCGAGCGCCTCGAGGGCGCGCCCGGCGTCTACGTGGCCGGCGCCAAGGTGGCCGCCCTGGGCCTGCGCGTGCGCCGAGGCTGCAGCTTCCACGGCCTGGCCTTCAACGTGAACATGGACCTGGAGCCGTATCACCGCATCAATCCTTGTGGCTACAAGGGTTTGGCGGTCACGCAGGTGCTAGACTTGGGCGGTCCGTCGCGCCTGTCGGACGTCGAGGACGCCCTGGTGGAGGAGTTCTGCCGCCAGTTCGGGTTCGACGCTGAACCGGCCGCCCCCATCCTCCCTGAACTACCCGCTCGCGTAGCGGTCTGAGTCTGCCTACATGAGCGACATGTCTACCTCCAAGGCCATCCCGATCAGCGTGGTCGGCACACCCGAGAAGCAACTCGGCAACGACAAGATCGCGCTCAATCGCGCGGGCTTTGATACCGCGGTGCCGACGCTGCGCAAGCCCAGCTGGATCCGCGTGCGCCTGCCGCAGGGCAACGCCGTGCAGCAGCTCAAGGCGCGCCTGCGCGAAAACTCGCTGGTGACGGTGTGCGAGGAAGCCTCCTGCCCGAACATCCATGAGTGCTTCAGCCACGGCACCGCGACCTTCATGATCCTCGGCGAGGTCTGCACGCGCCGGTGTTCGTTCTGCGACGTGGCGCATGGCCGCCCGGCCGCGCCCGATCCGCTGGAGCCGGCGCGCCTGGCCGAGACCATCCGCGACATGCGCCTGAAGTACGTGGTGATCACCTCGGTGGACCGCGACGACCTGCGCGACGGCGGTGCCGAGCACTTCGCCGCGTGCATCCGCGCGACGCGCCACGCCAGCCCGAACATCAAGATCGAGATCCTCACGCCGGACTTCCGCGGCAAGGGCCGCATGGAGCGCGCGCTGGAAGTGCTCAAGGAATTCCCGCCGGACGTGTTCAACCACAACCTCGAAACCGTGCCGCACCTGTATCGCGAAGTGCGCCCGGGCGCGGACTACCAGTGGTCGCTGGACCTGCTCAAGCGCTTCAAGGCGCAGCATCCGGAGGTGCCGACCAAGTCCGGCATCATGCTGGGCCTGGGCGAGACGATGGAGCAGGTGCTGGAGACCATGCGCGACCTGCGCGCGCACGATGTGGAAATGATCACCATCGGCCAGTACCTCCAGCCCACGCCGCACCACCATCCGGTGGTGCGCTACTGGACGCCGGACGAGTTCGAGGCGCTGCGCGTGGCCGGCGAAGCGATGGGTTTCCATCACGTCGCCTCCGGTCCGCTGGTGCGATCGTCCTACCACGCCGACCTGCAGGCACACGCCGCCGGCGTCACCGAGCACGCATAAAGAGCTCACAGAGAACCTATGAAACTGCGCCCCTCGCTAGCCCTGTTGCTCGCCCTTGCCGTCACCGGTGTCGGTGTCCACGCGCAGTCCGCCGCCGATCTCACCGGCGACAACGCGCCGCGCAAGTACTCCACGCTGCCGCTCACGGCCACCGTCAACCAGGCGCAGGCGGCGCAGCTTTCCGCGCGCTTCCTGACCCGTTTCCACTACGACGCCAAGCCGCTCGACGACGCGATGTCGCAGAAGATCTTCAAGGCGTACGTCGACAGCCTCGACAGCGAAAAGGTCTTCTTCACGCAGGCCGACATGGCCAAGTTCGCGCCGCTGAAGACGCAGTTCGACGATGCCATCTGGAACCAGGACCTCTCCGGTCCGTTCTCGATGTTCAACCTGTACATCACGCGCGCCATCGACCGCATGAACTTCGCGCGTGGCCTGCTGAAGCAGGGCTTCGACTTCAACACGAACGAAAGCTACAACTTCGATCGCAAGAAGGCCGAGTGGCCCAAGGACCAGGCCGAGCTCGACACGCTGTGGCGCGAGCGCACCATGAACGACTGGCTGCGCCTGAAGCTCGCCGGCAAGAGCGACGATGAAATCCGCAAGACGCTGGACAAGCGCTACGCCGGCTACGTCGACCGCGTGAAGCAGCTCGACGGCGAGGACGCGTTCCAGTCCTTCATGAACGCCTATGCCGAATCCACCGACCCGCACACCGACTACCTCGGCCCCCGCGCGGCGGAAAACTTCGACATCTCGATGAAGCTGTCGCTGGAAGGCATCGGCGCCGTGCTGCAGGCGCGCGACGAATACACCGCCATCCGCGAGATCGTGCCGGCCGGCCCGGCGGCGAAGTCGGGCAAGGTGCACGTGGGCGACCGCATCGTGGCGATCGGCGAAGGCCAGAACGGCCCGATGGTCGATGTGATCGGCTGGCGCCTCGACGACGTGGTCAAGCACATCCGCGGCAAGAAGAACACGACGGTGCGCCTGGAAATCCTGCCGGCCGACGCGGGCGTGGACGGCAAGCACGAGCTCGTCACCCTGGTGCGCCAGAAGGTGAGCATCGAGGAGCAGGCCGCCAAGAAGAAGGTCATCGAGATCAAGGACGCCGGCGTCACCCGCAAGATCGGCGTGATCGACCTGCCGAGCTTCTATTCCGATTTCGGCGCGCGCCGCGAAGGCGACAAGAACTTCAAGAGCGCCACGCGCGACGTCGCCAAGCTGCTCGGCGAGCTGAAGACCGAAGGCGTGGAAGGCGTGGTGATGGATCTGCGCAACAACGGCGGCGGCTCGCTGGCCGAAGCCAACGAGCTCACTGGATTGTTCATCGACCAGGGCCCGGTGGTGCAGGTGCGCGATGCGCGCGGCGAAGTGCAGGTGCAGGGCGATGACGATCCGGGCATGGCCTGGAGCGGTCCGATGGCCGTGCTGGTGAACCGCGGGTCCGCGTCGGCGTCGGAAATCTTCGCCGCCGCGATCCAGGACTACGGCCGCGGCCTGATCATCGGCCAGCCGACCTTCGGCAAGGGCACGGTGCAGAATCTGGTCGACCTCGACCGCTTCACCCGCAACACCAGCGAGAAGCCGCAGTACGGCGAGCTGAAGATGACGATCCAGGAATTCTTCCGCATCAACGGTGGTTCCACGCAGCTGAAGGGCGTGACGCCGGATATCCAGTATCCGAAGAACGGCGACGAGAAGGACTTCGGCGAGTCGACCTACGACAACGCGCTGCCGTGGACGCAGATCCAACCGGCCGACTACAAGCCGGTGGCGGACCTGAAGGCCTACCTCGGCCAGCTGCAGTCCAAGCACGAAGCGCGCACGGCGGCGTCGCCGTCGTGGAAGCTGATGCTCGACGAGCTGGCGCAGTACAAGAAGATGCGCGACAAGACGACGATCTCGCTGAACTTCGCGCAGCGCCAGAACGAGCGCAAGGAACAGGATGCGCTGCAGGCCGAGTTCCGCTCGCGCCACAAGACCATCGATGGCGACGTGGATGGTTCGGATGATCCGGTGCTGGACGACGGCCTCAACGCCAACGAGCGCAGCCTGAAGTCCGAGCTGAAGCAGGAGAAGGATGCCAAGAAGGCGGCCGATCCGCAGCTGGAAGAGACGGCGCACATCCTGTTCGACGCGGTGGGCCTGATCAAGGGCGACACCAAGCTCGCGGCGGAAGTACTGCCGTACGGCGGTCGCTTCTCCAATGCGACCGCGACGGCGGCCGCGCCGGAAAAGGCGCACGCGGCAGAGGCCCATTGATATGCCGGCCCCTCTCCTGTTCGGGAGAGGGGCCGGCCGCGACAAGTTCCAGCGGATGATGCGTCGGCCCGAAGCCTCGCTCATCGACGCGTGTTTGGCTTCTCTTCCCGCTCCTGCCGATGCGCATGCTCGGCAAGCACCTTCGCCCGATTGAGTGATTGCAGCCACAGTGCGTGGTGCTGCGCGTCGTCCTTGCGCGCCTCGTTCTCGCTGGCGCTGTCGGGAATGCGGTTGAAGGGAATGCGCATCGGCGCGGCGTCGTGTTCGATCGCGGCCTGCATGCTGCCGAAGTACACCTTGTTGTAGCCGAATTTCGCATTGATGCGATCGATCACGGCGTCGACCTTGCGCGTGGTGGCCGGCGACTCGAATAGCGAGCCGGTGCTTTGCGTGCGCTCGATCAGCCGGTGCAGCGTGACGCTCACCGACAGCGGCGTGGCGCGGGCGGGGCCGGGCAGCACGCGCGCGCCGCGACCGGGGCCGTCGATCATGCGGGTGAGCATGCGCAGCAGCTCACGGCTGTCGTCGGTGGGATCGAAACTGAGGTCGCCTTCCCAACGCGCGTCGTGGCCTACGTAGCGAATGCGCACGGCCATCGCACCGCTCAGCATGTCCAGCTTGCGCAGGCGCATGGCCGCCTTCACCAGCAGCTTCGTCAACACGGCGCGCGCACCCGCCGGATGGCGCAACTCGGGGCCCAGCACATGCGAGTGGCCGAGTGAGCCGCGCGTGGTCTCCGCCACCGGCAACCACTTGCCGCGCAGCAGATCCCACATGCGTTCGCCCTCGATGCTGCCCCACGCATGGCGCAGCTGGTGGCGTGGCGCTTCCGTGAGTTGCCGTACGGTGGTGATGCCGCTCGCGACGAGGCGCTGCTCCATCGACGGCCCGATGCCGCAGAGGTCGCGCAACGCGAGGTCGTGCAGCACATGCGGCAGGTCGGCCTGCTCGATCACGGTGAGGCCGTCGGGCTTGCGCATGTCCGATGCGGTCTTGGCGAGGAAGTCGTTCGGTGCGATGCCGATCGAGCAGCGGATGGCGCCGCCGGGTGCGACGCGGGCGATCTCCCGCTTCACCTGCGCCGCCACCTGTTCGGCAATGCCACGGTCACGTTGCCGTCCCACCAGCTCGCATGCCATCTCGTCGATCGAGCCGATGCGCGCAATGGGAATGGCGTGGTCGATCGCCTCGATCAGCGTGTTGTGCCACCACACGTAGCGCTCGGGGCGCGCCAGCCGGATCTCGATACCGGGGCACAGCCGCCGCGCCTCGCGCGCCAGCGTGCCGGTGCCCACACCGAACGCCTTGGCTTCGTAGCTCGCCGCGATGAGGCAGGTCGTGTCCGCGTCCACCGGCACCACGCCGACGGGGCGGCCGCGCAGCGACGGTTCCTCGTGCTGTTCCACCGAGGCGAAATAGCTGTTGAAGTCGATGAACAGGCTACGCAGTGTCATGCGATGTCTCGGCCGCTAGCCGACGGTGATAGCTTGCGCCTGTCCCACGTTCGGAGACCGTGACGTGCGGTTCAACCGGCGAGGCTGGTGGCCACACCGAAGCCCACGGCCATGATCACCGCCACCGCCAGGCACGCGCTGGCCGGCCGGACGCGGTGCGCATCGATGCGCGGAATCAGCCGCCACAACACGACCACGCCGATCACCATGTCGATCAACAGGGCGCCACGCAGCAGTGGCGATACGAGCAGCGGCGCATACGGCGGTTTGGTATGGCCCTCGTGCATCGCCACGCCGCCGATGATCAGCAGGCTGATCAGGCTCCACACGAGGCAGGCGAGATAGGCACGGTTGAACACCACCGGGCAGCGTTCGCTCCAACGCATCACGGACCACGTGATGATGGCGAAGAACAATGCGCCGATGCTGCTGTAGAGCACCCACCAGAGCAGGGCGCTGATCAGGGTGAGAAGGGTGGTCATGCCGTTTGAGGTTCCCGATTTTGCCCGTCATGCCGGCGCAGGCCGGAGGTGATTTGCAACAGCCGAAGGCGGGTCATCCCGTTGCGATCGCGTTCGATGGCCGCGCCATCCGGTATGGCGCCGACGGGGACATTGTCTCCGACATGGCGCCAAAGCCACGAGGACAAGGCCCGGGGTTCCGGCCTGCGCCTGCGGACGGGGCGCGGACGCCGTCGCAGGTCAAATGCCCACGCGGCGCAGCAGCTTGTCCATCAGCCACGCCGGGCCCACCAACAGGTAGGCGAGGTCGGTGAAGAAGCTTGGCCGGCGGCCTTCGATGGCGTGGCCGATGAACTGCCCGATCCATGCCACGACGAACACGCCGATGGCCGTCAGCAGCAAGCCATGCGGCCCCAGCTGGCGATAAGCCCATTCCGTCAGCAGGCATAGCAGCACCAGGGCGACGAACAGCGCGGCGCCCAGGCGGTGCGACTGCTTCCAGTACCACGCGAAGGCCAGCACCAGTGCAGCGACCGACCAGAAGCCGGGGCGACCGATCATCGGCGGCACCGGAATCGTCCACATCATCGCGATCGCGCACCACAGGATCAGCGGCACGCAGATCCAGTGGAGCAGGCGGTTGATGGGGTGCTGGTGGTCGGCGCTGTAGCTATCGAGCCAGTGCTGCATGCGGGATCAGTCCAGCTTGATGTCGGCAAGACGCTGCAGCGCTTCGGCGTACTTCGCCGAAGTGGCGGCAATCACGTGGGCGGGCACGTTCGGGCCGGGCGCTTTCTTGTTCCAGTCCAGCGTTTCCAGGTAGTCGCGCACGAACTGCTTGTCGTAGCTCGGCGGGCTGATGCCGACCTGGTACGAGTCGGCCGGCCAGAAGCGCGAGGAATCGGGCGTCAGCATCTCGTCCATCACGTAGAGCTTGCCGCTTTCATCGGTGCCGAACTCGAACTTGGTGTCGGCGATGATGATGCCGCGCTCGGCGGCATAGGCGGCGGCCCACTGGTAGATCGACAGCGTCGCTGCGCGCACCTGTTCGGCGAGCTCGGTGCCCACGGCGGCCACCACGGCATCGAAGCTCACGTTCTCGTCGTGATCGCCCACGGCGGCCTTGGTCGACGGCGTGAAGATCGGCTCAGGCAACTGCTGCGCCTGCCTGAGGCCAGCCGGCAGCTGGATGCCGCACAGTGAACCGGTGGCCTGGTAGTCCTTCCAGCCCGAGCCGATGAGGTAACCGCGCGCGATGGCTTCCACCGGTACCGGCTTGAGGCGGCGCGTGACCACGGCGCGCTTCTCGTAGAGCTTCAGATCGGTGCCGGCGGGCAGCACGTCGGCCAGCGGCACGTCGAGCAGGTGGTTGGGCACCAGGTGCGCGGTCTTGCCGAACCAGAAGTTGGAGATCTGCGTGAGCATCTCGCCCTTGCCCGGAATCGGGTCGGGCAGCACCACGTCGAACGCGGACAGGCGGTCGCTGGCAACGATCAGCAGGCGGTTCTCCGGCAGCGCGTAGACGTCGCGCACCTTGCCGCGGTGGATCAGTTCCAGGCCCGGCAGGTTCGATTGCAGCAGGGTGGTGGGCACGTTCGTTCGCTCCTGGCTGGCCGCCTGGCGCGCCAGGACGGGAAAACGATGACTGGGGCCCAGCGGCGGGGCCCGCGAAGCCATCCATTGTAGCGGGTGAGGCCCCGGCGGAACGCCTCGCGACGTTGCGCCTGGCCCAGCGGTGCTTGCGGCGGCTGCTAGAATCGGCGCTTTTTGAGCCAGGCCCTTCCCGATGGTCCCGCCGCCCCGCATCGATGCCGCACCACGCACGGGCAAGCGCCACGCGTGGGCGTGGCCGTTGCTCACGGCCGGACTCGTGGCCGCGCTGCCCGTTCACGCGGCGGCGCCGGCCAAGCCCGCGCGACTGGGCCTGTGCGCGGCGTGCCATGGCGAAACCGGCATGGCGCAGATTCCCGGCGCGCCCAACCTGGCCGGCCAGAAGCTCGATTACCTGCGCGAGGCGCTCAAGCAATATCGCGACGGTCGCCGCAACGTGCCCTTGATGCGCGCGGCCATCGGCCCGATGAGTGACGCCGATCTCGACGAACTGGCGCGCTGGTACAGCGCGCAGACGCCCCACGCTCAAGGCAACCCATGACTTTCACCTGGACCCTCTGGCTCGCCCTGTTCGGACTGATCTTCGGTCACGGCCTGCCGGGCGCCGTGGTCGGCGGCATCACCGGCTTCATCATCGACAGCCTGCGCAAGGGGCAGCGCGCCCGGGTCACGCCCGAGGCCGGCGGCTACATCAGTCCGCTGTTCAACGTGCTGGGCGCGGTGGCCAAGTCCGACGGCCGCGTGTCCGAGGCCGAGATCGCCGTGGCCGAGCGCGTGATGCAGCGCATGGGCCTGGAGCATGAGCAGCGCAAGCAGGCCATCATCGCGTTTAACCAGGGCAAGCAGCCCGAGTTCAACGTGAGCCTCGCCATCGAGGAGCTGCGCCGCTGGGTCGGCCTGCGTCGTGATCATGCTTTTCCCGTGCTGGACGTGGTGATCGAAACGGTGCTGGCCGAGGGCAACCCGCCGCCGGAAAAGATGGCCATCCTGCGCCAGCTCGCCTTCGCGCTGCGCGTGAGCGACATGGAGCTGATGGCGCTGATGGCCATGAAGGGCTACGCCTGGAACGCCACGGGCTACTCGCGCGGCCATGGCCCGTACGGCGGCAACGGCGGCTACGTGCCGCCCCAGCGCAACACGCAGGGACCCGACCCGTACACCGTGCTCGGCATTGCGCGCAGCGTGGACGACCGCGGGGTGAAGCGCGCCTACCGCAAGCTGATTTCCGAGCACCATCCGGATCGCCTGGGTGACCTGCCCGAAGCGATGCGCAAGCAGGCGGAATCGCGCGCCAGCGAGATCAACGCCGCCTACGAGCGCATCAAGGCCGAGCGCGGCTTCAAATAGACTTGGCGCCTACGTGTCGGAGCGCACCCTGTGCGCGACCACAGGGTTACATCGTCACCGCTTCGTAGGCTGATCGCGCACTGGGTGCGCTCCTACAGGACCTAGCATCATGAGCAAGCAATCCAACGTCATCGCCCCGTCCATCCTCTCCGCCGATTTCGCGCGGCTCGGCGAGGACACCGCCAAGGCGCTGGCCGCCGGCGCGGACTGGGTGCATTTCGACGTGATGGACAACCACTACGTGCCCAACCTCACCATGGGCCCGATGGTGCTCAAGGCGTTGCGCGATTACGGCATCACCGCGCCGATCGACGTGCACCTGATGGTGAAGCCGGTGGATCGCATCGTGCCGGATTTCGCCAAGGCGGGCGCGACCGTGATCAGCTTCCACCCGGAAGCCAGCGAGCACATCGACCGCACCATCGGCCTCATCAAGGATTCGGGCTGCCAGGCCGGCCTGGTGTTCAACCCGGCCACGCCGCTGAGCTATCTCGATTACGTGATGGACAAGCTGGACCTGATCCTGCTGATGTCGGTGAACCCGGGCTTCGGCGGGCAGAAGTTCATCCCCACCGCGCTGGACAAGCTGCGCCAGGTGCGCCGCCGCATCGACGAGAGCGGCCGCGCGATCCGCCTGGAGATCGACGGCGGCGTGACGGCGAACAACATCGGCGAGATCGGCGCGGCGGGCGCCGACACCTTCGTGGCCGGATCGGCCATCTTCAATGCGCCGGACTACAAGACCGTCATTGCCGCGATGCACGAGCAGCTGGCGGCCGTCCCGGCCTGAAGGCGCTGGGCGGGTCCCCACAAGAAGATCCCGGCGCATCCGCGCCGGGACAAGTTCGTCGGAACGACGTGTGAGGAGACCACACGGCGGCCAGGGATCCACGGCAAGAATCCACGACCGCCAACAGTTCGGACCGGGATCCTGCGGTTTGGTTCCCCGGACGGCCCTGCCTGGGCATGGCCCTAAGTCTTTGTTCAGATGAAAAAATCCCCGCCATGGGCGGGGAGGAACGTAACCCGGGGGCGGGAGCAAGGCTCAAAAGGGTTGCCAGTATTCGGGATCGGGCTCATCGGCCCCGGCGGCCGACGCGCTTCCATGCGCGCTGGCCGCCTCCAAGCCTTCCACGGCAGGTGACAGGAAAGGATCGTTCAGTTCGATATCGCCGTTCATGACGGGCCTCCTCAGTGCAGGCTCATGACCAGGCCGAGCAGGAGCGCGCCCAGCGCCAGCACCACGCGCAACGGCTCGAAACCGTGCAGTTCGGCGTTGGGATCGACGGGCGGTTGGCCGTTGGGGCGCATGTGTCGGGACTCCTGCGTAGACAGCTTCATTGCGCTCCCCGGCCGGGCATGCGCCGGGACCCGAATGTGGCAAAACGCGGGCAAGATCGGCCGGTGGCGTGGCATCGCGAACGAACCGCGGCATTTGTGCGAACTGCATCACGGCCGCCGGCTGTGGCGGCCTGGCGATGGCGAATGGCGAAATGAGGGCAGCGTGCGTTCATGGCTTGCGCGCTTGCCACGCAGCCTTCACGCTGCGCGCCATCGCCATTTGGGAGTGAGCCATGGGCCGCAGCATCGCCATCGTCGAAGACGAGCCGCTGATCCGCGCCAACTATGTCGAGGCGCTGACCCGCTTCGGTTACGAAACGCGCGGCTATGGCTCGCGGCAGGAGGCCTCCAACGCCTTCGCCATGCGGCTGCCGGAGCTGGTCATCATCGACATCGGCCTGGGCGACGAGCCGGAAGGCGGCTTCGACCTGTGCCGGGAGCTGCGCGCCAAGTCGGCGACGCTGCCGATCATCTTCCTCACGGCGCGCGATTCCGATTTCGACGTGATCTCGGGCCTGCGCCTGGGCGCCGACGATTACCTGAGCAAGGACACCAGCCTGCACCAGCTGGCGGCCCGCATCGCGGCGCTGTTCCGCCGCATCGAATCGCTGAAGGTGCCCGCGTCCAGCGAGACGGTGATCGAGCATGGCCCGCTCAAGCTCGAATCCGAACGCATGCGCATCACTTGGAACAACGAGGAGATCCCGCTGACGGTCACCGAGTTCTGGATGGTGCACACCCTGGTGCGCTTTCCCGGTCACGTGAAGAACCGTGACCAGTTGATGCGTGAAGCCGAGCTGGTGGTGGACGATGCCACCATCACCTCGCACATCAAGCGCATCCGCAAGAAGTTCATCGCGGTGGCGCCGGAGTTCGACGCCATCGAGACGGTGCATGGCGTGGGCTATCGATGGAAGCCTTGATGAAGCGTTGGGTGTGTTTGCCGTCGTTGTTGCTGTTGTGGGTTTCCGCACAGGGTGCCTCGGCCGCTGATGCGGCGTCGGTGGTGGTCAGCGGCAAGGCGGACCGTGATGTTCCAGCGTGGACCATCCGCACCGTGCTTCCGGCCGGCTGGACGCAGGACTGCTGCCTGTACGCGCAGGGCATCGGCGTCAACGAAGTGCTCTACAAGGGCGAATGGACGGGCGAGCCGGATCGCGTGATGGTGCTCAACGTCTGGCCGTCCAAACTGTCGTCGCTCGAAGCCGAGGTGCAGGACGATCGCCATCACTACCTCGGTCGCGATCCCCGCGGCAAGGCGGGCGTGTTTGCGCTCGACAACAAGGCACTGGCCTGTCGCGGCGTGCTGTACGAAGGCACGGACCACAAGGACGACGTGGTGGTGTTCTGCGATCCCGGCCTGGCGAGCGGCATCCGCTTCAGCTGGTCGATGGCGTTCGCACACGACGAGCAGGGCAAGGAAGAACTGCTCGCGCTGTTCCGGCAGGTGGTCGAACAATCGCGTTACGCGGTGAACGCCGCCGGGCATGCCTCCGCCGCCAAGGCCGCGCACTAAGCGGCTTTTCGGTATCGTGCCGGCATGACCCTCCGCCGCAAACTGCTGCTCGTTGCCCTGTGCACGCTGGCCTTGCCGGTGGCCGGCTGGCTGTATGTGCGCCAGATGGAAACCCTGCTGCGCGAAGGCCAGGCGCAGGCGCTTACCGCCTCAGCACGCGCCATGGCGCGCAGCCTGGTGGTCACCGATGCACCGCTGCCGCCGGCGGGGCCGGATTGGTACGTGCAGCAGACGGTCAACCCGATCACGATCGACGGTTACGGCGACGACTGGGCGCCGCTCACGCCGTGGAGCCAGCCGCTGGACCGTCGCGGCAAGCTGCTGCTCGCCGAGGACGCGGACTGGCTCTACCTCTACGCGGACGTGCGCAGCACGCAACGCACGCGCGCCGATGCGGAAGACCCTGGCGCGTTGCGTGCCGATCACCTGGTGCTGAGCCTGGGCAGGGCGGGCGAGTCGCGCCGCTACCTGCTGGCCAGCGCGGCGCCCGGCTTGGTCGCCGCGCGGCCGCTCGACCCCGCCGTTGACGGTTTGCCGGCGCAGCTCAGTGCGCAATGGCAGGAAGACGGCAGCGGGTATCGCGTGGAACTGCGCGTACCGCGCAGCCTGGGCGTGGATTCACTGGGCCTGTCGATCTACGACGCGACCGCGGGTGGTGATCCGCAAGCCGTGGAGAGTCGCCCGCTGGTGGCGTACTCGCCCACGTTGTCCTACGAACTGGGTCAGCTCGCGCTCGATGGCGTGCAGGCGCGCGTGCTGGCACCGGCCGGCTGGGTGCTCGCGCAGACCGGGCATCTGGCGGCCCCTGCCGCCGCACCCGGCGAGCAGCCGGGCTGGTTCGCCGCGCTGATCTATCGCTCGCTGCTGGCGAACCAGGTGGAAGACGCGGAACTGTGGACGCAGGACGTGCCGCGCCTGGACGTGGCCCAGGTACGCGATGCCAGCAAGGGACAGCCGGCAACGCTGTGGCGGCAGGGCGAGGCGCGCGGCAGCGTGGTGCTGGCGGCGGCCGTGCCGATCGAGCGCGACGGCCAGGTGCGCGGCGTGCTGCTGCTGGAACAGGCCAGCCGCGCGGTGCCGCTGCTGGCCAATCGTGCGCTGCTGGGCTTGCTGCTCACGAGTTTCGGCGTGCTCTTGGTGGCAGGCGCGATCCTGCTGATCTTCGCCACGCGCCTGAGCATTCGCCTGGGCCGCCTGCGCGATGCGGCCGAGCGCGCGCAATTGAACGATGGACGTCTGGACGGCCCCTTCCCGATGACAAGCGCCGAGGACGAGATCGGCGACCTGGCGCGCAGCTTCGAGCGGCTGTTCGAGGTGGTGGGCGGTTATACGGACTATCTGCGCACGCTTGCCTCCAAGCTCTCGCACGAACTGAACACGCCGCTGGCGATCGTGAAGTCCTCGCTGGACAACCTGGAGCATGCGCTGCAGGCCGAGCACGCGATGCCGCCGGATGCCCAGCCCTACATGCTGCGCGCGCGCGACGGCGTGGCGCGGCTCGGTGCGCTGGTGCGCGCGATGAGCGAGGCGAGCCGCATGGAACGCGCCATTGCGGCGGCCGAGCCGGAGGACGTGGACCTCGTGGCCGTGGTGCGTGGTTGCAGCGAGGCCTATCGACCGCTGGCCGGCACGCGAAGACTGGAAACCGTGCTGCCTGGCGAGCCGATGATGATGCACTGCGCGCCCGAACTGATCGCGCAGGCGCTGGACAAGCTGTTCGACAACGCCTTGTCGTTCACGCCGGATGGCGGCTGGCTGCGGTTGACGCTCAGCGCAACCGGCAACGGCGCCGAGATCGAACTGGCCAACCAGGGGCCGCCGCTGCCCGCCGCCATGCAGGGGCGCCTGTTCGATTCACTGGTAAGCCTGCGCGACAAGGCCACGCCCGGCGATGCGCCGCATCTCGGCCTGGGCCTCTACGTGGTGCGCCTGGTGGCGGAGCGCCACGGCGGCGTGGCGATGGCGCGCAATCTGGACGATGGCAGCGGCGTGGCGTTTACGCTCGACTTGCATGGGATGCCGCGTCAGCGGCTGTGACGTCAAACACGCCTTTGTAGGAGCGCACCAGTGCGCGATCGCAGAGTGCCGTCTGGCCTCTGTGGAGTTTTGGGAACGTCCCCGCCACGGCGTCACCGCTCCGTCGGCCTATCGCGCACTGGGTGCGCTCCTACAGGAGAGCCAAGGGGGCTACTTGATCTCGCCCAGGGTCCACCCGCCGCCGCCCGGCATCACGGCAAACTGCTTCACCGTGGTGGCTGCGCAATCGCCGGGCTTTTCCGTGCATTGCGCCAGCGTCACTTGCAGGTGCTGGTCGTCGATCAGGTCGAAGTCGGCAAGCCTGGTGTTGGCGAGGCCGGCGGCCTTGTCGAGCGCCGGGCCGATGAACACGCCGTGGCGGAATACGTAGAGCTGCAGGGCGCTGGGCTGGCAGTCGTCGCTGACCGATACCGCGGCCTCGGCGACATAGGTGTCGCCCTTGCGCTGCGCCCGACCGGTGAGCACGCGCTCGCCGGTGAGCAGGAAGCGGTCCTCGTCGTTCTTGGGCGCTGGCGCCTTCGCGGTGCATGGGACGGCCGCGTCCGCATTCGCCGTGCGACCGGAGGGAAGCGGCTTGAGCGGTCGCGGCACATACACGTCGGCGACAGGTGCGGGCGCGGGGCGATGCATCCACAGCAGGCATGCCGCGGCGCCCAGCACCAGTGCGGCGACGGCGAACGCGCGCCCCCGCAGCAGCGGCCGGCGATACAGGTAGACCAGCACGCCCAGCGCCAGCAGCACGGCGACGGGAGACAGCGGGCGATACAGGAGCGCCAGCACGCCGAACAGCACGGCCACCACGGCGACCGTGGAAAGCGGCGCCTTGACGATGGCAGGTGGCGCTGGAGGCGGCGGCATGGCCGCCATGGGTGGAAGCGGAGGCGGCTCCATGGCGGCAGGTATCGGCGGTGGCTCGTGATCCGCCGCCTTCTCGGCCGCGACATCTTCCGGGGCCGGTTCCGGGAGCGGCGGCAGCGCCGACGGCGCGTGCACCCAGTCGAACCATGCCTGGCCACCGTCATGGCACCACTGGTCGCCCGCGTGGGCATAGCGCGACAGGGCATCCTCGGGCAGCGGGCCGCGGATCTGGCCATCGCGGCGCAGCCAGGCGAGGCGATCGTTGTCGGGCAGCACGTCCGCTTCCACGCCCATCGCGCGCAGCTGCGCGGCCTGGGCTTCGGCGGTGGCGTCGTCGAGGCCGCGGCGAATGATCAGCGGCGCCCGTTCGAACACGCGCTCGCGGAACCCACCCATTTCCATGCCGAAGGCGGCCGCCAGCCGGGCGTGGACCGTGGCCGGGTCCTGCCCATCGAGCAGCCGGCCGGAAAGGATCAGACAGCAGTGGCCCATACCCGTTGATTCCCCTGCGAATGCCGCTTCGCGCGCCAATGGGGCAAGGTTAGGCCCGCCATCGGGCGCGAACAAGCCGTATATGGATTTCGGTTCGCCGCGCGGGGCCCCTACAATGGCCGTTCACGCTCGCCCCAACGGACACTCCCCACGTGATTTCCCGCGACGAATTCGACGCACTGGCTGCGCAGGGCCATACCCGCATCCCGCTGGTGCGCGAGGTGTTCTCCGACCTCGACACGCCGCTCTCGGTGTACCTCAAGCTGGCCGATGGCCCGTACACCTTCCTGTTCGAATCGGTCGAGGGCGGCGCCACCTGGGGACGCTATTCGATCATCGGGCTGCCGGCGAAGCGGGTGTACCGCTTGCGCGGGCATGAGCTGGAAGTGGAGGACGCCGGTGAAGTGACCGGGCGCCGTCACGTGGAAGACCCGCTCGGCGAAATCGAAGTGCTGCGCAAGCAGTACGACGTGCCCCGCCTGCCGCAACTGCCGGCCTTCAGTGGCGGCCTGGTGGGGTACTTCGGCTTCGAGACCATCGGCTACATCGAGCCTCGCCTGGCGCAATGGGATCGCGCGGACGAGCTCGGCACGCCCGACGTGCTGCTGATGCTGGCCGAAGAAGTGGCGGTGTTCGACAACCTCAAGGGCCGCCTGTACCTCATCGTGCATGCCGACCCCTCGCAGCCGCACGCCTATGCCGAGGCGCAGCGCCGGCTCGACGCACTGGTCTATCGCCTGCGCCAGAGCGGCGTGTCGTATCCGCAGCTCAACCATAGCACCGCGCTGGACGAAAGCGACTTCAAGTCCTCCTTCACCAAGGAGGAGTTCGAGGCGATGGTGGAGCGCGCGAAGGAATACATCCGCGCGGGCGACATCTTCCAGGTGGTGCCGTCGCAGCGCCTGAGCGTGGGCTTCAATGCACGCCCCGTGGACGTGTACCGCGCGCTGCGCGCGCTCAATCCGTCGCCGTACATGTACTTCGTCGATCTGGGCCAGACGCAGATCGTGGGCTCCTCGCCGGAAATCCTTGCGCGCCTCAAGGACGGCAAGGTGGTGGTGCGCCCGCTCGCCGGCACGCGCAAGCGCGGTGCCACCGAGGAGGAAGACCAGGCACTGGAAGCGGAACTGCTGGCCGATCCGAAGGAGCGCGCCGAGCACGTGATGCTGATCGACCTCGGCCGCAACGACATCGGGCGCATCAGCGAGACCGGCAGCGTCGAGGTCAGCGAATCCTTCGTGGTCGAGCGCTATTCGCACGTGATGCACATCGTCTCGCAGGTGCAGGGCGATGTGCGGCCTGACGTCGGCTACATGGACGTGCTCAAGGCGACGTTTCCCGCGGGCACGCTCAGCGGCGCGCCGAAGATCCGCGCGCTGGAGATCATCCAGGAACTCGAACCCTACAAGCGCAACATCTACGCCGGCGCCATCGGCTGGATCGGCTGGTGGGGCGATGCGGACACCGCCATCGCGATCCGCACGGCGGTGATCCAGGACGGACGCCTGCACGTCCAGGCAGGGGCGGGCATCGTGTACGACTCCGACCCCGCGTCCGAGTGGGAGGAGACGATGAACAAAGGGCGCGCGCTGTTCCGCGCCGTGGCGCAGGCGGCAAAGGGCCTGTGAGCATGCGCGTGATCCGTCGAGGCGCGGCCGCTGCCTGCGCGATCGGGCTGGGTGGCAGCCTGCTGGTAACGCCAACGCCCGCCCGCACGCCCGAGGCGCCGTGGCGCGACGACGCCTCTTCGCGGGTCGAAGTGCTGGCGCTGTTGCAGACGCTCAACGCCGACCTGCTGAGCCACCCCAGCGCCACGCTGACGCTGGAGCGCTGGTGCGGCGCGCACCATCTCGCAGCCGAAGCCAAGGTCGTGGCCGAACGCGTGCATGGCGAAGACAAGCCATTGCCCGACGAGGCGCGCAAGCAGCTCGCCATCGGCGCGGACGAGCCGGTGCGTTATCGCCGCGTGCAGCTCGCCTGCGGCGAGCACGTGCTGTCCGAGGCGGACAACTGGTACGTGCCCTCGCGCCTTACCGACGCCATGAACCACGAGCTGGACACCACCGACACGCCGTTCGGCAAGGTGGTGCAGGCGCTGCACTTCCGTCGACAGACGTTGTCCGCCGAACTGCTGTGGTCGCCCTTGCCGCAAGGCTGGGAGAACGGCGCGCCGGTGCCCACGTCGAAAGGAAGCGCGTTGGAGATCCCGCGTCACGTGCTGCAGCACCGCGCGGTGTTGTTCGATCAGGACAATCGGCCTTTCAGCCTGGTGGTGGAAAGCTATACCGCGGACGTGCTGGCGTTTCCGCAACCGGTGATGGGTGGGCGGTGAGGTAGGCAGGACCGCGCACTGGGTGCGCTCCTACAAGCAATAGGTTGCACTATCGCGAGCCCCACCCCTCACCCCAGCCCTCTCCTCGCTCCTCAAAGCCGCGGCCATCCATGGCCGCTCCCCGCGTGCCCCGGAGGGGAGAGGGGGAAAGGGTGCGGTAACCCATAGGCTTCATCACAGCTCAGCGAAGTTGCCTTGAGTCCTCTTCGCCTCGACGCGTTGCGGTGTAGCCACGCCGTTTCGAGGTAGTAACGAGCCCATCCCGGCTGGCCTCGGTCGTCCGACGTTCCTATCCCGCATATCGCTATGAGCCTTGGCTCTGAAGGCCATTTTCTTTGGGTTACTTTTCTTTTGGGCCAGCAAAAGAAAGGGTCTTAGGAAGCAAACTTGGCTAAATGGGGTGGTCACGCAACATTGCCAGGATGACCCGATAGAGATCTTCATGTCGATGGTTGAAGCGGTATTCGCATTCCTTCAGATGAAGCGGAAAGGTCCGTTTGGATAACCCATTGAACTTGGCGAGCCGTCGCTTCGCATAGCTCCAGAAGCTTTCGATGCCATTGATGTGATTAGGTCCGTCAGCGAAATGATCTTCGCTATGACGAATGCGCAGGTGTTTGGCATAACCCAAATCCACTAGGCCGTCGTAGCTGTTCAAGCAGTCCGACAGAATGGTGCTGTCGAGCGCCACATGCCCACGAATCACGGCCTGTAGCGTGATGGCACGGCAGTTGGGGACGATCTGGGTATAGACACAATCGTCGCGTTTGAGCATGCCGAAGACGATGGTTTTCTTGTAGGCACCACGCCCCCGTTTGCCACGCACGCGCCACGGTCCGAAGAACGATTCATCCACTTCCACTTCGCCATGAAAGGGGGAACGGCGCTCGCATTCCTAGGCCATGCGGCGACGCACGCCGAGGAAAATCGCGTTGACCGAACGCACACTCAGGCCCGTCAATTGAGCGGCTGTGGTGGCGGTCAAATCGAGTGCAAAACAGCGCATCAGGGCCCGAAAACGGGCCTCGCTGATTTTCGAACGGAAAAAGTACCTGTTTTTCGTTGACATATCAGGAAGATAGCTGCTCTCAGTGCAGCGTTTGCTTCCTAAGACCCAAAGAAAAGTGACTCGGCGGCCGGCAGGACGTCGAAACGCCCGCCGCGTAGGCGGCACTCTTGCGGTAGCGGAGCTACCGAAGGGAATAGCCCGCTCTCATAAAAGCCACAACCATGCAGCCCATCGCGAAAGGCTGTCGCGCACAGGGTGCGCTCCTACAAGGGTAGGGATCGAGATGCCCGCCGCGTCCCACGGTGACTTCCTACGGTCGTAGGCGGCATGCCCGCGGCAGCATGGCAACCGAAGGCAACAACCAAATCTCAAAAAGCAACCATGTAGACCGGCGCGAAAGGATGTCGCGCACTGGGTGCGCTCCTACAAAAGGGAGGCACTAGGGTTTTGCGCCGAGAAACTGCTGCCCTATCGCCAACGCCGTGCGATACGGCTCCGGATCATTCCGATTGGTCAGCATCACCACGGTGAGGTGCTGCTTCGGCCAGCGGATGATCACGTTGCGAAAGCCCATGGTTTCGCCGGAGTGCCAGCGCACGTCGCCGTGGATGCGCCAGCCGAAGCCGTAGCCGTCGACGTCTTCTTCGCCCGTCACCTTGTTCTGCGCGCTGAAGGCCGCATTGCGCGAGGCGTCGGAGAGCAGGCGGTGGTCGTACAGCGCCGCGTCCCATTTCGCCATGTCGTCGATGGATGAATAGATGCCGCCGTCCCCGCGCGTGGCGCTGGTGGTGCTCTGGTCGGTGCGCAACCAGTGGCCGTTCTCGTCGCTGTAACCGTAAGCCCGGTTCGGTACGTCCGGACCGCCGCGCTGATACAGCAGCGTGTGTGTCATGCCCAGGGGCTGGAAGATGTTCTGGCGCAGGAAGTCCGGCAGCGCCTGGCCCGAGGCGCGCTCGATGATCAGGCCGAGCAGCACGTAGCCGCCATTGCTGTAGCGGTATGAGGTGCCCGGTGCGAAGTAGGCGCGCGGTTCGGCGGCGAGCAGTTTCAGCACGCCGGCATCGCTGATCTGTTCGGTGGTGTCGGTCGGCATCAGGTCTTCGTAATCGATCAGGCCGCCGCTGTGATCCAGCAGCTGCCGGATGGTGATGGCATCGTGGGTGGCGTTGAGTTCGGGCAGCCAGCGGCGCACGCGATCGTCGAGCGAGAGCTTGCCGCGTTCCGACAGCAGCAGGATGCCCGCCGCGGTGAACTGCTTGCTCACCGAGGCGAGGCGATAGTTGGTGGCGGGCGTCGCGGCCTCGTGGGATTCCAGGTTGGCCAGGCCATAGCTCCTGCGCACTACCGCCTTGCCGTCCTTGATCACCAGCAACGACGCGCCGGGCACATCGCCCTGGTAGGCCTTCATCATCGCGTCGACATCGGCGGTGCCGGACGTGGCGGCGCGGACGGCCGTGCACAGCAGGAGGGCGAGCAGCGAGGTGAACGTGCGCATCGGTACGACCCTTGTCATCGGGAGTGGGCGATCACTGCACCGGCACGTCGTAGATCGTGTCGGGCGTGGGTTCGGGCGTCAGGGTGTAATGCCACCATTCCATGGCGTAGTTGCGGAAACCTTGGCGTTCCATCGCGGCCCGCAGCAGCTCGCGGTTGGCGTGCTGCGCGGGCGTGGCCTCAGGCGATTCGGTGTTCGCCAGCGTGCCGAAATAGTCGAACGAGGTGCCCATGTCGAGCGGCTCGCAATGCGCGTCGTTGGCATCGCACTGCATCATCGTGAGGTCGGTCGTGGCGCCGCGGCTATGGCCCGATACCGGTGCGATGTAGTCGCCGAGCAGCGCGCGCTTGTCCAGGTCGGGATAGTGCGCGGGCTTGGTGCGCTGGTCCGAGAGGTCGCCGGCCCAGCGCACGAAATGCGCCACGGCACGCGCGGGCCGATAGCAGTCGAAGACCAGCAGGCCGCGATGCTGCGTGTGCAGGTCGCGCTCCACGCGCGCCAGCGCCTCGGCGGCGGGCTTGAGCAGGAAGCACTTGGGCGCAAGGTAGCCGTCCACCGGCGTGCCGACGAAGTTGTCGCTGCCGGCGTACTTGATGTCCTCGGCGATGCCTGGCGCGAGCGTACGGATGTCCACCAGCCCGGCTTGCCCGGCCGTTTTGGCGGGCGACAGCACCGGCGTGCCGTCCGCCTTCGCGTGGACGGCGACAAGCAGGGCGGCCAGGAAACAGAGGGGTCGAAGCGCGCTATTCACATGCATGCTCCCGGCGGAAGGCAAGATCCTCGAAGTCGTTGCTGAAGTCGGCCTTCGGATCGACCTTGCTCATGTGCATGGCATCGCCCGGATGCGCGGGAAAGTCCATCCAGGCATCGACTTCGCCCTTGTCCCAATGCACCA
>NZ_BCPR01000049.1 GCF_016586165.1 Dyella sp. EPa41 | reverse complement strand
GCAAGGCATCGGCCAGCAGCGACACCATGTGCTCGACGCCGCGGGTGAATTCCGCGCGCACCACGTCGGCGCCGCGCGCAATCTCGGGCGACAGCGCGGCGGCCACGCAACCTTCGGCCATGGCATCACGATGTCGCGCGCTGAGGTAGCTGTTGATCACCGCCTCCACGCCGCCGCGCTCGGGGTCGTGCAGCGCCTTTTCCAGCCGCTCGTAGGTGCTGTTCCACGCCTGGCTGACCGCTTCGCGGGCCAGGTCATCCTTCGATTCGAAATGGTTGTAGAAGCCGCCCTGCGTGAGTCCGACGTCGCCCATGAGATTGGCGACGCCGACCGCGGCGATGCCTTCGCCGCGAAAGCGTGCCGCGGCGGTATCGATGATCCGCTGGCGCGTGGCTTCCTTGTGACCTTTGCTGTAACGCATGGAATTTTTCCTGCCGACCGCTGGCCGGCCATTGAAAACCGTCCCGGCGATCATATCAAATGACGACCATCATTCAAAACCGGCAGAGCCGGCCCCTTCCCTCAAGCCAAGGTCATCCTTCATGAACATTCAAGGCTCCATCGCCCTCGTCACGGGCGCCAACCGCGGTCTCGGCCTCGCTTACGCCAAGGCGTTGCTCGCCGCGGGGGCGCGCAAGGTCTATGCGGGCGCCCGCGATCCTTCCACGGTGACGCTGCCGGGCGTGGTTCCGGTCAAGCTCGACGTCACCAACCCGCGGGATGTCGCGGCCGCGGCGGCGTTGTGCAGCGACGTGAACCTGGTGATCAACAACGCCGGCATCAGCGGCGGCGCTTTGCTGCTGGATGCGGCCGACGGCGATGCCACGCTGCGCCGCCTGCTGGAAACCAACCTGCACGGTGTCCACGCCATGGCCGTGGCGTTCGCGCCGGTGCTCAAGGCCAATGGCGGTGGCGCGCTGGTGAACATGCTGTCGGCGCTGAGCTGGCTCAGCCTGGAGTCGACGAGCGCGTACTCGGTGTCCAAGGCGGCCGCCTGGGCGCTGACCAACAGCCTGCGCAACGAATTGCGCGCGCAAGGCACGCAGGTGCTGGCCGTGCACGCGGGCTACATCGATACCGACATGACCAGCCACATCGATGCGCCCAAGAGCAACCCGGCGGATATCGCCGCGCGGACGCTGGAGGCCCTGGCCAAGGGCGAGCCGGAGGTGCTGGCCGACGAGACCTCGCGCCAGGTGAAAGCCGGCTTCGGCGCCACGCCCGCGGCGTACCTCGGCGCGGCCTGATAGACGGCCATCCTTCGGCCCCGAAGCGCACCCGCGTCTCGGGGCCGTACGGCCATTCGTCGTCGAATGGTCGAAAAAGGCGTGCGTTGCAGCGCACCACTGGACGAAAGCGCTCAAGGGAGTCACCCTTACCGTCTCCCCCGCTTCAGGATCGTCCATGAGAACGCCAACCCGTGCCGCCGCCACGCTTCTTGCTGATCTTGGCGGCACCAACGTGCGATTCGCGCTGGCCGATCCGGGTCGCAGCAACCCGCTGATGGACGACAGCGTGCGGCGTTACCGCGTCAAGGACCACGCCTCGCTGGCCGAAGCCATCCGCCAGTATTTCGAAGATACCGGCCACACCGCACCGCGTGCCGTCATCGCCGCCGCGGGCCGCGTGAGCGAGGGCGAAACGGTCAAGGTCACCAATAATCCCTGGCAGGTGGCGGCGCACGCGCTGCAGGCCGAGCTGGGCATGGAGTCGGTGCACCTGGTCAACGACTTCGCCGCGCAGGCCATGGCGGTGCCGCTGCTTGGCCACGACCAACTCTCTTCGGTGGGCCCGCAGGCGCTGCCGCACCTGGGCCAGCGCGAACAGCAGACGTTCGTGGTGATGGGCCCGGGCACCGGCCTGGGCGTCGCCGGCCTGATGCGCCGCGAAGGCCACTGGATCGTGCTGGAAACCGAAGGCGGCCACGCCGGTTTCGCCGCTCACACCGCCGAAGACGTGGAAATCCTGCACCGCCTCAACGATCGCTTCGGCCGCGTGTCCAACGAGCGCATGATCTGCGGCAACGGCCTGGTGAACCTCTACCTCGCGCTGGCCGACATGGCCGGCCAGCCGGCCGAGGAATACACGCCCGAGGACATTACCGCGCGCGCCGAGGCGGGCAGCGATCCGCTGTGCGTGCGCACGGTGGAAACGCTGGCCGGCATTTTCGGCAGCGTCGCCGGCGATCTCGTGCTCAGTCTTGGCGGCTGGGACGGCGTGTACCTCACCGGCGGCGTGCTGCCGATCCTGCTGCCGTGGATCAAGCACGGCGGTTTCCGCGAGCGCTTCGAGTCGAAGGGCCGTTTCCGCGAAACCATGGAACAGGTGCCGACCATCGCGATGATGCATCCGGAACCGGGCCTGCTCGGTGCCGCCGCACTCGCCGTGCTCGACGCCGGCAAGCCGCTGGTCCCGGGCGGCTGAGTCGCCGCCCTCGCGTTCAACGGTACTGGCGCGTCAACAGGAACTTGTCGCCGCCATCCTCGCGCGCGATGAAGTAGTCGAGCATCTCGCTGTCGGCCGCGTGACTCGCCGGCACCACGTATTCCACCCCGATCGTGCGCAGGACATCGCGGCCGCAGCCGTCGTGGTCGTCCTTGCCGAGCAGCGGCCTGCTGCTGGCGCAGGTGGCATGCACCACCTGGCCCTCGAAGCGAAGGCGGCCACTCGCACCGTGCGCGCTGGCCATGCCGGCGCAGGCGGCCAGCGCCATGAACGTAAGCAGATGTTTGCGTGTCATGCTCGTGCTCCCACTGATGAACGGTGCCGTGCGGGGCATTCGCCGGGGTCGATGCCGGCGAGTGCGCCCGGACGACTTCCGCATGGTGTGCCTTCAGGAAAACCCTGTCTGTCAGCCGAGCGTTGCACCTACAAGAGGATGTGCTGTAGATCACATTGACGGGGTTGAGCCCGGCGCGAGTGCTACGCTGTGCAAGCCTTTCCCACGAGCGCTTCCCATGCCACGCAGCGACACCGCCTTCTTGTTCGACCTAGACGGCACGCTGGTCGACAGCGTCTACCAGCACGTGCTCGCATGGAAGGAAGCGCTCGACCGCGAAGGCGTGGAACTGTCGGTGTGGCGCATCCATCGCAAGATCGGCATGAGCGGCGGCCTGTTCACCAACATCCTGTTGCGCGAGACCGGCCTGGAGATCACCGAGGAACGCCTGATGCGCCTGCGCACGTGGCACGCCGAGGCGTACAACCGCCAGGCCACGCAGGGCTCGGTGCGACCGCTGCCCGGCGCGCGCGAATTGCTGGCCTTCCTCACCGAAGAAGACATTCCCTGGGCCATCGCCACCAGCGGACGCATGCAGACCGCGGCGCACAACCTAGAGGCGCTTGGCGTCGATCCATCAAAAGTGCCGGTAGTGACCCGCGACCAGGTGCGATATGCCAAGCCCGATCCCGATCTGTTCGTCACCGCCGCGCAGCGCCTCGGCGCGGACATCCATTACAGCCTCGTGGTCGGTGACAGCATCTGGGACATGCTCGCCGCGCAGCGCGCACGCGCACTCGGCATCGGCCTGCTATCGGGCGGCTACGGGCAGGAAGAACTGGAAGATGCCGGCGCCTTTCGCGTGTATGAAGATCCGGCCGATCTGCTCAAGCACATCGACGAAGTCGCGGCGCGACGTTAGCGCGAAGTAAAAATGCGGGCAGTGACGCGTCGTCATGCGATGTTGCGCATGCATGTCAGGCGCGATTCATCGCCGCGCGAGCGGTTGTTGCTAGTCTCGAAGACCTCTACCGATCGGAGGCCGACATGCGCCGATACCTCGCCATGCTTCCTCTCGCCCTGCTCGCGGCGTGTTCGCCCTCCTCGCCACCTCCCGACCAGAAACCACCCAAGCCGCAGGCCGAGCAAAGCGTTCCCGACAATGCGGCGCTGGGCTCCGCCGAATGGTACGCGTGGGTCGACGAGCGCCTGCACATCACCGACGACGGCCACGGCCCCGACCGCGGCTCCGCTGAATGGAACCGCGCGGTGCAGCACAAGCTGGGACAGGAGGCGCCGCAGTCGCCCATTGGATCGCCGCAATGGCAGCAGGCGGTGGATGCATTGCTGAGGACCAGGCCGGCGATGTGAAGTTGCGGGTGTTGCGGTGGTGCTCGGCATGACGCGCGCAGCCCGCTTTCCTCTCCTGTAGGAGCGCACCCAGTGCGCGACCGCCTTTCGCGCCGGTCTGCACGGTTCACTCTTTCGGCAATTGTCGTTTCAGGCGACTGCTGTGTTTCGGCGACCTGGCTCGCCTACGGCCGAAGGGAGTATCCGTGGGGCCGCGGCTCGGGTCGATTTCTCTTTGCGTAGCGTTTCCCTTGTAGGAGCGCACCCAGTGCGCGACAGCCTTTCGCGCCGGTCTGCATGTTCATCGTTTCGATGGGCGAAGATTTTTGGCGTTGCAATTGTTGTTTTCTCGCGACCGGGCTCGCCTGCCGCGGGCTTCCGAGCCGCTGCCGCGGCCCGGGTCACTTTTCTTTGCTTGCTCAAAGAAAAGTAACCAAAAGAAAGAGCACCCCGCGTGGCGCTGCCTGGGCGTTGCCCAGCCAGTCCGTGAGGGGCGGCCGGGCTTTTCGACCGGGCTCCTGCCCGGACGAAAAGTGCCCGACGTCCTGTCGGGCACCCCTGCGGGGCCTGATCGACCACCCCTCACCGCCACACAGGGGATGGTTGAAGGCTCGTGCCGCTGCGCGGCACATCGCATTGAGGAGCTGAGGGCTACGGTTCGTTGTAGGAGCGCACCCAGTGCGCGACCGCGGACTGACATGGTCGCCTCGGTCTGCGGTGGTCGCGACTACCGCGGCATGTTCCAACGTTGCGGTCGCGCACTGGGTGCGCTCCTACGGAGGTAGGAAGGAACTTCGCGAGCACCCACCCCTCACCCCAGCCCTCTCTGGAGGGGAGAGGGAGAAAGGGGGCGGCGCTCCATAGAGCTCTTCGTGGCTCAGCGACGTGGCTTTAAGTCCTCTTCGCTACGGCGCGTTGCGGTGTAGCCGTGCCGTTCGAGGTAGTAAAGAGCGCACCGCGGCTGGCCTCAGTCATCCGACGCTTCTATTCCACGTACTGCCATGAGCCCTGGCTTTGAAGGCCATTTTCTTTGGGTTACTTTTCTTTTGGGCCAGCAAAAGAAAAGTGACTCGGCGGCCGGCAGGACGTCGAAACGCCCGCTGCGTAAGCGGCATGCTCGCGGTAGCGGAGCTACCGAAGGCAATAACCCGCTCTCAAGAGAAAAACCATGCAGCCCACCGCGAAAGGCTGTCGCGCACAGGGTGCGCTCCTACAGAGGTAGGCGGCGTCAGGTTTCGGGAAGTCAGCGCTTGGCGAAATCGTCTTTTACAGGAAGCAGACGAACCGCCCCATCAACCCGGTGCCAACAACGCATCCAGATCCGCCTGATCGAAACTCAACCGCTCACGCGTACCGCCACCCTCCAACACCGCCTCCGCAAGCTCCGCCTTGCGCGCCTTCAACTCCTCGATGCGCTCCTCGACTGTGCCGCCGGTGATCAGGCGGAACACGAATACCGGCTTGTCCTGGCCGATGCGATGCGCACGGTCGGAAGCCTGTGCTTCCGCCGCCGGATTCCACCATGGGTCGTAGTGGATGACAGTGTCGGCCGCCGTGAGGTTGAGGCCTACGCCACCGGCCTTCAGCGACAGCAGGAACAACGGCACTTCGCCTTCCTGGAACTGGCGTACCGGCTCGGCGCGGTCGCGCGTTTCGCCGGTGAGCGTGACGTAGCGGATGCGGCGGCGATCCAGTTCGTGCGAAATGAGCTTGAGCATTTCGGTGAACTGCGAGAACAGCAGCACCTTGCGGCCTTCGGCGAGCAGCGCGGGCAGCATGTCCATCAGCAGTTCGAACTTGGCCGAATCGCGCACGCCGCGCGCGGCCTCCAGCTTCACCAGGCGCGGATCGCAGCAGACCTGGCGCAGCTTGAGCAGCGCGTCGAGCACCACGATGCCGCTGTGCGCGATGCCGCGTTGCGCGATCACCTCGCGCAATTCGTCCGCCAGCGACAGGCGCAGGCTTTCGTAGAGTTCGCGCTGGCGACCCTCCAGCACCACACGGCGCGTGATCTCGGTCTTGGGCGGCAGTTCGTTCGCCACCTGCGACTTCGTGCGGCGCAGGATGAAAGGCGCAAGGCGGCGATTGAGGCGATCCTGGCAATCGGTATCGCGATGACGCTCGATCGGGATGCGGTAATGGCGGCGGAAGGCGCCTTCGTCGCCAAGCAAGCCGGGTACGGCGAGATCGACCTGCGACCACAGCTCGCCCAGGTGGTTTTCCAACGGCGTACCGGTAAGGCAGATGCAACGCGGCGCGCGCAGGCTCAGCACGGCGCGGCGCGCCTGCGTGCGCGGGTTCTTCACCTGCTGCGCTTCGTCGAGCACGATCAGCGCGAACGGCTGCTTGCGCAGTGTCACCACGTCGCGTGGCAGCAGCGCGTAGCTGGTGAGCACGATGTCCTGCGCGCCGAGCTGGGAGAAATCGCCGCCGCGTTGAGGGCCATGCAGCGCGAGCACGCGCAGCGACGGCGCGAAGCGCGCGATTTCCGCCTGCCAGTTCGGAATGAGGCTGGTGGGCACCACGACCAGCGCCGGCTCGGTGAGCACGCCGCGCTCCTTCAGCGCCAGCAGATGCGTGATGAGCTGCAGCGTCTTGCCCAGGCCCATGTCGTCGGCGAGCACGCCGCCCACGCCGGCTTCGGCGAGTGCGTTCAACCAGCGCAGGCCTTCACGCTGATAGGGGCGAAGTTCGACGGTGAGGCCGTCGGGCACGGCGTCGCTGGCGCGTTCGGCGGCATCGCGCAGGCGAGCGGTGAAACCGCGCAGCACTTCGGGCGCGACCAGTTCGCCACCGCTGGGCAGCGCTTCGACCAGTTCTTCGAGTCGACCGGCCTGCACGCGCGGCAGATGCAGCTTGTTGCGCGGGCGTTCGAGGTATTCGGCCAGCGGCGCCAACAGGCCGCGCAGCTCCTTCAGGCGCACCGGCACGCGGCGGCGCTCGTCCACCGGGGCGTACCACACGGCGTCCTCGGGCTCGTTCGGTACCGGGCTGAGGTTCAACTGGTGGTCGGCCAGCGCCTGCGCCACGGCGGGCAGCAGGTTGTGGCGCTTGCCTTCCAGCTCGATGCCGATTTCCAGGTCGAAGGCGTGGTCGTCGGCGTCCTCCACCGCGTTGCCGTACCAGCGCACCGGCCCTTCCAGCACCTCGAACGGAAAGCTCGGCGCGTAGTCGAGCACGAAGCCCTCGGCCTCCAGCTTCGGACGCAACGCGAGCCAGCGTGCCGGCGTGTTCACCTCCAGCGCGCCCGCGTAACCCTTGCCGGGGAAGAGCCAGGCGTCATCGGGCAACGTGTCGGCGAGATCCCAGGGCAGGCCTTCGGTATCCACGCCCGGCGTAAGGCCGGCGCGTTCGAGCTGTTCCATCGCGGACAGTTCTTCGGCGCGGCGACGGGTGATCTCCACCAGGTGGCCATTGCGCACGCGCCGCACCAGCGGTTCGCCACCACGGCCCGGCAGGCGCTCGCCGGCGTAGTCGAAGGCCAGGCGCGCGTAGGCCAGCGGCGGCGTGCCCGCGGCCAGGCGCGCGTGGCGGGTGAGCGCATGCAGGGTCAGCACCGGCTTGGGCGCCAGCTCGGCGCGGCGCATCTCGCCCAGCACCTGCGGCAGCGGCAGGCGGTGCGAGAGGCGGCTCTGCGGCAAGGCGTTGCGCAGGATCTGGCTGTATTCGTGCTTCAGCGGCGGCAGGTCCAGCCACTGGGTTTCTTCCAGCGGCGCTTCCAGATGGCCCAGTTCGGCGCGTTCGGCGTCCAGGTACCAAAGGGCATCGATGCGCAGCACGCGATGATTGGTCGGCAGGCACGGTTGCAGGCGCTGGCTGCCGTCGTTTTCCAGGTGCCACTGCCAGTTGAGCTGGTGCCCCTTGCCGCGCGACAGGCGCAGGCCGGCCAGGCCACCGAGGAAGCACGGCGCGGTATCCAGGATTTCCGCCAGCAGCGCATCGCCGACGTGACCGGCGAGCCGCGCATAGCTGCGGCTCTTGCGCAGGCTCTGCGGCAGGCCGAGCACGGTCGCGGCCAGCCGCTGTTCGTGCGGCTCCAGGGGTTGTTGGCCCAGATGCTTGCTGTCCAGCGGCGCGGGACGCACGAAGCGCCCCTGCTCGGCGACGGCCAGCAGGACGGGCGCGACGTCGACGTGTGCGTAGGACGCGCCCTCCTCCGGCACCACTTCGAGGAAGAAGCCAAGCACGCCGCGCTCCGGCACGGCGCCAGCCGCTGACGAAGCCAGCAACTTGCGCCAGACGCCGGGCAGCGTCGCATCGCCGCTCTCGCCGCGTTGCTGGGTCTGACGGTCGTGCCGTTTATCGTCCGGTGACTGCATGCATTCAGTCCGCAGGGGCGACCAAAAGATTCAGCTTAGCAAGGCTCTTGCACGTGTGCGCGTCTCAACGCCGGTTTTTTCATACCCGGCGTTCAGGCGTGGAAAACGGCACCTTGGGACGGAACCTACGCGGCGGGCGTGAACAGGCCCTTGGGATATTCCGGCTTCTGCTCGCGGCTCATGAGCATCTTGAGCCCTTCGGCCGGCGTGACCTCGCCGTGCAGCACGGCGCGCACGCCGCTGCTGATGGGGAGATCCAGGCCGTGCTTGGTGGCCAGGCGCATCACTTCGTCGGCGGTGAGCACGCTCTCGACGACCTGGCCGATCTCGCGCACGGCCTCGTCGATGGCCTTGCCCCGCCCCAGCGCGAGACCGAGGCGGCGATTGCGCGACAGGTCGCCGGTACAGGTGAGCACCAGGTCGCCGAGACCGGCCAGCCCCATCAACGTTTCCGGGCGGGCGCCCAGGGCAACGCCCAGCCGCAGCATCTCGTTCATGCCGCGGGTGATCAGGCCGGCGCGGGCGTTGAGGCCCAGGCCCATGCCATCGGCGACGCCGGTAGCGACCGCGAGCACGTTCTTCATGGCGCCGCCGAGTTCCGCGCCCAGCACGTCGCTGCCGGAATACGCGCGGAAATTCGGGGCGTGCAGCAACAGGGCCATTTCATGCGCGAACGCGTCGTCGTCCGAATGCACGGTGACGGCGCTGGGCATGCCGGCGGCGACTTCCTTGGCGAAGGAAGGACCGGTCACCACCGCGGCCGCGCGACCGGGAAAGCGCTCATCCACCAGCTCGTGCAGGAAGCGGCCCGTGCCCGGCTCGAAACCCTTGGTCGCCCAGGCGATGCGGGCGTTGGGCGCCAGGTACGGGGCGATCTCCTCCAGCATCGAGGCGAAGGCGTGGCTGGGCACCACGATCAGCACGACCTCGGCGCCACGCAGGGCGGCGGCGAGATCGGCCTCGTAAGTCAGCTCGGACGGCAGCTCGACATCCGGCAGGTAGCGCTGGTTGCAACGGCTCTGCGCCATCGCGGCCAGCGCGGAGGCATCGCGCCCCCACAGTCGGGTCGGCACCTGGTTGCGGGCGGCCAGGGCCGCCAGCGCGGTGCCCCACGAGCCGGCACCCAGGACGGCAAGGGTCGGACGCTCAACCATGAGCTGGGCCCTTGCGGATCAGCTGTTGAGCGTCGGGGCGGCGCTGCCGCTGAGGATGCGGCGCTGCTGCTCGGCGTACAGCGCGTCGAAGTTGATCGGCTGCAGCAGGAACGGCGGGAAGCCGCCCTCGAGCACCAGCGAGGACAGCATCTGGCGCGCGTACGGGAACAGCAGGTTCGGGCAGTAGCTGTTGAGGATGCCGGCGAGGTCTTCCTCGGCGAAGCCGGCGATGCCGAACACGCCCGCCTGGTGCACCTCGGCCAGGTAGGCCGTGCGCTCGCCCAGGGTGCAGGTCAGGGTCAGGCTGAGCACCACTTCATAGAGGTCGTTGCCCAGGTCCACCGACTTCTGGCCGAGGTTCAGCTGCACCTGCGGCTGCTGCTCGGTCTCGCCCACTTCCTGGAAGATCTGCGGGGCGTTGGGGGCCTCGAAGGAGACGTCCTTCACGTAGATCTTCTGCAGCACGAGCTGCGGCGCGTTGGCCTGGCCGTTGGAGGCGACGTCTGCCATGGGGGTATTTCCTCTTCGAAAAGTGTGCGGTGCGTGAAAACGCAAAGAGTTGAATTGTTCCACACATCCCTGCGGGCCGCCATGCGGCCGGGCGCCCCGAGTGGGCAAAACTTGCGCACGGCGCCGTTCCTGGGCGACAATACGCGGCTCGACCATGCCGACCCGACCCATCGGGCACGCCCGCGACGCGATGCGGACCTCACGGCAGACGCGAAAAGCTCCATCTCCAGCATCGCGTGGCGCTTGCGCCGCTGGGCCGATGCCGCCCTGGCCAACGGGTGGCAAACGCGCCCCAGGGCGCCTAACAGGAGGTCATCATGGCCCGTATTTGCCAAGTCACCGGAAAGGGTGTGCAGACTGGTAACAATGTCTCGCACGCTAACAACAAGACCCGTCGCCGCTGGTTGCCGAACCTGCATGAGCGCCGCTTCTGGGTCCCGAGCGAAAACCGCTGGGTGAAGCTGCGCGTTTCCAACCACGCCCTGCGCACGATCGACAAGAACGGCATCGAAGCCGTCCTCGCCGACCTGCGCGCCCGCGGCGAAAAGATCTGAGGATTAAGCCATGGCTAACAGCAAGCAAGACAAGATCCGCCTGATCTCTTCGGCCGGCACCGGCCACTTCTACACCACGCAGAAGAACAAGAAGAACACCCCGGAAAAGTTCGAGTTCAAGAAGTACGATCCGGTGGTTCGCAAGCACGTGATCTACAAGGAAGGCAAGATCAAGTGAACAACGGTCCAAGCGCCCAGCGCTTGGCTTACCGTTGTTCACCCCTGCGAAGGCAGGGGTCCAGCGCCTCGCCTTACCAGCAAAAAAACCGCCGCAAGGCGGTTTTTTTGTGCCTGCACCCTCCATCCCGTCACTCCGGCGCAGGCCGGACAAGCGCGAAGCGCGCAGAACGCCTGCAGCGCGGCCCCGAAGGGGCGAGCGTAGCGAGCAATCCCGGTTGCCACCACGACAGGCTGTTCGCGACGACACGGGGCGCCGGCTGTCGTGTCGCGGAAACCGATCATCGTCGCCCTGGATGACGGCCTGCGCCGGAATGACGGCAGGGAGCTTGCCGGGCATCGTGGGGCCACCCCATGATGGCGGCATGGCCCCCGCCCTGTTCCCCTCCCTGCTGGACGCCGCGGACTGGTCGCAACTCGCGCCGCCAGTGCAGCGCATGCACGGCGAGGGCGCGCTGCTCGAGGCCAGTGGCACGGCGCAGGTCGAAGGTGACACGCGCATCCTGGCCCGCCTGCTGCGCCGGATCCTGACGCTGCCCGACCCGGGCGCCGACCAGGCCATCGCCATCACCATCGAACGCGATGGATCAAGGGAAACCTGGACCCGCCGCTTCACCCGCGGCCGGATGCGCTCCGTCCTGCAACCCGGCAACGCGATGGCGATGCGCGAGCGGTTGGGGCCGGTATCGCTGCATTTTTCCCTCCGTCGCGACGGCAACGCGATTGACTGGCAACTGCGGCGCGTCACTTTGCTGGGCCTGCCCCTGCCCCGCGCGCTTTGCGGTGGCGTACGGTCGCGCAGCGGGGCGCACGAGGGTCGCTATGCCTTCGACATCGACACCCGCCTGCCGGGCATTGGCCGCCTGATCGCCTATCGCGGCTGGTTGGAGATCGACCATGTCCGCTGTGCGGCTCACCCCGTCATCGTGTTCGACGGGGTCTGCGTGCTGTGCAGCCGCTGGGTGGATTTCATCCTTCGCCACGATCGCGAGGGGCGCTTCCGGCTGGCCGCCATGCAAGGCGTGGAAGGACGCGGCCTGCTGGCCGCGCATGGCCTGTCGCCGGACGATCCGTCGTCGTTCCTGCTGGTGCAGGACGGCGTGGGCTACAGCAACACCGACGCGATCGCGCGCGTGCTTCGCCAGCTCGGCGGCCGCTGGCGCCTCGTGGGGTCGCTGATGCGCATCGTGCCCAGGGCCATGCGCGATCCGCTTTACCGCTGGGTGGCGCGCAACCGCTATCGCCTGTTCGGCAAGCGCGACCAATGCCGGCTGCCGGCACCAGACGAGGCCTGGCGCTTCATCGACTGACGGTGTCCAACCCCGTACGCAGCGCGAAGCCGTCGAACCCTTCGACGATCTGGTCCAGCGTGAGCAGGCCCATGCAGGGCATCGCGCCTTTCGCATCGACCAAGCCTTCGGCCATGCGGCGCGCCAGCACGATCGCGGGCGTCACCGGCACCTGCGGGCCATCGCCGGCATCGGCATCGAGCCACCAGCGAAGATGCAATGGCGCGCCTTCGCGATCTTCGCCACGCAATTCCACCGCCATGCCGCCGACGTCGGAGCCAAAATCCACGAAGCGCTCGCTGAGGCGGCGCAACGTCGGCGCGTGGCGGGCCAGGTCACGGATCACGCCCAGCCGCACCAGCACCGCCATGCCCCAGGTCGCCCATTGCAGCAGCGGCAACTCCAGCCCGGCGCGGAACAACACCGTGCGCACCTGCGGGTAGCGCGTCGGAAACAGTTCCAGATCGGGAATGTCACACACGCCCACGCGCCGCCGGCCAAACGGGAACACCTGGCGCCGACTGTCCATCCAGCCATGCGCTTCATCCCATCCGCCATTGCGCCATACGCGAATGGGACGTCCGCAGTAGCCAAGGATCGAGGTCACCGTGGCATCGCCACGCGGCGTGCGATTGCCCGGATTGATGGCATGCTCGATCGCCTCGAGCGTCGCGAAGCGTGGCAGCAAGGCGTCGACGACCGCGGCGCTGAGCGCGGGCACGCTGGACGCGCCACTGACCAGCAGGCAGCCCGCACGCCACGCCTGTGCGTCGAGCTGTTCGAAGCCACTGACGAAGCCGCGTCCATCCGCAAGATCGATGTAATGGCTGCCGCATGCCATGCATGCCTCCGCCACGCGATAGTCCTGCCCCTGGAAAGGACCGGCGGCATGGATCACCAATTGGGGACGCAGCGCCGCCAATGCATGGCGGAAGTTCGGGTGTCCGGCATCGAGCGTCGCCACCTGCAGGCGGGCATCGCCAACGGAGGCATACAGCGCTTCCAGCGACTCGGCGCGTCGCGCGGCCAGGATCAGCTCGAAGCGCGCATCGTGGGCGAGCCGCCGTGCGATGCGCGAACCGAACACGCCGGTCGCGCCAATCACCACCACCCGAAGACTCATCCGCGTGCGTTCTCCCGTCGTTGGCCTTCCCGATTAAAGCCGAGCCGCGCGGGCATGGGAAACCCCACGCACAAAAAAAGCCCGCCTTGCGGCGGGCTTCTTCGTTTCATCGCATCACGCCGTTCAGGCGTTGGCGACCGAGTAGCTCTTCAGGCGCGCGGCGAACTCCTGCAGGGCGCGGATGCCACTCTGCTCGGCCTCGGCGATCCACTGCTGCAGGCCCTTCAGCGCCTGGTCGGCGCCACGCTGCTCCATCAGGGCGGCGAGGCGGGCGCGGAAATCGCACACGGTGTTGAGCGTCGGACGCTTGGCCAGCACGGCCTGCATGCGGTCGCGACCTTCGCTGTCCAGCCAGCGGCCACCATCGGCCAGCGCGCGGCGCATGCGGCGCGGCACCGCCTTGATGTTCTCGCCGGCGTGCTGCGCTTCGTCGCGCAGGGTCGGCATGATCACGTTGCGGTAGAAATCCGTCATCGCGGCGAAGCGATGGGTCAGCACGCCCTTGAGCGTCTCGGCATCGGGCAGGTGCACGTTCGGGCGCACGTCGAGCGTCGGCGCCACGCGCAGCACCTTGGCCAGGCCAACCGCGCGCAAGGCGCAGATGGCGGCCCAGCCGATATCGAACTCCCACTTGCGCAGGGCGAACTTGGCCGAGCTCGGGAAGGCGTGATGGTTGTTGTGCAGCTCTTCGCCGCCGATCCAGAAACCCCACGGAATGAGGTTGGTCGCGGTATCGGCGCTCTCGAAGTTGCGGTAGCCCCACCAGTGGCCGATGCCGTTGACGAAGCCGGCGGCCCAGAACGGGATCCAGATCATCTGCAGCGCCCACAGCGCGGCGCCGATGACGCCGAACAGCGCCAGGTTGATGACGAGCATCAGCGTCGGGCCCCAGTACGGGTGGCCGGCGTAGAGCTTGCGCTCGATCCAGTCGTCCGGCGTGCCGCGGCCGTACTTCTCGAGGTCTTCCTTCACTTCGCTGGCGTCGCGGTACAGCGACACGCCGTCCCAGAACACCTTCTTGATGCCGTAGATCTGCGGGCTGTGCGGATCTTCCTCGGTCTCGACCTTGGCGTGGTGCTTGCGATGCACCGCCACCCACTCCTTGGTGACCATGCCCGTGGTGAGCCAGCCCCAGAAACGGAAGAAGTGCGAGATCGACCAGTGCAGGTCCACGCCGCGATGGGTCTGGCAACGATGCAGGTACAGCGTCACCGTGAAGATGGTGAGCTGGGTCATGATCAGCATGTAGATCGTCATGCTGAGCCAACCGGCATGCGTCAGGCCGTTGGAGAGGAAATTGAGTACTGCGTCGAGCATCGGGATAACACCCAGGTCTATGAAATTTCAGTCTAAACGAGGGGTTTCCGTACCCGCCAGCATGGACAGCTCAAAATATTGTCGCACCCTAAGGAAGCGACGAAGTTAAGGATGCCCTCACCCGTTCCATGCGGGCGAGGGCATCCTCCTTATGTGCTGTGTCACGCAAATGACGGCCCCACCCCGTTGTGTGAAGTTGGGGGCGCCGTGACAATCATGCAATGAGCGCGCCTACCGCCGTATTGGAACTGGATCACATCACCCGTCATCGTGCGGGCCGGCCGGCTGTCTCCGGTCTCACGCTGCGGCTGGACTCGGGACAGGTGCTGGGTTTGCTGGGCGTCAACGGCGCCGGCAAGTCCACCACCCTGGCCATGATCGCCGGTGCCCTGGTGCCCGACAGCGGTGGCATCAGGCTGAACGGGGCGGACTTCCTGGAGCGGCCCGAACTGGCGCGCCGCGTCATCGGGTGGCTGCCGGAACGTGCCCCCCTGTGGCCGGAACTGACCGTCAGCGAACACCTGGATGCGCATGGCCGCCTGCGTGGCTTGCACGGCGCCGGACTCGCCCAGGCGCACCGGCGGATCGTCGAACGCCTGGAACTGGGAACGCTGTCGCGGCGACTGGCCGGCGTGCTTTCCCAGGGCCAGCGCCAGCGCCTGGGGCTTGCCTGCGCATTGCTGCACGGCCCCCGGCTGCTGGTGCTGGATGAGCCGGCCAACGCACTCGATCCGGTGCAGGTGGCGGCGCTGCGCGAGGTGATCCGCGAGCAGGCTGCGGCCGGCACCGCCATCATCCTCTCCACCCATCTGCTGACCGAAGTGACCGCCGCATGCGATCGCGTGGCGATCCTGCACGAAGGCCAGCTGCGCTACGACGCCACCATCGACGGCGCCGACCACAAGGCGCTGGAACAGACCTTTTTCGACATCGCCATGCGCGGCAACGGGAGCAACGACAGGATGCAGGCTGCATGAGCGTGATCGCCGTGACGCGGCTGGAGCTGCGCCGCCTGTTCGTCCGCCCGCTTGCCTGGGTACTTGCCGCGCTGACGCTGGCGCAGCTGGCGTGGCGCTTCACGCTGCTGCTCGGCGGATTCCTCGCGGGACAGATCAAGCTGGCCGCGTTGCCGGGCGGCCCCGGCTACACCGACCTGGTCGGCGTGCCGATGCTGAGCAGCATCCTCACCGGCGCCGTGCTGCCGTTCGGGGTGGCCGAGCTGGCGCTGGTGATCGTGCCGCTGCTCACCATGTCGGTGATCGCCGGTGAACGCAGCAACGGCACGTTGCCGCTATGGTTCGCCACCGGCCTGCCTGCCTCGCGCATCGTGCTGGGCAAATATCTCGCGCTGATGCTGTGGCTGGTGTTGTGGCTGGCGCTGGCGCTGGCCATGCCGCTGAGCCTTGCGCACGGCGCCACGCTGGACTGGGGCAAGCTGGCGGCCGCCTCGCTGGGCCTGCTGCTGACCTTGGCCACGCTCGCGGCGATCGGCGTGGCGTGTTCGGCCTTCGCCTCGCACGCGTCGATCGCCGCCAGTGTGGCGCTCACGCTCGGCCTGGTGCTGGCGGGCGTCAACATCGCCGCGCAGAGGGCGGGCGCCACCCATGGCGTGTTCGATTGGCTGTCGCTGAGCAACCACCTGGAAACGCTGCTGCGCGGCCTGGTGTCCACGGCCGACATCGCCTGGTTCCTGATCGTGATCGTGGTGGCGCTCGCGCTCGCCACGCATCGGCTCGCCGCCGAAAAGGAGCGTGGCTGATGGCGCGCTTCCTCCGGCATCTGAATGGATGGCTGTTTGCCTTCGCGCTGTTGCTCGCGGCGGCGGCGCTCAGCTATCTCGCCGCGCGCTACGACCACGTCGCCGACTGGACGTTTGGCGGACGCGCCAGCCTCTCGGCGGAAAGCCGCGCCGTGCTGGCGACGCTGAAGGGCCCGGTGGAGATCGTCAGCTACGCCAACCCGCAGGGCGACCTGCGCAATACCGTGGCCAGCTTCATGCAGCGCTACCAGCGCGTGAAGCCCGACCTTGCCCTGCGCTTCGTGGATCCGCAGCAGGACCCGGCGGCGATGCGCGAGCTGGGCATCACCGTGGATGGCGCGCTGATCCTGCATTACCAGGGCCGCGAGCAGCGCCTGGACGAACTGTCCGAGCGCAGCCTCACCAACGCCCTGGAGCGTCTCGCGCGCAGCGGCGAACGCATCGTTGCCTTCGTCTCGGGCGATGGCGAGCGCCGCCCCAACGACAAGGGCAATGCGGACCTCGGCATGTTCGTGTCGCAACTCGAAGGACGCGGCATGCGCGCGGTGCCGCTCAACTTCGCGCAGGTCACCGCCGTGCCGCAGCACACCGACCTGGTGGTGCTGGCGAGCCCCGAGCTCGCGCTGCCCGAAGGCGCCGTGAAGGCGCTGACCGATTACCTCGCCAACGGCGGCAACCTGCTGTGGCTGAGCGAGCCGGCCAACGATGACCTGCACCTGGACCCGCTGGCCAATGCGCTGGGCATCCGCGTCCTGCCTGGCGTGCTGGTGGACGGCCAGGGCGCCGCGCTGGGCCTGAAGGACCCGCGCATGCTCGCGCTGGGCGACTATCCCAGGCACGCGATCACCCGCGGCTTCAC
Organism: Dyella sp. EPa41; assembly: GCF_016586165.1. GTDB lineage: Bacteria > Pseudomonadota > Gammaproteobacteria > Xanthomonadales > Rhodanobacteraceae > Dyella. Next base: position 18,112 of record NZ_BCPR01000049.1, on the reverse strand, counting down.
GCTCACCACGCTGTTCCCGCAGGCCTCCGCACTGGCACTGGCCGCGCGTACCGACTGGCAGGTGGCGCCCTTCCTGCGTTCCAGTCCGCAGAGCTGGACCGAGTTCAAGCCGATCGACAACGGGCAGGCTTCCACCATCGCGTACGACGCAAGCGCGGGCGAATTGAAAGGTCCGCTCGACTTCGGCTTCGCGCTGAGCCGCCTGTCGCCCAGCCCCGACAAGGCCGAGCAGCGCGTGGTGGTCATCGGTGACGGCGACTTCCTCTCCAATACCTTCCTCGGCAATGGCGGCAATCGCGCGCTGGGCGAGCGCATCTTCGACTGGCTGCTCGGCGACGACGCGCTGGTGCAGCTGCCGCCGCGCGGCGCGCCGGATCGCCTGCTCCAGATCTCGCAGGCGCAGCTCAGCAGCGTGACGCTGGGCTTCCTGGTGGTGCTGCCCCTGCTCTTGCTGGTGGCGGGCGGCTGGATCGCGTGGCGGCGCCGCCGCGCATGAGGCGCGCGACGCGGCAGCGGGCAGGCATGCTTGCCGCGGCGATCGTGCTCGCCGCGATCGCCGGATGGCAATGGCGGCGCGATAGCGATGAAGCACCGGGTACCCTGCTCAAGCTCCCGCCTTCCGATATCACGCAGGTGGAACTTCGCATCGGCAACGGTCCGGCGGAGCATTACGCCAAGCGCGAGGGCCACTGGTGGCGCACCGACGGCACGGCCGCGCGCGCCGATGACGGCCGCCTCGCCGAACTGGCCGATACCGCCTCCGCCAGCGTGCTGAGCTGGCGGCCGCTCAGCGACTTCCAGCCCGCGCGCATCGGGCTTGCCCCGCCGGTGGCCGTGCTGAGCCTCGACGGCCAGCGGCTGGAGTTCGGCGAAACCTCGGTCACCGGCCCGCAACGCTATGTGCGGGTGAACGACCGCGTGGCGCTGGTTTCCGTGCGCTATACGCCACGTCCGGCCACGCAGGACGCGACCAAGGCCCGCTAGCCTCACGCCGGCGTCGCATCCGCCGCACCACCATCGCGTTTTGCGTCCGCGGGAGCACTTGCACGATGCAGGGCCCTCCCCATATCAAGGCGCATCCCTTGGCAGGAGCGACAACATGAGTCAGCAGGCAATCGGCGTCATCGGCATGGCGGTCATGGGCAGCAACCTGGCCCTCAACATCGAGAGCCGCGGGCATGCGGTGTCCATCTACAACCGCCACCGCGAGCGCACCGACGAGGTGATGGCGCAGAACCCGGGCAAGCGCCTGGTTCCCAGCTACACGCTGGAGGATTTCGTCGCCTCGCTGGAAAAGCCGCGCCGCATCCTGCTGATGGTGAAGGCGGGCGAGCCCACCGACGCCACGCTGGCCCAGCTGAAGCCGCTGCTGGACAAGGGCGACGTGGTGATCGATGGCGGCAACACCTTCTTCAAGGACACCATGCGCCGCGAAAGCGAGATGCATGCGGCCGGACTGCACTTCATCGGCACCGGCGTGTCCGGCGGCGAGGAAGGCGCGCTGCACGGGCCCTCGATCATGCCGGGCGGCCCGCGCGATGCGTACGACCTCGTGGCGCCCATCCTCACCGAGATCGCGGCACGCGCGCCGGACGGCGAGCCTTGCGTGGCCTACATGGGCCCCAATGGCGCCGGTCACTACGTGAAGATGGTGCACAACGGCATCGAGTACGGCGACATGCAGCTGATCGCCGAGAGCTACGCCGTGTTGCGCCATGTGCTGGGCCTGTCGAACGACGAACTGGCCGAGGTCTACGCCGACTGGAACAAGGGCGAGCTGGACAGCTACCTCATCAGCATCACGGCCGACATCTTCACCAAGAAGGATCCGGAAACGCGCAAGGCGATGGTCGACATCATCCTCGACCGCGCGGCGCAGAAAGGCACCGGCAAGTGGACCAGCCAGAGCGCGCTGGACCTTGGCGTGCCCCTGCCGCTGATCACCGAGTCGGTGTTCGCGCGGCTGCTTTCCGCACTGAAGGATGAGCGCGTGGCTGCCAGCAAGGTGCTGCCCGGCCCCGGTCCGCAGCATTACAGCGGGGACCGCAAGGCGTTCATCGAAGCCGTGCGGCGCGCGCTGTATTTCAGCAAGATCGTGTCCTACGCGCAGGGCTTCGCGCAGTTGCGCTCGGCCTCCGACGAATACCAATGGGATCTGCCGTACGGCACCATCGCGAGCATCTTCCGTGCGGGCTGCATCATCCGCGCGCGCTTCCTGCAGAAGATCACCGATGCCTACGAGCGCGACGCGCAACTGAAGAACCTGCTGCTCGACCCGTACTTCCGCGACATCGCCGCGCAATACCAGGGCGCGCTGCGCGAGGTGGTGGCCGCCGCGGTGAACGCGGGCGTACCGGTGCCGTGCTTCTCCTCCGCCATCGCGTATTACGACGGTTATCGCGCCGAGCATCTGCCGGCGAACCTGCTGCAGGCGCAACGCGACTACTTCGGCGCGCACACGTTCGAGCGCGTGGACAAGCCGGGAAGCTTCCACAACGACTGGAGCTGACCCAACCGCCCTCGTGTAGGAGCGCCCCCAGTGCGCGATCGGCGCTGATCGCTGCAGTGATCGCGCACTGGGGGCGCTCCTACAGTGAGGGCTTTTGACCGAGACACCTCGTGCCCGAACTCCCCGAAGTCGAAACCACCCGGCGCGGTATCGCCCCGCACCTGATCGGCCGCAACGTCACCGGCGTGACCCTGCGTCGCCGCGATCTGCGCTGGCCGATACCGCCGGAGATCACCGATCTTTTGCCCGGCCAGCGCATTCTCGACGTGGAACGCCGCGCGAAGTACCTGCTGCTGCATACGAAGGTGGGCAGCGCGCTGCTGCACCTGGGCATGACCGGCGTGCTGCGCGTGCTGCCGCCGGACGCCCTGGTCGGCAAGCATGATCACGTCGATATCGCATTGGAGCCCACTCGCACCGAAGGCCCGCGCGTCCTGCGCTTCACCGATGCGCGACGCTTCGGCTGCCTGCTGTGGCAGCCGCCGGGCGAGACGCACGAACTGCTGGCTTCGCTCGGGCCGGAACCGCTCACCGACGATTTCGACGGCGACCTGCTCTGGCGTCTCTCGCGCGGTCGCACCGCCGCCGTGAAATTGTTCCTGATGGACAATGCCATCGTCGTCGGCGTCGGCAACATCTACGCGAGCGAAGCGCTGTTCGCGGCGGGCATCGATCCGCGCAAGCCCGCAGGTTCGGTATCACGCGCACGCTATGCGCGACTCGCGGCGGAGGTGAAGCGCATCCTTGCCTGGGCAATCGAGCGCGGCGGCACCACGCTGCGCGACTTCATCAACCCGGATGGTGCGCCCGGATACTTCTTCCGCGAACTGCAGGTATACGGGCGCGAAGGCGAACCGTGCCGGACATGCGGCACGCCGATACGGCAGGTCGTGCTCGGGCAGCGTTCGACGTTCTGGTGCCCGCGCTGCCAGCGGTGAGATGCTCCGCTCGACGCTTGTCATCCCCGCGAAAGTGGGGATCCAGCGACTTGGCACTTTGCGCTGGCGGTAGATCAAGCCAAGAGCAGAAAGTCACTGGATCCGCGCTTTCGCGGGGATGCCGAGCAAAAAGCGCGACCATGATTTGCGCGCACTGGCTTCCGGCAGGGAGGGGTCACGCTCCCGAATCAATCCGGCCAGCGGAATTCCACGAAGGTGTTGTTGAAATCCGGGTCTTCTTCACCACCACCAAGATGCGCCACGAGACCGCCATGCAGGCCTTCGGCATCGAGCGACTGCCCTTCGGTGAAGTGCGCGCCCAACGCTTCGAGCTCCACCAGGCGCTCGCACAGCACGCCCGCGCGATCGATATCGCGCTCGGGCACGTTGCGGATGCTGATGTCGGGACGGCCAAACTTGCGCATGCCGCGGGTATGCACCCAATGACGGCCCGTCTGCTCTTCGCCGTCGCACAGGATCAGCAGGTGGTTGCGGATCGGCGCGCCGTCGCGCACCAGGAAGCGCTGGCGCCAACTGTTCGCATCGAACAAGGTGAGGATCTGCGGATCGAGGATGGCGGTGCCACCCACATCCAGCAGGGCCGCCAGCACGCCCAGAGTGTCGCGCAGATAGCCCGTGTCGCCCGCATCAGGCAGGCGCCCGCGCACGACCAGCACTTCCGGGGCATCCAGCGCGAGCTTGTACGCCTCGGGGGCATCCTCCTTGAACATGCGGCCCACAGAACCCCTGAGCGGATAGCCCTCCCACTGGCGCAGCGCCGTGTGGTGATGGCTGGTCAGCTCCACGCTCTCGGGCAGGCCTTCGCTGCCGTATTCGATGGACGGTGCACGGCCAGCCTGGAACTTACCGAATACGAAGAACTGCAGCAGGACTTCCTCGTCACTGGGCTGCCAGTGGGGGCGTTGCCAGGCGGGAAACTGGATCTTGGACATACCGTTCCTTAGATGGATGCGAGAGGCTCAATGCCCCTCGCCCAGCGGCAGCACCGTCTGCTGCAACTCTATCCTGCCGTGTCCTTCCGTAATGTTCTTGAACTCGGCGCGACTCACCGAGACATAGCGATCGTTGCCACCGATCTCAACCTGCGGGCCTTCGGTGACCGCGCGGCCCTGCCCGTCCACGCGCACCACCATAGTGGCCTTGCGGCCGGTATGGCAGATGGTCTTGATCTCTTCCAAGTTGTCCGCCCAGGCCAGCAGGTAGCGGCTGCCCTCGAACAATTCGCCGCGGAAATCCGTGCGCAGCCCATAGGCCAGCACCGGGATGTTCAACTTGTCCACCACGTCGCTGAGCTGCCAGACCTGAGTCTTGCTGAGGAACTGCGCCTCGTCGACGAACACGCAGTGCAGCGGGCCACGCTCGGCGATATCCGCCTGCACCAGGGCCAGCAGGTTCTCTTCCGCCGCGAACCGGCGCGCGTTGGCCTTCAGGCCGATACGCGAAGCCACCACGCCCTCGCCGAAGCGGTTGTCGAGCGCTGGCGTGAGTATGAGCGTGCGCATGCCGCGCTCGTGGTAGTTGTACGCGCTCTGCAGCAGCGTGGTGGTCTTGCCGGCGTTCATTGCCGAGTAATAGAAGTAAAGCTTGGCCATGGATGGTCCCGGAATCGAGCGCACATAGTACTGCGCCGCCCGTCCCTATGGCCCTTGGCTATTTGCCCGAGGGTGGACTGGGCGACTTCACGTTCTGCAGATCACCCACTTCCACCGTCGGCCTGGACTCCACCTGGACCTTCCACTGCAGGTCCTTCATCTTCGTGTAGCTGTCGATATTCCAAACCGAAGAGCGATAGAACTGATCCAACGTCATCCAGGATGGAGCGTTGGGGTTGTATGCGCTGGTGACGCCAGCGCCCTGGATGGTGCCCCAGCCGATGGAACCCACCCTGCTTCCCGTGACATTCCTTCGCACGTACTCCAGCTCCATCTCCAGGCGATGGAGCGCCACCGTGTCGTCGTACTCGACAAGGATCTCCTGGCCCACGCGCAGCGCCTGCGCGCGCTCGGCTTCGCTCAGCTGGCTCCAGTAATACTCGCGCTGCGCAATGAAGCGGTTGTAGCCCCGGCTGGAGGCGAGATCCATCCATGCGTAGGCGCGGGGGCGGTCGACCGGCGTGCCCACGCCCTCCCAGTACATGTTGGCCACCGCCGCCTGGGAGGGCTTGTCGGCAAATGCGCCTGCGCGCATGAACATCCTCAGCGCGCGCTCCTTGTCACCGTGCTTGTAGGCGGCCATCGCCAGATCCCGATAGCGCAGGTCCGGGTGCTGGTTGACGATCATCGGATTGGCCATCATCTCTTCGAACCGCTGCAGCTCTCTCAGCGCCTTGGGGTCGGTGGCGGCACGATCGAGCAACGCCGCGGGATCGGGCGCGGCTTCCTGCGCGGATACCGCCGCGCTTGCGCCAAGCCACCAACCGAACACCCAAGCTGTCGCTCTTGCCGTCATATCGATCGCTCCCTGACGAATCCCTTCATCGATGCACCGGGGTGCGCCCGTCCGGCGCGACACCCCATCCAGGCCATCATAGGCTGACCCGGATGGAGCGTCCCGACACTCGGCCCGCATCCCCGCGTTTTTCGTGATTACTTGGCAGGCGGTCGCGCCACGTTCTGCAAGTCACCTACATCGACCGTGGGCCGGGACTCGACCCGCACCTGCCATTGGAGGTCCTTGAACTTGGCGTAATCGTTGATCTTCCACAGGGAAGGGCGATACAGCTCGTTCAAGTTCGCTATCGGGATACCGAGGTCCTGTTCACTGGCCGATGTAGGCGTGCCACTACCACCGGGGCGAGGCAGCCCGGTGCTGGCGCGACCCGTGTTCATCGTGTGGGTGAAGCCATAGACCTTGCCCGGCCCTATGGAGCCGACGTGACTGCCGACGACATTTCTCCGTATGAATTCGAGTTCCATCTGCAGGCGGTGCAGCGCGATCTTGTCGTCGTACTCGGCATAGATGTCCTGGCCCACGCGCAGCGCCTGCGCACGCTCGGCTTCGGTCAGCTGGCTCCAGTAGTACTCGCGTTTCGCGATGAAGCGGTCGTAGCCACGCGAGGCGGCCAGATCCATCCAGGCATAGGCCCGAGGACGATCCACCGGGGTGCCGATGCCATCCCAGTGCATGTTCGCAATGGCCGCCTGCGAGGGCTTGTCCGCGTAGCTGGCGGCGCGCATGAACATCTTGAACGCGCGCTCCTTGTCGCCGTTCTTGTAGGCCTCCATCGCCAGCTCACGGTAGAGGATGTCCTTGTGCTGCCTGGCAACGCCCGGCACATCCATCATCTCTTCGAATTTGGCCAGCTCCCTGAGGTCCTTGGGATCGGTGACCGGCTGACCCGTGGGCGCTTCTTGCGCAGACGCCGCGTGACCCGCGCCGACCAGCAGCCCGAGAACCACCACCATCACTTTTCCAGCCATGTCACTCGCTCCCTGTGGTTTCCATGTGCCACTGCATGCAATGCATCAGCCCGCCGGAGGCCGGATCGACTCCGGATCACCCACCTCGACACGCCCCTTCGACATCCGGATCTGCCACTGCAGGTCTTTCATCTGCAGGTATTGCGCGGTATTCAGGCGCACTGAATCGCTGATCGAGCTCATGTCCCGGCTGACCGCCGCGCCGCGCAAGAGGCCCGCAACGCTCTCGCCACCGGCGGCACGGCCGGCGCTGTCCGCCTGGATCACCACGCCATAACCAACCCAACCGAGATGGCTACCCGTGACCTGCGAACGGATGCTGCCAAGCTCCCGCGTCAGCCGGCGTGCGCCGGCGTCGTCGCCATAGCCGGCTTCCAACGCCTGGCGCTGATCGCGGGCCTGTCCACGCTCTTCATCGTTCAATTGCGCCCAGTAGAGATCGCACTGATGCTGCAACTCGGGATAGCCGCGGCTGGCGGCCAGTTCCATCCACGCATACGCCAGTGGGCGATCATGCGGGGCGCCGTCGCCGGTCCAGTACATCAGCGCCACGATGGCCTGGGAGGCCTTGTCCGCGTAACGCGACGCGATGAGGAAATAGTCGAACGCCTCGCGCTTGTGGCCATCGTGATACGCGGCCATGCCGAGGTGGCGGAAGTGCAAGTCAGGATGGGCGTCGATGAAGGTGCCCGTGTCCATGTCGGCCAGCACGGCACCGCTGCGCCGGAAGTCGCTTGACGACGAGGCCGCTTGCTGGGCCCAAGCCGCGTGGCCACCGCCAGCGGCCACGAACAGCAACAAAAGCACCGCGAGCCTATGCATCTCACGCTCCTGTGAGGCGGGCGGTCGCCGGTGTCGCCGGCATCCTGGCCCGACCGGCCGAGCATACTACGACCCAGCGTGTCGGCCGGGTCGATGGCCTCTGCTACCATCGTGCGCCGCTCTCGCCTCTGCGCATACCATGCTCAACCCCCAACAATTGGCCGCCGTCGAACACTGCGACGGCCCGCTGCTGGTTTTGGCCGGCGCCGGCTCGGGCAAGACCAGCGTGATCACGCAGAAGATCGCGTACCTGATCGCCCGCAAGAAGCTCGCCCCATCCAAGATCGCCGCGATCACCTTCACCAACAAGGCGGCGAAGGAAATGCGCGAGCGCGTGGCCAAGCTGATCAGCAGCGAGGACGCCGCGGCGCTCACCGTGTGTACCTTCCATGCCCTGGGGCTGAAGTTCCTGCAGATGGAGCATGCGCGTGCCGGCCTGCGCAAGGGCTTCTCGGTGCTCGACGCGGACGACAGCGAAGGCATCATCAAGGAGCTCGCGCCCAAGGGCATCAAGCCCGACGTGCTGTTCGGCATCCGCAACCTGGTGAGCCGCGCCAAGAACGCGGGCCTGTCGCCCGAAGAGGCATTGGCCGCCGCGCGCAGTCCGCGCGAGCTCGACGCCGCCACCATCTACGACCTCTACCAGCAGCGGCTCTCCGCCTTCAACGCGGTGGACTTCGACGACCTGATCCGCCTGCCGCTGCGCATCCTCGAAAGCGACGAGGAATGCCGCACGGCCTGGCGCGAACGCCTGCGCTACCTGCTGGTGGACGAATACCAGGATACCAACGACGCGCAATACCGCCTGCTCAAGGCACTGGCCGGCGAGCGCGGCCGCTTTACCTGCGTGGGCGACGACGACCAGTCGATCTACGCGTGGCGCGGCGCCAACCCCGAGAACATCGACCAGCTCGGCAAGGACTGGCCGGCGCTGCGCGTGATCAAGCTCGAACAGAACTACCGCTGCGGCAAGCGCATCCTGCGCGCCGCCAACAAGCTGATCGCGAACAACCCGCATCTGCACGAAAAGAAGCTGTGGAGCGAGCACCCGGAAGGGGCGCAGATCCGCGTGCTGGAGTGCAAGGAAAACGAGCACGAAGCCGAACGCGTCGCCGCGATCGCGGTGACGCTCGCGGAAAAGCACAAGGCGCGCTGGCACGACATCGCCATCCTGTACCGCGGCAACTTCCAGGCGCGTCCGCTGGAGAAGGCGCTGCGCCTCGCGCGCGTGCCGTACCACCTTACCGGCGCCTTGAGTTTCCTCGATCGCGCGGAAGTGAAGGACCTGCTCTGCTATCTGCGCCTGCTCACCAACCCCAGTGATGACGCCGCCTTCCTGCGCGTGGTGAACGTGCCTAAGCGCGAGATCGGCTCGACCACGCTGGAGAAGCTGGGCCAGATCGCACAGACGCGACACGCCTCGCTGCTCGACGCCGCCCGCAGCGATGCGGTGCTGCGCCAGCTCACGCCGCGTCCCGCGGCTGCGCTTGCCTCGTTCACCAACCTCATGGACGAGTTGCGCAGCGCCTCATTGCACAACAGCGCAGCCGACCTGGTGGACATGGTGCTCAAGCGCACCGGCTACGCCGAGCAGATCGCCGCCAGCACCACCGACCCCGCGCTGCGCGAGCGGCGCCTGGGCAACCTGCGCGAACTGGCGGACTGGTTCCGCGCCATGCAGCGCGGCAACAACACGGCGGGCGACCTCGCCGCGCAGCTCGCCCTGCTCAGCCATGCCGATCGCGACGAGCCCGGCAACGCCGTGCGCATGATGACCCTGCATGCGGCAAAGGGACTGGAGTTCCGCTTCGTCTTCATCGTGGGCTGCGAGGAAGGCACGCTGCCGCACGAGGGCGCCATCGACGAGGGACGCATCGACGAGGAGCGTCGCCTGATGTACGTGGGCATCACCCGCGCCAAGGAAATGCTCACGCTGTCGTGGTCGTCCAAGACCAAGCGCTACGGCGAGATCAACAGCAACCAGCCGAGCCGCTTCCTGCACGAGCTGCCGCAGGACGACCTGCACTGGCAGGGCAAGGATCCGGAAGCGGACAAGGAAGTGGTGCGCGAGACGGCTGAGTCGCACATGGCGAAGATCGCGGCGATGCTGGCGGGCAGTTAAGTCACTGGCAACGTGCAACCTGGAAGGGCGAAAGGCGCTGGATCCCGGCTTTGGCCGGGATGACGGTACATGGGGCTGCACGGCCACACCCATGGCGTTGATGTATTGGCTCGTCATCCCGGCGAAAGCCGGGATCCAGCGCCTTCGCGTTCCGCGCCGACGACGAACGCCCCAACCAGTCAGATCAAACGCTCGGCTTCCAGCTCGCTCTTGAGGTAGGCGTAGTAGATCGGGCCCGCGATGAGTCCCGGCAGGCCGAACGCCGCCTCCATCAGCAGCATCGCCACCAGCAGCTCCCATGCACGGGCGCGGATCTGTCCGCCCACGATGCGCGCGTTGAGGAAGTATTCGAGCTTGTGGATGAGGATGAGGAAGCCCAGCGCGGCCACGCCAACCCCGAGCGAGATGGACAGGCCGGCGATGGTGATGGCGGTGTTTGAGATGAGGTTGCCGATCACCGGCAGCAGGCCGGCGATGAAGGTGACCACCACCAGCGTCTTGGCCAGCGGCACGTGGATGCCCAGCAGCGGCAGCACGCCCAGCAGGAAGATCGCGGTGAATACCGTGTTGATCAGCGAGATCTTGATCTGCGCGAACACGATGTTGTGGAACGCCTCCGCCAGCCGCTGGCAGCGCAGGCCCAGCGCCGCGGCGAGCGGCCCGACCTGGTGCGCGGGCCGCGTGCGGCTCAGCGCAACGATCGCGCCCAGCACCATGCCGATGAGGATGTGCACGAACACGCGTGCCGCTTCCTTGCCCACCGTCTGCAGGCTCACCGAGTGCTTGCGGGTAAGCTCCAACGCCATCACGCGCAGGTCGTCCACGCTGTCGGGCAGCCAGCCAACGATGGTCGCCGGTAATTGCTCGCGCGCCTTTTCCACCAGCGGCATCAGCTGCTGCTGCCACAGCACCTCGGGGTTGCCGATCTCGTTGCGCAGGAAGCTGACCGCACTGAGGATCAACAGCACCAGCAGCCCCACCACGATGGTGCCGAGCAGGGCCACGACCAGCACGCGCGCACGATCGCCGGGCACGCGCTTGCCCAGCAGCGGCGCGGTGGATTGCACCAGCTCGTAGACCAGCAGGCCGGCGAACAGGGCCGGCAGCAGGCGCAACCCGAGCACCAGCACCAGGGCGGCGGCGGCCAACACGTAGCTGGCCATGCGGATCGCCGTCGAGGGAGGGCGCACGAGGGACGGGGCGGTTTCCATGCAAGTTCATGCGAAGGTGGGGATGCCTCGGAGTCTGTCAGCCGGAGGAGGTGTCCGCCAGCCCTTGGGGCCTGCCCACTATCGCTGGATGACGCGGGCCGCCCGGCGATGGGGACCAGGCTCCGAGGAACGACATGTGGCTGTCGTAAACTTCCCCGATCCTGATCGTTCAGTCTCACAGGGAATCCCTCCATGTCCGTTCGTTTGCCGGCGGCGCTTGCCGCCTTGATCCTGCTTGCCGGTTGTTCAAGCGCGCCGAGCAAGGCGCCCGCCCCGGCCACGCCTGCACCGGCGCCGGCACCCGTTGCACCGGGCACGCCCGCCGATGACAACCTCAACGCGGTGGCCTGGAGCCAGACGGCGATCGAACACGACCTGATCTACCTGCAGACCTACCGGGACGCACAGGCACGCCTGCTCGCCGCCAAGGCCGACCCGAACTGGGATGCGCTGCCCAAGGGCGATCGCGTGGCGCCAGCCAAGGGCCTGGCGCCGGCCGTGGTGCTCGACATCGATGAAACCGTGCTCGACAACTCGCCGTACCAGGCACGCCTGGTCAAAAGCGGTGGTGAGTACAACGAGGCCGACTGGGCGGCCTGGTGCAAGGAACAGCGCGCCCGCGCACTGCCCGGCGTGGTCGCATTCACCCAGTTCGCGGCCAAGCACGGCATTGCAGTGATCTATATCTCCAACCGCGCCAAGGACCTGGACCAGGACACGCTGGCCAACCTGCGCAAGGAAGGCCTGCCGGTGTCGGGCCCCGAGGCATTCCTGGGCCTGGGCACCTTCGTCGAGGATTGCGACCAGGTGGGCACCGAAAAGGGTTGCCGGCGCCAGCTGATCAGCCACAAATACCGCGTATTGATGCAGTTTGGCGACCAGATCGGCGATTTTGTCACCGTATTGGCCAACCATGCCGAAGGTCGCCAGAAGGCCATGGCACCCTACATGGACTGGATCGGCACCCGCTGGTTCACCCTGCCCAACCCGACCTATGGCGCGTGGGACCCGGCTTTGTTTAATAATGACTGGACGGCACCGCGCGACGAGCGCCGCCGCCAGAAGATCCAGTCGCTGCGTTTCGATTAATAATGGATTTATAAAAATCAATAAGTTACGCAGCACAAGCTAAAGTATTGCTTTAACTTTAACGGGGAGATAAGATCCTCCCCGCCAACACCTGCTGACCTTGATAATTCCGCAGGCAAGGCCATTTCCCTTCCGGCTCTGCCGGATTACCCCGCGAGGCCCAACGCCCGCGGGGTTTTCTTTTGGGCGACTTAAAAGCCCTTGAACGAGCTCTCAGCTCCGCGCTCCGGCCCTTGTTCGGGCGAAGGCGTGCCGCTTACCCTCCGCCGACCGCCCCCGACCTCGTGCAGGTCGACCGGCGCCACCTATCCGAGATTCCATGCGTCGTTCATCCGTCTTCTATGCCGTTGGCGCGTTCATCGCCCTGCTGGTGCTGGCCACCGTCGCCGCGCTGTTCGTGACCGCGCACAAGCCAGGCCCGGCACCGGTGGTGGCCGGCGGCGAAACGCCGGAAGCGTCCGTGCAACAGTCGGTGGCCCTGATCAAGACAGGCGACTTCGCCGGCTTCTGGAAGCACGCCCTGCCCCCGGCCGACTACGACACGCTGCGCACCGACTGGACCCGCCCGCGCCCCGACGATCATCCGATCTCGCCGGAGGACCGCGCGGACTTCATCAAGAACATGCAGATGCTCACCGAGCCGGAGGCGGAGACCAGGCTCTACGCCCTGGCCCGTCCCAAGCTGGCCCAGCTGCAGGCGCAATACAGCGACCAGGTGCCGGTGATGATCGGCGTCATGCAGGCCATTGCCGCCACCGGCGTGGCGCAGAGCAAGGAGCTCACCAACCCGCAGAAGCAGCAGGCCACCGAGGTGATCAACGTGCTGGCGCCCTGGGCGCAGCAGGTGCCCTGGTTTGACCCGGCCCGCGCGAAGCAGGCCATCGTCGTGGCGGTGGCCACGGCGCGCAAGCTGGACATCAAGACGCCCGAGCAGCTGCGCGCGATGGACTTCGACACGGCCATGCAGAAGTACAGCGCGGGCTTCCTGGGCATCAAGCAGGTCCTGGCCATCTATGGCCTGTCGATCGACGACGTGCTCGATTCGGTGAAGATCAGCACGCTGGAGAGCCGCAACGGCCACGCCCGCGTGCGCGTCGACTACGTCTTGCTGGGCAAGCCGTTGTCCACCGAGTCGGACCTGGTCCAGCAGGACGGTCGCTGGTACAGCGCCGACGTGCTGCAGAACGTGCGCGAGGCGCATGACCGCCTGCTGGCTGCGCCGGCCTCGGGCAGCAGCGCGCCGGAACCGGCGCCAACTCCTGCACCGGCGGCAACCTCGGCTTCCCGGGCCAAGCCGTTGCCGGTGAACCCGCCTGCGCAGGCCTCAGCCACCAAACACTAAGTAGGCGAACAGGTTTCTCCGGCTCACCGGTTACAATTGGGTGATGAATATGTCGACCACGGACACTCCCGCCCGTAGCCGCGCGCCCTGGTGGTTCAACCTGGCCGGGCAACTGCTCGAACCCTGGGTGCGCATCCGCCGCGATCCCGCCGAACCCGCCGCCTTGCTGCAGGCGGGCACGCCGGTTTGCTATGTGATCGAGCGCGACGGCTTTTCCGATGCCCTCATCCTCGAGCGCGCCTGCCGTGAGGCCGGCCTGCCCTCACCCATGCAGCCGCTGTCGGGCACGCGCCGCAGGCGCTCGGTGTTCGCGCTCGCGCGCCGCGACGGCTGGCTGTTCGGCCGCAACCGCCAGCGCTCGCCCAACGAGCCGCTGGGCCAGCTGGTGCGTTCGCTGGAAGGCGACCCGGAACGCGACATCCAGATCGTGCCCGTCTCCATCTATGTCGGCCGCGCGCCCACCCGTGAATCGGGCTGGTTCAGCGTGCTGTTCTCCGAAAACTGGATCGTGGTGGGCCGCTTCCGCCGCATGCTCGCGTTGCTGCTCAACGGCCGCGACACCGTGGTGCACTTCTCCACGCCGGTGTCGCTGCGCACGGTGGTGAACGAAGCGGGCGACATCCGCCCCGAGCGCCTCACCCGCAAGATCGCCCGCGTGCTGCGCACGCACTTCCGCCGCATCCGCGCCGCGGTGATCGGCCCCGACCTGTCGCACCGCCGCACCGTGGTCGACGCGGTGCTCAACGCCGAACCGGTGCGTAGCGCCATCGCCGCCGTCGCCGCGAAGGAAAACATCAGCCACGCCAAAGCCTGGCGCCGCGCGCACGACATGGTGATGGAGATCGCCGCCGACTATTCGCACCCGGTGGTGCGCTCGGTGTCGTTCCTGCTCTCCAACTTCTGGAACAAGCTGTACGACGGCATCGCCATGCATCACTTCGAGAAGGCCCGCGCCGCCGCGCCCGGCCACGAGGTGGTGTACGTGCCCTGCCATCGCAGCCATGCCGACTACCTGCTGCTGTCCTACCAGCTGCACATGTCCGGCGTGGTGGTACCGCACATCGCGGCCGGCGTGAACCTCAACCTGCCCGGCATCGGCCCGATCCTGCGCCGGGGCGGCGCGTTCTTCCTGCGCCGCAGCTTCAAGGGCAACGCACTGTACTCGGTGGTGTTCAACGAATACCTCGCGCAGCTGATCGATCGCGGCGTGCCGATCGAATACTTCATCGAAGGCGGCCGCTCGCGCACCGGCCGGCTGCTGGCGCCGCGCGCCGGCATGCTGGTGATGACCGTGCGCGCCTTCCTGCGCGCGCCGCGCCGCCCGGTACTGTTCCAGCCCGTGTACATCGGCTACGAGAAGCTGATGGAAGGCAAGAGCTACGCCGGCGAGCTCTCCGGCAAGCCCAAGGAGAAGGAATCGCTGCTGGGCCTGCTGCGCGGACTCAAGGTGCTGCGCCAGCGCTATGGCCACGTCGCGCTCAACTTCGGCGAACCGATCGAACTCAATCCGCTGCTTGACGCCGCCAGCCCCGACTGGCGCGCCGCGATCGCCGCCGATCCCGATGCCAAACCCGAGTGGCTGGGCCGTGTGGTGGACGACCTGGCCGAACGCATCCAGGTCAACATCAACCGCGCCGCGGACGTCAATCCGATCAACCTGCTCGCGCTGGCCCTGCTCGCCACGCCCAAGCACGCGATGGCGGAGAACGACCTGCTGGCGCAGCTGGAACTGACGAAGGCGCTGCTGGAAGAGCAGCCCTTCTCCGATCGCATGACACTCACCTCGATGGATCCCGCCGGCATCATCGCCTACGGCGAGCAGATGGGCTGGATCCGCCGCGTGCGCCACCCGTTGGGCGACGTGCTGGTCACCGAGGGCGAGCAGGCGGTACTGCTCAGCTACTTCCGCAACAACGTGCTGCACCTCACGGCGACCGCCGCCTGGGTGGCATGCTGCTTCCTCAACAACCGCCGCATGTCGCGCGCCTCGGTGCTGCGCCTGGGCCGCATCATCTATCCGTTCATCCAGGGCGAGTTGTTCCTGCCGTGGGACAAGGACGGCTTCTGCGCGCAGCTGCAGGCCACCATCGATTTCTTCGTGCGCCGCGGCCTGCTCGAGGCCACCGGCGACGGCCGCGTGCTGGAGCGCGGCCCGGGCCAGGACGACGCCGCCTACCAGCTGCGCATCATCGCGCGTAGCCTGATCCAGGCCTTCGAGCGCTACTACATCACCATCGCCGCGCTGGTGAAGAACGGTCCGCACACGCTCACCTCGGCCGAGCTGGAGAACGCGTGCACGCTCACCGCGCAGCGCCTCAGCCTGCTCAACGAGTTGTCGGCGCCGGAGTTCTTCGACAAGGCGCTGTTCCGCGGCTTCATCCAGAAGCTGCGCGAGAGCCGCATCGTGTGGACCGACGACGCCGGCAAGCTCGATTACGACAGCGCGCTGGAAGACATGGTGCGCGACGCGCGCGTGATCCTCGCCCGCGAAGTGCGCCACTCGATCCTCAAGATCACCCCGGGCGGCGACGGCGACAAGGATGCCGGCGGCAAGCCGGTGCCGCCGGATGCTTCCAGCGAGGCCCTGCACGAGCGGCACGTGGCGGCGGAACACCATGCCCACGCGCCCGCGGAAGCTACGCCAGTGGCGGAAGAAGCCGTCACCAAGGATCTGTTCAAGGACTGAGCTTTTCGCTCGTCATCCCGGCGCAGGCCGGGATGACGAAGCGGGTGTGGCTGGTCATGGAGCAAAGCCACGCCAGTGACTCTATGATGACCCTCCACACCGGGGAGCTCACCATGACCACACGCGTTGCCTTCGCCATCGCCGCCGCGCTCGCACTGCCTGCCGCCATCGCGGCCGAGGCGCCTGCCGCCAACCACGACGTCACCCTGCTGCATTGCGCGCGCCTGGTCGATCCCGCCGCCGGCAAGCTGCTGGGCGAGACCACGCTGGTGATCGAAGGCAACCGGGTCAAGGAGATCAAGAGCGGCAACGCCGACGACAAGCCCTATCGCGATGCCGCCAGCGCCGCCGGCGGTCGCTTCACCCAGCTCAGCCTCGCCGATGCCACCTGCATGCCCGGCCTGATCGACTCGCACACGCACCTCTCGTTCGAAACCAGTCCCACCAGCTATTCCGACCAGTTCCGCTGGAACGTGGCCGACTACGCCGTACGCTCCACCGTGTTCGCGCGCCGCACGCTGATGGCCGGCTTTACGTCCGTGCGCAACCTCGGCGACGGCAACAACGAGACCATCGCGCTGCGCAACGCGATCAACGCCGGCATCGTGCCCGGCCCGCGCATCTTCACGGCGGGCAAGCCCATCGGCACCACCGGCGGCCACGCCGACCCCACCGACGGCTACCGCTCCGACCTGGCGGGCAACCCGGGCGCGAAGGATGGCGTGATCGACAGCGTCGAGGACGCCTACAAGGCCGTGCGCCAGCACTACAAGGACGGCGTGGACGTCATCAAGATCATGCCGTCGGGCGGCGTGCTCGATGAAAGCAGCAGCGCCGACAACGCGCAGATGACCATCGAGGAGATCAAGGCGGTGGTCACCGCCGCGCACGACTACGGCTTCACCGTCGCGGCGCATGCACACGGCGCCGAGGCGATCCGCCGCGCGGTGCTGGCCGGCGTCGATTCCATCGAGCACGGCACCTTCATGAACGACGAGGACATGAAGCTGATGAAAGAGCACGGCACCTGGTACGTGCCCACCATCATCGCCGGCAAGTACGTGCAGGAGATGGCCGCCAAGCCCGGCTACTACCCGCCGCAGGTCGCCGCCAAGGCGATGCAGGTCGGCCCCATCATCCAAGCCACCGCGGGCAAGGCCTACAAGGCCGGCGTGAAGATCGCCTTCGGCACCGACGCGGCGGTGTATCCGCACGGCCAGAACGCCAAGGAATTCGAATACATGGTGCAGGCCGGCATGCCGGCGATGTACGTGCTGCAGGCGGCAACCACGCACGCCGCCGAGCTGCTGCACAAGAAGGACGAACTGGGCCAGATCGCCGTGGGCCGCCGCGCCGACGTTATCGCGGTGCCGGGGAACCCGATCGATGACATCACTCTGATGCAGAAGGTGTCGTTTGTGATGAAGGATGGCGTGGTCTACAAGCAGGATGGCAAGGCGGCGCTGTAGCGCGTGCGAGTGGTGCCCCTGTCGGCAGGCAATGCGGATGCCCTATGCCGAGTGAGGGCCACGATGGTGGGCGAGAACTCACAAGCCTCGCCCCTCCCTCCCTTGTAGGAGCGCACCCTGTGCGCGACAGCCTTTTGCGATGGGCGGCATGGTTGTGGCTTTTGTTTGAGTGCAGGTGTTGCCTTCGGTAGCTCCGCTACCGCCAGGTTGCCGCTTACGCAGCGGGCGTTTCGACGTCCTGCCGGCCGCCGAGTCACTTTTCTTTTGCTGGCCCAAAAGAAAAGTAACCCAAAGAAAATGGCCTTCAGAGCCAAGGCTCATGGCAGTACGAGGGATAGAAGCGTCGGACGACCGAGGCCAGCCGGGAAGGGCTCGTTACTACCTCGAACGGAGCCGCTACACCGCCACGCGCCGAGGCGAAGAGGACTCAAGGCAACGTCGTTGAGCCGTGAGGGGATCTATTCGCGCCGCACCGCCGCCCTTT
>NZ_BCPR01000048.1 GCF_016586165.1 Dyella sp. EPa41 | reverse complement strand
ACTAGGATGCCGCTTACGCAGCGGGCGTTTCGACGCTCTGCCGGCGACGCGAAGCTAGTCCCCGTGGGACGACGCGAAGCTAGTCCCGTGGGACCGCCGAGTCACTTTTCTTTTGCTGGCCCACGCACGCGCTGTTTGCGTGCGAACGGCGAAGCCGGCCCGCAGGGCGGAGGGCGGAACGCCCGGAATCAAAGAAAAGTAACCCAAAGAAAATGGCCTTGAGAGCCAAGGCTCATAGCAGTACGGGGGATAGAAGCGTCGGACGACCGAGGTCAGCTGGCATACGCTCGTTACTACCTCGAACGGAGCCGCTATACCGCCACGCGCCGACGCGAAGAGGACTTAAAGCCACTTCGCTGAGCCGTAATGAAGCCCGTGGGGTGCCACACCCTTTCCCCCCTCTCCCCTCGGGGCACGCGGGGAGCGGCCATGGATAGCTGCGGCTCTGAGGAGCGAGGAGAGGGCGGGGGTGAGGGGGCTCGCGACAACGTCACCTACTCCCTGTAGGAGCGCACCCAGTGCGCGAAAAGCCGGCGGAGCGGCGAAGCCGAGGGAGGGCAGTCGTGCACTGGATCCGCCCAAAACGAAGGCCCGCCATTGGCGGGCCTTCGGGAAACGATTTGCGCGGCGAGCCGCTGGCTACGTTGGGACGCTACAATTACTGGCCCACGCCGTGCGGGTGCAGCCAGCCCATCCAGATGCCGAGTACGACCATCAGGATGAGCAGGACGGACAAGCCGATGCGGCGGGTCAACGCCCATACCGTGCGCTTGCTGCCGTCCTTGTCGGTCATCATGAAAAACAGGGCCTGACCAAGGTTGAACAGCACCACCAGCAGCAGGATCACCAGCGCATATTTGTAGATGGTTTCCACGTGATTGGTCCGAACGTTTTTGACATCCGCAGTATAGCGGTCGTGCGTGGTGCCACTGCGTGAAGCGGTTGCGCCGTCCTTCGTGGTTCGCCTTGCTGCTGACGGTGGCAGGTGCCTTGCTGTTCATACGCTTGGGCGTGTGGCAGCTGCATCGCGCGGACGAAAAGGAAGCAATTCTGCGACGGTATGCCGCAGCGGAAAACGCGGCGCCACGCGACTTTGCCACGGTGGCCGCAAAGCCCCCCATCGACGCGTTCGTGCGCGTCAACGTGGACGGCGAATACCTGCCCGATCGCCTGTACCTGCTGGACAATCCCAGGCACGACCAGCGCGGCGGCGCGGAAGTCTATGCGCCTTTCCGTCCGCGGAAAGGCGACCGGCTGCTGTTGGTCGATCTGGGCTTTATCCCCGGGAACGGCACCGACCAGGCGCCGCAGCTGCCGCCGCTCCCCACGGGCAGGCAGACGTTGCAGGGCTTGTATGTCCCGGCACCTGGCGTGGGCTTCGAGATGGGTGGCAACGCGCTCGCGCGCCAAACGCACTGGCCCAAGACCACGGTGTATCTCGAACTGCCACAGGTCGCCGCCGATCTCGGCGCCGCGGTCTATCCGCAGGTGCTGGCGCTGGATGCGGATCCAGCGTCGATCTACGTGCGCGAGCACACCATCGATTTTTCCTCGATGCCACCCGCGCGGCATCGGGCCTATGCTTTCCAGTGGTTCACCTTTGCCGTGGCGGCGGTCGTGATCCTGCTGGTGCTGCATCGTCGCCGCCCCTCCAAACCGTTGGACAGGTCATGAACCAACCCGATCAGCGTGCGATGCGCGCGAGCCGTCTGAAACTGCTGTTGATCATGCTGGTGTTCGCGGCGCCGATCATTGCCGCCGGTGTGCTCACCGCCGTGGGCTGGCAGCCTGGCGGCAAGGCCAATGGTCTGCCGATCACGCCGCAGCGCAATTTTGCGAACGAACAGCTGCAGGTCACCCTGGCCGACGGCACGCCGTGGGCGTGGCGCGCGAGCGAACCGCAGTTGACCCTGGTGGCGCTGGCGGGTCCCGGGTGCGCGTCGCGCTGCGTGGATACGCTGACCAAGATCGCTGCTGCGCGCATTACGCTCAACCGCAACGCGCCGCGTCTTCGCCTGTTGTACGTCGGTACGCCTCCGGCAGATGCGGCGACGAACGGCATGGCCAACTATTGGCAGGTGGGGCAGGACGGCAAGGATGGGCTCGCTGCGTTCCGTCCGTCGGAGCCCGACAGCGTGAGTGCGTTGCTGGTCGAGTCCGATGGCACCGCGCTGTCGGTGTATCCCGCCGGTTTCGATCCTTCCGGTTTGCGCAAGGATCTGCAGAAGGTGATTCGCTGATGACCGCCCGTTCTTCCCGAGTGCTGCGCGGACTTGCGCTGCTCGCCGCGGTATTCGCCTTTGGCGTCGTGATGTTCGGCGCGTTCGTGCGTCTGTCCAACGCGGGCCTGTCGTGCCCCGACTGGCCGACGTGCTACGGCCGCGCCACCTGGCCCGAACAGCAACACGAGATCGCGCAGGCCAACCAGGCGTTTCCGGATCGTCCCTACGAAACGCACAAGGCGTGGCGCGAACAGGTGCACCGTTTTCTTGCCGGCACGCTGGGCACGCTGGTGTTCGCCCTGGCGCTGATCGCCAGCTGGCGCGACCGCTGGGCGCGCCATGCCGTCATCGTCGGTGCGATCTGCGCGGCGATCGGCGTGGGCATGTACATACGCGGCGAACATCACTGGTCGCTGCTGCTGTCGATCATCGCGATTGGATTGCCGCTGGTCGCCGCGATCAGGTTGCATCGCCCGGGCGCATGGCGCATCAGTGTGCTGGCGCTGTCGGTGGTGGTGTTCCAGGCCATGCTCGGCATGTGGACGGTCACACTGCTGCTCAAGCCCATCGTCGTGATGGGACACCTGATGGGCGGCATCACCACGTTCGCGCTGCTGGCCTATGCGGCACTGCGGTTGGCCGGCGTGGGCGCGCAGGACGATGCCTATGCCGGATTGCGCAAGGCCGTGGTGCTCGGCATCGTGTTGCTCCTCGCGCAGATCGCGCTGGGCGGCTGGACGTCCTCCAACTACGCAGCGCTCGCCTGCGGCACCGATTTCCCCAAGTGCCTCGGCCAATGGATGCCGCCCACCGATTTCCGCGAGGGCTTCGTGCTGTGGCGTGGCGTCGGCGTGAACTACGAAGGCGGCGTGCTCGACATGGCCGCGCGCAGCGCGATCCAGATCGCGCACCGCTTCGGTGCCCTGGTGGTGTTCTGCTACCTCGCCTGGCTGTCGCACCGCGTTTCGCGTCGTGGCCTGCGTTCGCTGGGCCTGGCCATCGCCGTGGTGCTGGTCACCCAGGTGTTGCTGGGCATCAGCAACGTGCATTTCGGCCTGCCGTTGCCGGTGGCCACGTTGCACAATGGCGTGGCGGCGCTGCTGCTGTTTACCTTGCTGGCGACGCTGGCGCGCACGCAGAAGCGTCATGACGACGCGATGTTCCTTTCCCTCGGGCATTGATGATGAGCAGTCGTTTCCACGAATACATGGAGCTGACCAAGCCGCGCGTCGTCGCGCTGCTGGTGTTCTGCGCCGTCATCGGCATGTTCCTCGCGGTGCCGGGCATACCGCCATGGCGCGCGCTGGTGTTCGGCACGCTGGGCATCTGGATGGCCTCGGGCTCGGCTGCCGCGTTCAACCACCTGATCGACCAGCGCATCGACAAGGTGATGGCGCGCACTGCGCATCGCCCGCTGGCCACCGGTCATCTCAAGCCGCACCAGGTGCTCACCTTCGCGCTGGTGCTCGGCGCGCTGTCGATGGTCGTCCTCGTGGTGCTGGTGAACCCGCTGACCGCCTTGCTGACCTTTGGCGGCCTGATCGGTTATGCGGTGATCTACACGGCGTATCTCAAGCGAGCGACGCCGCAGAACATCGTGATCGGCGGCCTCGCCGGTGCGATTCCGCCGGTGCTCGGGTGGACGTCGGTCACCGGTTCGCTGCACCCGTTCGCGCTGCAGTTGTGCCTGATCATCTTCGTGTGGACGCCGCCGCATTTCTGGGCACTGGCGATCTTCCGCCGCGACGATTACTCGCGCGCGCAGGTGCCGATGCTGCCGGTCACGCACGGCGTGGTGTTCACGCGCTGGCACGTGCTGTTCTACACGATCCTGCTGGTACTGGTGACGTTGCTGCCGGCACTGACGGGTTACAGCGGGCTGGTGTATCTCGGTGGGGCGGCGGTGCTGGGCGTGGGGTTCCTGTATTACGCGATTCGCCTGTTGAATCCGCCGGACGAGTTCTTCGCGATGAAGGTATTCAACTATTCCATCGTGTACCTGATGGCATTGTTTGCGTTCCTGCTCGTCGATCACTGGGTGATGGAGCCGCTGGTGCAGCACCAGGGCGTGGTGTTCGAGCGCTCAGCCTGAGCCTGCTTCTTCCTCCTTTCCCCTTCGTGGAGAGGGCTGGGGGGCGATCTTGCCTCGCTATAGGTTCGTGCTTTTTTCGGCTCCGCTTTGGCGATCTCAACGGGGCTTGTCTGCGACCGAAGAAAGTCCCCGTGTGAGGACGGGCCTTCGACCTCCTGCCTGTTCGAGGCATAGGGGAATCCAAGGTCAACAGCCAGAGCGAAGAGCGGGCCCTCTCTCCTGCCCTGTAGGAGCGCACCCTGTGCGCGACAGCCTTTCGCGCCGGTCTGCATGGTTTGGCGTTCCGGTGTATCCGGTTTTTTTTCACGTGCGGTGTTTCCGCGATCTGGCTCGCCTGCGACCGAAGGGAGTCCCCGTGGGACGGCGGGCTTCCGACGGACTGCCGTCCGCCGGGTCACTTTTCTCTGCGTGGCCAGAGAAAAGTAACCAAAAGAGAGGCCACCCCGATGTCGCGCCCCTGCGGGGTCGCAGGCGGGAGGCGGGGTGGATCGACAGGGCATCCTGCCCTGACGATCCCCTGGCCGGCGTCCTGCCGGCCACCCTTCGGGCGATTCCACCTCCCGCCTGCTCGCGCCATAGGGGAGGGAAGATCAAGAGCGGAGCCCTACCCTGTAGGAGCGCACCCAGTGCGCGACCGCGGCGCATCGATGACCTCTGCGGTCGCGCACTGGGTGCGCTCCTACAAAGGCGTGCAGTTTTGTTGTTGCGATGTGCCGCTCCGCGGCACGAGCCTTCACCCAACCCCTGTGGGGCGGTGAGGGGTGGACGATGAGGCCCCGCAGGGGTGCCCGACACGGATGTCGGGCACTTTTCGTCCGGGCAGGAGCCCGGTCGAAAAGCCCGGCCGCCCCTCACGGACTGGCTGGGCGTAGCCCGGCCAGCGCCACGCGGGGTGCCGTTCTCTTTGGTTACTTTCTCTTGGGCAAGCAAGAGAAAGTGACCCGGCCTTCCCACGGGGACTAGCTTCGCGTCGCCGGCAGGAGGGCGGAAGCCCGCGGCCCCACAGGGACACCCTTCGGTCGCAGGCGAGCCAGGTCGCCGAAACATGGCAATCGCAGACATTGCCGGAAGAGCGAACCATGCGGACCGGCGCGAAAGGCTGTCGCGCACAGGGTGCGCTCATACAGTTGGCAAGTTGTGCTTCGTGTCGTCTCTGGTTCCGGGCGTCACGCCATCACCACCTTCCCGACAATCACCCAAACGCAACAACTTTCGCCACGAAAATCCTCGTCGCAGGGTTGACACTGCCGCATCGCAGCAAGACAATTTGCGCGCCACCGGGCGCGGTTTCGCCCTCAGTGGCCTCTGTCCTATCAACCCAAGGCATATGGACGTTTACCCTAGTCGCAACGTCGACATCCGCGAGCATCGGGTGCCGGCATTGCATAACAAGCTGATCTGCTGCGGCGACCGCCTGCGGTCGGCTGGCGCTTTCCTCGACTAGGGAAGTCCGGCCCTCCTCTGATGGCGCCGTTGGCGCCGTTAACGAGGAGAAAGGGCCATGAAGCTCCTTCGCGATTTCTTCCGTCTGCGTACCGTCGTACGTGCGGTCTCGGGCCGTCGTGCGGACGCACGTTCCTGGACGATCACCGTCCCCGCTCCCCTGGACGAAACCCAGGCGCCGGCCGCGTTCGAATCGCAGCCGACCCATGAGGCGCCGCAGGCCTACCAGGCCCGTCGCCGCGACCATGCCGCTCCGCAAGCTCATCGTCATCTGCAACTGGTATCCAGTCTCTGATGAACGCTTCGTTGCGCCCGGCGATGCCCCGCAAGGGCTGGCCTCCGCCAGTCCCGTGGTGTCGATTGCGACGAAGTCCGTAGCGCAGGTCTAAGCGTCACGCGCGGGATGATCCCGCCCGGCTCGCTGGTCCGGCCCAGATGTCACCGATTTCACGGAAGCGAGTCATGTTGAAGCACTCCACCCAGACCGTCACCGGCAAGGCGGCCGGCGCGAGCGCCCCGGTGCGCGTGGCCGTGGCGCAGGAAGCGTTTCGCCACAACGAAGCCCTCTATGCGGCGCTGGATACCAGCGCGGCCGGCTTGAACGAAGAGCAGATCGGCGAGCGCCTGGATCGCGACGGCGTCAACGAGGTGTCGCACGAAAAGCCGCCGCACTGGTCGGTGCAGCTGCTGACGGCGTTCAAGAACCCGTTCATCATCGTGCTGCTGGTGCTGGCCGTGGTGCAGCTGGCGACGGACAGCAGTGACCTCACCGGCCCGATCATCATCGCGGTGATGGTGGGCATCAGCGTGGTGCTGAGCTTCACGCAGGAATACCGTTCCTCCCTCGCCGCCGAGAAGCTCAAGGCGATGGTGCGCAACACCGCCACAGTGACGCGCCGCGCGTCCGACGGCCACAGCGAGCGCATCGAAGTGCCGGTGGGCGAACTGGTGGCGGGCGACATCGTGCACCTGGCGGCGGGCGACATGGTGCCCGCGGACCTGCGCCTGGTCTCGGCGAAGGATCTCTTCATCAGCCAGGCCATCCTTACCGGCGAATCGTTGCCGGTGGAGAAGTCCGCGCCGGCGCACAGCCACCGCGACGACGAGCTCGAAGGCGGCTCGCACGGCGACAATCCGCTGGACCTGCCGACCGTCTGCTACATGGGCACCAACGTGGTGAGCGGCAGTGCGACCGCCGTGGTGGTCGCCACCGGTTCGCGCACCTACCTGGGATCGCTGGCGCGCACCATCGTGGGCGAGCGCGTGCAGACCAGTTTCGATCGTGGCGTGAACAGCGTCAGCTGGCTGCTGATCCGCTTCATGCTGGTGATGGTGCCCATCGTCCTGGCCATTAACTGGTACGACAAGGGCAGCTTCTGGGAGGCGTTCCTGTTCGCGTTGTCGGTGGCGGTGGGCCTGACGCCCGAGATGCTGCCGCTGATCGTGACGGCCAACCTCGCCAAGGGCGCCATCGCGATGTCCAAGCGCAAGGTGGTGGTGAAGCGCCTCAACGCGATCCAGAACTTTGGCGCGATGGATGTGTTGTGCACCGACAAGACCGGCACGCTCACGCTGGACAAGATCGTGCTGGAGCGCCACCTCGACCTGTACGGCGAGGAGTCGGACGAAGCGCTGGAATACGGCTATCTCAACAGCCGCTTCCAGACCGGCCTGAAGAACCTGATGGACAAGGCCGTGCTGACCCATCGCGACCTGGAAGAGGTCGCGCAGCACTACCGCATCGTCGACGAGATCCCGTTCGACTTCCAGCGCCGCCGCATGTCCGTCGTGCTGGGCAACGGCGACGGCCACGACCTGCTGGTGTGCAAGGGCGCGGTCGAGGAGATGCTGGCGATCTGTTCGTCGGCCAAGTCGGGCGAGGACATCCTGCCGATGACCGACGAGATGCGCGCCGAGATCAAGGCGATGACGCGCGGCCTCAACGAAGACGGCCTGCGCGTGCTGGTGGTTGCCATCAAGCAGCAGCCGCCGGCCGGCCGTGCCTACGGCGTGGCCGACGAGAGCGGCCTGACCGCGATCGGTTGCCTGGCCTTCCTCGATCCGCCGAAGGACAGCGCGGCCACCGCCATCGCGGCGCTGCATCATCACGGCGTCGAAGTGAAGGTGATCACCGGCGACAACGAGGCGGTGACGCGCAAGATCTGCCGCGAGGTCGGCCTGGACGTGGAGCACTCCGCGCAGGGCAAGCACATCGAGCCGCTGGGCGACGACGAGCTGGACGCGCTGGTGAAGCGCACCACCGTGTTCGCCAAGATGTCGCCGCTGCAGAAGGCGCGCGTGGTGAAGTCGTTGCAGCGCCAGGGCCACACCGTGGGCTTCCTCGGCGACGGCATCAACGATGCGCCGGCGCTGCGCGAGGCGGACGTGGGCATATCGGTGGATACGGCCACCGACATCGCGAAGGAATCAGCGGACATCATCCTGCTCGAAAAGAACCTGATGGTGCTGGAAGAGGGCGTGCTCGAAGGCCGCGTCACGTTCGGCAACATCATCAAGTACATCAAGATGACTGCCAGCTCCAACTTCGGCAACATGTTCTCGGTGCTGGTGGCGAGCGCGTTCCTGCCGTTCCTGCCGATGCTGCCGCTGCAGATCCTGGTGCTGAACCTGCTGTACGACATTTCGCAGCTGTCGATCCCGTTCGACCGCATGGACGACGAATACCTGCGCAAGCCGCGCAAGTGGGACGCCAGCGACATCGGCCGCTTCATGGTGTGGATCGGGCCGGTCAGCTCGATCTTCGACATCACCACGTTCCTGCTGCTGTGGTACGTGTTCGGTGCCAATTCGATGGATCACCAGTCGTTCTTCCAGTCGGGCTGGTTCATCGAGAGCCTGCTGACGCAGACGCTGATCGTGCACATGATCCGCACGCGCCGCATCCCGTTCGTGCAGAGCATCGCCTCGGCGCCGGTGCTGGCGCTGACCACGGCCATCATCATCATCGGCATGCTGATTCCGTTCACGCCGGTGGGCAGCAAGCTGGGCATGGTCGCCTTGCCGGGCGTGTACTTCGGCTGGCTGGCGTTGACGGTGTTGACGTATTGCGTGCTGACGCAGCTGGTCAAGCTGATCTACATAAAGCGCTACGGGCGCTGGTTGTAAGCCGAGTTGCGACGGCCACCCAGGAGGCCGCCTCAGCTCACCCAACTCGCCATTCCGGCGCAGGCCGGAATCCAGTAGAGACAAGGTGCGTTTATCGCACCAGTCCACGCTAGAAAGCATGGGTTTTTCGTCGAAACCACATGCTTCGCTACTGGATTCCGGCCTGCGCCGGAATGACGGCGGGCAGGTGGCACCTCGTCGGCCAGCTTCGCAACACGGCAGAATTTCGCAGGTCGCCGTCCGGGCGACCTAATCCATCCAAAGACTCTCGCAAGGGAGTGCGTGGATGCTTCGTGCATTGCGCTTGTCCCAAAAGGAGGCCACGCCATGAAAGGCACCTTCGCTCTTCTCGATATCGCCGGCTACGTCGCCCTGCTGCTGTGGGGCACGCACATGGTCACCAGCGGCGTGCTGCGCGGCTACGGCAGCGCGCTTCGCCGCTGGATGGGCCGTTACCTCGGCCATCGTCCCGCCGCGCTGGGCTTCGGCGTGTGCGTCACGGCGCTGCTCCAGAGCAGCACCGCCACCGGCCTGATGGCGACCTCGTTCGCGGCCAGCGGCTTTCTCGGCCTCGCGCCGGGGCTGGCGGTGATGCTTGGCGCCAACGTGGGTACGACGCTGATCGTGCAGGTGATGTCGTTCGACATCTCGATCGTGGCGCCGGTGCTGATCCTGATCGGTTTCACCGTCCATCGCCGTACCGACGACGTGGGCTATGAAAACCTCGGTCGCGTTTCCATTGGCCTGGGCCTGATGCTGCTCGCCCTGCATCTGTTGGTCGGTGCGATGGCGCCGGTGGAGAACGCCGTGGTGCTGCGCGCCATCCTGCAGAGCCTGGCGAGCGAGCCGGTACTCGCGATGCTGGTGTCGGCGCTGTTGACCTGGGCGTGTCATTCCAGCGTGGCCGTGGTGCTGCTGATCGTGTCGCTGGCGACGGCCGGTGTGGTCGATGCGCCGGGTGCGCTCGCGCTCGTGCTTGGCGCCAACCTGGGCAGCACCGTTCCCGCGCTGATGGAAGCGCATACGCCGTTCGCGCGTCGCCTGCCGATGGGCAACCTGATGGTGCGCGCGTTTGGCTGCGTGGTGTGCCTGCCGTTGCTGCCGTTGATCGCGCACTGGCTCGCGCCGCTCGGCGCGTCGCCGGCGCGCATCGTGGTGAACTTCCATACCGCGTTCAACCTGGCGCTGGCGCTGATCTTCATCGTGCCGGTGGAAAGCCTGGCACGCCTGCTCGTGCGCCTGCTGCCAGAGCCGCCCACGCCCAACGACCCCGGCGTGCCGCAGTACCTGGATGAAGGCGCGCTGGAATCGGCCAACGTCGCGCTGGCGAATGCGGTGCGCGAATCCATGCGCATGGCCGACATGGTCGAAAGCATGCTCAAGGGCCTGGTTGAAGTGTTCGGCAAGGACGATCGTTCGCGCGCCTCCGCCATCAGCCGCATGGATCCCTCGCTCGACAAGCTGGGCATGGCTATCCGCGAGTATCTCGCGGACCTGGGTGGCCAGCCGTTGAACGAAGAGGACGGCGAGCGCAGCCAGGAGATCCTGGCCTTCGTCATCAACATCGAGCACATCGGCGACATCACCGCGAACAACCTGATGGAGTTCGCCGCCAAGAAGCTGGCGAGCGGCCAGGACTTTTCCGCCGACGACATCCAGGACCTGGCCGCCATGCATACGCTGGTGATGGAAAGCCTGCGCCTGGGCCTCACCGTATTCCTGCGCGGCGACCTGCGCGCGGCCCAGCAGCTCGTGGCACGCAAGGAAGCGCTGTGGCGACTGGAGAACGAGGCGTCGGAGCGGCACATCAAGTCGCTGCGCGAGCGGCGGGACGGCGGCGGAGGCGGGGACGTCTATCTGCGCATCCTGCGCGATCTCAAACGCATCCATTCCCACCTGGCCGCGTTGGCCTACCTGCCGCTGGAGCGCGCGGGCATGCTGCAAGACCGCCTGGTGCGCGAGCCCGCGACCAGCTGATTCGAAAGCGCTGCATCCGCGGGCGAGGCATGGGCGTCGCGGCCTTCATGCATCGCCCTGCCGGGGGGCGACGTCAGTGCGTCCCCGACTCGCACGCGACCCTGCGCCGGTGTCGCCACCAGAGCAGCAGTACCGTCAGCACGACCACGCCGCCGAACAACCACAGGCCGTTCTGTCCACGGCGAATCCACATGGCCAGCCATTCGTGGTTGTTCGCGCCGAAGTAACCGAGGTAGACCCAGATCGGCACGCTGATCAGCGCGGCGGCGCCGTCGAGCAGGAAGAAACGCAGGAAGGACACGCGGTGGGTGGAACCTGCCGTGATGAAGACCGCCGTGCGCATGCCAGGCAGGAATCGCGCGATGAACATCAGCCGGTTGCCATAGCGCTCGAACTTCTCCTGCACCTTGGCGTAGCGCTCGGGCGTGAGCACGCGCGCCACCAGCCGCCACTGCAGGATCCGCGCGCCGTAGTGATGCCCCAGCAGGAACATGCCCGCGTCGCCGACCAGCACGCCCGCCATGCCCACGCCGAACATCACGTGCACGCTGCCATAGCCCAGGCCGGTGATCACGCCGCCGGCCACGAGGGTGATGTCTTCGGGCAAAGGCGCGCCTGCGCCGCACAGCAACAACGCGATGAAGACCGCGAGGTAGCCGTTTTCGGCGAACAGCGTCACCAGTCGTTCAAGCAGATCCATCTACATCCATGCCCGGGCAAGCACCCATGCCTACAAGAAGGTTTGATGATCCCATAGGAGGGCGTCAGCACGCTTGCGGCACTGCACGGACGCCCCGGCCCCTCCCGGGAGAGAGGGGTGGGGCGCTTATCTTGCCGTTTGAAGGGTTAGAACGCTGTTTTGTCGCGCCAGCCCGGGCGGCGGCGCAAGGCTCACTGCACCTTCACTGGCGCCACGCGCGCCGCCAACAATTCGCGCAGTTCGGCCTTCTCGGCACTGTCCAGCGCGCCCTCGCGGCTCTTGGCGGTGAGCCAGTCGCGCCGCTGGATGATGGCTTGCTCTTCCATGCGCGCGAGCGCGTCGAAGAACTCCGCGCGCTGCGTTTCCGGTTCGCCCACCACCATCGCGGCCATCAGCTTCTGCAGGGCCGGGTATTCCGGGCGTTCGGCAAAATGTTCCACCAGCATGGCGGGGTTGATGCCGGGACGGGAGCGGGCGAGATCGATCAATTCGGCCAGCAATTCCACGCCCGGCTTGTCCAGGCGCAGAAAGCCATACGGTCGCTCTACCTGCTCGGACACCCCGGGCTGCGCCAGCAGCAATGCAATCGCGCTGCGCACCAGCGAGCGCTGCACCACGATGGGCCGCTGCACGGTGCGTCGCGCCGACAGGTCGGCCTCGAGCACGGCGCGGGCGCCCGTGCGCTTTTCCAGCTCCTGCGCCATCAGGTCGCGGAACGCCCCGTCCGGCAGGCGTGCGATCAGCGGGCGGGCGCGCTCGGCCAGTCGCGCGCGGCCATCGAGGCTCGCGGTATCGACGTCGTGCGCGAGCTCGCCGAAAAAGTAGGCCGACAACGGCGTCGCTTCCTTCAGGCGCTTCTCGAAACCGTCCTTGCCTTCCTTGCGGATCAGCGTGTCCGGATCTTCGCCGTCGGGCAGGAAGAGGAAGTACGCCTGCCGCCCGTCGCGCAGCCGCGGCAACGCCGACTCCAGCGCCTTCCACGCGGCGGCGCGGCCGGCGCGATCACCGTCGAAGCAGAACACCACGTCTGGCGCGGCGCGGAACAGCACCTCGGTGTGTTCTGGCGTGGTCGCCGTGCCCAGCGTGGCCACCGCGATGGGCAGGCCGGCCTGGTGCATGGCGATGACATCCATGTAGCCCTCGACCACCACGATGCGCGCGAGGCTCGGGTTCGCCTGCTTCACCTGCCACAGTGCGAACAGCTCGCGCCCCTTGTGGAACAGCGGTGTTTCCGGCGAGTTGAGGTACTTGGGACCCGGCTCTTTCTGGGGCGTGCGGGCTTCTTGATCTTCGCGCGCGGGAGGCGCGCTGGGAATGATTCTTCCGCCGAAGGCGATGACGCGGCCGCGGCGATCGAGAATGGGAAACATCAGGCGTTCGCGGAAGCGATCGTAGCGATTGCCACGCTCGTTGCTCGCCACCATGCCGGCTTCGTTGAGCAGGTGCATGCGCTTGTCGCTGCCGCCAAGCGCCTTGATCACGCCGTCGAAACCGGCCGGCGCCCAGCCGATGCGGAAGCGCTGGATGATCTGCGCATCCAGCCCGCGTTTCTTGCAGTACGCCTTGGCCTCGGCGCTCTTGGGCAGCTCGTTTTCGTACCAGCGCGCGGCGGAGTCGAGCAGGGCGTAGAGATCGGTCTTGTCCTCGCGCTGCGCGCGATCGTCGCCGCCTTCGCGCGGCACGGTGAGGCCGACGGATTGCGCCAGCTCTTCCACCGCGTCGGGAAATTCCAGGCGTTCATAGTCCATCAGGAACTTCACCGCGCTGCCGTGCGCGCCGCAGCCGAAGCAATGGAAGAACTGCTTGGCCGGGCTCACGTAGAACGACGGCGAGCGCTCGTTGTGGAACGGGCAGCAGGCGGTCCATTCGCGGCCCGCCTTTTTCAACGGCACGCGCCGCTCGATCACATCGACGATGTCGACGCGGGCAAGCAGTTCATCGATGAAGCTGTCGGGAATACGTCCGCGCATAAGACCGCTAGTTTAGAGGGTGTTGCGCTTCCGGGCATGCCTGGCCGATGCGACCCCCACCGCGGCCGGCAACGCCTCTGCGCGGCTCCCGAAGGCTGGCCTATGCTGCACGCACGTGGGTTTCGCTCGGGGTGCGACATGGGGGATGCGGCGGGCATGGCCGGGGCCGGCTTGCAGGTGCAGTTTCGTCCGGCGACGCCGGGGGACGCCGAGGCGGCGGTGCCGCTGATCTACAGCTCGGGCCCGGATGCGTTCGACTACGTCTTCATGACCCGCGAAGGCGGCGATGCACAGGGCTTTCTGCGGCACTGCTTTGTCGACGGCGCCGGCGAGTTCGGCTGGCGCAATCACTGGGTGGGGGTGATCGGCGATCGCGTGGTGGCCGTTGGCGCAGGCTACGGCAGCGAGACGAAGTGGCCCTTCACCCTGGCAGCGGCACGGCAGATCATCGGTCACTTCGGGCTGCGGCACGGGGCGGGCGTGATTGCCCGGGGACTGCGGGTGGAGTCGGTGATCCGTCCGCCGGACGGCGACATGCACTACCTGGCGCACCTGGCGGTGCTGCCGGAGCTGCGCGGACGAGGCATGGGGCGCGCGCTGATCGACCATTTGGTCGGACGGGCGCGGGATGCGGGTCGACGACGCGTCACCCTGGATGTCGCGACCAGCAACCCGCGCGCGGAAGCGCTGTACGAGCGCGCCGGTTTTCGGGTCACCGTCGAACGCAAATCGCATCTGGCGAACGAAAGCGGTCGGGTGGCCGATCACCGGCGCATGGAGCGCGTACTCGACTGAGCGCCGCTACACGGCGTGGAAGATGCCTGTCAGCGCCAGCAAGGCCAGCAGGAACAGGATGATGAAGATCGCAAACAGGATCTTGGCGATGGTGCCGGTAACACCAGAAACCGCACCGAAACCCAGCCAGCCTGTCACCAGCGAGACGATGGCGAAAATAATGGCCCACTTGAGCATGAGTCGCTCCCTTGTCGTTGGACGAGACCCATCGTCGACGGGTCACCACCGGTTGTAGGGAGCCGACCGTGAAAGGCTTGCAGCAAAAGCCTTCGGGTGTCGTGGAGAGCGGGTGGCCCGCTCACCTGGGAGACAGCCGCGCCTTGGCGGCGCGACAGCTTTGTGAAGCTGGCGTGTTCAGCCGGCGAGGCGAGCCTTGATGCGGCCGGACACCACGCCCATGTCGGCGCGGCCGGCGGCCTTTTCCTTCACCACGGCCACGACCTTGCCCATATCGCGTGGCGAGCTGGCGCCCGTCTCGGCGATGGCGGCGGTGATCAGCGCATCGATTTCCTCGTCGCCGAGCTTGGCCGGCAGATAGGCCTCGATCACGCGCATTTCGGCGCGTTCGACGTCGGCCAGGTCCTGGCGGCTGGCGGCTTCGTACTGGCTGATCGAGTCCTTGCGCTGCTTGACCATCTTCTCCAGCACGGCCAGCGTCTGGACGTCGTCCAGCTCGATGCGCTCATCCACTTCGCGTTGCTTGACCGCGGCCAGGATCAGGCGGATGACGCCCAGACGGTCCTTGTCGCCGCCACGCATGGCGGTCTTCATGTCTTCGGTGAGCTGCTGCTTGAGACTCATGATTTATCCTCGGAAACACACAAAGCCGGCGCTGCCCTGGGCAACGCCGGCTAGTGTAGGTGCTGGAGCACGCTCCATGGACAGCGGCAGCGAATGGACGCGCCAGCTGCCAAGCTACCTGGTCGGCGCAGGAAGCGCCGGGAGCCTCGGATCGTCCGCGGGACGGACGGGAGGGCTCAGTACAGGCGCGTACGACGCGAGGTGTCGCGCGAGAGACGACGCAGGTGACGCTTCACCGCGGCTGCACGCTTGCGCTTACGTTCCTGGGTCGGCTTCTCGTAGAACTCGCGCTTGCGGGTTTCGGCCAGGATGCCGGCCTTTTCGCAGGTGCGCTTGAAGCGACGCAGGGCAAGCTCGAACGGCTCGTTCTCGCGGACTTTTACGCTGGGCATGGAGACTCCAAATGTTAGACTGACCCGCCTTGACGGGCCGTAGGAATACGGTGAGCCGCGAAGTATAACGTGGAAACGACAGCATTTTCAAAGACCCAGTTGACCAAGCCGGTGCTGGGCATCGAAACCTCCTGTGACGAGACCGGCGTGGCGCTGCTGCGCTGGCATCCCGAGGCGCCTGGCGAGGGCCTGCTTTCACACGCCCTCTACAGCCAGATCAAGCTCCACGCCGAGTACGGCGGGGTCGTGCCCGAGCTGGCCAGCCGCGATCACGTGCGCAAGCTGCTGCCGCTGGTGCGCGAGGCGCTGGCCCAGGCGGGCCTGACCCCGGCTGACCTCGGCGGGGTCGCCTACACGGCTGGCCCCGGCCTCGTCGGTGCCCTGCTGGTGGGGGCCTCGGCGGCCCGGGCCATGGCCTGGGCGCTGGGCGTGCCGGCCATCGGCGTGCACCACATGGAGGGCCACCTGCTGGCGCCCCTGCTGGAGGAGGACCCGCCGGAGCCGCCGTTCGTGGCCCTGCTGGTTTCCGGCGGCCATTCGATGCTGGTGGAAGTGAAAGGCATCGGCGAGTACCGCATCCTGGGCGACACGCTGGATGATGCGGCCGGCGAGGCCTTCGACAAGACGGCCAAGCTGATGGGCCTGCCGTACCCCGGTGGTCCCGCGCTGGCCAGGCTGGCCGAACAGGGCCGTCCCGGCGTATTCCGCTTCTCGCGGCCCATGACCGATCGTCCCGGCCTGGATTTCAGCTTCTCGGGGCTCAAGACTCAGGTGCTGCTGGCCTGGCAGCAGTCGGACCAGGGCGAGCAGACCCGCGCCGACATCGCCCGCGCGTTCGAGGAGGCGATCGTCGACACCATGATCATCAAGTGCCGCCGGGCGTTGCAGGCGGCCGGCGCCAAGCGCCTGGTGATCGCCGGCGGCGTGGGCGCCAACAAACGCCTGCGCGCCGAGCTGGCCGCTGCCGGCGAAAAGGACGGGTTCAAGGCGTATTTCCCGCGCCTGGCCTTCTGCACCGACAACGGCGCGATGATCGCGTTGGCCGGTGCCATCCGCCTCGCGCATGGGCAGCACCAGGACGAATCGGTGCAGGTGTTCCCGCGCTGGGACCTGGAAAGCCTGCCGCCGGCGATGTGACCTGCATTCCACGGTAGGCGCGCACCCAGTGCGCGACCGCGGAGTCACGGCGTTGCCACTCCGTGGGCTTTCGCGCACCGGGTGCGCTCCTACAGGGAGAACGCTAACCTATCGCCCATGGATATCGTTTTCATCGAAGACCTGCGCATCGATGCCGTGATCGGCATCTACGACTGGGAGCGGCGCGTGCGCCAGACCCTGTCGTTCGACATCGAGATGGCGTTCGACAACACCGTGCCCGCCGCCAGCGACGACATCGCGCACACGCTCAACTACAAGGACGTGTCCAAGCGCCTCATCGATTACGTGGGCGCATCGAGTTTCGGGCTGGTGGAGACGCTAGCGGAGCGTTGCGTCTCGATCATCCGCGAGGAATTCGGCGTGGCGTGGGTGCGGCTGAAGCTTTCCAAGCCGGGCGCCGTGCGTGGCGCGAAAGCCGTGGGCGTGCGCATCGAGCGCGGCGTTCGACCGCAATAACGATGGCCCGCGTCTACCTGAGCCTCGGCTCCAATCTCGAACCCTCGCGTTACCTCAATGCCGCCCTGGTCGAATTGCGCGAGCGTTTCGGCGCGCTGGCGGTGTCGCCTGCCTATCGCAGCAAGTCGGTGGGTTTCGATGGCGCCGACTTCGTCAACCTTGCCGTGGGGTTCGACACCGAACTTTCGCCCGAGGCGCTGAATGACTGGCTGCACGCCCTGGAAGATCGCCATGGTCGCCGCCGCGACGTGCCGCGGTTTTCCGATCGCACGCTGGATCTGGACATCGTGCTTTACGACGACATGGTGCGGCAGGGCGAGGGTCACCTCGACATCCCGCGCAAGGAGCTTCGCCATGCGTTCGTGCTCAAGCCGATCGCCGATATCGCGCCGGCATTTCGCCACCCGGTGAGCGGGAAGACCATGGCGGAGCTGTGGGCGGCGTTTCCGGCGGAAAGCGAGCCGCTGGTGATCGAGGCGTTGTAGCGCGTCCATTCGCGACGTGTGCCCGGGTGTTCATCGCGCGCGGAGCGTGTTCCGGCAACAGCGGCAAAGCGGTGGGGCACTGTTGCCGGTGACTTCCGGGTGCTAGAAATCGCGCATCCATCACAAGGAGGTCGTTATGGCAGGCAAGTTCTCCCGTAGCTGGGAGCTGATGAAGGCCAGCGCGGCGGTGCTGCGTTCGGACAAGTCGCTGTTGATGTTTCCGCTGGCGTCAGGCCTTTGCTGCCTGCTGGTGGCTGCCAGTTTCCTCATTCCCATGATCCTGGCCTTTGCGGGCGCGGAAGCTGCGGGCGAGGTCCACGGACGCGCGTTGTCCACGGGCGGCTACGTCGTGCTGTTCCTGTTCTATCTGGTGCAGTACTTCGTGATCATTTTCTTCAACACCGCGCTGGCCGGCGCGGCGCTGATGCGCCTGCGCGGCGAGCCGACCAGTTTCGCCGCCGGCTTTGCGATCGCGCGCGGGCGCATCGTGAACATCTTCGGCTACGCGCTGATCGCGGCCACCGTGGGCCTGG
Organism: Dyella sp. EPa41; assembly: GCF_016586165.1. Classification (GTDB taxonomy): domain Bacteria; phylum Pseudomonadota; class Gammaproteobacteria; order Xanthomonadales; family Rhodanobacteraceae; genus Dyella. The sequence goes on along the minus strand of NZ_BCPR01000048.1, from coordinate 18,022 downwards.
TGCTGCGCGCGCTGCAGGAGCGCCTGGGCCTGATCGGTCGCCTGGTGGCCGGTTTCCTCGGCCTGGCCTGGACGGTGGCCACCTTCCTGGTAGTGCCGGTACTGGCCAGCCAGGACGTGGGTCCGACCGACGCGATCAGGCACAGCGTGGATCTGCTCAAGCGTACCTGGGGCGAGAACATCATCGGCAATGCCGGCCTCGGCGTGGTGTTCGGCCTGCTGATGTTCCTGGCCATCCTGGTATCGGCCGGCATCATCGTGGCGGCGATCGTCTCGCAGTCGGTCGCGGCGATCATCGTGGCGGTGGTCATCGTGGCGGTCGGCATCACCTTGCTGGGCCTTGTCCAGGCATCGCTGCAGGGCATCTACGCGGCAGCGCTCTATCGCTACGCGGAAGAGGGCCAGGTCGGCTACGGCTTCGACCAGGCCATGCTGGAACAGGCGTTCAAGCCGAAGAAGTAAGTCGCGTCATCGCGGTGCGCTCCTCACAGAACTCCCTTTGTAGGAGCGCACCCATCGCGCGATTGCCGCGAAGCGATGCATCCATCGCCATGATGGTCTTCGCATCGGCGCCATCGTCTTTTCCCGTGGGAGCGCACCCCCGTGCGCGACAACCCGGCGAAGCAGCCGCCTGAGGTGCTGCGGTCGCCCACTGGGAGGGCTCCCACCGTGAGCAAACCTGCAGTAGGCAAAGGGCTGGCCTTGCCCTAGACGGACAGCGTCCGCCCCCCATCCACGCGAATGATCTGCCCCGTCACGAACGGCGCGTCGCGCAGCAGCCACAGCACGGCGCCGGCGACGTCTTCCGGCGTGCCAGCGCGCTGCAGCGGTGTGCGGGCCAGCATGGCCTGCTGGTCGTCATAAGGCTTGCCGTCGCTCGGCCACATCACGGCGCCCGGCGCGACGCCGTTCACGCGGACATCGGGGCCGAGATCGAGTGCGAGCGATCGCGTCATCGCCGCCAGGGCCGCCTTCGCCATGCAGTACAGCGAATGGTTGGCGAGCGGACGCTCGGCGTAGATGTCCACCAGGTTGACGATGGCGCCGCGTGCCTCGCGCAGCGCGGGCGTTGCGGCCTGGGCGAGGAAGAACGGCGCCTGGGCGTTCGACGCGAACAGCTCGTTCCATTGCGTGGCCGTCGCACTGCCGACCGGCGTGGGGAAGAACGCCGAGGCGTTGTTGACCAGCGCGTCCAGCCGGCCGAAGCGCCCCAGCACGCGCTGCACCATGTCCGGCAACGTATCGATCCGGGCCAGCTCGCCTTGGACGACATGGGTACTGTCGTTGCGTTGGCGCTCCAGCGATGTCGCCAGCAATTCGGCTTCGGCGGCGGAGTGGCGGTAGTGCAGGGCCAGGTCATAGCCGGCCGCGTGCAGGGTGCGTGCGATGACCGCGCCGACCCGCTTGCCTGCGCCGGTGACGAGAACGACGGGACGCTCGTGGCGTGGACTCATGCGTGGGCTCCTGCGTAACGCGGCTGGATCGCGAGCTTGCCGCAAACCCCAGGCAACGTCACCCCGCCGGTGTGATTTCGCTCGCTTCTTCCGTCTCGATGGAGGCGTTGAACATCGCGATCGCGGTACGCGCCACCTGCCCCGTGTCGTAGTACGCATAGGCGCCGACGCCCATCGCACCGACCACGGGTAGCCAGCGCGAAAGGCCCTTGCCCACCGCGCGCTGGGTGACTTTGACGCCCACGGTCTTGGCGATGCGTTCGGCCACGCTGTAGGTCACCCGGCGGAACAGCAGGCGATCGCCCACGCGCACCACCAGGTCCCGGAAGGCCTGCGCCGCGGTATGGCGGAACAGGCACCACAGCATCTGCTCGCGTCCCAGATCCGCATGCTTGCCGTAGGCCGCCGCGATGTCGCTGACCATCTGCGCCTGGATCTTCCAGATGGCGATGAGTTCAGGCAGTACGGTCAGCCACCCCAGCGGGCCGGGCGGCAAGGCGAGCGAGCCGGCGGTCAGTGCCGCCCGCTGGGAGGCGCGGGCCGCCAGGCGTCGTGCTTCCTGCTCGGGCTGCCTGCTGCCTTCGACGGCGCTGTCGGGGATCTGGCTGACGAAGTCGAGGATGGCCTGGGTGACCCGGCTGTGGTCGGTGATGACGGCGGGAAGCTGGGAAGAGGATCTGGTCATGGGCCACGACTCGAAGCGGCGAACGGAAATGAGTCTAGGGGCAGGCCATGAAATCCGGCTGAGCCGGGTGAACCGCGCCTTGGCGCGGGAGGTCATGGCGCCAGGCATGACTTTTGGGGCAGGCGCCCATGGCGTCGGAATAGATATGTTATAACGTATCGAAACCAAGAACATCGCCGCCCCCTCCCTGGACCCCTGATGAAACCTTCCTTGCTTGCCTTGAGCCTCGCCGTTGCGCTGGGGGCCGCTCCGCTCGCGCTCGCCCAGACCCAGTCGAACACCGATACCAGCAACCTCGCCCCTGGCACCAGCAGCGACAGCGGCAACAGGAAAGTGAAACAACTCGGCGCCGTGGATGTCAGCGCGGCGCTCGACCAGTCGCGCAATTCACTCTCGCCCGATACCGGCAGCAGCCAGTACGTGATCGACCAGAAGGCCATCCAGCAACTGCCGCTCGGCGACTCCACGCCACTCAACCAGGTGATCCTGCAGGCGCCGGGCGTAGTGCAGGATTCCTACGGCGGCGTGCACGTGCGCGGCGACCACGCGAACCTGCAGTACCGCATCAATGGCGTGATCATTCCCGAGTCGATCTCCGGCTTCGGGCAGACGCTGGATGCGCGCACCATCCAGAGCGTGAAACTGCTCGACGGCGCCTTGCCCGCGCAGTACGGCCTGCGCACCGCCGCGGTCGTGGACATCGACACCAAGAGCGGCCACGACCTGGGCAATGGCGGCAGCGTCGGCATCACCGGCGGTTCGTTCGGTACGCTCAACCCGAATGCATCGCTGTGGGGCAGCAGCGATCGCTGGAGCTGGTTCGTCACCGCCAATTACCTTGAGAACGATGTTGGCATCGAAAACCCGACGTCCAGCCGCACGCCGATCCATGACCACACCAACCAGGCGAAGGGGTTCGGCGACATCTCCTACCTGGTCGACGACAACACGCGCGTGAGCTTCATGTTCGGCGCGACCAACAATCGCTTCGAGATTCCCAACAACCCGAACCAGGAACCGCAGTTCGGCTACCTCGGCCAGGCCGATTTCAATTCCGCCGACCTCAACGAACGGCAGAAGGAGCAGACGCGCTTCGGCGTGCTTTCGTTGCAGGGCAAGTGGGGCAGGACCGATTACCAGGTGTCGCTTGGCCAGCGCTACAGCACGGTGAATTTCCTGCCCGACGACATCGGCGACCTGATGTTCAACGGCGTCGCTTCCACCATCAACCGCGCCAACCGGGCGAGCACGCTGCAGGCGGATTTCGCCACGCCGCTGGGCGATAGCCATACGTTGCGTTACGGCGTCTATGGTGAATTCGAGCGCGGCAACATCAGCAACAACTCGCTGGTGTTTCCGGCCAACCCGGACGGTTCGCAGGCCAGCACCACGCCGATCGGCATCTATGACGCCACCAACCTGTTGGCCCGCACCTGGTCGGCATACCTGCAGGACGAATGGAGCATCGGCGACAAGTGGACGGTGAACTACGGCGTGCGTGGCGATCGCTACGAACTGTTCCGCACCGAAAGCCAGCTGAGCCCGCGACTGGGCGTGGTGTACCAGGCTACCGACAGCACCACGATTCACGCCGGCTATTCGCGCTACTTCACGCCACCGGCGACCGAAGTGATCGACGACAGCAACATCGCGCGTTTCAACGGCACCACCAACGAGCTGCCGAGTGGCGGCAACAACCTGCCGCTGTCGGAACGCTCCGACTACTACGACGTGGGTATCCAGCAGCAGTTCGGCTCCAGCCTCACCGTCGGCCTGGATGCGTACTACCGCAAGGTGCGTCGCCTGCAGGACGAAGGCCAGTTCGGCGCGGCGCTGATCTATTCCAACTTCAACTACGCCCAGGGGCGCATCCGCGGTGCGGAGTTCACCGTCAACTACGACAACGGCCCCGTTTCCGCGTACTTCAACGCGGCCTACAGCCGGGCGATGGGCAAGCGCGTGATGACCGGCCAGTACAACTTTGCGCCGGATGAGCTGGCCTACATCGACGACAACTGGATCCACCTGGACCACGACCAGAAGCTTTCCTCGTCCGGTGGCATCACCTACTCCTTCACCGGGGCGACGCGCGTGGGCGCCGATTACATCTTCGGCAGCGGCCTGCGCAAGGAAGCACCGGGCGTGCCCAATGGCGCCTCGCTGCCGTACTACTTCCAGCTCAACCTCAACGTGGCGCACGACTTCAACATGGGCAGCTTCGGCAAGGTGAAGACCCAGCTGGCGCTGATCAATGCGTTCGATCGCACCTACGAACTGCGCGACGGCACCGGCGTGGGCGTGGGCGCGCCGCAGTTCGGTCCGCGTCGTGGCCTGTACCTCTCCCTGCAGAAGGACTTCAGCTTCTAAGTCAGCTGGGCCGATGCCCCGCCACGGTACTCACGGGGCCGTGGCGGGGCATGGGTTATCCTTTGCGCGTTTTCCATCAGCGATCCACGCGCATGTCCTCCCGACTCCCCGATCCGAGCGCCGACGAGCGCGCCCATTCCGACCAACTGCTGACGCACCTGCGCGAGGAGATTGCCGCACACGGGGCGATGCCGTTCTCGCAATACATGGAGCGTTGCCTGTACGCGCCGGGGTTGGGCTACTACAGCGCCGGGAAGACCAAGTTCGGCGAGGCCGGTGACTTCGTCACCGCGCCGGAACTGGGCAGCCTGTTCGCGCAGTGCGTGGTCAACGCCACGTATCCGGTAATCGGGCTGCTGGGCGACGACGCCGATTTCCTCGAATTGGGCGGTGGCAGCGGCAGTTTCGCCGAGGCTGCGTTGAAGGCATTCGCCGCCGCCGGCACGCTGCCTCGTCGCTATTTCATTCTCGAACCCAGCGCCGACCTGCGCGATCGCCAGCGTGAGCGCCTGTCCGGTGCGTTGCCGGCGGAGATCTTCGCACGCGTGTCCTGGCTGGATCGTCCGCCCGAGCAGGACTGGCGTGGCGTGCTGTTTGCCAACGAAGTGATCGACGCACTGCCGACCACGCGTTTCGCGATGCGTGCCGGCGAGGTCTACGAGGAATACGTGGCGCTGGATGGCGAAGGCCGCCTGATGCGCGTGGACCGTCCCGCCGACATGCTGGTGTCGGGCGCCGTGCGCCATGTGGAGCGGGATCTCGAAACGAGCTTTCCCGACGGCTATCGCTCGGAGATCCTTCCGCAGCTGCCGTACTGGATCCAGGCCATCGCCGGCTCGCTGTCTGCCGGCCTGATGCTCTTCATGGACTACGGCTACGTGCGTCGCGAGTTCTATCTGCCGGAGCGCGCCGACGGCACGCTGATGGCCCACTACCGCCACCGCGCGCACAGCGACCCGCTGTATCTGCCCGGCTTGAACGACCTCACCGCCTCGGTGGATTTCACCGCCCTGGCGGAAGCCGGCAATGGCGCGGGCTTTGGCGTGGCAGGCTACCTGTCGCAAGCACAGTTCCTGATCGGCAGCGGTCTGCAGGAGGCGTTCGAGAGCGCCTACGAGCAGGCGCCCGACGAAGCCACCCGCTACCGACTCGCCCAGGAAGTGAAGAAGCTGACCCTCCCCGACCAGATGGGCGAGCGCTTCCAGGCCATGCTGTTCGCGCGCAACATGGACGTACTGCCGCTGCCAGCAGAGCTGCTGGAGGCGGACCAGGGGGATCGGCTCTGACAGGTCGCGATGACATGTCGGCACGCCGGTCGCATTGCAGCACGATCCGCCGTTCACGCAAGAAGGATCTTTCTACGCCATGGAAACTCACGGCCGTATCGACTTGAGGCTCTTTGTTGTGGCAGTTGCTTGCGTGTTACTGGCGCAAGCGCTGCTGATCTTCAATCCGGGTTACTACAGTCACGATGAACTGCAGTGGGCCTTTTTCGCCACGCAGGCGAAAGGCGGTTTTTTCGGCAACGGCCTTTGGGGCGATTTCCAGGCCTTCCAGTACCGCCCCCTCACGTTCTCGCTATGGATGGTGCTGTCGCGTCGGCTGTTTGAGCATCCGTATGCTTTTCATGCCGTCATGGTGACGTGGGGTGCGATAAATGCGGGCATGGTGACCGCCCTGCTGCATCGATACGGTGCCAAGCCCCTCGTGTCGTTGCTGGGAGCGCTGGTGTTCGCGCTCGGTCCCTATGCGGCATACACCCATGGCTGGGTCGGGACCATTGCCGACCTGGCCTGGCTGAGTTGCGCACTCGCTGTGGCCCTCGGGGTTCGTGAGGACACGAAACCGGCGATCATCCTCGCCGCCACTTTCCTGCTGACGTCGATGGCGCTGCTGGCCAAGGAGTCGGCCATCGTGATGCCAGGACTGCTCGCGCTCGCCTGGTGGTTTTCCGGTCGCAAGCGTCACTGGGCGTTGGCCTGCCTGGCGTCGATCGTTCCTGTGGCCATCTATCTGGCATTTCGTGTCAAGGCGATCCTGTTTGCGACGGAAACCACCGGTGCCATCTATCAATGGAGTTTCCTGTCGATACCCACGCGATGGCTGGAATACCAGTTGTTTCCCGTGCTCACGAGCCGGTTCGGGGCCAATGACTTCCTGGAGAAGGCAGTGGGCCGGCGCATGGCCATCGCGGCGGCAATAGCGTGGTTGTTGCTGGCATGGTCGCTATGGCGTGCGGGCGGGCGATGGTTGGCGGCGTTTCTGCTGGGAGGCGTCGTGGCGTTGGGTCCGGTGCTGCTGCTGGCGGGGGCCGCGAACCAGTATGGTTATGCCTTCGCCGCTGTGACCGCGGGCGTGGTCGCGCTTGCATGGAGCGACATGGCTCGACCGGCGCAAATCATCGTCGGGGTGATTGCCATGCTCTGCCTATGGCATGGCGCCAACATCACGTTGGGCATGCACGATGCCGGTGTGAGGCAGGCCCATTTTTCGCCTGCCTTGGCCAGGGCGGTTGCTTCCGCGTCGCACGTCGTTCGGTTGCGTCCGCAGTCCGAGGACGATCGGTGGACGTATTTGCGCCTGACCCACGATGTGCCCAGCTATCGGGGCGTGGCCATCGGGGGCAGGGCTCGGCTCGTCGAAGCGGGTGAGCCCGCCGACTTCATCATCGACAGGCGGGGCGAGCTGGTCCCCGACGCGCCATAGCTCGCCTTCATCGGCGGGGAGGCTCGTTGGCCTCGCCGCCGATGCCATGTCAAGGAGAGACAGCAGGGGCGACCGGGGCGCTGTCCGTGTCGCGCTTCACCATCAGCCCGTGCTTGAACATGAAAGCCGCCACCTGGTAGTACGCGGTGGCGTCGTCCACCTGATGCTCGTCGACCGGCTTGTTCGGCACGGCGTCGCCGTTGTCGAAGTCAGGGCGCACCTGTTCCAGCTTGCGCTGCGGTTCGAGGATGGTCAGTACGTCCTTGTGCAGGTAGCCGAGTTTTTCGTAGGTGGCCGGGAAGGCGCGTTCGCGGCCCGGTTCCAGCTGGAAGATGTCCGCGCCGAAGAAGCGGCTGCGGTAGCTGAAGTTCAACAGGCCCATCACGGTGGGGATGATGTCGACCTGCGCCATCTGCCGCGTCACGCGCTGCGGCTGGATGTGCTTGGGCGCGTAGATCCACAGCGGGATGTGGTAGCGGTTGATCGGCACGCTGGTGCGGCCGGCGCTGGAGGCGCAGTGGTCGGCGGTGATCACGAAGATCGTGTCGTCGAAGTACGGCTTGCCCTGCGCACGCTTGAGGAAGTCGGCGATGGACCAGTCGGTGTACGCCACGGCGGCTTCGCGCGTGCCGTCCTTCTGCGTCACGCGGTTCGCGGGCACGGTGAAGGGACGGTGGTTGGAGGTGGTCATGATGTGCAGGAAGAACGGCTTCTTCTGCGCGTAGGCCTCGTCCATCTGCTTCAGCGACAGCGTGTAGAGGTCCTCGTCGGCCACGCCCCACACGTTCTCGTGGTGGATGGTCTCGCCCTTGGCGATATCGTTGCGGTCCACCGCGCGATAGCCGTTGTGCGAGAAGAAGTAGTTCATGTTGTCGAAGTAGCCGTAGCCACCATAGACGAAGTCGGACTGATAGCCGCGATCGTTGAAGACGTTGGCGGCGGAGAACAGGTTCTCGTTGTTGTGCGCCTTCACGATCGAATCGCCGGGCGTGGGCGGCACCGAGAGCGACAGGGCCTCCAGGCCGCGCACGGTGCGCGTGCCGTTGGCGTAGAGGTTGTCGAAGAACATGCTCTTGCCGATCAGCGCATCCAGGTTCGGCGTGATGCCGCGCTTGTCGCCGAACTCCGCGAGGAAGTCGGCCGAGAAGCTTTCCACGCTGATCAGCACGACGTTGAGGTGCTTCTCGGGGCCTTCATGGCGGATATCACGGGTGAGGTCGCGCGGATCGTCGCCGACGTAGGTGGCCTCGGGCGTCTTGACGAGGTCGCGCACGCGGCGGAACGCATCGTCCTCGGGCAGCGTGCGGTAGAAGCGCGAATAGTCCAGGTGGCTGCTGCGGAAGGCGGCGAAGAATTCGTACACGCCGTTGCCGGAGAGCTCGTTCACGTAGGCGTTGTCGGTGCGGTCCTTGAAGGTGCCCTTGATGGCCACCGCGGTCACCACCGTGACCAGCAGCCATACCAGCGCCACCTTGCTGCGCTGGAGGAAGCGCGTGCCGCTGTCCTCGGCCTTCAGGCCGCGGCGGCTGAGCCACACGACCACCAGGGTCGCCAGCGCCAGCAGGCTGATCCAGGTGCCCAGCGGATACGACTCGCGGATGTTGCCGATCACCTCGGTCGTATAGACGAGGTAGTCCACCGCGATGAAGTTGAAGCGCGTGCCGAACTCTCCCCAGAACACCAGCTCGGAAGCGCCGACGAACAGCAGGCCGAACAAGGTCACCGCGCCGCCGCCATAGAGCAGCCATTGGCCCACGCGCGACACATAGATGCGTTGCGGCACCAGCCACAGGTACAGCATCAGCGGCCAGGCGATGTAGATGAAGGCGACCAGGTCGTAGGCCAGCCCCACGCCGAACGCATAGGCCCAATACAGCGGATTGTGCGGCACGCCGCTGCCCGCCATGAACAGCAGCACGATGCGCGTGAGGGCGCCGATCAGCACGTAGCTGATGGCCAGCCACCACAGGGGACGAAACCGCTGGCGCAGCGGCGAGGTCGGATGGTACGCAGTGGACACGGATGACTCCGGGGGTTGGAACGACAGGCGCCCGGTTCACCAGGGCGACGAGAGGCGACCCGTCTTTATACACGGCGACGGCCTCCGGGGGAGGGCCGTCAGGGCGCCAAGCGGGTGATTTTAGCCTCAACGGCCTTCCTGCCGGCTTTCCGCCCCTGGCCTGTTCAGCGAGCCGACTGGCGCAGCGATTCGATGGCGGTGGTCCGCGCGGCGGTCATGGCATCACCAATGGCCGGCCCGGTGAGTCCCTTGGCGACGAAAGGCTCGGAGCGAATCGCCGCCGCCACGTCGCGCGCCTGCTGCAGATAGCCGGCCTGGGGATAGGCGTCGTCCTGGTGGCCGAGGCGGCCCCGCTGGTCGGCTTCGCAGGCCGCAAGGAACAGGCCCAGGCGCTCGGGTCGGCGCAAGGCGTCCAACGAAGTGAGCAGGCGCAGCACCGTGGCTGCCCTCAGTTCGAAGGCGCGGTGGACGTTGAGATGCTCGCGGCATACGTGTTCGGCCAGCGTGGCATGTTCCGTTGGCACCTTCAGTCGTGCGGCCAGTCGCTGCAGTGGTGCGACGCCCGCATGCTCGTGTCCGATGTGCCGGGGCAGCACATCGGCAGGCGTCAACGCCTTGCCGAGGTCATGCGTGAGCGCACAGAAACCCACCACGTCGTTGCCCGGCGCGATGCGTGCCGCCATGTCGAGCACCATTTCCACGTGCACGCCGGTGTCCACTTCTGGGTGGAACTCCGCGCGCTGCGGCACGCCGTAGAGTGCATCCACTTCCGGAAACAGCACGGCGAGCGCACGCGATTCGCGCAGCACGCGCAGGAACGCGGAAGGCTGCGCTTCGCCCAACGCCTTGCGGGTTTCCTGCCACACGCGCTCGGGCACGAGGTGGTCCACCTCGCCGTCGCGCACCATCTGCTGCATCAGCGCCATCGTTTCCGGCGCCACGGTAAAGCCCAGGGGCGCGAAGCGCGCCGCGAAGCGTGCCACGCGCAGCAGGCGCACGGGGTCTTCCACGAACGCGGGCGACACGTGCCGCAACAGCCGCTGCTCGAGATCCTGCAGGCCGTCGAACGGATCGACCAGCGTGCCATCCTCGGCTTCGGCCATCGCATTGATGGTCAAGTCGCGGCGCGCGAGGTCCTCTTCCAGCGTCACCGACGGATCGGCGTGGAACGCGAAGCCGTGGTAGCCGGGGCCGGTCTTGCGCTCGGTGCGGGCGAGCGCGTACTCCTCGCTCGTCTGCGGGTGCAGGAACACCGGGAAATCCTTGCCCACCGGGCGATAGCCTTGCGCCTGCAGCTCTTCGGGGCGCGCGCCCACCACCACGTGGTCGTGGTCGATGACCGGCCTGCCGAGGCGTTTGTCGCGGACCGCGCCGCCGACGAGATAGATGCGCATGGGTCGATTCTGCCACGGGGCACCCATGCGCCCATAACGGCGAGGCTTCAGCGCATGCTGCCGCGTGCGCTGGACAGGCGCCGCTGGCGTGCGGGCTCCTGCAGCAGCAGTGGCAGCCATGCCGACAGCGGCTGCGGCACGATGCCGAGTGCGGCGTAGCCATCCTGCTTGCCCACCGAGTTGGTACGCAGCGTGCGGAAGTTGTCGAGCGAGAACGGCTTGCCGGGCAGCAGCTCGGCGAACTGGGCCTGCAAGCGTCCCAGGCTGTCGGGCAGCGGCAGGATGGGCGTGCCCAGCCCCGCCACATCGCGGATCTGCCGCACGATGTCGCCGAGCGTAAGCACCTGCGGCCCGTACAGTTCGAAACTGCGATCCATGCCGAGCTTGTCGTCGCCCACGCAGCGCGCGATCGCCTCGGCCACGTCGCCTGCCCAGGTCGGCGCCAGGCGCGCGGATGCGCGCGCCAGTGGCAGCACGGGCATCTGCCTCAGCAGCGAGGCGAAGCGATCGACCAGCCCGCCGCCCCGGCCGAACATCACGCTGGGTTGGTAGATGGTCCAGTCCAGCGACGAATGGCGCACGTGCGCTTCGGCTTCGCCCTTGGTCTTGAGGTATTGCGACAGGCCCTGGCCGGCCTTGAGCGCGCTCATCTGGTGCAGCCGCGGCACGCCCGCCGCCTGGCACGCGCCGATCACGCGTTGGGTCAGATCCACATGGGCATGCTGGAAGGTCTGCTTGCCGGAGGCATTGAGGATGCCGACCAGGTTGATCACCGCGTCGGCGCCCTCGAATTGCCGGCGCAAGGCGTTGGCGTCGTAGATGTCGGCGCTGCGGATGCGCACCGACGGCAGCACGCCCAGCTCGCGCTTGCGTTCGCGGTTGCGCGAAAGCAGCACGATGCGGTGGCCATCGGCGACCAGCCGCGGGATGAGATGCGAGCCGACGAAGCCGGTGCCGCCAAGCACGACCAGTTGTTGGATTCTACCTGCCACGTGCCAGCCTCTCTCAGTGTGTGCCGCTGGATGCAGGCGCCGGTGGCGCCATGTTGCTCGCGGGCGCCGCGGTGGCCGCTTCCGCCGGCACTGCCGGCGCCGCGATCGGGCAGCCCACCCGCTTGCGTTCCGCGGAGACCTCCGCAAGGTTGAAGCCTTGGCCGATCGGTGTCATCCGCTGCGACAGCGTTACCGCATTGCCGTGCTGGCGCCAGTCATAGATCACCGCAAAGGACATCACGCGTGCCACGTACTCGCGCGTCTCCTTGTAGGGAATGGTCGCGACAAACAGGTCTGGCGGCAGCGCGCCGCGTGCTTCCAGCCACTGGTCGACCTTGCCGGGGCCGGCGTTGTACGCCGCGCTGGCAAGCCAGATCGAACCACTGAAGCGCTGCGCCATCTGCGCGAGATAGCGCGTGCCCAGGATGATGTTGGTCACCGGATCGAACAGGGTTTCGCCGCCACCCCAACGGATGTCGTTGCGCTTGGCGACCAGGGCGGCGGTGGAGGGCAGCAGCTGCATCAGGCCGCGTGCATCCGCGCCGGAGCGCGCATCGCTCATCCACGCGCTTTCTGCGCGCAGGATCGCGTAGGCCCACGACGGATCGATGCCCGCTTCCTGCGCCTGCGGCACCAGGCCGTCCTGGCTGGCGAGCGGGAAACGCTGCTCGTAATAACGCAAGGCTTCTCCATTGTTGAAGGTGAATACCGCACGGTCATACCAGCCGCGCCGATAGGCGAGGGCGACTGCGAGCCTCAGCGTATCGGCGTCGGCGCCATCGAGCGCCTGGCTCCATTCGCGACGCGCCTGGCGGGGCACGTCGACCGCGAACAACTCGAACGCGCGCTGCAGGCCGCGATTGGCCAGCAAGGCCTGTTCGCGCTTCGCATCGCTGGTGAGCTGGATCGGGCAGATGCCGTAGGGCTGCTCCAGGCGATCGGCCGCAAGGAAGCCGTAGAAGGTGGGCTCCTGCGCCAACGGCGTCAGCACGCGCTGCGCCTCGGCGCCACGACCCAGTTCGGTAAGCGCGCGGGCGCGGAACCAGCGCCATTCGCCGTCCTGCTGCTGCGTCGCCGGCATGGCGTCGATGGCCGCGAGCACGGCCCGCCAGTCGCGCTGGGCGAGCGCGGCGCGCACGCGCCACTCGCGGCTCACGTCCGTCTGCAGTGCGGCGGGCAGGGCCGCCAGGCGCGACAACGCACCTTCGTCATAGTCGGTGGCATGGAACAGCGCCAGCGCGTACACCACGCGATCGCGCTGCTGCGGGGTGAAGGCGAAGCGATCCTGCAGTTTCTGCCACGCCGTATCGGCGATGACCGACTGGCGACGCGCCAGCCGTTCCACCGCAATGGCGGCGGCCTGGCGGTTGCGCGGCGTATCCGGCCACTGGTTGGCGGCGACCGCCGCGGTGCCCGGATCGCTCAGCGCGGACGCCAGCCGCTTGGCGGCGTCCGCGTCTTCGGCGGGCAGCCATGCGGCCATGGCGTTGATGGAACCGGGCTGCACGGCATCAGCGGCGCGATCGATGCGATCCCACAGGCGCTGCGGCGTGAGCAGGCCCTGGTCGTGGGCCGCGCTCAACACCGGATCACAGGCACCGGGCAACTTGGGCTTGGCCCACAACGCGGCGAGGTCGCGGTCGAAATCAAGCTGCGCACCCTTGCTCAGCTGCGCCTGCAACGCGTTGCAGGCCAGCGCGTCGCCCTGTCCCGGCTGGTACATCGCGAGGAAGTTGTCCCAGTCCTGCCGGCGCGCGAGTTCGGCGAGGAAGTCGCGGCGAAGATCACCCGCGGGAATCTGGTCGGGATAGCGCTTGAGGTACGACTCCACCTGCGCGCGGTCGATCTGCCGGATGTCGTGCGTCAGCGCGGCGGCTTCCAGGTAGGGATAGATCGCATAGTTCTCCAGCCCGCCGGCCAGGCTGCGCCAGCCATCGCCTCCCTGCAGCGCCGCGGCATAGGCCTGCTTGAAGGCGGTGCGCTGTGCCTGGGTGGGCTCGGCCGCGCCGGCGGTGCCGGCCAGCAGCAGGCCGGCCATCACGATGAGCAGGCGCCGGGCGATTCGGCGCGGTGCCACGGAGAGGGACATGAAAGCTCCTTTTTTTGCCTGTTCCACGCCGTGCATCGCAAGGGCTGGCAATGCATCGGACCCGGCAGCATGGCCAATGGCCGCTGAGCGTGACGTGAAACCGACGCGACCATGGTAGCCGGAGCGGGCCTGATAGAATCTGCGGCCCACGAGGCGCCGCATCCGGCGCATGAACCTGGCTCCCAAGGAAGCGCATGACGCCACCGTCCCCGCCGTCGTCCCGTGTAGCGCCGCTGGCGTGGCTGGCGCTTGTCGCCGCGGCGTTGTGGGGCGTGCTGTGGTGGTGGCACATCGGGCGACCGGTGACGCTCCCGGAAACGCCTTCCTCGCGCATCGCCTGCGTGTCCTACGCGCCGTTCCGCAAGCCGGGCGAGACACCGCTCAACATCCATGCCTATGTGAGCCCCGAGCGCATCGACGCCGATTTGCGCGCGCTGTCGGAGCGCTTCGATTGCGTGCGCACCTACTCGCAGGGCTTCGGCCTCGACGCGGTGCCGGGCATCGCGCAGCGCTATGGCATGAAGGTGCTCATGGGCATATGGATCGGGCGCGATCCGGTGTTGAACGCGAACGAGATCAAGGCCGGCATCGCCACCATCAAGGCGCACCCCGACGTACTGCGCGGGGTGGTCGTCGGCAACGAAGTGCTGCTGCGTGGCGAGCAGACGCCTGCGGCGATGGCGCAGTACGTGACCGAGGTGCGCGACGCCGTGCGCGACACGCACGTGTCGATCACCTATGCCGACGTGTGGGAGTTCTGGCAGCGCTATCCGGAAATGGCCAAGGTGGTGGACTTCATCACCATCCACATCCTGCCGTATTGGGAGGACGCTCCGGTGGAGCCGCGGGATGCCGTGCAGCACGTCGCCGACGTGTACGCGCACATGAAGGCGGAGTTTCCCGGCCGCGCGGTGATGATCGGCGAGACGGGCTGGCCCAGCCAGGGCAAGCAGCGTCGCGGCGCCGCCGCGAGCCTGGTGAACGAAGCCCGCTACATGCGCGAATTCCTGCGCTATGCCGGCAGCGTGGACATGCCCTACAACGTGATCGAAGCCTTCGACCAGCCGTGGAAGCGCGAACAGGAAGGCACGGTCGGCGGCTACTGGGGCATCTTCGACGTCGACGCGCATCCGAAGTTTTCGATGCAGGGCCCGGTGGTCGAGGAGCCGCGCTGGCTGCTGGGCTGGTGGGCGGGCGTGCTTGGCGCCGCGCTGTTCGTGCTGGCGGCGGTGTGGCGCCGGGAGTGGCGCTCGCGCCGGGCGCGCTTCGTGCTGGTGCTGTCCGGGTTTGCCTGCGGCGCCGCGTTGGCCTGGCAGTTCCGGCAGATGTGGTTTGCCTGCCGCGATGTGGTCGAGTGGGCCGTTTCCGGCACGCTGTGCGTGCTGGCGCTGCTGACCACGATCGCGCTGGCGCGCTGGGTGGCGGCTCGCCTGGGTGGCGGACCGTCTCGCGGCGCACCGGATACCCGCGCGCGGTTCGCGTGGATGTTCGGCCTTACCCTGTATGGCTTGCTGCTGGTGTTCGACGGTCGCTACCGCGATTTCCCGCTGGGCCTGTTCTGGCCGCCGGCGCTCGGCTACTTCGTCGCCGCGCTGCTGGATACGGGCAGATCGTGGGTGCCCACCGCGGAAGAGCGCTTCATGGCTTGCCTGATGCCGATGCTGGCAGCCGTGACGGTGGTGCAGGATGTCGGCCTGAATCCTGCCTCGTGGTCATGGCTGGGCGTGAATCTCCTGCTGGGCGCCGCCGCCTTGGTCGCGTGGCGACGCAGCGTCCGCCTGGGCGCGCACGAGGCGCAGGCAGCCCACCAATAGCGCCAGCGCGCCGGGCTCGAAGCAGTACAGCACCACGGCGACCAGGCCAGTCGCCGCGGCCAGCCATGCGCTGAATACGCGGTTGCGCCAGAGCGCCAGCGCGGTGGCGGCGAGCGCGATCCAGCCGTAGATGCCGATGCGTACGCCGCCGACGTTGCCGGTGATGAACCCCTCCACCGTGATATGCCGCAGGTCGCAGGCAAGCGTCTTGCCCGTCTCGCATACGCGCGCCACTTCGGGCGACTCGACCAGTCCATAGCGCAGCATGACGGGCGCGACGCCCAGCACGATCAGCAACAGCCAGGGCAGGATCAGGGTAAGCGTTCGCTTCATCGGCGCAGTCGAAAGGGTTGGGGGGCGATATGGGTTGGCAGGCGAATCTCCGCCGCCAGGGGCAAATGATCCGAAAACGCCTGCGGCAGCGCCCAGACCTTGTCGAGCTGGATCGCCTCGGAGGTGAGGATATGGTCCAGCGCCCGGCGCGGCTTCCAGCTGGGAAAGGTGGGCGTCGCCTGTTCGGGCGACACCAGCGGAGACTTGGCAAACAGGTGCCTCATCTCCGCGCTGCGCAGCTCGGTGTTGAGATCACCCATCAAGACCGCGTGCCGGTAGTCCTGCAACACCTCGCCGATGAAGGCGAGCTGCTTGGCGCGCGCCGGCGCGCTCAGCGAGAGATGGGCGATCATCACCGCCAGCGCGTCCTTGCCCTCGCCAAAGCGCGCCAGCAGCGCGCCGCGGCCGGGAATGCGGCTGGGCAGCGGGAAGTCCAGCACGCTGGTCGGTTCGAGGCGGCTGATCAGCCCGTTCGCGGAATGCGCCAGGCGCGCCATCGGGCGATTGGGCTGGTGGCTCCAGAACGGCATGCCCGCGGCTTCGGCGAGATAGCGCGTCTGGTTGAGGAAGCCCGAGCGCAGGCTGCCGGCATCGGCTTCCTGCAGCCCGATCACGTCGAACTGCGGCAGTACTTCCGCCAGCCGGTCCAGGTTGTCGAGCTTGCTGCGGCCGGGCAGCACCGCGTTGATGCTGCGGGTCAGGTATTCGCTGTAGCGCTGCACGCTGGCGCCGGCCAGGATGTTGCAGCTCAGCAGGCGTAGACGGCGCTCCGGGGCGACGGGGGCGGGTGAATCGGCGCGGTTCATCGGGCGGCAGGGTAGTGGCAAAGGGTGACAGGCGCCATCGCTGGCGCCGTCGGATGCGCAAGCATGCCCGCCGGGGTGTGAATGTGGGGAAAGTCCCGCCGGACTCTCCCCGTGCAAGGATTACTTGCCGCCGGCCAGCTCGCGCTTGACCAGCCACTGGGTCAGGGCCGACAGCTGGTCCAGCGTCTTGATGTTGGCGCTGCGGTACTTGCCGTCGACCACGATGGTCGGCGTGCCGTCGACCTGCCAGGCCTGCACCAGCGCGGCATCCTTGCGGATCTGCTGGGTGACTTCGTCCGAGGTGGCGATGCGCATGAAGTCGTCGCGCTTCACGCCATGGCTGGCGTAGAAGTCGGCGATCTCATCCAGCGTGGAGATCGGGTAGTGGTCTTCGAACTTGGCCTTGAACAGCGCCAGGTGGGTCTGCTCCACCACGCCCAGCTTCTTGGCGGCATAGTAGGCGCGGGCGTAGGGCACCCACTGGTCGTTGAACGCCGCCGGCAGCAGCTTGAACACCACGCCCGCAGGCAGCTGCTTGCGCAGCTGCTCGGCGAGCGGCGCGAAGTGGGCGCAATGGATGCAGCCGTACGAGAACACCTCGACGACCTCGACCTTGCCCTCGTTGCTGTAGCGCTGCGGCGTGCCGCCGATGGTGACGTACTCGGTGCCGTCCGTGTAGGGCGCGGCATCGTTGGAGCCGGTGGCGGTGCAGGCGGTGGTCAGCAGCAGGCCGGCGAGCAGGCCGAGGACGCGCAGGGAGGCAAAACGCTTGAGCATGGGCGGTGTTCTCAGGTGAGCGATGGGTGGGGTGTGAAGGCCCGGCTTACTTGCCGGCCGCTTCCTTGGACACCAGCCACTTCGTCAGTTCCACCACCTGGTCGTAGCCACCGGCCGAGCGCGGGGTCAGGCGGTACTTGCCGTCGACGACGATGGTGGGCGTCTCTTCGATGCCGTAGTTCTTCACCAGTTCGTCCGAACGCTTCACCTTGGTGTTGATGGTGAAGGAGTTGGCCACCGCCACGAATTCCTTCGGATCGGCGCCGAACTTCGCGTAGACCTGGGCGGCATCGTCCAGGGTCGGCAGGGCGGACGCGGGCTTCAGGCCCGCGCCACCGGCCTTGAGGGCGCTGAGTTCGTTGGTCTTCCACACGGCGTCGTACATGGCGTCGTTGGCCTTGTCGGCCACGCCCAGCGCCTGTGCGGCGAGGAAGGCGCGCTGCAGCATCGGCCAGTTTTCCTGCGGCATGAACGAGGCGGGCAGGTAGGCAACCACGGCATCGGCGGGCAGCTCCTGCACCAGCTTGTTCATGGTGGGGTGGAACTGGTTGCAGGCCGGGCAGCCGTACGAGAACACCTCGAGCAC
>NZ_BCPR01000047.1 GCF_016586165.1 Dyella sp. EPa41 | reverse complement strand
TTCGGCGACCATGAAGACCTCATCCTCATCCACAACATGGGCGCGGCCTGCTCGTACTGCACGCTGTGGGCGGATGGCTACAACGGCATCCACCAGCACGTCGTTTCGCGCGCGGGCTTCGTGGTCACCAGCCCCGATCGCCCCGGCGTCCAGAAGAAGTTCGCCGAAAGCCGCGGCTGGAAGTTCCCCATCGTGAGCCATGAAGGCACGGAATTCGCCGCCGACATGGGCTACGTGTCCAACAGCGGAGGATGGTTGCCGGGCGTGTCCGTGTTCCGGCGCGAAGGCGACGCCATCAAGCGTGTGTCCGACACCGGCTTCAGTCCCGGCGACGACTTCTGCTCGCTCTGGCACTTCTTCGACATGCTGCCGGGAGGCGTCGGCGACTGGCCGCATGTCGCGAAGAAGCCTTCGTGCTGTTCCAGCCATTGAGAGGAGGACGCGCCATGTGCCCGGCATGCATAGGAACCCTGCTGCTCGTACTCGGCGGTGCCGGTTCGGCGGGCGGCATTACCGCGGTGTCGTTGCGGACCTTGGGACGCAGGAAGAAAACCACCGCCACGGCCGAAAACCAGGCGCCGCAGCGCGGCAACGGTACGCGCGGCATGCCTGCCGTCCGCATGGACAGCCGTCCAAACGGAAGCTGAGCCTCACGCGCCCGCGGAGGCCAGCCGGCGAATCGCCTGCGGCGGCTGGCCGAAGGCACGCACGAAGGCACGGCGCATGCGCTCGCGATCGGCAAAGCCCGTTTCGCGAGCCACCACTTCGACGGGGTGGCGGCTCTGCTCCATCATCAGGCGCGCCGCTTCCACGCGCAGGTGTTCGATGGCCTTGGCGGGCGATTGCCCGGTTTCGGCGCGAAAACTGCGGCTGAACTGCCGTGGGCTCAGGTTCGCCACCGCCGCGAGCTCCTCGACCGACAGCCCGGACTGCAGGTGGCTTCTCGCGTAGCTCAACGCGCTCTGGATGCGGTCGGACTTGGGCTCCAGTTCCAGCAGCGCGGAGAACTGCGACTGGCCGCCTGCGCGCCGGTGGTACACCACCAGCTGTTGCGCGACGCCATGCGCCACTTCGGCGCCGTGGTCCTTTTCCACCATGGCCAGGGCGAGATCGATGCCCGCGCTCATGCCGGCGGACGTCCAGATGTCGCCGTCGATGATGAAGATGCGGTCGTCCTCCACTTTCACCGCCGGAAACCGCTGGCGCAGGTCGCGCGCGAGCAGCCAATGCGTGGTGGCGCGGCGTCCGTCGAGCAGCCCCGCCCCGGCGAGGATGAAAGCGCCCGTGCAGATGGACGCCATCCGTCGCGTGCTCCTGGCCGAGCGCCGCACGTAGGCGAGCAAACCGGGCGTGGTTTCGGGAATGCCGGTGCCGCCGCACACCAGCAAGGTGTCAAAGCGCTTGCGCGAGAACGGTTCGGTCTGCATCGCCATGCCGAGCGAACTGCCGGTCATGCCGCCCTGCTCCGATACGTGGCTGACGCGGTAGACGGTCTTCTCCAGGACGAGGTTGGCAAACTCGAACACCGAGGCGGCCGCCAGGCTCATGACCTGGAAGCCTGGAAAGACGACGAAACCGATGCGCTGCATGGGGGCCTCCGGACCAATGTCCTGAAACGTGGTATATACGACATTTAAGCCATTTCGACGCCGGCGTACAACAGGCGGCAAGGAAACCGGCATCCCGCCGGCCACTTGGAGCCTTGTTCATGAACACCCAACACCTCGGCACCGCCCTCGTTACCGGCGCGTCCTCCGGCATCGGCGCGGTCTACGCCGATCGCCTGGCGCGCCGCGGCTACGACCTGATCCTGGTCGCGCGCAATCGCGATCGTCTCAACCAGCTGGCGACGCGCCTCACCGACGCCACCGGGCGCTCGGTGCAGGTCTTTCCGGCCGACCTGAACAACAAGGCCGAACTGGCCAGGGTCGAAGACCTGCTGCGCAAGGACCAGAGCATCACCACGCTGGTGAACAACGCCGGCTTCGGCGCAGGCGCGCCGCTGCTCGACTCGGACATCGACACGATGGACGAGATGATCTCGCTCAACGTGACCGCGCTGACCCGCCTTACCCACGCGGCGGCACCGGGCTTTGTCGCGCGCGGCGGCGGCACCATCATCAACATCGCGTCGATCGTCGCGATTGCGCCCGAGCTGCTCAACGGCGTGTACGGCGGCACCAAGGCCTATGTGCTGGCTTTCAGCCAGTCGCTGCACCACGAACTGGCCGGCAAGGGCGTGCGCGTGCAGGCGGTGTTGCCGGGTGCCACGGCCACCGAATTCTGGGGCGTGGCCGGCGTGCCGATCGAACACCTGCCGACCCAGATCGTGATGAGCTCGGAGGACATGGTCGACGCCTCGCTGGCCGGACTCGACCAGGGCGAACTCGTGACCATCCCCGCACTGCCTGAAGCGGCCGAATGGGCGACCTTCGAAGGTGCGCGCAAGCAGCTGGCACCGAACCTTTCGCACGCCCAGCCCGCGGCTCGCTACGGTGTCGGGCGCAAACAGGTTGCCTGAGCGCTGACCGCTCGGGCCAGGAACGATGCGCTCCCTTCGGGGAGCGCATCGTGGTCAGGGCAGCGATACCGTTGCGACGAGTCCGCCGCCATCACGGCGGCTCAATTGCAGCTGCCCGCCGATGGAACTGGTCAACTGCGCGGCGATCGCCAAGCCAAGGCCCGAACCGCCCGTGCCGCGGTTGCGCGAAGCCTCCAGCCGGTAAAACGGCTGCAGCACGCGTTCGAGTTCTTGCTCGGGAATGCCCGGGCCGCGATCGGACACGGTGATGCACAACACGCCATGCGGATCGTGCTTGGCGCCGATCTCGGCCGAGCCGCCGTACTTGATCGCGTTGTCCACGAGGTTGCCGAGCACGCGCCGCAACGCCTGCGCGCGCACCGTGGGCGTGCCTTCGATGTTGCCGGACAACGACACCGGTTGCCCGACGTCCTGGTAGTCGAACGCGAGGCTTTCCAGGAAGGACCCGAGATTGATGCGCACCGGCGTTTCCGAGCCGCCATGCGCACTGCGCGCATAGGTCACGCCCTCGCGCACGAGATGTTCCATCTCGCGCAGGTCATCGAGCAGCTTGTTCTGCTCGGGCGATTCGTCCAGCGCCTCCACATGCAGGCGCATGCGCGTGATCGGCGTCTGCAGGTCATGCGAGATGGACGCGAGGATATGCAGGCGTTCCTTCAGGTGCTGGGCGATGCGGTCCTGCATGGTGTTGAACGCGCGGGCCGCGCGCGCCACTTCCGTGGGGCCGTCCTGCGGCATGCGCGGGCCGTCGGCGGTGGGCTTCATGGCGTCGGCCGCTTCGGCCAGCGTCGCCAGCGGGCGTGTCGCCAACCGCACGGCAAGCCACGTGCACAGCAGCAGCAATACCACCTGCAGCACGAACACGAACGGCAGCCAGGAAGCCACGGGTTTCATGCGTGGCGTGATCTCCAGCGTCAGCGGCGCGCCATCGTGCAGGGTGAAGTGCACCTGGTAGCGTTCCGGCGCCATGGAGATGGTGTTGCCGTACACGTGGTAATCGGGCCCGACTTCGCGGGCGATCATGCCGACCGCGCCCTTCGACCGCGGCGTCTCCAGCGTATGCCCCGGCTCGCCCGCGCCGAGGATGTAGAAGTAATTGTCGCGCTCCAGCCGGTTGAGCCAATGCGGCCGCTCCGGCGCCGGCAGCCGATCGAACACGGCGACGGAAGTGCCGACGTCGTGCTCCAGCGTGTTGAACATCACCGCCGTCGCGCTCTGCATGCGCTCGAAGTAAAGCAGCGCGAACGACAACCCCTGCGCCAGCATCAGCCCGGCGAAGATGATGACGTACAGGCGCGCGGCCATGCTGGGCGGCAGCCAGCTTCGGCGCGTGGCGGCGGATGCGTTCATGCGTCCGACCCGTGCACGGTCACCGGCATGCTGAACACATAGCCTTCGCTGCGCACGGTCTTGATGTAGGCCTGGTCCTTGGCGCCGTCGAGCAGGCGCTGGCGCAGGCGGCTCACCAGCAGGTCGATGGAGCGGTCGAACAGCTCCGCATCCCTGCCCTGCGTGAGGTTGAGCAGCTGGTCGCGCGAGAGCACGCGCTGCGGGTGATCGAGAAACACGCGCAGCAGGCGAAACTCCGCGCCGCTCAGCGATACCACCGTGCCGTCCTCGTCCAGCAGGTGCCGCGCCGTGGTGTCCAGTCGCCAGCGCCCGAACGAGATCGTCTCGCTGGTTTCGGTGACGCGCAGGTTGGGCGGCAGCATGCGCGTACGGCGGATCACCGCCTTGATGCGCGCCAGCAGTTCGCGGGGCGAGAACGGCTTGGTGACGTAGTCGTCCGCGCCCATTTCCAGGCCGATGATACGATCGGTTTCATCGTCGCGCGCCGTCAGCAGCACGACGGGCACGTGGCGATGCTTGCCGCCGCGCAGGTTGCGGCACAGCACCAGGCCATCGTCGCCCGGCATCATGATGTCGAGCACGACCAGGTCGAAGGCCGAGGTGTCCAGCTGCGCGAACATCTCCCGCCCATCGCTGGCCGGGGTGGCGCGCAGGCCGTTCTTGCGCAGGTAGTCGACGATGCCGGTGCGGATGCCGTGGTCGTCATCGACGACGAGGATGTGGTCGACATGTTCCATGCCGTCTCCGTGGGTTGGATGGCGTGCGGTGGGAATACGTCAGGCCTTGCCCAGCAGCTTGCGGACAGCGGCCTCGGTCTGCTCGTAGTTTCCCTCACCCACGTGGCGATACACCACCTGCCCGTTGCGGTCGATCAGGTAGATGGCCGGCCAGAACTGGTTGCCGTAGGCATTCCACACGCGGTTGTCGTTGTCCATGGCCACCGGATAGGTGATGCCCAGGCGATGGATGGCCGCCTTCAACGCCGCGGGGTCGCGTTCTTCGTCGTACTCGGGCGTGTGCACGCCGACCACGACCAGGCCATCGCCGGCGTACCGCTCATACAGCGCCTTGGTATGCGGCAGCACGTGGAGGCAGTTGATGCATTCGCGCGTCCAGAACTCCACCAGCACCACCTTGCCCTTCAGCTGATCCATCGACAACGGCGAAGAGTTGAACCAGCGCGTCGCGCCGTCGAAACCGGGGGCCGACGATGAGGCCACCGGCGTTCCGGCGTTGGCGACGCTGCCGGTGCCGGGCCAGGCGGCGAACAGTGCCGCCACGAGGGCGAGGGCGGCAGCGGCATAACGAAGGGAAATCATGGCGTGTCTCCAGGACATGAGGGGCGCCGCGGGATGTGCGGCGTATGCGCATTGGAACAACCCCGTTTATCCCGGGCATGTCGGCCCGGCCGGCTTTTTGTATCGCTTTGTAGCAGCAGCCCCGGTGCCCGCGACGCCTGGCCGGGGCGGGCTTGTATCGGAGTGTATCCACCACCCGCGGCTACACATTTCGACGCGTTTTGGCCCGTTGCGGGACACATCGGAGATACGCGCCGGCGGTTTCCTGGGCACACCGGCTGATCACCAGCCCGGACCCCATCTTCCCAAGGAAACCACCATGTCCAACAGCATCCTCTACACCGGCAAGACCCACACCACCGGCGGCCGCGACGGCCAGAGCCGCAGCGACGACGGCCGCCTCGACGTGAAGCTTTCGACGCCGGGTTCCAACGGCGCCGGCACCAATCCTGAGCAGCTGTTCGGCGCGGGCTGGTCGGCCTGCTTCATCGGCGCCATGAACCACGCGGCCCGCGCCCGCAAGATCGCCCTGCCCGCCGGCACCAGCGTGTCCGCCGAGATCGACCTGGGCAATGGCGAGACCGGCTACTTCCTGCAGGCGCGTCTCACCGTGGCGTTGCCGGGCCTCGACCGTGAGGTGGCGCAGTCGCTCATCGAAGCCGCGCACCAGACCTGCCCGTATTCCAAGGCGACACGCGGAAACATCGACGTCGCCTTCACGCTCGTCTGAAACCAGCCCTCCTCATCGCGCGGAAACCGCTGGTCGTCCTGTAACCGATCCCGTCCGGGCAGCGAAATACCCAAGGTGTCGCGGCCATCGCGACACCGCCCGGCCGCCGCCCCCACAGCCATTCCCCTGGAGCACACCATGAACATTCCTACGTCCACCACGATCTCCTCCGCTCGCAACCGCGCCATCAAGTCGCTGTGGCTCGGCGCCATGGCGCTCGCCGTCTCCGGCTTCGCCACCGCCCACGAGGCTGCGCCGCAGCCGGCGTCGACCACTTATCAGGCCGCGCTGCAGGCGAAGATCGTGCCGACCCAGGCACGCGATGAAGCGGCCAGCCGCAGCAACTGGAACGTGGACTATCCCTCGCAGCTGGCGCCGCAGCCGGTTCGCGTGGCAAGCAACGCGACCATCAACAAGGTGGCATCGACCGTGGACCAGGACGCGAATGAGCAGTTCTGAACAAGCGTCCATGCTTGCATCCGGCTAACCGGCCGGGGAGCGTTCCTTGTCCCCGGCCACGACGGATGCCACCAGGTCGATCGCAAGCGCCAATGCCATGGCCATCGCACCGATGACGAACAGGTCGCGATAGTCGCCACCGTTGTGCGCGAACAGGAACGACATGCCATAGGCCGCCATGGCCTGCAGCACGGCGAAGCTCGTGGTGGCCGCGCCCCAGGCGGTTTTCTGTTCCTGCGGATGATGCGGCAGCAGCTCGTGTACGCGCCCCAGCGCCAGTGGAACGATGCCCGGCGTGAAGGCACCGATCACCACGCTCGACAACATCAGCGCGAACTTGCCCAGGCCCAGGGCCGGCAGCAGCACGGCCACGGCCTCGACCAGAAACGCCAGGCGCAACGCCGGCGCGAATCCGGTCCGGTCGGCCAGATGCCCCGTGACCAAGGGCCCCATCACGGCGCCGATGCCAAACAGCACCCAGTACTGGGCACCCGCATGCAAACCCAGGCCGAGACCGTGCGCCACGAAATCGACCAGGAAAACCATGTGCGGCACCAGGCCCACGGCATTGAGCGCATAGCCGGCATAAAGCACGCGCAGCCTGCCGTTGCGATGCACAGGCACCTGCTGTCGCGCAGCGGCTTGCTGCACGCTGTCTTTCGGCCAGCTGCTCCATGAGGCAAGCGTAAGCAGCGCCGCCATCGCGCCGAGCCCCAGCCATGTCGCGGTCAAACCCTGGCGCAGCAGCAACGGCACCACCGTCCCCGAAAGCGCGATGCCCGCGCCCACGCCCATGAAGATGACACCGCCGGCGAGCCCACGGCGCGACGCCGGCACCAGCGGAAGCACGGTCGGCGCCGCCAGCACCATCAACACGCCGCCCGAAAGCCCGGAGGCAAAACGCCACGCAAAAAACCAGGCAAAGGACACCGGCATCGCGCACGCGAACAATGCCAGCGTGGCAAGCACCATCATCAGCCTGATGGCGTTCGCCGCCCGCAGTGAACGCGCCATGCGGCGCGCGAGGAGCGCACCGGCAAGATAGCCGGCCAGGTTGGCCGCCCCGAGATACGCCGCCGACGAAGCCGCGAACCAGTGGGCGTCGATGATGGCGGGCAACAGCGGCGTGTAGGCGAAGCGAGCCAGGCCGATGCCGACGAGACTGGCGCTGAAGCCGGCCAGTGTCGCGCGCCAGCCGGCGGATTGGGATGCATGCATGGAGGTGGTCTTGCGAGTCGAGGGAGATGCGTCCACGACTATTGCCCAGTCGCGGACAGGTACGGCTGACAGAAATCAGTTCTCGCGTGTGCTTCGCGGCCTTGCGTCGTGGCCGAGACGCACGATCCCGCCGCCTCGATCGAACAAGGCGGCGACACCCAAGGCGGCGCGCGTCAGGGTTTTCCGGCGCTTCGCTGCCTGCGGAACTCGGCGGCGGGCAAGCCGCCCCAGCCCCAGTTTTCCATCTCCACTTCGTCGATCACCACGAAGGTGGAGTCCAGCGGCTTGTTCAGCACCTGCAACAGCAACTCGCTGACGCCCTTGATCAGCGCCGCCTTTTCCTCGGGCGTGACGGCATGACGATCGGGTGCCGTGCCCTCGCGGGTGACCTTGATATTGACGAAAGGCATGGTGTCTCTCCGTTGGCTTCGGAGGGCGGGCGCGAACGCCCGCCCATGGATGGATCAGTGGCCGGCGCTCTGGCCGCCATCGACATGGAGGATCTCGCCCGTCACGAAGTTCGAGGTCTCGAGGAAGATCACGGCCTGCGCGACGTCGCCGATCTCGCCGATGCGATTGACCGGATGCAGGGCAGCGAGCCATTCGTGCGTCTCGGGTGCATGCATCGGCGTCTTGATCACGCCGGGCGATACGGCGTTCACGCGGATGCCGCGCTTGGCGTACTCGATGGCCAGCGACTTGGTGGCCGAGTTGAGGCCACCCTTGGTCAGCGAGGCAAGCACCGACGGCACGCCGTCGATCGCATGGTCGGCGAGGCTGGTGGTGACGTTCACCACGTGGCCGCTGCCCTGCTTCTCCATTTCGGTGATCGCGGCCTGGGTGATGTGGAAGAAGCCGTTGAGATTGACCGAGAGCGTGCTGGCGTAGTCTTCGGCGGTGTACGCCGTGAACGGCTTGGCCATGAAGACGCCGGCATTGTTCACCAGGGTGTCGATGCGGCCGAAACGCGCCACCGCCTCTGCCACGAGGCGCTTGGCCACCTCCGGATCGGCGACGTCGCCCGGCACCGCCAGGATGTCGGGATCGTTCGACGGCTTGATCGAACGCGAGTTCGCGACGACGCGATAGTCGCGATCGCGGAATGCCTGGACCAGCCCGGCACCGATGCCCTGCGAGGCGCCGGTGATCACTACCACTTTGCGTGCATTGTTCATGATGTGTTGACTCCGAAGATTCATGGATGTCGGCGTGATGCCGATCGGGCCGACAGGTCCGACGTCCGTCAATCTAGGCGTGCAACAGCGATTAGCGAATCCCTGCTATCCGGCAGACATTCTTCCGCGCCGCGTACGAATCGGCGCCGGTGGCGGTGCTTCCGGAGCGGGCGTGAGCGCCGCGAACTGGGCGCGAAGGCGCGGCAGCGCAAAATCCGCGAAGGCGCGCACCTTGGGCACCGCCAGCCGCCCGAAGGGCGACACGAGATTCACCGGTATGGGCGCGGGCTCCGCATCCGCCAGCACGATGCGCAGGTCGCCACGGTTTATTTCCGGCGCCACGTGGTACGACAACAGCCGCGACACGCCATGGCCATCCACCACCGAGGAGATCGCGCCGCGCACGTTGTTGATCACCAGCCGTGGCGTGAACGAGACCGAGCGCGGCACGGACGAACCTTCCGGCGGCGGGAAGCTCCATGAATCCTGGCCCATGTGCGCCATGGTCACGATCGCGTGCTTGGCGAGGTCAGCCGGTTCCTTGATGTGCGGATGCGTCGCCAGGTAACGCGGTGAAGCCACCACCACGCGGCGCACTTCGCCGATGCGATGCGCAACCAGCGTGGAATCGGCCAGGTGCGTGATGCGTAGGGCGAGGTCCATGCCTTCGTCGATCAGGTTCACCGCCCGCTCCAGCATGTACATGCGCACGCCGACCGTGGGGTACTCGTCCATGAACGCATCGACGATGGGACGCAGGATTTCCACGCCGGCAAACACGGTGGACGTGATGGTCAGCGTGCCGCGCGGCACGGAACGCTCGCCGGCGGCGTTGCGATCGGCCTCCTCGAGGTCCGCCAATACCCTCCGGCAAGCCGTCGCATAACGTTCACCGGCTTCGCTCAACTTGAGCGAACGCGTGGTCCGGTGCAGCAACGGCACGCCCACGTGCTCCTCGAGGAATGCGATGGCGCGGCTCACGGCCGCGGCCGAACGGCCGGTCTTTCGACTCGCCCCGGCGAGGCTGCCTTCATCGAGTGCCGCGACAAAGACTTTCATGGCATCGAGACGATCCATAGGCGACGGCTCTCGTGGCGACGTGAGGTGATCCGCGCCAGGCGACGCGGCAACGCCGCGATTTCACCACTCCGGGAACGGGCCGTCGAGCACTCCTGCTCCACGCGTACGGTACGTTCGCTTCGGCTGCTCAGGAACCCATCGACTGCCTGCCCGCGGATGCCTGCTCGTCCACGATCCGTCGCGCCAATGCGGCCGGCATGCCGCCGCCGATATCGAGCTGCTGGTCCGCCAGGGCGGCGACGCCGGGCCGATGCGACACCACGATGAGGATGGTGTGCGAAAGCCGTGCCTTCAACGCCGACAGCACGCGCAGTTCCGAAGTGGCATCCAGCGCGCTGGTCGCCTCGTCCAGCAAGGCGATGTAAGGCTGCCGCAATATCACCTGCGCGAGCAGCAGGCGCTGCAGCTCGCCGCCGGACAGGCGGCTGGACGAGCTGTGCAGATCGGTGTCGAGGCCCTGGCGCGAGATGGACAGTCGCTGGTCCAGCCCCACGTCTTTCAGCACCCGATGCAGGGCCTCGTCGCTGGCGGCCGGATCGGCCCAATGCAGGCACTCGCGCACGGTGCGCTGCCATGGCCGCACGCTCTGGCTTACATAAGCGCTGTTGCGCACGCGCTGGCGATACGCATCGAAGTCGATCTCGTGTCCGCCCACGCGCGCCGCGAAGACCTGCGGCGCGGCCATGCCCGCCAGCGCATCGACCAGGCTGCTCTTGCCGATGCCCGAGTCGCCGGAGACCAGCGTCATCTCGCCAGGGATCAAGGCGAGCTGCTCGACCAGGATGCCGGGGATCGGAGGTTCCACGCGCAGGCGTTCGATATGCAACGCGTCGCGGCGCACGCTCGACGGCGTCGCGGGCGTGGACGCAAGCGCCGGCGACATGCGCATGTAGCGCTCCCGCAGTTCGAGCGCGGGGCCGGCCGAGCGCAACTGCTGGAAGCTCTGGCGCGTGGAAACGAGGTAAGGCAGCAGCCGGCCGAGCAGGAGGCACACCGCGATGACCGATGCCTGGTCCACGCCATGCCAGCGCTGCGCCAGCAGGAAGATCGCGGTGATCGCCGCCGCGGCCAGCCATTCCAGCACGAGGCGGCCGCTCGCCACGAGTTCGAGCTGGCGACGATACCCCTGCCCGAGCCGCGCGGACACGTCGGCATAGCTGGCCTTTTCCGCGTCTTCACGCCCGAACGAACGCACGTGGCGTAGGCGGCGGGGAAAATCCTCGCTGTGCCAGAACAGGCGCGTCATGTCCGCCACGTACTGGCGGGCCACTTCCGATTGCTCGCGCCCGAACAGGCGCGACGCCAGCAGCCCCACCCCGGCCAGCAGCGGCGCCGCCAATGCGAGCGGCGGCGATACCCACAGGGCGAGACCCAGGCTGACGGCGCAGGTGAGGCCGGCGAGCAGCAACTGTTGCAGGGCGCTCAGGCCTTGCACGATGACCTCGACGTTGTGCGTGAGCACGTTGGCGATCTCGGCCGAGGTGGCATCGGCCAGTGAGCCCAACGACGCGCCGATGAGGCGCGCATGCACCTGCCGGCGCAAGCGCATGCCGTAGGCGCTGATCTGGCGCGCACCGCATCGCGCGGCCTGCCAGCGCAACAGCGCGAAGCTGCCCATGGCGATGGCGAACACCGCGATACGCATCCCCATGCCGCCATCCAGGCCCGGCACGTGCGTCGCGATGGGCCATGCATGATCCGGCTGGATCAAGGGCACCAGGGCGACGGCCGCGATGCCGCCGGCCAACGCCGCGGCAAGCGACAACGCGACGTAGATGCCCAGGCCGACCGTGTCCGCCCGCGTAAGCGAGGCCCATACCAGTCGCCAGCTGTCGTGGGCACGGTCGTTCGACCGCGCTGGAGGAACTGCCATGCTCATTCACCCGCGTTGCCAGACAACGGCCTGCCCGATACACGCCCCGGGCTGGCGTATCGGGCAACCATGGCGGTGAGTGCCTGCCAGGGGCGAAACGGTTGCCTTGCGCGTCAGGCGAGCAGGGTCAGCAAGGCATCGACGGAGGCCTGGGGATGCACGCCGCGATGCAACTCGTAGGCGCCCCGCTCCACCATGCGCTGCTGGAAGCCCTGCCAGCCGGGCTGGCCGCTTGCGTACGGCTGGTCTCCCACCAGCCTCGCAGCGATGGCATCGGCAGGCATGGCGCGCAGCAGTCGGCCCGGATCGCTTGCCGGCTGGCCCGATACGAATACGGCGCCGATCAACTCGAGCGGACCGGTGGCATGCGGAACGGGGGCACGCCGCAGATCCGCTTCGTGTTTCTCCACGCCGCTGCGGCGCCGGATCACCGGCGCGCCGCGAATCCACGACTGCACGGCGCCATCGTCGACGAAGCCGAGTGCATCGTCCTTCACGTGGAGAAAGTTGGCGACGCCGGTGGCGCAGAGGCTCGCCGGCTCGACGAAAACCGCGTCTTCCGCGAGAAAATCCAGCCCGCGCAGCAGGCTGTGCAAGGCCAGGGTGGACTTGCCCGCGCCACTGGCCCCGAGCAACAGCAGGCCGCGGCCATGCAGGCCCACGCAGGCGCCGTGCAAGGGCACCAGGCCCAACCGGCGCGTCGCCAGGGTGAACACCGCGAACTCGATGAGTTCGTAGCGCAGGTGGTAGGGGTTGGCCAGCATGTCGCGCGAAGCGACCACCAGGGCCCTGCCCTGCTGCGGCGACATCACGACGTAATTGCACTCGTCCATCACGCCACACAGCAGGCCTGCTCCCGACTGCGCACGCACCATCGGCGGCTCGCCGGCACCCTGCCCCGCGCGGCCCGGCAGCAAACGCAGTTCGATATGGAACTGTGGTGCGGATACCGGCAGGCGGTGCGCCGGCAGGCCCGCATAGGCAAGCCGGACCAGGTGCAGCAGCTCGGGGCTGTCGCTTTCGAAACGGAAATCGCCACCCAGCGCGTGGACGCGTACGACCTCGCGCTCGCCGGTCCGCTCCAGGAACGGATCGAGGCTGGTTTCGCCGAGGTCGGAAAGAGAAGAAATGGCCATGGATGCGGGGAGAAGAGCCCGGCCATGTGATAGCACATCGCCACCCGTACGGACATCCAAATATTTTTTGCCGCGCAGGCAACCCCGGCGCTGCCACAGGGCACTCACGTCCAACTGAGCGATGTGCCTGGACGGCGAACCTGCCGGATCCGGCGCCCCGATAGAGGCTTCCCGGCAATGCTGAAAATCCAGGTCGGCCATTCCTATTACCTGAGGTTCGACCGGAAACAGTGGGAGCGCGGTAAACCCTACCCTCCGCTGGCCACCATCCAGGTCGCTGCGCTGCTGCGGCGCATGGGCCATGCCGTCGCACTGTTCGATGCGATGCTCGCGGACGACGTGGAATCGTTCGGACACGACGTGCGCGCACGACGGCCCGACGTGGTCGTGCTCTACGAGGACAACTTCAATTACCTGACCAAGATGTGCCTGGCCCGCATGCGCGAGGCAGCGTGCCAGATGATCGGCGAAGCGCGTGCCGCCGGCGCACGGGTGATCGTCGCCGGCTCCGATGCCTCGGACCAGCCCGACGCCTTTCTTGCCGCGGGCGCGCATGCCGTATTGATCGGCGAAGGTGTTGCGCCGCTGATCGAGCTTATCGGCCGGCTCGAACGCGAACCGGATATCGATACGCGCACCTGGGTGTCGGGCATCGCCGGCGTGGCATCGCTGGACAGCGGCGAAACCCGGCTCACTCGCGTCGGCGTGTTGCCGCCCGATCCGCGCATCGTCGGCCATCCGGCGTGGGATCTGGTCGACGTCGATCGCTACCGCGCGATGTGGCAGGAGCGGCACGGCTACTTCAGCCTCAACATGGCCGCATCGCGCGGCTGCCCCTTCCGCTGCAACTGGTGCGCGAAACCGATCTGGGGCAATCACTACAACCGTCGCACCGCGCAGGACGTAGCCGAGGAAATGAGCCACCTCAAGGCGAGCTTCCGCCCCGACCACGTCTGGATGGCCGACGACATCTTCGGCTTCCACGTGAACTGGGTGGAGGAATTCGCCGACCATCTCGAAGCGGTCGATGGCTCCGTGCCCTTCACCATCCAGACCCGCGCCGACCTCATCAGCGAGCGCATGGCAGCCGCGCTGAAACGCGCCGGCTGCGCGGAAGCGTGGCTGGGCGCCGAGAGCGGCAGCCAACGCGTGCTGGACCGCATGAACAAGGGCACGCATGTCGCCGACCTGATCGCGGCACGCGAACGCCTTGGCGCGCTCGGCATCCGCGTCGGCTTCTTCATCCAGCTCGGCTACCTTGGCGAACAATTGGCGGACCTGCTGGCGACGCGCGAGCTGATCGAGCGCGCCGCGCCGGACGATATCGGCGTGAGCGTCTCCTATCCGCTGCCGGGCACCAAGTTCTACGAGCAGGTGAAGGCGCAGCTGGGCGAGAAGACGCATTGGCGCGAAAGCAACGACCTCGCCATGATGTTCCGCGGCGCCTACGACTCCGATTTCTACCGCAGCTTCCGCGACCTGCTGCACGAGCAGGTCGTACTGCAACAGGCGTCGGCCCCGACGCGGCGGCGGGATGATCGTGCGTGGATCGCGCTCGACGCCCGTTGGGACGCCTTGATCGCCACCGAGGCCGGGCACCGCACGGAAGCCGTGCCGGCCATGCCGTTGCCGGCGCCGAAGGGCAAGGCCCAGGTATCGCTCTGAGCGCCGACTCATGCTGCCTCCACTGAAGATCATCAAGGATGGCCTGCGCCGCACCACCGAAGCGCTGGCGGCGGAGCTGGCGCAGCCGGGAAGCGCGACGCCCGACTGGAGCGAGCTGGAATGGCGGCTGGCTGCGGTGTCGTCCGCGGTGCATGGCGTGTCGCCCCTGCTCAGCCGGGGCTGCACGTGGGACGTGCCCGAGTGGCGGCATTTCCTCGTCGCCCAGCGCGAGCATGTCGCGCTGCGCCACCTGCGGATCGCGGCCCTGCTGGAGCAGATCGACCAGGCAGCACGTTCCGCCGGCGTGGCCCTGGTGCCGTTGAAAGGCTGCGCGCTGCATGCGCTGGGACTCTACGTTCCCGGCGAGCGCCCCATGGCGGACATCGACCTGCTCGTGCACGGATCGGCCGCCGAGCGGACGTCGCGACTGCTGCTGCAACTCGGCTACGTGACATCGTTCGAGCAATGGAAGCACCGCGTGTTCAAGCCGCGTGCGGCCGAACCGCCGGCAGTGCTGGGTGAACACCGCGACACGCCGATCAATATCGAGCTGCATGTCCACATCCAGGAGCGCCTGCCCGTCTCCGTGACGGACATTTCGGAACAGATCCATCCCTCGCAACCCCACGACGGACTGAATGCCTATCCGTCGACGGGCGCATTGATGAGCCACCTGCTGCTGCACGCGGCCGGCAATATCTGCAACCGCAGCCTGCGCCTGTTGCATTTGCATGACATTGCCCAGCTGTCGGCGCGCATGTCACCGGACGACTGGGGCCACTGCCTCGACGAACGCATCGTGGGGCCGGCATGGTGGGCGTTTCCGCCGCTGACGATGGCGGCACGTTACTACCCGGGCGCCATTCCCGAGGCGGTACTGAGTCGACTGCATGCCGCGTGCCCGGCGATCCTGCGAACCATGTCCCGCCGCCAGACCCTGACGCAGGTGTCCTGCTCCGACCTGTGGCTGCACGCTTTTCCCGGCATCGAATGGTCGCGCTCGCTGGGCGACGCCGCGCAATACGTGAAGAACCGCATCCGCCGCCCCAGGAGGCGATCGATCAGCGCAAGGACATGGTGCGCACGCAGCTGTGGCTGCGCGACCAGCGCTGGGTCACCGCGCCCCAGAGGCGACGCATGCTGACCTGGCTGACCCAGCCCGTGCCGCGCATGGACATGATGTTTGCGGTGCGTGTCGCGTTGGAATCGCCGGCGGCATAATCCAACCCGTCAGTCGTCGAGGCCGTCCGTAAGCAGCTGCAGGTACAGCGTCTCGAACGACTTGGCGGTGTAATCGGCGTCCTCCAGCATGGCCTTGCGCTGCGCCGCCAACGCCATGCGCAGGCGCAGCGGCTCATCGGCCAGCACACGCGCTACAGCCCCCGCCAGCGCCCGCCAGTCGCCCACCGGCACCGCCAGCGCCGCGGCCGGCGTCCATTCGGCGATATGCCCCACCGCCGTACCCACCGTAGGCACGCCCACGGCGGCGGCCTCCAGCAAAACGAGCGGTCCCGCCTCATGGCACGAGGACATGACGAGCAGGTCGGCCGCTTCCATCAGTGGCCGCAACTCGCGCTGGGTCTTGAAGCCGAGCAGGCGCACGTGGCGTTCGAGGTCGAGCTGGCGCACTAGGTCATGCACTTCGCCCTGCAGCGTATCCACGCCGACGATATCCATCCGGAACGCCACGCCCTGCCGCGCCAACACGGCAAGCGCGCGCAGCAGGGTCGGCTGGTCCTTCACGCGATTGAGGCTGGCGACGTGGATGAGCCGCGCCGTTTCGCTGCGACGTTCGCGCGGACAGACCGGCGGCCAGGAGCGCAGGTCGACGCCGAGCGGTACCCGACGTGCCTTGATGCCCAGCGCGCGCAGCGAGTCGACGATGGGCCCGCTGGCTCCCGTCACGACGTCCGCGGCGCGCAGCACCACTGCCTCGCGCAGCCGCCCTTTCCAGCGGCGGCGACCGCCGTAGTCGATGTCATGCATGGCGACGAGTTCGCCGCCCGCGACATGCACCAGGCTCGGCAGGCCCAGCAACCTGGCGGCGGCCACCGCGACCAAGCCGCAGGAACCGGAGAAGATCGCTTGCACCACGTCGAAGGGCTGGCGGCGGTGTTCGCCCCGGATGGCGGCGATGGCGCGAACGCGCGACCAGCCGTCGCCGATATTGTGCACCGTCGAACCGGCAAGCTCCCAGCAATCCGGCGCAGGCTCCTGCCGCAGCGCGAACACGTGCACTTCATGCACGCGCGCCAGCCGTTCGATCAACGCGAGCAATACCGGGATGACCCGGAACTCGCCCGTGCGGTCCACCCCGCCCGGCACCACCAGGGCGAGCTTCACGATGCTCTCCGCAGGCGTTGCTCGATCAATTGCGCATACGCGCGAGACCACAGTCGCCCCACCACCTCGAACGACAGCCTCGCCTCGAAATGGGCGCGCACCTGTTCGCGCGAGGCCGATTCGACCGCCGCGCCGACCAAGGCGGCCGCAAGCGCCGCGGCGTCGCCACGCGGCCAGAGGCGCCCTACCGTGCCGCCCGCCGTGAACGAGCGGAACGACGGAATGTCGGTCACCAACGGCATGGCGCCGCACGCCATGGCCTCCAGCAGTGCGTAGCCGCTGCCTTCCACATGGCTGGCCGAGAGGTAGATGTCCGCGGCGCGCATGAGCGTCTCCACGCGCGCATGCTCCACCCTGCCCATGAGATGGACGCGACCGGCCAGTCGCGCATCGCCGTCGATGCGTTGCCGAACCTCGTCCATCAGCGGCGCGCTGCCGAAGGCGCACCACAGCTGCAGGCCCGGCAATCGCGAAGTGGCCTGGGCCACGCCTTCGAGCATCGTCAGCGGGTCCTTGTTGCGATTGAGATGCCCCACCCACAGCACGCAGGGATCGCCATGCATCCCCGCCTCGAGCCGCGCCCGCATACGGCTTCCCGGCTCGAAGTGGCTGCTGGATTCGGGAATGGCAAACAAGGGCAGCGACGCCTCGAACAGGCCGGCATCGACGAAGGGCCTCGCCTGCTCGATGGCGGTGAAAGCCATGCCCGAGGCCACGCGATACCACCGGCGCCACAGCGGCCGCTGCCACCAGCGCGGCGGACGATTGGCGTGGTCCTGCAGCACGATGGGCACGTCAGGCAGGCGGCCTGCCAAGGCGAAGGTTTCCTCGCCGAAGCCCAGCCCGTTGACATGGATGACATCGACATTGACATCGAGGGATTCGAGCACGCGCGCGACGAGACGGCCGCGATCGGCCGGCCGCGGCGCACCCTCGATGCTCTCGAAGCGATAGTCCACGCCGTGGCGCCCGATGCGCGCCGCGCGCGACGCCAACTGGATCACCGTCACGCGTGTTCCGCTGCCGCGTACCGCTTCGGCCACGTTGGGCAGCGACGGCCAATGCCGGAACACCTCGCCCGGTTCCCAGGTGGCCGGCGGAGGTATGAAATTGATCTGGGCGACGTGCAGCGAGGCCACCGGTTCAGAGCCCCGAGACCTGCGGCATGCGCAGGCGCACCAGGCGATTGGCGAGATTGAGCTCCCACGGCCGGTCGTAGCGACGGAAGCGATAACGCCATGACGCCGCCGTGCTCAGCGCACGCTTGGCCCACGGCGGCGAACGCATGTCCTGCACGGTGGGATAGCGGCAACGCAGCACGGTGACGAAATCGTGGATGCGCTGGCGCATGCGGTCGGTCAGCCACGGCGCATCCGCGTGGCAGGTGTAGTTGACCCACTGCGGCTGCGCCCACTCTTCCACCGTCGTCGGGAAAACCACGGGCTCGCCGTTGAGGTCGAACAGCGGCGCGGACGGCCGCCTGGCGCGGTCCTTTTCGTGCTGGCTGTGGACGGGCAACGGCGTGTAGACGTAGATGACGATCTCGGTGTGCGGATTGATCTTCTTCAGCTCGCGGATGAACTCGAAGGTGTGTTCGGTCTCCTCTTCGGTGTTCTCCGGCGGCGCGACCATGAAGGACAGCTCGGGAATCACGCCATGCCGCCGGCATGCCTCCACCACCGCCACCGTCTGGTCGGGACGCGTGCCCTTGCGGATCTCCTTGAGCATCTGGCCGCTGGGCGACTCCGCACCGATGTAGGCCATCCGCAGCCTGCTCTTGCGCACCAGCTTCCACGCCTGGTCGGACAGCTTCAGCAGCGCGTCCGAACGGGCAAAACACCACCAGGGCAGCTCATGGCGCGCCATCACTTCGAGCAGCGGGAGCATGTCCTCCTCGCGATCGAAGAAGTTGTTGTCGAAGTACTGCACCGAGTCGGCGCCCAGCTCATGC
This sequence comes from Dyella sp. EPa41, assembly GCF_016586165.1. Lineage (GTDB taxonomy): Bacteria > Pseudomonadota > Gammaproteobacteria > Xanthomonadales > Rhodanobacteraceae > Dyella. The sequence continues at coordinate 17,625 of NZ_BCPR01000047.1, read as the reverse complement.
TTGAAATAGCGCAGGTCGCGCTCCAGGCGCTCCGCCGACGACAGCATCGTGGTGCCGCCGAACATCGCCGCCACGCCGCAGAAGGTGCAGTGGAAACGACAGCCGATCGCGGCCTGGTGCGCCACCGTGCGACGGCCGAGGTAGGTGCGCGCGAGGTAGCGGCGCGGGTCGCCCAGCTTGTCGTAGGGCAGCACGCGGCCCGGATCGGCATAGGTAAAACGACGAGGGGCGTTGTGCACGATGGTGGCGCCCTGCTTCCACGACAGGCCGTCGATACGGCTGACATCGGGCACGGCGGCCTTGCCCAAGGCCGCGACCAGTTCGCTGAAGGTCTGCTCGCCCTGCCCCCGGATGGCGTAGTCCACGTACGGCGCTGCTAGCGCCGCCTCGGTGTTGAGCGTCGGGAAGTAGCCACCCCAGGTGATCGGCACGCGCGGATGACGCTCGCGAATCGCCTTGGACAGCGCGATGGCCGGCGCCAGTTGCGGGCCGCCCATCACGCTGATGCCCACGGCATGGAACCGCTCGCTCTCCATCGCGCGCAATGCCTCGTTGACCACGTCGCGGTCGACATTGCCGTCGACGATGCGGCTGCTGCCGGTGCGGTCCAGCGTGGATGCAAGGTTCAGCAGCGACAGCGGAAACCGTGCGCTGTTGCGCGAGGTGATGGTGGGATTGATCAGCAGGGTGTTGGCCATGGGCGTGGTCCGGGAAAGCCTCAGGGCGTCCGTCGCAGCTGGAACACGATGGCTACCGGCACCTCCAACGCCACCGGATCGAAACGTGCGCCTTCGGGAATGTCCGACGGGTCCAGCATGGGCTCGACCACGTGTTCGATCTCCAGCCCCAGCGCCGCACAGGCGGCGTGCCAGTGGCTGTACAGATGGGTAATGTGGCGCACCGCATAGCGCTGGCCGCCCGACCTGAAATCCCGCAGCCAACCCAGCGCGTGCCCGATCGGATGCACGTCGCTGCACAACAGCTGGCCGCCGGGACGCGTCACGCGCCGCAACTCGGCCAATGCGCTTTCGAGGTCGTCGAGATGACCCAGCACCAGGCCGCTCAGCGTGAGATCGGCCCAGGCATTGGGCATCGGCAGCTGCGTGACATCACCCTGCACCAGCTCCACGGTGGCGCTGGCCGGCAGGTTGGCCAGTTCCTCGCTGGCGCGGTAGAGCATGGCGGGCGAAGCATCCACGCCGGTCACGCGCGTGGCGCCGCGTGCCAGCGCATGCAGCACGTAGCGCCCGCTGCCGCAGCCGGCATCAAGCACCGAATAGCCACTCAGGCTCCCGGGCAGCAAGGCGAGCATGGCACGCTCTTCCGCCTGCATCACCGGGTTGTGCGCGCGCGCCGGGTAATGCGGTGCCCACAGCGCATAGGCCTCCAGCGGATCGAGGATCGGCGGACGCGACATCATCGCTGCGCCTCCATGCGCAGGTCGTACGCAGGCCTGGCGTCGGAAGAAGCCGGCTCCAGCCCTTGCTCCATCGCCAGCAACGCGGGGTCGGCCAGGTTCCGCGCCAGCAGTTTGGGACGTCCATCGAGCATCACCGGCACCGCCTCCACGCCGGCCGCCTCGAACCATTCGGCGAAATCGGGATCGGCGATGCGCGGCAGGCCATCGCGCACCACGGCGCGAATCTCGCTGCGTTCGATGGCAAGCAGGCAGCGGGCTTCATCGCCGCCGCCATCGCGCACGATCACCATGTCGGCCGAGGCGCCGGGCAACAGGCTGCCCCGCTTCTCCAGCCGCAGGATGCGCGCCGCGTCGGTGGTGACCAGCGCCAGCAGCTGGCGCGTCGTCAGCGTCGAATGCGCAAGCGCGACCCGCATTTCTTCCAGCAGGTCGCGTGCGCCGCTCAGGCGCGAATCGGTGCCCAGCATCAGGCAGCCGGCCTCCTGCAACGGTTGCGGATCGAGCGTGGCACCGAGCAAGGCCAGGTTGCTCGACGGACACCACACCACCGCCGCGCCGACGTCGATGATGCGTTGGATGTCCGCATCGCGCAGGCCGACGCCGTGGACCAGCACGCAGTTCGATGCGAGGCATCCCATCGCATCGAGTGTCGCCAGTTCCGATCGCGCCGCTTCGTCGGTGCCTTCCGCCAGATGGATCATCCATGCCTGACCCGGCGGCGTTTCGGCAAAGCTCTGTGGCACGGGGGGCCCGTATGCCGGCCAGCCCAGCGCGTAGCTCCAGCCCGCATCGCGCAGCACGGCGACGGGGAAATCCTCCGCATCCAGCGCCGGATGCCACGGATCGTGATGCACCACGAAGGTGGTGCCGGCCAGGAGATTCTTCAGCGCGCCGTGGCGCAGCCGCAACGCCTTGGGATGCCGCAACGCCGAGGCGACAGGCGCGTCGTGGAAATGGGGTTGGAACGCTTCGATCCAGGCATAGCTGTTGGCGAACGGCGCGTCATGCGGCAGCGGAGGCACCGCATTCACCTGGAGGTGGTCGTGCGCGTTGAGCAGGCCCGGGAAGATCAGGTGATCGCGCAGGTCGATCCGATGGGCGCGGGACGCCGGCGCCGAGGCCACCCGGCCGTCGCGGACGGACAACGGCGCGCGCGACACGCCGTCCGGCAGCACGATGCCGGCATGCTGGAGGCAGGCGCTCGGCGATGGTGGCACGGTGTCCATCGCATCACCGCCGGCGCATCACGATGAGGAAGTGATCGCCCATGTCGCGCAACAACGGAAGACCACCGAAACGGTCGTCCAGCCGGCCCAGGCGATCGCACCAGCGACGATGGCGGCGGTAGTAGTCCACCAGGTAGGGCGGCGGCAGGAACAGGCTCAGCGCCCGGTAGCTTTCCAGCGTGAAGTGCCCGGCGAACGCGCGATAGAACTCGCGCGGCAGGTAGTAATACGTCCAGATCGTGTGGCGGTTCATGCCTACCGCGGTGGCGCCACGGCTTGCACGCACGCCGGCCCGCCGGAAGCGGCCGCGTGACACGTAGTGCACCACCTCCCACGGGCAGATGCGACCGATGACGGAAAAGACCAGGTGACCGCCGGGCCTGAGCAGTCGAGCGCATTCACCCGCGATGGATGGCATGTCGGGAACGCAATTGAGGGGCCCGAAGTTCGAGTAGATGCCGTCGAACTGCTCCTGGAGTTGGTCGAGCTGATGGATGCCGAGATGCGCGGCCGTTACGTGGGATTCCAATCCGGCAACGGCGGCGCGCGACCTCGTGCGCCCGACCATCTGAGGGGACCAGTCGGTGGCGGTCACCTGGTAACCACAACGTGCGAATTCGATGGCATCGATGCCCGTGCCACAGCCCAGATCCAGCAGGTTCGATCCCACCGGAACCTTTTCCAGCACGGTTTCCCACAGGGAAACCCGCATGCGCTGGATCAGCTCGTTGTTGCCGCGTGGACCGTCGTAGTCGGCCGCCACGCTGTCGAAGGCGTGCTGTGTATCGAGCAACTGGCCTTCATCCAGCGACGACGCCCAGGCGCCCCGGCGCTGCATGCGCACCGCGGCGCCGCCCGGCGCGCTGCCCAGTCCATGTTGCCCGCTCATGTCCATCCACGCTCCGATTCGCTGCTTTCGACCGATGCCGTGCCCAACGCGTCGCACGGCGTCATCCTTCTGCGGTGAGTGCCGTCGCGCGCCGCTTTGGTTGAATGATTCGCGCAAGGCGTCGCCGGGGATTGCCCTCGTCAACCCTGGGCATGGCGCCGCGCGGCATTCCTCGCGACACCGGCAAAAACGCCCAGTCCCAGGCCCGCCAGCAGGCCGATGCCATAGGTCAGCACGGGGTTGGGAAAGGCCTGCCGTTCCGGCACGTACACCGGCCACGGCAACGAGGTCTCATAGGTGAAGTTCGCGCTCAGGCGGGTGACCAGGTCGCTCTGCTGCGTCTGCAGGTTGCGGATGTCCTCGTTCTTGCCGGCCAGCAGCACGCTGGCAAGGGATGCGCCCTTGCCGCTCGCCTCGTCCTTGCTGGCCGCCTGCAGCAGCCGGTCGCGATCGGCGATCGCGGTCTTCAGCTCCGCCTGCACTTCGTCCAGGCGGGTGTGCGCCAGCGACAGCGGCGTGGATTCCATGTCCCGGTGCACGGCGCGCAGGCGTTCGACGGTTGCCTCGGCAAGCTGGCGTGCCTGCGCCGGCGAGTCGCCGCGCACGTTCACGCGCACCATGGGCCCCGCATAAGGCAGTGGCTCGAGTTTCATGCTCTTGCGATAGAGCTGCGCCGTACGCGAATCGCGCGCCAGGCCGAGGCTGCCGGTGACGTCGTCCTGGAAGGCGGCGGTCTGCAGCCGCTCCAGCACGCGGGCGATCGGCTCCACCTTCGGGTCCTGCCCCGGCGGTACCTGCCCTACTTGTCCGATCAGGATCCAGGCCGACGCTTCCCATTGCCGACGCACCAGATGCGCGAAGGCATAGGTGCCCGCCAGCACCAGCAAGAGCACGGCCAGGCACCACTTCCATTCGCGGACCAGTATCCGCCACATGTCGATCAGGTAGATCTCGTCTCTTTCCATGGTCGTCGGCTCTTTGAAGTTCATGTCGATACGGCGGATGCAGGGGCGCCGGCGCGCCGGTTCGGAAGCAACACCACGAGCGCCTGCAGCAGCAGGCAGACGACGATGAAGCCGACATTGGTCCAGGTGAATGCCTGCGGCGCGAACGGCGACATGAGGCAGACATAGGACATGCGCAGGAAGATCAGCAGCCCGAACAGCGAGACCCGCGGGTACAGGCGCGACACGCTCCAGCGCAGCCATGCATAGAGCGCGATCATCGAGGCGATCGCGCCCACCGGTCCAAACGCAAGCAGGAACGGCAGGAACTCCGAGCCTACGTTGATGTTCGACGCATCCAGCGGGATATCGGTACCGGCCGTGGCGACCAACCCGGCCATGGGCACGACCTGGTTGATGAGGAAGGTGGCGTTCACGTAATGCTTGGCCAGCAACGAGGCGAAGTTGTACGGCCCCGCGCTCGCGTAGAGCAGCAGCCAGCGCACGCCCACCGGCATCGACCGGTAGTCGTCGCTGAATGGCAATGCCACCGTTTCCAGCGTGCCCGAACGCAGTACGCCAAGCACCGAGAACACGGTGGCGCCGACCACGGCGAGCAGCAGCACCGTCTTCCACGGCAGCGGACGCGAGGCCTCCCGGCGGAATACGATGACCAGCGCGGTCGAGAACAGGGCCGCGAAGATGCGGTTGCGGTCGATCACCAGCACCGGAAACACGAAGCCGACCAGCATCAGCGTCGTGCGCAACCACTTGTTCCGCGTGCACAGCATGCCGATGGGGGGCAGCACCCAGCACATGTCCGAGACGTGGCGCACATGATCGCGGCCGCCTTCCATGCGCGCGTAGGAGGACGGCGCATCGATCAACGGTATCGGAAACAGCGTGAGGTCGAGCACGCAGAACACGATGACCAGCGCGGCAAACGCCAGCGCCACGAACGATTCGCGGGTGCCGACGTAACTGTGCGCGCGGAACAGCGCTGGCGATGGCAGTCGCAGGCCGGCCATGACGTCGAACGCGAGGATGGCCCCGGACGCCGTCATGAGCAGGACGATCCCCTCCATGTAGCCCGATGGCAGGTCGTAGACGAACATGGTCAGCCCGCACGTCAGCAGCATGGGCAGGCAGAGGTAGGCCGATGGCAGCCGCAGCAGCGCCTTCATGCGCCCTCCGCGAGGTGCAGCGCGCTGCGCCGCTTGACACGCGAGGCGGCCAGCAGCGACAGATAGACCAGCATGTGGACGGTCACCGAACCGAACCGCCGCTGCAGGAACGAGATCTTCGCGCCAAGGTAGTGCGACTGCGCCCTCAGCAAGGTGCGGTACGGCTCCTGGAACAGGCACTCCCGTCGCATCGCCACGCTCTGCGCCTCCAGCAGGTTGAGGATACGCGCGCGGGTGTCGCGCGTGCGGCTCAGGTTGGTGCCGTGGATGCGGTAGGCGCACACGTTCTTGTCGATGAAGCCGATGGCATCGTGCGCAGCGAGCCGCAGGAAGAAATCCCAGTCATCGATGCGCAGGCTTTCGCTCCATCCGGCCACGGTTTCCAGCGCGCGCTTGCGCACCAGGGCCACCGGGCCGCCGACGGCCCATTGGGTGATGACGGCAAGGCGTATGCCCTCGTCGGAGGCATAGAGGCGCTTGTCGGCGCGATGAAGGTCGCGCATGCCGCTCTCGTGCAGTTTCCGGCCGTCCTGGTCGACCACCACCGAATCGCCGATCACCGCCCACTTGCGCGCATGGGCGGACAGGTAGTCCACCATGGCCGCCAGGCCGCCGGGCAACAGGTAGTCGTCGCTGGAACCCAGCCGCAGGAATTCGCCCCGCGCGCGCGCCGCCAGCTCGTTCAAGGTGGCTGCAATGCCGCGGTTGTCGCGACGGACGAACTCCACCGCCAGCTCGTGCCGGTGCCGCGCTATCCACGCATCGATCCGCCCGGCGGTGTCGTCCGTGGAGCCGTCGTCGATGATCACCAGCTCTTTCGACGGGTAGGGATCTTCCAGCACGCTGTCCAGGCACCGCTCGATATAGCGCTCATGGTTGAACGCCGGGATGAGGATGGAGACCAGCGGCATCGCCGGGGCACTCATGGATATTGCGGCAGCCATTGCCCCAGCCCTCCCAGAAAGCGACGCGCGACCCACACATTGAAGAGGAGATACAGCGTGTAGTTGGCCGCAAACGCATACACGGCCCCCACCAGGCCGAAGCTCGCGGTGAACAGGTAGACCAGCCCGAGATAGCTGGCCGCAAAGACGCATTCGGAGACGACGAACAGGCGCGTCATCGCCTTCGCCAGCATCAGATAGGAAAGGATGAACGAGGCGATCTTGATCACATCGCCCGCGAGCTGCGGCCCATACAAGGCATTGGCCGGCGAGAAGCCCTCGCTGAACAACAGCCACGTCACCCAGCCGCGCGCGATGAATATCGCAAGCGCCAGCACGGCCACCAGCGGCAACAGGAAGCGGTACGCGTTGCGCATCTCGGCGATGAGCAAGGCGCGCTCGTCGATCGAGGCGAGCTTCGGCAGGTAGTAGACGTTGATGGCCGTGGTGATGAACAGCAGGTAGGCGTCCGACACCTTGCTGACCGCCTGCCAGTAGCCCACCTGCTCCCAACCGAACAGGGCGGCCAGGTGGTCGCGCACCGCGATGTTCACCAGCGGTGACACCAGGGCCGCGGTCAGCGTCATCACCGAGAAGCCGGCGAGGCGCCCGATCATCTCCCGGTCGAAGCGCAGGCGCAGCATGCCGCGCTGGAAGTACGGGCTGCGCCACCACGCCGGCAAACCCACCGCAAGCCACAGCACCTGGCCCAGCACCAGCGCCAGCAGCGCGCCGTAGAGCTGCAGCCAATGCGCCAGCCATGCCACCATCGCCACGTTGAGCGCGGAACCGGCGATCTGCACCAGCGCGAGACGACGCACGTCCATGAACCCGTTGATCACCGCCAGCACGTAATTGGCGAGCGCGATCCCCAGCTGCGCCACGGCAAGCACGCGCATGAGATCCGCGTAGCGTCCATCGCCGAGCAGCCACCGGGCCAGCGGCTGGCTGAAGACCAGCGTTGCCACGCCCATCAGCAGCGAGGCACCCAGCGCGTACCACAGGGCGGCGCCGAGCAGGCGTACCAGGCGCGGGTGGTCGTCGCGATACTCCGCCACGTACTTCACGACGCCGGCGCTGATGCCGCCACCGGCGAGCACGGCGAGCAGCGACATCAGGCTCATGAACTGGCCGAGCCTGCCCACGCCCTCGGGCCCGGCAAACCACGCCACCAGCTTCATCACCACCAGCCCGGCAAGCAGGCGCGCAGCGGTGGAAGCGGCGGTGTAGAAGCTGGCGCGCACGATGTTCACGACGCGGCTCCGAAGGCATTGCAGGCATCGATCACCTGCGCCATGGCGTGCTCGTCCAGGGTCGGCCCCATGGGCAGGCTGAGCACTTCGCGATGAAGGCGTTCGGTCAGCGGCAGATGGACGTCGTGCAGCACCGGATACGCCGGCTGCAGGTGCGGCGGCACCGGATAATGGATCTGGCTCTGCACACCAAGATCATGCAGGTGGCGCTGCAAGGCGTCGCGCCGGTCGCTGCGCACCACGAACAGGTGCCAGGCATGCCGCTCCGCGTCGATGACCGAGGGAAGCAGGATGTCCGGATGGCGGACGGCTGCCAGGTAACCGCGCGCCACTGCGCGGCGGCGGGCGATGTCCTCATCCAGATGCTTCAGCTTCACGCGAAGCATCGCGGCCTGCATTTCGTCGAGTCGCGAATTGATGCCCTGGTACGCGTGGTGGTACTTCACCTCCGACCCGTAGTTGCGCAGCGCCGCGATGCACCGGGCGAGCGCATCATCGTCGGTGACCACGGCACCGCCGTCGCCCAGCGCGCCCAGGTTCTTGGTGGGAAAGAAACTGAAACCCGCCGCATCGCCCCAGGCGCCCGCCTTGCGCCCGGCAATGCTCGCGCCATGCGCCTGTGCCGCGTCCTCGATCAGCAGCAGGCCCCGCTGCCGGGCCACTGCCGACAGCGTGGCCATGTCCGCCAGCTGGCCGTACAGGTGCACCGCCATGATGGCCCGCGTGCGCGGCCCCACCGCGTCTTCCACGCGTGCGGGATCGAGATTGAACGTCGCCGGGTCGGGTTCCACCGGCACCGGCACCAGCCGGTTTTCGGTGATGGCCAGGAAGCTGGCGATGAAGGTGTTGCCGGGTACGATCACTTCGTCGCCCTCGCACAACATGCCAAGCTGCCGATAGCCCCGCAGGATCACCGACAGCGCGTCGAGCCCGTTGCCCACGCCCACGGCGTGCCGCACGCCGCAATAGGCCGCGAACTCCTGCTCGAAGGCGGCAAGCTCTTCGCCGAGGATGTACCAGCCCGAATCGATCACGCGCGCCGCCGCGGCCTTGAGCTCATCCGCGTATCGCGCGTTCACGTCCCTGGCGCTGAGAAAGGGCACGCTCATCAGAGCACCCATTCATAGAAGTCGTGCGCGATGCCGCGCGCGCCGAAGTACTCCTTCTGCGCGACCAGCCCGCCGTTCAGCACCTGGCCTTCCTGCTCGGTGGAGATGCCGAAGGAGAAATAGTGCCGGCCCGCATACCGCCCGATGAGTTCCGCAAGCAGGAGGCTGAGCGCATTCAGGCGCCGCCCCTCTTCCGAGGCGGCCAGGTACTGCGTGTGCACCACGCGCCCGAAGTCGTAGACCACGGCACCGGCAAGCAGCTCGTCCTCACGCCGCGCCTCGTAAAGCACGATGTGCTCCGGAAAACGCGACTGCAACAGGCACAGCTCGTCCAGGCGATGGGTAGGTACCGCGTCATGCCTGCGCAGCACGTCCGTCAGCAGGGCATGGAAGCCGGCCGGATCACTGTTCGGCTGGATGCGCATGCCCGCGTCGCGCGCCTTGTTCACGGCACGCTTGCGCTCGTCGGTGAAGCGAAAAGGCTCCTGTAGCGCAATCACCGACGCGATATCGCGCCGCTTCAGCCGCGCACCGGATCGATGCAGCGCATACAGGTCTTCCTCGGCGGGATAGCTGTGGAACACATGCGGAATCGCCTTGTAGATAAGCTTCTCGATGCCCAGCGAGCGATAGAACGCGGCGATCTTCCCGAACACCTCCAGCGTCGATTCCGCGCGCAGGGCGCGGGTCGAGACCAGTCCGCCGTAGGTGAGACCACCATGGCTCACCACCGTCTTGCCCTGCACGTTCGCGGGCAGCACGGCCACCGGCACGCCGTTGCGCTCGACCACCAGCGAACGGTCGGTGAAGCGTTCCGCGTGATAGTCCATGTAGCCGCGCCGATGCAGCAGCACGCCGTTCCGCGATTCGGCGATCACCGTGTCCCAGGCATCCGCATCCGCCGGCGCGTAGGGCCTAACCGAGAGCATGGAAGCCTCCGTTGCGACGCGGCAATGCAGCGACCGCCAGGCCAAAGCCATCCACCCCCATGTCGTTGCCGTTGTAGAACATCAACAGCTTGTCGCGCTGGCGGATCAGCGAGGGATAACAGATGACGCGCGAGTCCCAGCCGCTCGGCGACAGCGAGAGGCCCAGGGCTTCGTCGTGGCGCTCCCAATGGATGCCATCGGCGCTGTAGGCCAGCCCCGGGAAATACTCACCGGTGAGGTTGCCGCGCGTGAAATACATGGCGTAACCATCGCCCCAGCGGTAGACCCGCGGGCGGCCGATACGGTACTCGTTGCCGTGCGGCTGCAGGCAGACATGGTCCTCGCGCGGAATCGCCGTGAGGTCGTCCGTCTCCACGCAACGTATGTGGTAGCGCGGAAACGGGCGTCCGCCGATGACTTCCCAGTCGTCGCCCACGGCGTACCACAACCGCCAGCGGTCGCCCTCGCGCAGCACCGAATGCACGGCGCCGATGGTGCTTCGCCCGGGCGCGCGATCCAGGATCGGCGTCTCCTGCATGCGCTCGAAGCTTTCGCCGCCGTCGCGCGATACCGCCAAGCCGGTGAAGGCGAGGAACTTGGCCCGCGCCACGCGCTGGAAGCCGACATAGAACATGTACAGGCCGTCGGACGTGTCCACGAGATCACCGAGGATCATGCCGCTGTCGTCGAAGCATCCGCCCCGCCCCACATCCAGCACCGGCTCGCCACTGACGCGCACGATCGATGAGGGCTCGTCGGCCAGCACGTCCACGTAACCGATGCGGCTCACGCCGTCCTCGTCGCGAAAGCCCGCGTAGACCCGGATGAGGTCGTCGTCGATGCGCCATGGCGTCGGCGTGAGCGCCGAATGCGCCATCCAGCCACCCACGCCCTGGTGGGCGGTGTCGAAGACCAGCCCCTTCTTGGTCCAGTCGAACATGGGCGTCAAAGCCTCACGTCGAGGCTGGAGCGGTCCGGCACCGCACGCGCGGGCGAACCGACATAGACCCGCCCTGCCTCCGTATCGCGCGTCACCAGGGCGCCGGAACCGATCACGTTGTCCCGGGCGACCTTCACGTGGTCGTTGAACGTGGTGTTGACGCCGATGAAGCTGCTTTCGCCGATGTCGCAATAGCCCGAGATCACCGCGTGCGAGGCGACGAACACGTTGTCCCGCATAACCGTTCGGTGGCCCACGTGATTGCCGCTCCACAGGATGCAGTTGTTGCCGATGCGCACGAACGGCTGGATGACGTTGTTCTCGAAGATGAAGCTGTTCTCGCCGATCTGCGCGTTGCGCCATACGAAGGCACGCGAGCTGACATAGGTGGCGAAGCGATAACCCCTTGCCTTGGCGTCCTGGTAGAAGCGCGTGCGCAGGCGGTTGAGCTGGCTGGCGGGAATGGCCACGAAGGCGTCGTAGTCCGACGGCGGGTAATGCGCCTCCAGGTCTTCATAGGCCACCACGGGCCGATCGGCCAGCGTGGGCTGGTCCAGATAGTCGCGCTCGACGCTGAAGGCGACCACGTCGTAGTCGCTGTCATGCTCGAAATATTCGCAGGCGATCAGCGCCAGCTCACCCGCTCCGATGAGCACTAACCGCTTTGGCATGCCGCCATGTCTCCCCGGTAGGCGGTCCCTACCTCGTGCAGGAACAGCGCATAGTCGGTGATGTAGTCGGCCGGGTCGTACAACTGGTCGGCCAGCACCATCAGCACGCAGTCCTCGGTGAAGTCGTACATCTCGCGCCACACCATGCGGCGCAACAGCAGGCCCTGCGAGGGATCGTTGAGCACGACTTCGCAGGGGCCGCTGCCGTCGTCGAGAAGGAACGTCACCGAGCCGCGCACCGTCACCGCGAGCTGGTTGAGGTTGCGGTGCGCGTGCATGCCCCGATGCACATCGCACTTGGTGGCGAACAGGTAGTACACGCGCTGGATCTCGAACGGCACGTTGCGATCCTTTTCCAACGCGATGAGCATGCCGCGGCTGTCGCCATGCTGCTGCAACTGGATTCGTTCGATGTCCATGTCCGTAGCCCGGCGGGAACGCGCGTGAGCGATGTCGTTAGCTGAGTGCCAACTGACCGGCGAAAGGTTGCGCTCGCAGAATTCGATCGCGGCATCGAGGCCACCGGTTTGCAGCCATGCCCTTTTGTCGCCACGGGAAACCAGGCGGCGAATGCAACCTTTCGCGAAGCCGGCGGCACCCACGTGGCAACGACCGCCCTGCCTCAGGACTTCCCGCGGCATCCGAGGATGCGTGGAGAGCGTGCGCACGACGCATGGGGAAAGAGGGAATCCCACGACGCGCATGGGCAACCTGGAATATGGAAAGGCAGTATCGGGAAAGGGCTGGCCAGCACGATGGCGTGTCGCGCGCGGACCGGCCGCACGGCCACCTGCCGCCACCCGCCAGGGCGAACCCCGGCACCGGGATGACATACAGCGCGCCGGTTGATCCCAGGCCGCTGGACGACCTGCGCTCCTGTCTCGACAGGCTCCATTGAAACCGGTTTCGTCGAATAGGCGCCCCGGCCCATCCGGCTGTATAAGGTCCGTGGGACTTCATGCCGGGGAGCGGCGCATGCGCCGAAGGTTTCGCACGGACCACGCCAACGTCTGCCGTGCGCGCCAGGGCGGCGCACTCCGACAGCTTGCCGAAGGCCCCGGCTCGGGCCCGTGGACGGCGCCGGCGTTGCGGGCCAGCCTGATTCGCCCATGAGCGCACCATCTGCCCTTCGCCCAGGCCGCCGTTGCATGCGCCGCCGCGCGGGTGACCGGCCTGGCGATCGTCATCGCCGCCTGGCGTTGCTTCTCCTCGCCTGCCTGCCTTTCGCCGTCCACGCGCAATCATCGACGGTGAGCGGCACCGTGGCGCTGAGTTCGCAGCTGGTGGATCGCGGCCAGGCCGTGACGCCCCAGACACCGATCCTCCAGGGCGCCATGTCCTGGTCCTTTGCGAAGGGCTGGTCCGTGGGAGCGTCCGCCAGCGTGGAGACGCGGAAACCCGATCGCTTCGCCGAGACGCTGGCCCAGGTCGCGCGTTCGTGGTCGCTGTCGCCGGACTGGCAGATGCAGGCCAACCTGGTCTACTACGACTACCCCGGCAACCCGCAGGCACGCAGCTTCGACCGCACCGAGGCCGGCATGGCCTGGATCTACCGGGACGTGCTCACGCTGGGCGTGGCCGCCATCTACCCCGTGGGCAAGACCGACCACCATCTGCACGGGGCCGCCGACATCGGCTTCCACTGGCCGCTGCCCTGGCATTTCTCGCTGTCCGCGGGCCTGGGCGTGACCCAGGCCACCTACTCCTACTACGCGTACTATGGGCATGGCCATGGGCGCTACGAATACAACCGTTGGGACACCTACAGCTACGGCCATGCCGGCCTGCTCTGGAACGACGGGCCCTGGCGCGTGGAAGTGGATCGCGTGGCGACCTCCGGGCTCCCGCACCGGCATGGCTACCCGGATACGGCGCCGTGGGTGGCCACGATCTCATGGTCGTTTTGAGGCCGCGGGGCAACCTTTTGGCGCCCACGGGGCACTCACGCGGCAACCCACCATCGTTTTGAGACGGCCATGAACGAAGCCGACATCGATGCAGACGCGACCGACCGCATGCTGCTTCAACGCATGTCGGCCGGCGATCGCGCGGCGCTGGCCGTGCTGTATCGCAGCTACCACGGTCGCCTGTGCCGTTTTCTCTCCCGCCTGACGCGGCGTCCCGACGTCATCGAGGAAGTCATCAACGATTGTTTCTGGATCGCCTGGCAAAAGGCCGGCACCTTCCACGGCGACTCGCGCGTTTCCACCTGGATCATCGGCATTGCCTACCGCTGCGGCCTCAAGGCGCTGCGCCAGCACGGCGATGAGCCGGTGGAAGAAGACATGCAGGAGGACCGCTTTCCTGCCCACTGCCCCGACGAGGACCGCGAGCTGCGCGACTGGCTCGCGAAAGGCCTCAGCCGGCTCTCCGCCGACCAACGCGTCGTGGTCGAGCTGGTGTACGGCCTGGGCCATACGCTCGACGACGTCGCCGTCATCATGCAGTGCCCGGTAGGCACGGTGAAGGCGCGCCTGTTCCATGCGCGGGTCAAGCTGCGCAATACCCTGCCGGCACTTGCGGGAGAACCGCCCATTCGCAAAGAGAGCATGTCATGACGCTTCCGACAGACATCGGCAAGGACTGTGCCCGCGCCTGGGAAGCCATGCCCTGGTCGTTGCAGAACAGCGCAAGCCACGAACAAGACGAATGGCTCACCCAGCACCTCTCGCAATGCGAGGCGTGCCGCGGCGAGTTCGAGCAACAGAGCCGGCTGCGCCTGGCCATCTCGCTGCCGTCGGATATCCCGGTCGACGCCGACGCGGGATTGCGCCGGCTGCTTGCACGCATCGACGCGCCCGATACCCACGCCGCGCATTCGCGCGCGCGCACGAGCTGGGTGACGCGCGCCCTGGTGGCCGCCGTGCTGGTGCAGGCCATCGGCATCGGTGTGCTGGGCGCGAGGTTGTGGTCCGAAAACCAGGCGGATTACCGCACGCTGAGCCAGGCGGCCGCACCGCTGCCTGCCGGGGCGATCCACGTGGTGCCGGACGACACCATGAAGCTGGCAGATTGGAACAGCCTGCTCCACACGTTGCACCTGCAGGTGGTGAACGGCCCCAATGACGTCGGCGCGTATACCGTGGTGGCTTCGGGCTCGTCCGCCATGCCGCGGGATACGCTGCAGAAGCTGCGTACCACGCACGGCATCCGCCTCGCGGAGCCCGTCGCTTCCGCCCCATGAAGCATGGCGTTCTCGCATGCCTGTTGATCGTGGCCGTGGCCGCGCTGGGCGCCTGCGCGTCGCCCCGCCCCACCGCGCCCGACAACGGCGACCCGTCGCAAGGGCCGATCGCCAACGTGCAGGCCATGGATACGGGCCGCGATATCGTGCTGGCGGTTGCCAATCCGCTCGATCCACCGGCCACGCACGCGGGCTCCAGCCTGCTCGGCTATACGCCCGCCGCCACGTATGGCGCAGGTCAGCGTGCCGTATCCACGCTGGCCGAACTGAAGCAGAGCTACGGCATCCGCGAGATCACCGGCTGGCCCATCAAGTCGCTGGATCTCTACTGCATCGTGCTCGAACCACCGCCGGGCATGACGCGGGAGGCCCTGCTCGACATCTTGTCCAGGGACAGCCGCGTGCAGCTCGCGCAGCCGTTGCAGGACTATGCCGTCTACGCCGACGCCACCCAGGGCGCGCACCAGTACAACGATCCCTACGCGAACCTGCAGCAGGGCTTCGTCGACACCGACGCCGCGCTCGCGCACAACGTCACGCAGGGCACTGGCGTGCACGTCGCCATCGTCGACACCGGCGTGGACATGATGCATCCCGACATCCAGGGCAGCATCGCCCGGGCGCGCAACCTCGTCGACGCCAACGTCGCGGCCTTCAACGCCGACAGCCACGGCACCGAAGTGGCGGGCATCATCACGGCGATCGGCGACAACCACCAGGGCATCGTGGGCATCGCTCCCAAGGCCGTGCTCGACGTCTACAAGGCATGCTGGTATCCGCCCGGGGCCGACAGCGGCGCGCACTGCAACTCCTTCACGCTCGCCAAGGCATTGGCCGCGGTGATCGATACCGATGCACGCATCGTCAACCTGAGCCTGGGCGGCCCCGCCGATCCGCTGCTCAACCGGCTGCTCGCCGAATTGCTGAGACAGGGCCGCATCGTCATTGCGGCCATGCCGCCGGAAGGGAATAACGGCGGCTTTCCGAACGATACGCCGGGGGTCATCGTGGTGAGGACAAGCGCGCCGTCTCCCGCACCGCCGGGCGTGCTGAGTGCGCCCGGCAATGACATCCTCACCACCCAGCCCGACGGCGGCTACGACTTCACCACGGGTTCTTCGATGGCGGCCGCCCACGTCAGCGGCATCGTCGCGTTGTTGCTGGCCATGGCGCCGAAGCTCGACGCGCGCGCGGTCCACGACCTGTTGCTGCGCACCAGCAAGGCCACCCATGGCAGGTTGCAGGTGAACGCCGCGGCCGCGGTCGCCGCGCTCGACACGCAACGTCACGCATCGCCCTGAGCGCGGTGCGCTACCCACTCTCCTCGCGGATGCCCCGGTGAAGAACAGAGACAGCGCCGTACGCCCCCTCCCCGATGTCGGCATCGATGCGGCGGCGGACGCGGCAGGACGACTCGCATGGGTCGGCATGCAAGGCATCGCGCTGCCAGTGTGCTTCGACGCCGGCATCGGCGAACCGCAGCGCACGGCCGCGACGGTCGACGCCTTCGTCAACCTGGTCCACGCGCGGCAGCGCGGCATCCACATGTCGCGCCTCTACCTGCTGGCGGATGCGCAGCTGGGCGGCAAGCCCGTCGACGCGGCATCGCTGGAGCGGCTGCTGCGCGCCTTCCTCCATTCGCATGAAGGGATCGCCGACCGTGCCTGCATCCGCCTTCGCTTCGATGTGCTCGTGCGCCGCGCCGCCCTTCGCAGCGACAACCATGGCTGGCGCAGCTATCCGGTGCGGATCGAGGCCAGCCTGACGGAACGGGGGTTCTGCTTCGAACTTGGCACCGAGGTGGTGTACTCCTCCACCTGCCCCGCGTCGGCGGCGCTCTCGCGCCAGCTCATCCAGCAGCAGTTTGCCGGCGCATTTCCTCCCGATGGCGCGTTGGATCACTCGCGCGTCATGGCATGGCTTGGCAGCGAACAAGGCATCGTCGCCACGCCACACGCGCAACGCAGCACGGCGCGCCTGCGCGTACGGCCCGCACCAGCTACGCCCCTGTCACTGGTCGCGCTGCTCGACGGCGTCGAGCACGCGCTGGGCACCGCCGTGCAGACCGCCGTCAAGCGAGAGGACGAGCAGGCCTTCGCGCTGGCCAACGGCAGCAACCTCATGTTCTGCGAAGACGCCGCGCGCCGGATCCGGCAGGCCCTCGAAGGCAACCCAGGCATCGCCGCGTTCGACGTGCGCGTCGCCCACCACGAAAGCCTGCACGCGCACGATGCCGTGGCCCATGCCAGTGGTGGCACGAGGGAAGACGCGTCACCCGTATCCCTCGAAACGCTCCCATGGTGAGCGCCGAAGCCTGATCCGGCTCACGCACCGCACCACGCCAGCGCAGCGGCGGCACGGGATATCGCGCACGCTTTCTGGCCATGTCATGGCTCTGCTAACGTGAGGTCTTTCCAATGCCGGGAGACCCCATGCTGCGCCACTGCCTCGCTGCCGCCATTGCTTTCGCCATTGCCTTGCCCGCTCTCGCCCTTGCGGCCGATCAGCCCCCCGCACATACACCGACACCGAAGGAGTTGCTGGCCAAGTCGCAACCGCAGGAATGGCGCACGCCCGATCCGCAGAACCTGCTGGTCATGAAGCTGCCGAAGGGCCAGGTGCTGATCGAGCTGGCGCCGGACTTCACGCCGCAGCACGTCGCCAACATCCGCACGCTGGTGCGCGAGCACTACTTCGATGGCCTCGCCATCGTGCGCGTGCAGGACAATTTCGTGACCCAGTGGGGTGACCCCGAAGACGACGACAACGGCGACAAGAGCAAGCTCAAGCCGCTGGGCAGCGCCAAGGCCAAGCTTCCGCCGGAATACACGCGTCCATTCGATGCCAAGCTGCCGTTCACGCGCCTGCCCGATGGCGATGTCTACGCGCCGGAAGTCGGCTTTTCCGAGGGCTTCCCGGTCGGACGCGACAA
>NZ_BCPR01000046.1 GCF_016586165.1 Dyella sp. EPa41 | reverse complement strand
CGCCGTGCAGTACAACGGCATCAAGGTTGGCGATGTCACCCAGCTCAAGCTCGACAAGCAGGATCCGCGCAAGGTGCTGGCCTGGATCCGCCTCGGTGGCGACACGCCGGTGCGGCAGGATACGCACGCCAAGCTCGCGTTGACCGGCGTGACCGGCCTGGCGGTGATCCAGCTCAGCGGCGGCTCGCCCGGCAGCCCGCCGCTGGAAAGCAAGAACGGCGAACTGCCGGTGATCGTGGCCGACCCCTCCCCGCTCAGCCGCATACTCGCCAACGGCGAGGACCTGGTGATGAACATCAACGATGTGGTGGCGCGCGCCAGCACCCTGCTGTCGCCCGAGAACATGGACCGCATCGGGCGTACGCTCGATCATCTGGACAAGGCCACCGGCGCCATCGCCGACCAGCGCGACGACATCCGCACGCTGCTCAAGCAGCTCGCCGAAGCCAGCAAGCAGGCCAACGACACGCTGGCGCAAACCCAGAAGCTCGTGCAGTCGGCCAACGGCCTGGTCGACAACCAGGGCAAGGCCACGCTCGACAGCGCCAGGAATGCGCTCGCATCGGTGGAACGCGTCACCGCCAACATTGATCGCCTGGTCAACGACAATCGCGCTTCGATCAACGGCGGCATGCAGGGCTTCAGCGAGCTGGCGCCGGCGATCCGCGAGTTGCGCGACGCCGCCGGGTCGCTGCGCGGCGTCGCGCGCCGCCTCGATGACAATCCCACCGGCTTCCTGTTGGGCCGCGATCGCAGCAAGGAGTTCGTGCCATGAGGCTGTATGCCCGTCTTTCCGCCTGCATCGCTGCCGCCGTGCTGACGGCGTGCTCGGTGCTGCCCAAGGCCGAAACACCCGACATCTACCGGTTGCCCGCGACACCGCTGCCGCACGCGCAGGCGCCTTCGGCGAGCTGGTCGCTGCGCATCAATACGCCACAGGCCGAGCGCATGATCGACAGCTCGCGCATCGCGGTGATGCCGCAAGGCGATCTGGTCAGCGTGTACAAGGGCGCACGCTGGAGCGACACCGCCACGACCTTGCTGCGCAACCGCCTGATCGACGCCTTCCGCGACGATGGCAGGGCTGCGTCGGTGAGCAGCGACGACAATGGACTGCCCGCGAGCTACACGTTGGCCGGTGACCTGCGTGCCTTCCAGTCGGAGTACCAAGGCAACGCGCCCGTGGTGGTCATCCGCTACGACGCACGCCTCGTGCAGAACAGCGGGTTGCGCGTGGTGGCGACGCGGCGTTTCGACGTCACGCAGCCCGTCGGAGGGACCTCCGTTCCGCAGGTGGTCGCGGCGTTTGGGCAGGCCAGCGATGCGTTGGCGGCGCAGGTGGTGGCGTGGACAACACAGCAGTCGCTGGCATCGCCGGCCGCGCCCACCGAATGACGCCAGCGCTCAGCGCCGCGACGGATCGATCCAGCGAAATGTCAGGTTGATGCGCGGCCCCACCGCCGCGCTCGTCTTCGGCAAATCGTGCACATAGAGACGCTGCGCGTCGCCGGCCATCCTGAGCAGGCTGCCGTGCCCCAGCGTGATGACGCGCGTGTCCTCACGCGTGCCGGCCTGCCTGGGCTTGAGTCGAAACCGCCGCTCGGCGCCAAGGCTGAGCGATGCGATCACCGGTCGTTCGCCCAGCTCGGGTTCGTCGTCGCTGTGCCAGCCCATCGAGTCCTGGCCGCTGCGATACAGGTTGGCGAGCACGCTGTTGAAACGGCTGCCGCAGGCCTTTTCCACCCGGCTGCGCAAAACCGCCAGCGCGGGTTGCCACGGGCGCGGTTCGAAACGCGTTCGCGAGTACACGTAGGTCGCATCAGGGTCGCCGATCCAGCAACTCAGGCGCGGCGAATCCACCTCGCGCCCATAGATGCGGATGCGATGGACTTCCCAGGGAATCGCTGCCCGCAATCCGGCAAGCAAGGCGTCGGCCTCCGCATCGTCGAGCCAATGCCGCCACAGCGATAGCTCGGCGCCTGGCAATGGGAGTGACTGCCAGCCGGGCATCTCATCGAACAAGCTCAACATGCGTGCCTCACCGCTGCCCGTCATTCCGGCGCAGGCCGGAATGACGGCCTTAAAAGCTAGCTCTCAAGCCTTCTCATACGATCCCGGGAAACGCCGGCTCCACATCCAGCGTGGCCGCCAACACCGAGGCGAGTTCGAGCAGGCGCAAATCGGAGCCGCGTGCGCCGACCAGTTGCAGGCCCACCGGCATGCCGTCGGGCAGGTAACCCATCGGGATGTTCACCGCCGGGCAACCAGCCAGGCTGGCGAAGCTGGTCAGGTCCGCCTGCGAATCGGGCACCGGGCCATCGAGCGGGAACGCGCCCTGCGGCGTGGTGGGCAGCACCAGCACGTCGATCTGCGCGAACAGGCGGCGCATCTTCAGCGTGGCCGCGTCGAGCACGCGATCGGCGCAAGCATAGTCGGCAGCACTCTTGCCTGCCGCATAGCCCAGCAATCGACGAAAATGCTCGGACACCCGGCACTCCGTATCGGCCAGATCCGCGGCGAAGGTGCCGAGCATCTCCGCCTCCATCAGCAGGAAACCGGCGCGACGCGTGCGTGCGAAATCCCAGTCGGAAAAATCCACCGTGCGGCGTTCGCCCAGCTCACGCGGCCAGTTGGCCAGCGCAGCCTCGAACACGGCGATGACCTCCTGCTGTACGCCGAGCGCCGCGAGGTCGGGCAGGAAGCCGGCACGCAAACGCCCCGGCTCCCAGTCCGGTGGCGACAGGGCCACGCGACGGCGGCGCGAGCGCGGGTCGTCGGCGTCGTAGCCGGCCAGTACCTGCAGCAGCACGGTGAGATCGTCCGCACTGCGCGCGATCAGGCCCACCGTGTCCAGCCGCCGCGCCGCCGGCACCATGCCACGCGCCGAGATTTCCCCATGCGTGGGCTTGAGCGCGTAAACGCCGCAATAGCTGGCCGGAATACGGATCGAGCCCAGGCTGTCGGAACCCACCGCGGCCACCGCGAGCCCGGCAGCCACGGCCGCGGCCGCGCCGCCCGACGAGCCGCCCGCCGTATAGCCGTGGCGAAGCGGATGGTGGGTGGCGCCGTAATGGGGGTTGTCGGTGGTCGCGCCCAGCGCCCCCTCGTCCATATTGGTCTTGCCGATGATGACGGCGCCCGAGGCGCGCAGCCGCGCCACCACATGGGCGTCTTCGCCGACCGGCCTGGAGCGGCCGGCCAGGCCCGCGCGGGTTGGCCAACCGGCCACGTCGAAATTGTCCTTGAGCGCGATGGGGATGCCGTCGAGCCGCCCGATCACGCCGTCACGGCGACGATGCTGGGCCGCCAGCGCCTGCTCCTGCAGCATGGCCGAGCTCAGGCTGACATAGGCGTTGATCTCGGGATTGAGGCGCTCGATCGCCTCCAGGTACGTTTCGGCCAACGACTGCGGCTGTACCCGATCGACCGCCAGCCAGTGCAACAGCTGACACATCGTCGCCCGGCGCTGGTCGAGATCGTTGATCGGGGGTTGCAGGTTCATATTGTTCTTCCCTGGGTCTCACGGTCGATTATCACCACCGGAGATGAAGGGTTTGCAAGGATTCGGCCATCCACGTTGCCCGGCACCGCCTGAACCCGGACAATGCCGGTTTGCCCGTTTCCATACGTGGGGGAACGGAATCGTGCCGCAGCAGCCAGTTGGAGTTACGCCATGAGCGACCGCGAAATGATGGAATACGACGTCGTCGTCGTCGGCGCAGGCCCCGCAGGCCTCTCCTTCGCCATCCGCCTGAAGCAGCTCAAGCCGGACGTGAGCGTGTGCGTGATCGAAAAGGCGTCGACCATCGGTGCGCAGATCCTCTCCGGCGCTGTGATCGAACCGCAGCCGCTGGACGCGCTGCTGCCCGGCTGGCGCGACAACCCGCCGCCGATCTGCGTGCCCGCCACCGAGGACGAATTCTGGCTGCTCACCAAGACCGGCGAACGCAAGCTGCCGGTGCCGCCGGGCATGAACAACCACGGCAACTTCATCGTCTCGCTCGGTGCGATGTGCGCCTGGCTCGCGCCGCAGGCCGAGGCGCTGGGCGTGGACGTGTTTCCCGGTTTCGCCGCCGCCGACAACATCTACAACGAAGACGGTTCCGTCGCAGGCGTGCGCATCGGCGACATGGGCGTGGCGAAGGACGGTTCGCACAAGCCGGGCTACACCCAGGGCATCGACATCAAGGCCAAGGTCACCGTGCTGGCCGAAGGCGCGCGCGGCAGCCTCACCAAGCAGCTGATCAAGCGTTTTGCGCTGGACAAGGACAGCGACCCGCAGGGCTACTCCATCGGCATCAAGGAACTGTGGCAGGTACCCGCCGGCCGCGTGCAGCCGGGCAAGATCGTGCACAGCTTCGGCTGGCCGGCCGACAGCCACACCTATGGCGGCAGCTTCCTGTATCACCTGGACAAGGACCGGATCGCGCTGGGCTACGTCAGCGGCCTGGACTACACCGATCCCAACTACCAGCCGTGGGAAGCCTTCCAGCAATGGAAGAACCATCCGACGGTGAAGTCGTTGCTGGAAGGCGGCACCATCCTCTCGGCCGGCGCACGCGCCATCGTCACCGGCGGCTACCAGTCGCTGCCCAGGCTGGAAATGCCCGGCGCACTGCTGATCGGCGACACCGCCGGCCTGCTCAATGTGCCCAAGATCAAGGGCACCCACCAGGCGATCAAGAGTGGCATGCTCGCCGCCGAACACCTGGCCGCCACCGGGCTCGACCCGGCCGGCTTCGACGCCAGGCTGCGCGCCTCCGACGTGATGGCCGAGCTGAAGAAGGTGCGCAACATCAAGCCCGCCTTCAAGAAGGGCCTGTGGTTCGGCATGTTGAACGCCGCCTGGGAAACCGTCGTGGCAGGCGCCTCGCCGTGGACGCTCAAGAACAAGGCCGACTGGTCCTCGCTGCACAAGCTCGGCCAGCAGGAAGAGCCCAAGCGCGACTACCTGCAGCGCGAACTGCCGCCGCGCGACCGCCTGGCCGGCGTGTACTTCGCCGCCACCGAGCACGACGAAGACCAACCCATCCACCTGCAGGTCGCCGACACCAACGTGTGCATCAGCCAGTGCACCGTCGAATACGGCAACCCCTGCACCCGCTTCTGCCCCGCCGGCGTCTACGAGATCGTCGACGACGCCAAGCCCGACGGAAGCACCGGCAAGCGCCTGCAGATCAACGCCGCCAACTGCGTGCACTGCAAGACCTGCGACATCAAGGACCCGTACCAGATCATCAACTGGGTGACGCCAGAGGGTGGGTCGGGGCCGAATTACCAGAATCTCTGACGGGAGGACTCTGCGCTGTCCGCCCGACTCACCTGGCGCTTCAAACGCCTGAATTACGCGCTGCAACGTTTCCGCGGCAGCGTCGCCTTGCGTGGCTGGCGTGGCACGCTCGCGCGTGTTCGCCAGGAATTCGTGCGACGCCCGACGCTCGACGATTCGCTACACGTCGAGTCGCTCGACCTACCTTTTACCCCGTTCACGCTGCCCACCTCGGAGCAACCGCTGGTATCGGTGATCATTCCGGTCCACGGCAAGGTGGCCTATACGCTTGCATGCCTGCGCTCGATCGCGCGAAATGCCCCGACAGCCTCGTTCGAAGTGATCGTGGTGGACGATGCCTCTCCCGACAACTCGGTCGAGCGGCTTAGCCAAGTCCAAGGCCTGCGCATACTGCGCAATGATCGCAACCTGGGCTTTATTGGCACGAGCAACACGGGCGCCACGGCAGCGCGTGGCGACTTCCTGTTGTTCCTCAACAATGACACACAAGTCACGCCGAACTGGCTCGACGGCCTGCTTGCCTGCTTCAATGACCGCAAGGACTGCGGTATCGCTGGTAGCCGCCTGGTCTATCCGGATGGCCGCCTGCAGGAAGCCGGAGGCCTTGTGTTCGCCGATGGCAACTGCTGGACGTCGGGCCGCTTCGAGCAGCGTGACACCCCTGCCTGGCGCTATCGTCGCGAAGTGGACTATGTCAGTGGTGCATCGCTGATGATCCGCCGCGATGTGTTCCGCAGCGTCGGCGGGTTCGACCAGCGCTATGCACCCGCCTACTACGAAGACACCGACCTGGCATTCGCGATGCGACAGCTCGGCCTGAAGGTCTATTACGAGCCGTCCAGCACCGTCATTCACTGCGAAGGCATCAGCGCCGGCACCGACCTGCACTCGGGCATGAAACGCCACCAGGTGACGAACCAGGCCGTATTCTCGGCGAAATGGGAAAGCGCCCTACGGTCTCAGCCGCCGGAAGGCACTTCACTGCTTCGTGCGCTACGCTGGCGTCGCCGTGGTCGCATCCTCGTTGTCGACAGCATGACGCCGGAACCCACGCGCGACTCCGGGTCCCTGCGCCTCACTGCCATTCTCCGCCTGCTCGACGAACAGGGGTGGTCGGTATCGTTCCTGCCCGACGATGGCCGCGCCACCGACGACGAGATCCGTGCCTTGGGCGAGTTGGGCGTCGAAGTGCTCTGTCGCCCTTGGGTGTCGGACCTACCGCATTGGCTGCGCGCGCACGGCCACGAACTTCATGCCGTGATCCTTTGCCGTCACACCGTCGCTGGGCAATATGCATCGCTGGTGCGCAAGCTGTCGCCAAGGGCGCGCCTCCTCTTCGACACTGTTGACCTGCATTTCCTGCGCGAACAACGGGCCGCCGAACTGAGCGGCAGCGCATCCATGGCCCGACAAGCACAGGCCTCGCGGAAAAGCGAACTGGCGCTGATCGAGCAATGCGATGTCACCTTCGTGGTGAGTCCACACGAGCAGGCCTTGCTGGCGAGCGAGCTGCCGCAGGCGAAAATTGAGCTACTGTCGAACATCCATGATGTGTTCGGGTGCAGGTATCCATATTCGGGGCGAAGAGACCTGGTTTTCATCGGTGGATACGGGCACCCTCCCAATGTCGACGCGATCCGCTGGATCGCGACCGACATAGTGCCCGCACTGCGCGCGCGGCTGCCCGAAGTGGTCGTGAACGTGGTGGGCGACATCCCGGATGCCGCGCGAAAGGAACTCTCCGGGCCTGGCCTGGTGTTTTGCGGCCGGGTGCCAGATCTCGCTCCCATCATGGAGCACGCACTGGCGTCATTGGCGCCGCTCCGGTTCGGTGCCGGGGTGAAAGGCAAGATCAATATGGCCATGAGCTATGGCGTTCCGGTAATCGCGACCGATACGGCGGTGGAAGGCATGCAATTGCGCCCCGGCACCGATGTGCTCGTGGCTGAAGATCCAGACGGCTTTGCCGCCGCGGCCGCGCGCCTCGCGTCTCACGAGGGTTTGTGGATGACTTTGTCACGCAATGGCCTGCGCAATGTGGACGAGCACTTCTCGTCCCGCGCTGCCGCGGCTACCCTTCGCCGCGTACTGGATTGACCCGCTCCGCCGCAATGCGGACCATTCCCGGGCCACCGGAATAACGTGTATGCCGCTCTTCGATTTCGCCAAACGCCAGGTCTTCCAACTGCTGCGCGCCGGCTTTCGCCTGACGCCCTTGCCGGTGGCGACACGTGACCGATGGAGGCAGCGTTTTCTGGATCGCTACGCCGGCATGGTGCCTACCGGGGCACGCGGGCGGGCGCCAGTCGACAGGTCACGCCGCCCTCTGCAGCGCGCGGTGGAGCACGCCATCGGCCATGTGCCGCGTCGCAAGGAGGCACTGCCATCACCGCTGCCGGCGACATTGGTTGCCTTCTATCTGCCACAGTTCCACTCGATACCAGAGAACGACACATGGTGGGGCACCGGCTTCACCGAGTGGCGGAATGTGACGCGTGCACTTCCGCAGTACGAGGGTCATGCACAACCCAGGCTACCCGGCGAATTGGGCTACTACGACCTGCGCCAGCCGGACGTGATGCGCAAACAGATGCAACTCGCGCGCGAGTACGGCATCGGCGCTTTCTGCACCTACTTTTACTGGTTCGCTGGCAAGACGC
Organism: Dyella sp. EPa41; assembly: GCF_016586165.1. Classification (GTDB taxonomy): domain Bacteria; phylum Pseudomonadota; class Gammaproteobacteria; order Xanthomonadales; family Rhodanobacteraceae; genus Dyella. The sequence goes on along the minus strand of NZ_BCPR01000046.1, from coordinate 28,697 downwards.
TGCTGGAGGCACCGTTGCGCCAATGGCTTGTCAATGCTGATCTCGACCTGCCCATCTGCCTGTGCTGGGCGAACGAAAACTGGTCGCGGCGCTGGGACGGCCGCGCGGATGATGTGCTGATTGGCCAGCAGCACAGCGCGGAGGACGACCTCGCGTTCATTGCGCATGTCGCCGTCTACCTGAGGGATCCGCGCTACTTGCGCGTCGACGGCAAGCCGATGCTGCTGGTGTATCGCCCCGGTCTCCTGCCGTCACCGAAGGAGACAGCAGCGCGCTGGCGTGCATGGTGCCGCGATAACGGCATCGGCGAGATCCACCTCGCCTATGTACAAAGTTTCGATCGTGTCGACCCGGCCAATATCGGCTTTGATGCAGCGGTGGAGTTCCCACCGAACAACATCTCGTTGAATACAATCACAGGCGAACAGCAACTTATCAATCCGGACTTCGCCGGCGACGTGCTCGACTGGCGCGAACTCGTGCGTCACGCCACCAACGCCGCCACACCTGGCTATTTGCTATATCCGGGCGTCAACCCGGGCTGGGACAACGAACCCCGTAGGAGCGGCCGCGGCCGCGTGCTGGCCCATGCATCGCCACGCACCTATCGAGACTGGCTGCGGCATGCTGTTTCCGTAGCCCAGACGCGCTCGCCACGCGCTCCGATGGTCTTCATCAATGCGTGGAACGAATGGGCTGAAGGTGCCGTGCTGGAGCCTGACATACGCCTTGGGCATGCCTGGTTGGATGCCACCCGTGCCGCACTATTGCCACCACGTGAAAACACTGCCACACGTCCTTGTGTCGTCGTGCATGCGTGGTACGCGGAAGTGCTCGACGACGTGATCGCAAGCTTGAGCCACAGTGCGCTCAACTGGCGAATCGTGATCACAACGGCACCCGAACGCGAACACGAGGTCCGGGCGCGACTGAAGGGGCTCGGGGTAGACGCAGAAATCCATGTCTTCGAAAACCGCGGTCGTGATGTGCTTCCTTTCCTGCAGGTGGCCGACCAGCTTCTCAACGAAGGCGTCGACACCGTCCTCAAACTGCACACCAAGCAATCGGTGCATCGAGGGGACGGCTCGCAGTGGCGCCACGAATTGCTCCAGAGCCTGGCCGGCGACCGCGCCCCGCGCATCCTGGAGGCTTTCGCCACCGATCCCCGCCTGGGGCTGGTAGCGCCTGAGGGCCACTCGCAGCCGCTGGAGCATTTCCGGGGTGCCGACGAAGCGAACATTCGCGCGCTCTGCACCAGGCTTGGCCTTTCTCAGCCCTCGCCCGCCAGCGAGTTCGTCGCCGGAAGCATGTTCTGGGTCCGCCTCGCTGCGCTTCGCCCACTACTCGACGCGCACATGGCGCCCTGGGAGTTCGGGCACGAGGTAGACCAGAACGATGGCACCACGGCTCACGCCGTGGAACGCATCTTCGCTCTGGCAACATGGTCGGCCGGCTTCACCATGGCGGATGCCGCCAGCGTTTACGGCCGAGCTTCGGACACCCCGACGACCTTGTCCACATGCCCAAAGAATAGGTTAAATGACTGTTTTTAGTTGTTTTTCCTGACGTATTCATACAAATGTTTGAAGCCGAGTAGAATGTCATTTTTCTGCCCGCGCGGCGGTTTATCAGTTAAGGACCCATCGATGAAGATTCTTGTTGGCTACAAGCGCGTCGTGGACTACAACGTCCGCATCCAGGTGAAACCCGATGGCACCGGCGTGGTGACGGATGGCGTGAAGCTTTCCGCCAACCCGTTCGACGACATCGCCCTGGAAGAAGCCCTGCGCCTGCGCGAAAAGGGCGTGGCCGAAGAAGTGGTGGTCGTGGGTATCGGCCCTGCCGACCTCACCCCGCACCTGCGCAACGGCCTGGCCATGGGCGCCAACCGCGCGATCCACGTGGTGACCACGGACGCCGTGCAGCCGCTCACCGCCGCCCGCATCTTCCAGAAGCTGATCGAGAAGGAACAGCCGGCCCTGGTCATCCTCGGCAAGCAGGCCATCGACGACGACGCCAACCAGACGGGCCAGATGCTGGCCGCGCTGTGGGATCGTCCGCAGGCCACCTTCGCCAGCCAGGTCGAGATCGCCGACGGCAAGGCCAGGGTGACCCGCGAAGTCGATGCCGGCCTGGAAGTGATCGAAGCCGAACTGCCGGCCGTGATCACCACCGACCTGCGCCTCAACGAGCCGCGCTTCATCAAGCTGCCGGACATCATGAAGGCCAAGTCCAAGCCGATCGACACCATCGAGTTCGGCTCGCTGGGCGTCGAAGCCAACGACCACCTCAAGACCACGCACTACACCGCGCCGGCCAAGCGCAGCAAGGGCGTAATGGTGAAGGATGCGGCCGAACTGGTCGCGGCGCTGAAGCAGAAGGGGCTTTTGTGATCGTCCCTGATCAAAACCCGGCCGTCCATGGCCGGACTTTTCAATAAAAGCCTCCCTGTCCCACGTCTGAGGGAACACCCATGACCAAGATCCTCGTCGTCGCCGAACACCTCGGCGGCAAGCTCAACTCCTCCACCGCGCGCGCCGTGAGCGCCGCCGCGGCCATCAAGCCCGAAGCCATCGACGTGCTGGTGCTGGCCGACAACGTCGACGCCATCGCCGCCGACGCCGCCAAGATCGAAGGCGTGAGCCGCGTGCTCACCGTCGCCCGCGCCGAGAACGCGCATCCGCTGGCCGCCGTGCTGGCCCCGCAGATCGCCAAGGCCGCCACCGGCTACAGCCACGTGTTCGCTCCGTCGACCACGTTCGGCAAGGACGTGCTGCCGCGCGTGGCCGCCCTGCTCGGCGTGGCCCAGGTCAGTGACGTGATGAGCGTGGAAAGCGCCCACACGTTCAAGCGCCCGATCTATGCCGGCAACGCGATCATCACGGTCGAAGCCGATCCCAACACCACCGTCGTCGCCACCATCCGCACGGCCTCCTGGCCTGCCGCGGCGACGGGCGCCAACAACGCCCCGGTCGAAGCCCTGACGGTGGACGTAGCCCTGCCCTCGCATACCCGCTTCGTCGAACTGCAGTCGGGCAAGAGCGACCGTCCTGACCTGCAGAGCGCCAGCAAGGTGGTCTCGGGTGGCCGCGGCGTGGGCTCGAAGGAGAACTTCGACATCATCTTCAAGTTCGCCGACAAGATCGGCGCCGCCGTGGGCGCCTCGCGTGCCGCCGTCGACGCTGGCTACGTGCCGAGTGACCTGCAGGTGGGCCAGACGGGCAAGATCATCGCCCCCGAGCTTTACATGGCCATCGGCATTTCCGGCGCCATCCAGCACCTCACCGGCATCAAGGACGCGGGCACCATCGTGGCAATCAACAAGGACGGCGAGGCGCCGATTTTCGAAATTGCCGACATCGGCTTGGTGGGTGACCTGTTTACGCTGCTGCCGCAGTTGGAACAGGCACTGGGTAATTGAGCCGACACACCTCAAGCGGAGTGCAAGGATTCAAAATTTGCTAGTTGCCCGAGACCATGAGGTAGTCGTTGCGCGGGGCCGCCAGGTCGCCCCGCGCGATGGTCACAGGTTTTCCAGCAGTTGGCGGCCCTGCTCCAACGTGTGGAGGGGAACGATGTCGGCCCGTCCGTCGACGCTATCGTCCTGCCCGTAAAGCCACAGGTTCCCGACGCCTGCGGACCGACCGGCTTTCATGTCGGACATCTTGTCGCCGATGAATATCGACCTGGCGAGATCGACCCCCTCGTCTTCGGCAGCCCTCAGAATCATGCCCGGCATGGGTTTGCGGCAATCGCAATCGACCCGGTATCGACCGATGCCTTCGGAAGGATGGTGCGGGCAATGGTAGACGCGTGACAGTTTCACTCCGCATTTCGCGAACTCGTCAGACATCCATGTCATGTACGCATGGAAGTCCTCCTCGGAGTAATAGCCCCTGGCGATTCCGGCCTGATTCGTCACGATGACGATAATGAACCCGTGCGCCTCCGCAGCGCGACAGAGATCAAAGATCCCGTCGATGAATACGGTGCGCTCCGCGCTGCAGACGTAACCGTAGTCGACATTGATCACACCGTCCCGATCTAGGAAAAGCGCCTTTTTGCGTGCATCCGTCATATCCGGTCAGGCACTTTCCACACCAAGGCACACAGGGGACCGCCGATAGTCTTCCGGCACCCCGATATCGATGAAATCATGCGTGCTCGTAAATCCGGCCATCCGGCCCGAGCCGGTCATCGTCGCGAGGACGTCCGTCTCGAATGAGAATTTTCGCGCCGGCGGAAATGCCGTCAACGCAGCGCACCGCACATAATATGTTCCCGCGTTGATGAACCCAGGACCCGAGCCTCCCTTCTCCCTGAAACGCTCGATGCGGGCACCGTCTATCTCGACGGCACCATAGCGCCCCACGTCGGGAACATTTGCCAGGGCGACGCCGATCTCGACCGAATGTGCTGCCGAGAATTGGGCGAAAGCCGCGTAATCGAGGGAAAGAAAGGTGTCCCCGTTCGCCACAAAGAACGCGTCGCCCATGATCGAAGCTGCCGCATGGGCGATGGCCCCGCCGGTGCCGAGAGGCTCGCTCTCCCTCACATAGACCAGATCCATCCCTCGCCAGGTACGCCCGAGCGCCTCGGGCAGCACTTCCCCCATGTAACCCGTCGCGAAGATGACACGCCGGAGCTTCTGCTGGGCAAATGCGTCCAGCAGGTATGCGAGAAACGGCCGCCCCCGTACAGGGGCCAACGGCTTGGGAACATCGCTGACCACGTCACGCAGCCGGGTTCCGAACCCTCCTGCCAGGACGACGATTTCCTCAGGCACGGCCATGTTCGAACATCTCGCTCTCGATGAGCCCGCAGATCAGGTGTCCCAGGAACTCGTGCCCTTCCTGGACTTTCGGAGTCTCGTCCGACGGCACGCGTATGCAGTGGTCACACTCGTTCGCCATATCGCCGCCACCGGCGCCCGTGAAACCTATGGAAACGACGCCGCGTTCCCGGGCAGCGCGCACGGCGCGCAGGATGTTCTTCGACTTGCCCGACGTGGAGATGGCGAACAGCACATCCCCCCGCTGGCCAATCGCCTCGACTTGCCGGGCGAATACGTAGTCGTAGCCGTAGTCGTTGCCAATGGCGGTCAGGATACTGGTGTCCGTCGTCAATGCTATGGCAGGAAGGCCCGGACGGTCGAAGTAAAAGCGGCTGACCAGTTCGCCCGCCCAGTGCTGGGCGTCCGCCGCGCTTCCACCGTTCCCGGCGAACATCAGCTTGTGCCCCTGCCTCAACGCATTGACCGATATTCCCACCACCTCGGCAATTTGCGCGCGAAGGGACGCATCGATCGACATGGTCTTGAGAAGGTCTATCGACTTCGAGAACTCGGAGTCAATGTGGTCGTTTAGCTGATTCGCCATGATGTGGCCCCGTGTTGGGTGAAGTGGAAGTCCATGACGCTACCGCCCTGGCTGGTCAATGCGCGGACGAGCGGAATTCGGCGCTCTGGGTCGCAAACGAACATGATGAAACCGCCGCCGCCCGCACCTGACACCTTGGCGGCGCGGGCGCCGTTGGCATATGCAAGTTGCTCAACCGATTCGATGAGCGGATTGGTAATGCAATCTGCGGTCTGCTTCTTTGCCTCCCATCCAGCCATCAGGGTTTTTCCGAAGGCCATGAGGTCACCTCTGAGCACGGACTCCTTCATTTGCACCGCCTCAGCCTTGAGCCGATGCATCGCGTCAATCGACGACTGCTTCTGTTCGCCGACGTTCCGCGACTGCTGGTCGATAATATCCGCGGAGGCTCTTGAGACCCCGGTGAAATACAGCACCAGCGAGGCTTCGAGCTCAGCCCAGACCCAGTCCTTCACCCTCAACGGGTTCACGATCACCCGTTCGTCGGCATAGAACTCCATGAAATTGAAGCCGCCGAATGCCGCCGCGTATTGATCCTGCTTGCCGCCTGCCAGTCCGAGGTCCTTGCGCTCGATTTCATAGGCCAGATGGGCAACTTCGTATTCCCCGAGCGGAAGCTGGAAAAACTCCGTGAACGCCTGCACCAGCGCCACCACCATGGTCGACGACGAACCAAGGCCGGACCCCGGGGGCGCATGGGAGAACGTCTTGACGTCGACTGGCCGCCCGCGACCGCCCAGAAAGTCGCGGACAATCCGCGCGTAGACGCCTTTCGCCAGGCGCATACCACCGTCGAGCACCAGCTCGTCGCAGTGATGGGACTCGGAGATATCCACGTCAATGCCGTGGTATCTGACCTGGTCCTTCTGCCCCTCGCTGACGACCGCGTACGCATATTTGTCGATGGTCACGTTCATGACCTGGCCGCCGTAGACGTCGCAGTACGGCGACACGTCCGTTCCGCCACCCGCCAAGCCGAGTCTAAGCGGTGCTCTAGCCCTAACCAGCACACTCATCGATTCAATCTCTTAAAGAAGATCCGCATAGAGGCGGGAGTGGATTCCCAGCAAGGCTTCGTCCTCACGCTGGGAGTAGGACGAACGTCGGCGGCAGTGGATCACCGCCGCTTCCGTGCCACGAAAGCAAACTGCTCCCCTCCCAGGTAGGCGAGATCTCGCGACCAATAACAGATCGCCTCGGCCTCCTCGAACCCGACTCTCTTCAGTTGCTCCAGCATGTCCCAGCCGAAGTAACGGAAGCACAGCGCACCATTCTCAGGGTCCACAGGATTCCCATGGTATTCCGGCTCCATCAGATGTTCGATCGCACCATCCTCGCGCAGGATCGCTCGCGTGATCTCCGTCGGGCTGCTCGAGGAGAAGGGCGCGGTGAACAGCAGGACACCGCCAGGGGCAAGGGTCCGGTAGCACTCGCGAAACGCCGCTTCGGCATCGGGCACGTGCTCCAGCACGTCCAGCGAAACAATCAGATCAAACGAAGCATCTGCGAAAGTCAGCGACGTCAGGTCCTCGTGCCGGATACCGTTGACAAAACTTCCACCCGCGTACTCGGGGCCAAAATACTCGGTGCCCGTGACGTTGTTGAAATTTGCTTCGAACCACTGGTATTGCCGGGTCGTCCGCTCCGTGAGGTAGATGCGCGAGGTCTTTGGCACATGCAAGACATGATTCACCAGCTGCATGATGCCGCGGGCCCGATTGATGAAGCTGCACTTGACGCAATCGAGGTGTTCGCGCCAGTTGGGAATCGGCCTTCCAGCGGGTGTTGTCTGACACGAGTACATGAAGCTCACCCTGAACTGGCTTGCATCGTCGCAATTGACGCAATACCCATCGATGAGAAAGCTCTCCTCGTCTGCAGGGATAAGGTCCAGCTCAAGTTGGGCGCGGCGTGCCCGTTCGTTCTCGGTGCGTTGCTGGTGCCGCACATAAGTTGAATAGGATCCGATCCGCTCGAAAACAAAGTCGTTGTTGCGCAAGCCGGTCTGTTCTAGCAGGCGGCCGAGATGTTCCTTTCCGGCCTCCTCCGTGTACAACAGGTCGACCTTCCGCATGCCCTTCACCGAGAGCTCGGACCACAGATTTGGGTCGGAATAGGCCCGCACAACCAGATCGGCGAATTCAGAGGCAACATCCGCCTCCAGCACCTCGACACCTGCTTCCAGGCCCATGCCCTCGAATGCAATGGCGGTGCCCACCACGGGCACGCCCGCGATCATCGCTGTGGCTACCTTGCCCTTGACTCCCGCCCCGAACCGAAGAGGCGCTACAGACAAGCGTACCTTCGACAGGAGGCTATCCAGATCCTCCACGAAGCCGACAACCCTGACGCCAGGAATGTCTCCCAAGGCCACGATCTCCGGGGGAGGGAAGCTACCGACGATCAGGAACTCGACGCCGGGCAGCCGCGCGCTGGCCAACGGCCAAATCTCGCGGCAGAAATACTCCATGGCGTCGACGTTGGGAAGATGCCGATACCCACCCACAAACACGATGCCCTCGCGTTCATCGAAGCCAGCGATCTTCTCCGGCCTGCCGGAGGTGACCAGAGGCACCGGCAAGTACCTGATGTCGGCTTCAGGAGCATCCAGCGACAGGATTTCCTTCTCCACGGGGCTGACCACGATGGTCACGTCAGCCGTGTTGATGATGTTGAGCTCAAACTCCTTGGCCGCCAGCGCCTTCGCGCGAAGTTCATCCGAATCTTCGTGCTCGGCATGCCGGGTGTCACGCAGGTAGTGGAGATCCGCCGTCTCCAGAACGAACTTGGCATAGGGCGCGTAGCGCTTGATATCGGACATGTAGAGAGCCGCGACGGGGGCTCGGAAAACCATCACCAAGTCGTAATCGCAACCGTGCTGCCGCAGGTGCGACGCCATGCTGCCCACGGTCGAGCGATCGAGGCAGCGAATGCCCAGCGCCTCGAGTCGATCGCTGTATCTGCCCAGGTACTCCAAATCGCTCGGAATGAACGTCACGTCGTAACCGAGTTCGACAAAAATCTTCAGGAATCCGAACGTCGTCACCGAACCCGCGTCCTGATCGGGGCGCGGCGTCGACCAGTCCACAAACATCGCACGCTTGACGACATGGGAAGCATGGGGTTTGGGAACCCATTCCTCTTCACGCGCAACATTGTCTGAATACGTCACCGACAGCGTCGAAATCTTCTCGCGCACGCCTTTCAGGCCACGCTCGCGATAGATGCGCCACGCCTTCCTCGCCACTTGGGCGGGTCCTCCTGCGTCACGAATGACATCCTTCGCAAATCGGCGGGCCGAATAACCTGATCCCGCCGCATCAGACAACTCCGCGCCCCGAATCGGTTCGTTGGCGGCCTGTTGGGCCGTGAGCGTGGCTCCCTGCGGCGTGTGTTCGTTCTTGCCGCTCGCGCCATTCCAGCTAAACGAATAGGGAAACCTTGCATACGCCAAATGATCGTTGCCGAAGACGCGGCTACGGTACTCATCAAGCAACAGCTTGAGGTCACCGATGTTGTCCACGTTCAGCTGCCAACTGTGCCTCGAGAACACGGCCGGGTCCTCCAGCTTGTTACCGGAGAAGTGGACGAATCGCAGGCGTTGCCCATTCACCAGCCATGTGTCGTCGCGCAGCGTCACCTGTCGTTGCGGCAGGTTCCAGTACGCCACGTTGTAGCCGGGATGGTGGAGGATGTGCGTGTTCTCGATGAAGGACGGCAGAAGGTCGGCCCACTTTTGATCGACGAACAGTCCTTCCTCAGGACGAATCACGCATTCGAATTCCAGCCTGCGTTCCCACCATTTGACGATCTCGCGCACTCGAGCGGTGTTGCGCAGCGCCACGAAACCCAGGTTATAAATCCCGAGCTGAAGCATATGGATGTCCGTACGCTCGGTATTCTCCGCTGGATGCAGGATGTGCGGTGTGAGCACAGCCTCGGCCCCATCTGAAAGGGCGCTGGTCACTTCGTCCAGGGGACTGACGACGAGGATGTCGGGGTCGAGGTAGACGACCTTCTCGAAGCCCCTCCTTTCGAACAAGTACGTAAATACGAAAGGCTTTATTGCAGTATTGAATTCCGTGATGTTGTACCGCCGCCCCATTTCCTGGTAGTCGGCGATGTCCAGCTGGTCCAGTTCCACCAGCTCGAACGGCAAGCCGCTGACGTCGTAGTCCTCGCCGCGCTCGTCGCACAGGGCGACGAACAAGGCCGCGTCCGGATGTTGGGCGCGTATCGAGTCCGCTAGCGTCCGCGCGTAGGCCGTGAAGTTACGCGAGCAAATGGTGAAGAACGCCAGCCGCCCCTGACCGTCGAAAGGGACGGGGCGCAGAGGTGCCCGTGGCCGCGGAGCCTTGGCAACCGGAGTGCCGTCCGCGATGTTTTGGACGGCCGCTGGTCGGGCAGACGGGTTGCGTTTGAAGTTCTTCCACGACCTGTATGCGTTCGTGTTACGCAGCACGGGTGATAGGCCACGGAATACCGCTCCCTTCACCGCGAGCTTCGCGTCCACCGAGAGGGGAAGACTGTCATAGGTCGCCTTGACGCCGCGGCCCAAAGCCGTCCGCAGGTGCTTGGACAGCACCCTCTGGCGGGCCCAACGCAGCGGCGCAGTGACGCGCCAACTGGTCGAATTCAGCAGCTCGTCGATGTATTTGTCGCTCTCAAGAAGAGCCTTCTCAAGCGCTTCGCTGCGAACGTCGGCCGAGTCAAGCAGATCACCGGTTGCCTCGGCTGCATTCGTCAGCCTGTCGATCATCTCACCTTGGGAGGCGAGCTGCGTGCTGGCCGCCTCCATCAGTGCACTAAACCTCTCGAGCTTTTCATCCTGGCTCAGGATGAGTGCTTGCGCGGAACTCGCGGCCTCCTTCGCAGAACTCGCGGCTTCTCTCGCGGCATCCGCGGCTTCCCTCGCTGCGTTCGAGGCTTCCAGGGATTCCGCAATCTGATCCCGCAGGGAACCCGCAACCGTATCCACCGCATTGGCGATCGATTCCGCGTGCTTTGCCCTCTCTTCGGCTCGTGCCTTACGGGAGACCAGGTCGATTATGGGCTCGGCATAAATCTGCGAGGCCGCGAGATACTCGTCGTACAGCGCGTCTACCTCGCGCCACGCCCCCAGGCCGCGCGAGATGCGCCCACAGATTTCGTAGAGCTTCCCGACCAATCCAGGCAATCGGGGGGCATCAGCGTGAGAGGACTCGCCCTCGGCAACATTGAAATGCCGCTCGCCCACTTCGAGAAAACTGTCGATAGCTGCACCGGCGACGTCAAAGCCACGCGGCCAGTCGACCTGCAGCTCACCCGCTACTCGCGCCATGGATCCACGCCAGTCTTCGAGCAACTGGTCATATAGGAGTACGCTCCTGGGGCGATCACGGGTGGCCCGCTCGGCCTCCAGCAAATGCTGCATCCAAAGCAAGTACGAGTGTCCCGGCACCCAGCGATCACGCACGCGCAGCGATTCCGCGACTTCGAGCGGGTTGCGCACCACCAGCAATACCGAAACGTCGACATCACAACGCTGGGCCGCTTCAAGCCAGAGCGGCGCGAGCCGGCACATACGCGGGTCTTTGATGGCCCAGACCGGGCTATCGCCAAAGTCGCGCTCGATCAGGCGCGCAAATGTTGCCACGGCCTGCCTCGCTTCAGGCGAATTCTCCCAGCCGGGGGGCATCTCGCGAATGTCGTGCCATGTACGACCAAGCTCGGTGAGCAGAAGGTCATCAAGTTGGTTGGCTTCGAAGTGTTCCCAGAATCCCTTTCTGTTGTCCGGCGCAGGGTCGACCAGGGCCGGGCCGAGATCAGCCCCAAGCAGATTGACGACACGCGTCGTGGCAGAAGTGCCACTACGATGCATGCCGAGTATGAAAATGCCCTTCTTCCGGGAACGCGAATTCTCACTCATGGTGACTAATCTCATGCCTCCGCGCTGCGGAACGACGGTTGGATGTCAAAATTGATCAGGCCCGTGGCAAGGCGCTCGGGATCGTGCATGACACGGAACATCGCAACGTCGATGCAACGACCCAGATACCCTTCTTCTTCGCCCACCCTGCCCACGACGCCTGCATTCAGGAAATAGGTACCTGGGGCGAGATGCGCACGGAAGCGGAAACGCACTTCGAACTCCTGCCCCCCTTCCACGACGACGATCGAGTCGGTCAACGTGGAAGACGCGCCACCGCCCAGCTCAAGGCCAGTGACCGTCTTGATCATCATGCCAAAACGTACTGCCGAAGCCGACTGCCGGAACACGACGTTGTAAGCGTAAACGTACTCCCTGTCCGCCTTGAGCACGTTGACTCGCTTGCCGCCGGGCGTTTCCAGCCGAACGTCCGTAATCTCGGCGCCAAGGGACTCGTAGTGAAGCGTGCTTTGCGGAACCAGGCCTTCGTCAAAGAAAAGTTCGTCTTGCTCTTCCATCTCTACGCCCGAAGCGGACGAGACCACCTGCTGCGCTTCCGCGAGCGCCAGGCCCTGCTCGGCGGCTGCCTCAGGTGTACCGCACTCCGCTCGAATTTCAGACCTAATGGCATCGAGGCGATCCGCCGGGGCGTAAAGCATCTTTTGGTAACGGGAGACGATGGTCTTGGGTGCACCAATGCCTAGCAGCTCGCCGTGATCGAGAAGGACAGCCCTGTTACAGAGCTCCGTGACTACACTGGCCGAATGGGAAACAAAAAGGATCGTCGCCCCATTTTCGCGAATCGCGTTGATGCGGGCGAAGCATTTGCGCTGGAAAGCTTCGTCACCGACGGATAATGCCTCATCGACCACGAGAATATCCGGCATGACGTTGATCGCGACGGCAAATGCCAATCGGACATACATGCCGCTCGAATAGCTCTTCACCGGCTGGTCGATGAATTCGCCGATATCGGCAAAAGCTGCAATGTCGTCGAACCGGTCTTCGATCTCCGGCCGGGTAAGCCCGAGCACCGTGCCGTTCAGAAAGACATTTTCTCGACCGGTGAAATCCGGATTGAACCCCGAACCCAGCTCGAGCAACGCCGCCACGCGGCCGCGAACGTCAATGCTGCCGGCCGATGGTGTCAACGTACCGCAGATCATCTGGAGCAGTGTGGACTTGCCCGAGCCGTTACGACCAACGATGCCCAATGTCTCGCCGCGCGCCACCGAAAAATCGACGTCTCGGACAGCCCAGAATTCGCGGAACCACCGACCTTTGTCATGCCGGGACAGCATCTGGAGCAGCCGATGATGCGGCCTATCGTAAATGGGGTAAACCTTGCTTACCCCATGGACGCGAATCGCGATGTTCTCAGAGGACATCGGCAAACCCCCGCCTGGTAGCGCGGAACCAGCCATAGCCCGCATATGCAAAGGTCATTGCCGCGCAAAAATAGGCAAACAGGCCCAACCAGTTGGGCATTTCGCCCCAGAGCGCGACAGCGCGTGCCTGATTGATGATGAACGTTAGGGGATTCAGGTTAAAAAATACCTGATAGGCGGGGGGCAGGCTCGACATGGGAATCATGGCGGACGAAAGGAACAATGCCGCCATGGACATCACGCCGGTCACTTGGCCGATGTCACGAAAGTAGACTCCGAGTGCAGCGAAGAACCATGCCAGTCCAGCGGTGAGCACGACGAGCGGTGCAACGACGGCCGGCAAGAAAACGATGGTCCAGGAAAACTCATGGTCCATGACCAATCGAAGCACGATGAACACAACCATGTTCATGGCCATGTGGAAAAGCGCGGAAAGAATCATCGGCCACGGAAGAATCTCGAGTGGGAAGACGACCCTCTTCACGAAGTTTACGTTGCTGGTAACCAGCAACGGTGAGCGATTCAGGCACTCGGCAAAATAGCCGTGCACGATCAACCCGATGAAAAGAATGATGGCGAAGCTGTCATGCCGATCCGCAGCCTCTTGCCACCTCCCCTTGTAGATATTTCCAAAGGCGAAGGTGTAGACCATCAGCATGAGAAAGGGGCTGATGAGAGACCACAGGAGACCGAAGCTGGCTCCGCGATAGCGGCCCAGCACATCACGCTTCGCCAGTTCGATCGTCAACGAGTTGTATGTAGTCAGGAATGAAAATGGCGCCAACAGCCACCCCTTCCATTGGGCCCGTCTGCCGCCAATGGTGCCTGAAGTCATTGTTGATTCGCTCCCTCGACCCGTTGCTGCTCTCCAACTTTGATCACGCAAGCGCCCCGGCCAGCTCGGAAAGCAAATCAGCAGGGTTCTCCACCCCCACGGACAGGCGGATCAGGCCATCGCTTATGCCCAGGCGCTTCCTGTTTGCCGCCGGCACGGAGGCGTGCGTCATGATCGCCGGGTGCTCAATGAGGCTTTCCACGCCACCGAGCGACTCGGCCAAGGCAAAAATCCGGCAACGCTCAAGCACGCGGCGCGCCTTCTTGAGCCCCCCCTTGACCTCAATGGTGATAATGCCGCCGAAACCGTCCATCTGCCTTTTGGCCAATTGATGTTGCGTGTGGCTCTTTAGACCTGGATAAATCACCTTCTCGATGGCCGGATGCTTTTCCAGCCATTTCGCGATTTCCATCGCGTTTTCGCAGTGCGCACGCATGCGCAGATGCAGCGTCTTCAGCCCGCGCATGGCCAGAAATGAGTCAAAGGGCCCTCCAACGGCACCGACCGAATTCTGTAGAAAGGCCATCTGGTCGGCCAGCCCGGACTCCTGGCTGACGACGACAACGCCGCCCACCATGTCCGAGTGGCCATTGAGATACTTGGTCGCGGAATGCAGCACGATGTCCGCGCCAAACTCCAGCGGACGCTGCAACATTGGCGAGCAGAAAGTGCTGTCCACCACTAGCGTCAAGCCGTGCTGCTTGGCAAATGCGCCAAGCTTGGCGAGATCGACCAGCTTGAGCATGGGGTTGGTGGGCGTCTCCGCCCAGATCATGCGGGTGTTTGGCCTGATTGCAGCCCTGAGGGCCCCGGTATCGTTCAAATCGATGAAGCTGAAATCGAGGCCCGCCGACCGGCGTCGTACACGCTCGAACAGGCGGTAGGTACCACCGTACAGGTCGTCCATAGCGATCACGTGGCTGCCGCTGTCCAGCAGGTCCAACACCGTGCTTGCGGCGGCAAGTCCAGAAGCAAAGGCGAAACCCGCCTGGCCCCCTTCCAGGTCGGCTATGCAGCGTTCATAGGCCATTCGAGTAGGGTTTTGCGTCCGAGAATACTCGTACCCCAGGTGCTCCCCCGGGCTGGCCTGAACATACGTGGACGTGGCGTAGATGGGCACCATGATGGCACCCGTCGAGGGATCAGGCGTTTGCCCGGCGTGAATCGCACGCGTCCCCAGCCCCAACCGCTCCGATGCCGCTTTCTTTGCCATGTGTCAGTATCCGTGATCCGGCGTTTAGCCCGCTCGCAAGACGGGAATCGTATCTTAAACAAGGCGAAAAGCGTTGCCCTCGGGCTGGCGAGGGTTCCGGGCAAATTCACGTCCTTGTGGGGAATATCGCCTCAAACGGCGCTCAAGTTGCCCTGCCTGGGGTTTTTCACGGTTTGGGCGACATGACACAATGAGACGGACCGTCAAGATGACACCGAGGGCTATGAATACTCTACTGATAACCGGCGGAGCCGGCTTCATAGGCGCGAATTTTGTACTCCAGCTGGTTGCCAGAGGCCACAAGGTGGTCAATCTGGACAAACTTACCTATGCGGGCAACCCGGATACGCTGGCCTCGCTTAATGGCGATAGCAGGCACGTCTTCGTTCAGGGTGATATCGGGGATCGCGAACGGGTCAGTCAACTACTTGCCGAACATCGGCCCGATGCAATCGTGAACTTTGCCGCCGAGTCGCACGTGGACCGCTCGATCGACGGACCGGCGGCTTTCATTGAAACCAATGTCGTCGGCACTCTCGGGCTACTCGAATGCGCCCGCGACTATTGGCGTGCGCTCGACGAAAGCGCAGCCGGAGCCTTTCGGTTCCTTCATGTCTCCACGGACGAAGTGTACGGCTCGCTCGGCGCTGAAGGCCTGTTCACGGAGGACACGCCTTACGCGCCCAATTCCCCCTATTCGGCGTCCAAGGCTGCGTCTGACCACCTTGTCCGGGCGTTCCATCACACTTATGGCCTCCCGACGCTGACGACCAATTGCTCGAATAACTATGGCCCGTTCCAATTTCCTGAGAAGCTGATCCCGCTGATCATTCAGAAGGCGCTGAAGGCAGAGTCGCTCCCGGTATACGGTGACGGCCGCAACGTGCGCGATTGGCTGTACGTGGGTGATCATTGCTCCGCCATCCGGCGGGTTCTGGAAGGTGGCCTGGTTGGAGGAACCTACAATATAGGCGGCAATGCCGAGCAGGAGAACATTACCGTTGTAAAGACGATCTGCTCACTGCTCGATCAGCGCCACCCCCTGTCGAATGGAAAGCGCAGGGAAGACCTGATCACCTTCGTTAAGGATCGACCCGGGCATGATCGCCGCTACGCGATAGATTCTGGCAAATTGCGGCGCGAACTGGGCTGGAAGCCCACCGAGACCTTCGAGACGGGAATCGCGCATACGGTCGATTGGTACCTCGCCAACCAGGCATGGACCGACCGCGTACTGGACGGCAGCTATCGCATGGAGCGGCTCGGCGCATGAGCATGCAAAAGGGCATCATTCTGGCCGGAGGCTCTGGCACACGCCTGTATCCGATCACCCAGGCGGTAAGCAAGCAGTTGCTGCCAGTCTACGACAAGCCGATGGTGTACTACCCGCTCGCAACCCTGATGCTAGCGGGTATCCGCGACATCCTCATGATCAATACCCCGCACGAGCAGGAGCTGTTCCAACGCTTGCTCGGAGACGGGTCACAGTGGGGAATTCATATCCATTATGCGGTGCAACCGTCGCCCGACGGGCTCGCACAGGCCTTCATCATAGGTCGCGACTTCGTGGATGGGAAACCAAGCTGCCTGGTGCTGGGTGACAACATCTTCTATGGCGTGGGTCTCACTGAACGCCTGAAGCGGGCGGCATCACGCGAACACGGCGCCACCGTGTTTGGCTATTGGGTGAGTGATCCCGAGCGATACGGCGTTGCCGAGTTCAACCCGCAGGGCAAGGTCATCGGACTCGAAGAAAAGCCAAAACAGCCACGTTCCAACTACGCGGTAACGGGCCTGTACTTCTACGACGGCCGCGCCTGCGATTTCGCAGCAGATCTCAAGCCTTCGCCTCGCGGCGAGCTTGAGATCACCGACCTTAACCGCCGCTACCTTGAGGATGACTCGCTGCACCTCGAACAGCTTGGACGTGGCTATGCATGGCTGGATACGGGCACGCATCAGTCACTGATGGAAGCTGGAAACTTCATCCAAACCATCGAAAACCGCCAGGGCCTCAAGGTCTGCTGTCCTGAAGAGATCGCATACGTCAACAAATGGATTGATGCCGAGCAACTGCTTCGTCTCGCCGCCCCATTGTCCAAGACGGGTTACGGTCAATACCTCAACAACCTCACCAAACAAGGCTACATTGGATGAAGGTCGTCGAAACCTCCCTGCCGGGCTGCATCGTAATCGAACCGCAGGTGTTCGGTGATTCGCGCGGCTTCTTCTACGAAAGCTATAACGAAGCCAAGTACCGTGAAGCGGGCGTCGACCGGAAGTTCGTGCAGTCTAACGTGTCCCGTTCCGCTCGCGGCGTTCTGCGCGGGCTGCATTACCAGTGGCCCCACCCGCAGGGCAAACTCGTCAGTGTGCTCGAAGGGGAGGTCTATGACGTTGCGGTCGACATCCGTCGCGGATCACCTACCTTCGGTCAGTGGGCCGGGGTGATGTTGACTGCGGATAACCACCGTCATTTCTGGATACCTGAAGGTTTCGCTCACGGGTTTTGTGTGCTGTCCGAGTTCGCCACGTTCTCGTATCAGTGCACCGACCTCTATGACGCGAAGGCGGATGGTGGCGTACGCTGGAACGACCCTGCCATCGGCATCGACTGGCCGGTGAGCGAGCCGCTCCTTTCGGACAAGGACGGCAAGACCCCGCTCCTCGCCGACGTTCCGCCGGATCGTCTGCCGGAGTATCGTGCTTGAAGATCCTGCTGCTGGGCGCCAATGGCCAGTTGGGCCGCACCTTCTTTTCCCATGGTGGGCTCGCCACCCGCGGCGTGGTGACAGCAGCCACGCGTGACGGCAAGCTTGTCGACGACGGCCCTGGGGCCAAGGCCGACCTGGCGTCACCCGAGACTCTGGCGACCCTGCTGGACGCCGAACAGCCCGGCGTCATCATCAACGCCGCCGCCTACACGGCGGTGGACCGCGCCGAGCAGGAGGAGGCCATCGCCACCCGCGTCAACGGTGAGGCCGTTGGCGTGCTTGCGCGCTGGGCCAAGGTGCATGGAGCGTTGCTGGTGAACTATTCGACCGACTACGTGTTCGCGGGCGACGCCCGCAGCCCCTACCGAGAAGATGCTGTCGCGCGGCCAGCCGGCGCCTACGGTCGCAGTAAACGGGCCGGCGAAGAAGCACTCTTTGCAAGCGGTGCCCCCCACTTCAATTTCCGCACGGCCTGGGTATACGCCCCGGTTGGCCACAACTTTCTGCGCACGATGCTGCGCCTTGGCGGCGAGCGGGAAGAGTTGCGCGTCGTGGCCGACCAAGTGGGCAGCCCCACCGATACTCAGTTGATCGTGGAAGGCACCCTTTCTGCCATCGATCGCTGGCTCGCCGCCGATGCGGATGCGCGCAGGTCGCTGGAAGGAACCTACCACCTGACCGCCAGTGGCCAGACCAGCTGGCACGGGTTTGCTTCGGCCATCATGGAGCAGGCGGCCCGACGCGGACTGCTGCCAAAGGCACCGGCGGTGCACGCCATCGACAGCAGCGAGTTCCCTACACCGGCCAAGCGCCCGGCCTATTCGGTGCTCGACAACTCACGTTTCGCGCAAACTTTCGGTTACGCCCTCCCCGACTGGACGGTGGGTTTGCACCGCACGCTCGATGTGCTCGCCGAGGCAAGGAACTGACACGGCATGATTATCCCTCTCATCCTCAGTGGCGGCAGCGGCACCCGGCTGTGGCCCATCTCACGCAGGAACCTGCCCAAGCAGTTCCTGTCGCTGGCCGGCAGCGAGACGTTGTTCCAGCAGACTGTCCAGCGTGCGATGCGCTTGCCGGACGTCGCGGCGCCTGTTGTCGTCGCCAGTGATGATCATCGTTTCCTTGCCGCGGAACAGCTTAAGGACTTGAGCATCGAGGGCGCCGACATCCTGCTGGAGCCCATGGCGCGCAACACGGCACCGGCAATCGCCGTCGGCGCGCTCCAGGCCATGGCGCGAGACACCAACGCCATCATCCTGGTGCTTCCTGCAGATCACCTGATTGGTGACGATCAGTCGTTCCGTGAGGCCGTCGCCAAGGCACGGCCTTTGGCTGAAAAGGACTGGCTCGTGACCTTCGGCATCCGACCGGATCGTCCGGAAACCGGCTTTGGCTACATCCGACGGGGCGAGGCCTTGGAGGGCGAAACGTTCAAGGTCGAACAGTTCGTCGAAAAACCCAAGTTGGACGTTGCCGAACACTATCTCGCCAGCGGCGAATACGACTGGAATTCGGGGATGTTCATGTTTCGCGCATCACGCTACCTGGAGGAGCTCGACGCGCATGCGCCTGCCATGCTCCAAGCGGCGCGCGCGGCTTTCGCCAAAGCGAACATCGACCTCGACTTCGTTCGTCTTGATGCCGAAGCCTTCTCCACTGCGCCTAGCGATTCGATCGACTATGCCGTCATGGAAAAAACGGCCCGAGCGGCGGTGGTGCCCGTGGCTTGCGGTTGGTCGGACATCGGCTCCTGGGATGCGCTATGGCTTGCCGCCGATAAGGATTCCGACGGCAACCATCTCGAAGGCGATGTGATCGCGCTGGACACGACCGGCAGCCTGGTGCGGTCGCATGACCGGCATCTCGTCGCCACGGTGGGGCTGAAGGACGTGGTGGTCGTCACCACGCCAGATGCAACACTGGTGGCACGACGTGATGCTTCGCAGGATGTGAAGAAGATCGTCGACCAGCTGAAGAGCGCCGGGCGTACCGAGCACGATCTGCACCGCGTGGTGCACCGACCCTGGGGCACGTACGATTCGCTCGAAAGCGGCGACCGTTTCCAGGTCAAGCGGATTGTCGTAAAGCCCGGTGCCGCGCTAAGCCTGCAGATGCATCACCATCGTGCCGAGCACTGGATCGTGGTCAAGGGCGTTGCCGAAGTCACCTGCGACGACAAGGTGTTTCTGCTGGCGGAAAACCAGAGCACCTATCTTCCCCTGGGCAGCAAGCATCGTCTGCGCAATCCCGGCAAAGTGCCGGTCGAACTTATCGAAGTGCAGTCGGGCAGCTATCTGGGCGAAGACGACATTGTCCGTTTCGATGATGTGTACGGTCGAGCCTGATCCTGCGCTCTGCCGAGAGCGAAAAGGGCCATTGCGGCCCTTTTTTATGCATTGATCAGATCGGACAGCTCGCGCGTCCTTGCCTTCATCAATGCGACGTCCCCGCGCGATTCCACGTTAAGGCGCAGGAGTGGCTCCGTATTGGACGAACGAAGATTGAAGCGCCAGTTGCCGAAATCGGCGCTGACGCCATCGATACGTTCCATGGACGGCTGGAGGGGAGCGAAGTGTTCAAGCACCTTCGCCACGACACTCACCGGGTCATCCACGACGAAATTGATTTCCCCGCTGCAAGGATAGGCCGCCACGCGCTCCGCCAGCATCTCGGTTAGGCCGAGGTTGGTTTTGCAGATTCGTTCGGCTATCAGCAACCAGGGGATCATGCCCGAGTCGCAATAGGCGAACTCGCGGAAATAGTGATGCGCACTCATTTCACCGCCATAGATGGCGTCTTCGGCACGCATTCGTTCCTTGATGAAGGCATGGCCCGTCTTGCTTTCGATCGGAATGCCGCCCGCTTGAAGCACCATGTCGATGGTGTTCCAGGTCAGGCGAGGGTCATGGATGATCTTCGCCCCCGGCTGCTTCTGTAGCAGCTGCGCGGCAAGCAGGCCGACGATGTAGTAGCCCTCAATGAACTCGCCCTTCGCATCGAACAGGAAGCAGCGATCGAAATCACCATCCCAGGCGATGCCAAAATCGGCGCCATGCAAGCGGACGGCCTCGGCCGTAGCCGCACGATTTTCCGGCAGAAGTGGATTCGGGATGCCGTTGGGAAAGGTTCCGTCCGGCTCGTGATGGATTCGAATGAACTCCAACGGCAGGTGTTCGTCGAGCAAATCGATAACGCTGCCGGCGCCGCCGTTGCCCGCATTGACCACGACCTTCAGTGGGCGAAAGGCCTCTGGCTCGATGTAGCCCAGGAGATGCCGAATATAGGCTGACTTGTCGTGGTCGCGCGCGATGCTGCCCCGCAAGGTCTTTGGTGGGCCGAACTCGTTCTTCTCGACCCACCGCTCGATATCGCGCAATCCGGTATCGCCGCTGATCGGACGTGCGCCCTCCCGGACCAGTTTCATGCCGTTGTAGTCGATCGGGTTATGGCTCGCGGTCACCATGATGCCGCCCGCCACTTGGCGGTGGAACGTCTGGAAATAGACCTCCTCCGTTCCGCACAGACCGATGTCGATGGCGTCGCGCCCCTCATCGTTCAAGCCGCGGATGATCGCCTCAGCAAATGCCGGACTGTCGCGGCGGATATCGAAGCCGACCACAACGGCGCCCTCCCCCACCGCACAGGCGAATGCCCGTCCCAAACGGTACGCGACGTCCTCATTGAGCTCATCAGGCACGCGCCCGCGGATGTCGTAGGCCTTGAAACACTTCATGGTGGGAACCGGAGGGTGGGAAACGTGGGATTGTATTCCCCAGCGTTCCCCATCGCATCCGGGACGGTCCATGGAGCTCCCTGCGAACGCTTATTCCACCGTCACCGACTTCGCCAGGTTCCGCGGCTGGTCCACGTCGGTGCCGCGCAGCACCGCCACGTGGTAGGCCAGCAGCTGCAGCGGAATGGTGAATACGGCGGGGGCGATGAAGTCACCGCCGCCGTTGATGCGCAGGGTGACGCCGCGGGTGCCGTTGCCTTCGAGGCTGGCTTCGCCATCGGCGAAGACGAGCAGTTCGCCGCCGCGGGCGCGCACTTCCTGCAGGTTGGATTTGAGCTTGTCGAGCAGTGGGCCGTTCGGTGCTACGGCGATGACCGGCATGTTCTCGTCCACCAGCGCCAGCGGGCCATGCTTGAGCTCACCGGCCGGGTAAGCCTCGGCGTGGATATAGGAGATTTCCTTGAGCTTGAGCGAACCTTCCAGCGCCACCGGGTATTGCACGCCACGACCGAGGAACAGTGCGTGCTGGCGATGGATGAGGTGCTCGGCCAGCTCGATGACCTGGGGTTCCAGCTTGAGCGCGTTTTCGATGGCGCGCGGCATGTGCTGCAACTGGGTGCACAGGTCGATGTAGCGCGCGCGGTCGAGGCCGCGCTGCTGCGCCAGGTGCAACGTAAACAGCGCCAGCGCCGCAAGCTGGGTGGTAAAGGCCTTGGTGGAGGCCACGCCGATCTCCGGGCCGGCGCGCGTCATCAGCTTGAGGTCCGCTTCGCGAACCACTGAGGATTCCGGCACGTTGCAGATGGCCAGGGTGCCGAGATAGCCGCGGCGGCGCGACTCGCGCATCGCGGCCAACGTATCCGCCGTTTCGCCGGACTGGGAAATGGCGACGAACAGCGTGCCGTCGGGCACCACGGCTTCGCGATAGCGGTATTCGCTGGCCACCTCCACGCTCACCGGCAGGCGCGCGTGTTCCTCAAGCCAGTACTTGGCCACCAGGCCGGCGTGGTAGCTGGTGCCACAGGCGATGATGTGCACGCCACGCACCTTGGAGAGCATCTCGTCGCCATCGACGCCAAAGATGGCCGGCAGCACGCCATGCGGTCCGATGCGCGCTTCGAGCGTGGCCGCCACGGCGTTGGGCTGCTCGAAGATTTCCTTCTGCATGTAATGGCGGAATTCGCCACGTTCCACGGCATCCGCCGAGAGCTCGCTCTCGTTGACGGCACGCTCGACGCGTTCGCCGTCGAGCGTGTAGATCGCCACGCTGTCGCGCGTGATGTCGGCGACGTCGTCTTCGTCGAGGTAGATGATCTTGTTGGTGACCTGGATCAGCGCCTGCGCATCCGACCCCAGGAAATGCTCGCCGATGCCCACGCCCACCAGGAGCGGCGCACCATGGCGCGCACCGACGACGCGACCGGGCTCCTTGCTGCTGATGACGGCGATCGCATAGGCGCCCTCCAGTTCGCGCACCGTCGCAAGCACGGCTTCGCGCAGGCCCAGGCCGGCTTCCACATGCTCGTTGATCAGCGCGGCCATCACCTCGGTATCGGTTTCCGAGGTAAATACATGGCCGCGTGCCTGCAGGTCGGCGCGCAGCGTCGCGTAGTTCTCGATGATGCCGTTGTGGACCAGCGCCACGCTGCCGGCCATGTGCGGATGCGCATTCGCTTCGTTCGGCACGCCATGAGTCGCCCAGCGGGTGTGGGCGATGCCCGTGCTGCCGGGGAACGGTTCGGCCAGATAGAGCGACTCCATCTCGCGGACCTTGCCCTTGGCGCGTACGCGATGGATCTCGCCACGGTCGAGCACGGCCAGTCCCGCGGAGTCGTAGCCACGGTATTCCAGCGCCTTGAGTCCGACGATAAGCAGCGGCGCCACGTCACGCTGGGCGGCGGCAGCAACGATTCCACACATACCTGTACTCCTTCGAAAGGGCGCGTATATCCGCATCGCAGGCAGCGACTTTGGACGCGCGCGATTTCAACAAACTTTCACGGCGCAGGATGGGCGACCCGGAGCACCATCGTGGGCGCGCCGGCGGCCGCCGATCAATGCACCTTGCGACGTAGGTAGTTCAGCAGATCGATCCGGGTGATCAGCCCCAGGAACTGTTCGCCATCGACCACGATGGCCACGTGGCCGCGGTCGAACACCGGCAGCAGCGACTCGATGGGCGAGCGCACGTCCAGCATCTGCAGGTTGGTGATCATGGCGGTGGAAACGGCGTCGCGGAACTTCGCCTCGTCCGCATGCACGTGCATCAGCACGTCCGATTCGTCGAGGATGCCGACCAGGCGGTTGCCATCCATCACCGGCAGCTGCGACACGTCGTAAAGCTTCATGCGCGTGTAAGCCGTCATGAGCAGCTCGTTCGGGCCAACCACGACGGTATCGCGCTGCGCGAACGGACGCAGCAGCAGGTCGCGCAGGTCGCCGTGCTGTTCGCGTTCGAGGAAGCCGTTGTCGAGCATCCAGTAGTCGTTGTACATCTTCGACAGGTACTTGTTGCCCGTGTCGCATACCAGCGTCACCACGCGCTTGGGGCTGGTCTGCTCGCGGCAGTAGCGCAACGCGGCGGCCAGCAGCGTGCCGGTGGACGAACCACCGAGAATGCCCTCTTTCGCCAGCAGTTCGCGCGCCACCAGGAAGCTCTCCTTGTCGGGAATTGCATAGGCCTTCTTCACGCGCGTGAAGTCGCTGATGGTGGGAAGAAAATCCTCGCCGATGCCTTCCACCATCCAGCTGGCCGACTTGGTCGAGAGTGTCCCTTCGTTGATGTACTGAGCAAGAATGGACCCGACCGGATCGGCCAACACGAACTCGGTATTTGGCGAGCGCTCAGCAAAGAACTTGGACAGCCCGCTCAGCGTGCCCGACGAGCCGCAGCCGACGACGATGGCGTCGACGCGGCCGTCCAGCTGCTCGAGGATTTCCGGGCCCGTGGTGGCGATATGCGCCGCCGGGTTGTCCGGGTTGCCGAACTGGTTGATGAAATAGGCGCCCGGCGTTTCGCGCGCAATGCGCTCGGCCATGTCCTGGTAGTACTCGGGGTGGCCCTTGGCCACGTCCGAGCGCGTGAGCACGACCTCGGCGCCCATGGCCTTGAGGTTGAAGATCTTCTCGCGGCTCATCTTGTCGGGCACCACCAGGATCAGGCGGTATCCCTTTTGCTGCGCGACCAGGGCCAGGCCGAGCCCGGTATTGCCGGCGGTGCCTTCGACCAGAGTGTCGCCAGGGCGGATCTTCCCGGCTTTCTCGGCACCTTCGATCATCGACAGGCCGATGCGGTCCTTTACCGAACCGCCGGGGTTGGCGCTTTCCAGCTTGAGGAACAGCTCACACGGTCCGACATCCAGGCGCTGCGCGCGTACCATCGGGGTACGTCCGATCAGTTCGAGGACACTCTGGTGGACCGTCATGGGAACTCCTTGGGTTGTGCGCCGGCGGCACCGGGGTGGCCGACAAGGGGCACGATCATAACCGAGGCATCATGACCCTCGACTTTCCCCGGAAACGCTGCGGCCCCGGAAACCGTTCCCTTGCGGGAGGCTTCCGGGGCCGCGTTCATGCGAAACCGCGCAGATTCAGTTGATGCGGTGCGTTCGGTTGTCCCACATGCGCTGGAGCCGCTCCTTCGCGTGGAGTTTCTCCTTCTTCATGCCCGACAACGTCATGTCGTCGATGGGAAGCACGCCGATTTCGGCGTCGTGCACCTTGCTGTCGAGCTCCTGATGGTGCTGGTAAAGCCGACGAAACTCCGCGTCGGCCTTCATCAAAGCTTCGACATCATCACGCTGCTGGTTTTCAAACATGATGCAACCTCCTCTGGAGAGAACGGCGGGCGCCTGGGAGTGGCGCCCGCTGACGAGGAATGCACGCACGCACCCGAGGTCCATGCCGTTTGACCGGTCCATGGACACCGTTTGAAGGGGAAGGATGAGTGCATGATTCAGGTCGGTGACCCAGGGTGCGAAGATGCCCCCTGGGAACTTGACCCTACTCTCGGCCCTGGGGTCATGCAAGCGCCAGATTCGGGGCGGGATGACGCAGCCGATCGGCCGAAAAAAGGCTGCCGGAACAGTCTTTTGCAGATCCCGAACAAGTGCTTGCCGATTCTTGAACGAAGCGCCCCGTCAAGCCGCCCGGCTCGTGCCCTCGGCCCCGAAAACAAGGGCCGGCGGAGCCATGCCCGGCCGGCCCTTGGGGATTTCGGACAAGCTCGCGCGGGGCTTACTTGCCCTGGTCCTTGTTGTCCGAAGAACCGTTGTCGCCCTGCTGCATCTGCGAGCGCATCAGCTTGGCGGCCTGGGCGGCCAGCTCGGCCTGCTTCTTGGCGGCATTGGCGACGCGGGCCTGGGCCGCCGCGACCTTCTTGGCCTGTTCGGCCTGGGCCTGGGCCTGGGCCGTCGCTTCGGCGCCGGCCGCCAGCTGGCGGGCGGATTCCTCCTGCTCCATCTGGTACTGCAGGCGCTGGCGTTCCAGCTCGCGGCGCGCCATCTCCGCTTCGCGGCGGCTGCCATCGAGCTGGATCTGGTCGTGCTCGCGGTCGAGCCGGTTGATCTGCTGCTGCGCGTCCTGCAA
Organism: Dyella sp. EPa41; assembly: GCF_016586165.1. Taxonomy (GTDB): domain Bacteria; phylum Pseudomonadota; class Gammaproteobacteria; order Xanthomonadales; family Rhodanobacteraceae; genus Dyella. The sequence goes on along the minus strand of NZ_BCPR01000046.1, from coordinate 2,938 downwards.
CTGGGCCGTCGCGCGGGCAAGGTCCACGCGACGCTCGGCCAGATACAGGGCATGGGCGCGGTCGCGGGAGCGGGCCTGAGCGAGCTGGTTCACCGCGTCACGGGCGCGCGCCTGCTCCGCCTGGGCATAGGAACCCAGCGCCGGATCACTGGACAGCTGATCCAGGCTGTTGGTCAGGCGGGCGACGTCCATGTCCTCCTTGGCGGCCTGGGCCACGCCGGTGGCGGCCAGCGCCAGGAGCACCGCGGAAAGTCGTAGGGTCAAGGATTTCATGGGTGGCCTCCCTGATCGTCACGATTCACCGGGGGCACCGGCTGGGGATTGTTCTGCGGCAGGGTCTGGAAACCCTGGCCCTCCGGCATGGGTTCGGACAGTGAGGAACTCGGCGGCGCCGGCATGTCCTGGGTCTGCTGCTGCGCCGGCAGGCCCGAGTTCTGCGACTGGTCCTGCTGCTGTTGGTCGGAGAGCGACTGCTCGATTTGCTCCCGCAGCTGGCGGTTGGCGCTGGTCTTGCTCTGGATCTGCGACCGGGCGGCAGCCAGGCGCGCCTTGGCGCGCGCCAGTTCGGCGTCCGCGCGAGCCTCGTCCGCCAGGGTGGCCGCGTCGTCGTACTTGCGGCTGGCCATGGCGTTCTGGGCCTGCTGGAACTTGCTCTGGGCGAAACCCAGGTCAACCGGCGCGTAATCGGCCGCATCGGCATCGCGTGCCGCCTGCAGCTGGACCTGCGCCTGATTCATGGCCCCGTCCGGTGGCGGCACGCTCGCGCAGCCGGAAAGCGCCAGCGTCACGGCCAGCGTCAGGGTCGAAACCGCCGTACGGACGCCCTTCGGGCGGCCCCACAGCGGGGAAAAGATGTGCACCATCACTCAGTCCTCTCGGAGTGTCGCGGCGTATTGTGGGCGGGCATAATCGACTTTAGCAATGCGCACGAAATTAGGGGATTCGAGTGGACATCGGTTATTTCCTCAAGCTAATGGTTGACAAGGGCGCGTCGGATATGTTCCTGACGACGGGCGCCCCTGTGAACATCAAGGTCGAGGGCAAGCTTTACCCGCTGGGCAATACCGGCCTGCCGAGCGGCATGGTCAAGAAGATCGCCTACTCGCTGATGGACGAAGGCCAGGTGCCGCAGTTCGAGCGCGACCTCGAACTGAACATGGCGCTGGCGGTGAAGGAAGCCGGCCGCTTCCGCATCAACGTGTTCAAGCAGCGCGGCGAAGTGGGCATGGTGATCCGCGCGATCAAGAGCGAAATTCCCAGCATCGACCAGCTGCAGCTGCCGACCATCTTCCGCGAACTCATCATGGAACCGCGCGGACTGATCCTCGTCGTGGGCGCCACCGGCTCGGGCAAATCGACCACGCTGGCGGCGATGATCGATCATCGCAACCAGAACTCCTCGGGCCACATCCTCACCATCGAGGACCCGATCGAGTACCTGCACCGCCACAAGAAATCGATCGTGAACCAGCGCGAAGTCGGCCTGGACACGCACAGCTATCACGAGGCCCTGCGCAACGCGATGCGCGAGGCGCCCGACGTGATCATGATCGGCGAAATCCGCGATACCGACACCATGGAAGCGGCGATCGCGTTCTCGGAAACCGGCCACCTCTGCCTGGCGACGCTGCACTCCAACAACGCCGACCAGACGCTGGAACGCATCCTCAACTTCTTCCCGGAATCGGCGCACAAGAACGTGCTGATGAACCTCGCGCTCAACCTGCGCGCGGTGATCAGCCAGCGCCTGGTGATCGGCAAGGACGGCCGCCGCCTGCCGGCGGTGGAAGTGCTGCTCAACACGCCGCTGATCCGCGACATGATCCGCCGCGGCCAGGTGCACGACGTGAAGGAGGCGATGGACCGCAGCCTGCAGGAAGGCATGCAGACCTTCGACCAGTCGCTGTACCGCCTGTACAAGGAAGGCCGCATCGAGCTCGACGAGGCGCTCAACAAGGCCGACTCGCGCGACGGCCTGGCGCTCAAGATCCGCCTGTCCGAAAGCGGCAACTCGGAATCGACCGAGCTGGCCGGCAACGATCCGTACGGCTTGGGCTTCTGACAGACCTCACGCCGCGGGGCGGGCATCACCGCCCCGCGCGCCACGCACCCAGCCGATGCTCAGCACCCAGCGGGTGCCTTCGTCGATCGTCGTGACGCTGTGTTCTTCCAAGTCCGGACGAAACAGCTTGATGCGGCGACTGGCATGGATGGGCCGCGCGCATACGAACTCGCCGCCACGCTTCGCCGGCAGCAGGATGATGTTCAACCGGTAATGCCTGCCCTGCTTCACCCGGTCGGTATGCGGCGGCACGGACGCGCCGGCGGGAAAGCGCAGCAGGTAGCAATCGCACGGCAACGGCCACCACAGGCCGCCGAGCAGCAGCTTGTCATAGCCGCTGCCCTGCCTGCCTCGTTGCCAGCGCCACAGCTTCCCCCACAAGCTCGCCATGGGCGTTTACGCCGCCGGCGCGTCGGGCTGTGCTTCAGGAGCCGCGCGCTGGAACGCCTCCAGCGCCTGGCAGGCGTCATGGATGCGCTGGATGGTCGGGTAATCGTCCAACGACAGTTTCCAGCGGATGGCGTTGTAGAGCTGGGGCACCAGGCAGATGTCGGCCAGCGTCGGCGTGTCGCCGTGGCAGAAACGACCCGTCGCCACGTGGCCGGACAGCATCGTTTCCAGCGCACGCAGGCCCTCGCCGATCCAGTGGCGCGACCACGCGCCCTTGGCGGACTCATCCAGGCCCATGCCGTTCACCAGGTACTGCAGCACGCGCAGGTTGCCCAGCGGATGCACGTCGCAGCCAACCACCTGCGCCAGCGCCCGTACGCGTGCGCGACCGGCGGGGTCGGCAGGCAGCAGGGGCGGCGTGGGATGCGTCTCGTCGAGATATTCGACGATGGCCATGGACTGGGTGAGCACATGCCCGCCATCAAT
>NZ_BCPR01000045.1 GCF_016586165.1 Dyella sp. EPa41 | reverse complement strand
GCCGGGGCGACCGCGATATCCACCACCCAGAGGAACAGGCCGCCGTCACCGACGACGCGCCCCATGCCGATCAGTTCGCCGCCGTCGCGCACGCACACGGAGCACCAGCTTCCCGGCAGGCCGATCGCGGCCCCCTCTTCGCTCATGGCGCTCAAGCCCGCCGCCACGCGCAATGCGCGGTATTCGTCGCTGCCAGGGATCTCACGGGAGAGCTGCGGCGCCATGGATGTTCAGTCCAGCGCCTGCCGGCTGCCGAAGGCATGGGCCAACGTGCCGCGATCGACGTATTCCAGCTCGCCACCCAGCGGCACGCCATGGGCCAGGCGCGTGGGCCGCACGCCGGCGGCGCGTGCAAGCTGCGCCAGGTAATGCGCGGTCGCCTCGCCTTCCACGGTGGGGTTGGTGGCGATGATCATTTCCTCGATTTCGCCTTCGGCGAGCCGATCGGCCAGCAGGTCCAGGCCCAGCTCCTGCGGCCCCAGTCCGTCCAAAGGCGACAGCCGGCCCAGCAGCACGAAATACTGCCCGCGATAACCGGTGGCCTGCTCGATCGCGGCAAGCTCGGTCGGCGATTCCACCACGCACAGCACCTGCCGGTCGCGGCTGCTGCTGGCGCACAGCGTGCACACCGGCGTCTCGCTGAAATTGCGGCAACGCGAGCAGTTGCCGATATCGCGCATCGCCTGCCCCAACACCTGCGACAACCGCAGGCCGCGCTCGCGATCGCGCTCCAGCAGATGGAAGGCCATCCGCTGAGCGCTCTTGCCACCCACGCCCGGGAGGCAACGCAGGGCTTCGATGAGGTCGGTGAGGAGTTTGCTCATGAATCGAAGATTCGCTGTCGGAGGGCACCCGGTGCGCGATCAACCTGCAAATGGCGGCGTTGGCGCAGGCGTTCGCATGGGTTGACGGTGCCGCGCGACCAGGCGCTGCGGCCGCGCACTGGGTGCGCTCCTGCGGGCCGCGTCAGAACGGCATCTTGAAGCCGGGCGGCAGGCTCATGCCGGCCGTGACGCCACCGAGCTTGCTCTTGCTGACCTCGGCCACCTTGTTCACCGCGTCGTTGACCGCCGCGGCCACCAGGTCTTCGGCCATTTCCGGATCGTCCGCGAAGAGCTTGCGGTCGATCTGCACGCGGCGCACTTCATGTGCACCGGTCATCAGCACCGTCACCAGGCCGCCACCGGCGCTGCCGGTCACCTCGAGCTTGGCGATCTCTTCCTGCGCACGCTTCATCTCGTCCTGCATGCGCTGGGCCTGCTGCATCAGCTGACCGATCTGTCCTCTCATGGCGTTACTCCGCTATCTCTTTCAGTTTTCGTAGGGCTTGATCGACTGGGGCACCACGCGCGCGCCAAATTCGCGCTTGAGGGATTGCACCAGGGGATCCTCGTCGATGGCCTGTTCCGCAGCCGACTGGGCCGCTTCTCGGGCGTTGGCGGCGCGCGCCGCCGGGGTCTCCGTTGCGGCCGCACGCTCCTCGGTGAAGCGCAGCTTGACGCGCTCTCCCAAGGCCTGGCTGATGCGCTCCTCCATCTGGCTCACCATGGGTTCCACGGCCAGGTGCATGTGCGCCGGCTGCAGGGCGAGTATCAAGGTGGCGCCCTCACGGCCACGCAAGGCCGCGTTCTGAGCCAGCTGCCCCAATGGGCCACGCAAATTCGCCTGTTCGATGAGGCTGTCCCAGTGCGGCAGGCCGCTGGCGTCACGTGCTACCGGCTCACGTGGCGCCACCGGTGCGGCGGTCGGCGGCGCAGCACGCGGGGCTTCCGCCACGCTGGCCACATGCATCCGTTCGTTCGCCACGGGCGCCGTGCCGCGAGGAGGCATCGGCGCTGGCGCGCGTTGCGCACCAACGGCCGCCGGCCGCTCGACCGGCGCACCGCCGTCATCGGCGGGTCGGAACGCGAGCATGCGCAACAGCGCCATCTCGAAACCGGTGCGCGCATCGGGCGCCAGCGACAGATCGCGACGGCCGGTGGTGGCGATCTGATAGTAGAGCTGCACATCCTCGGGCGCGAACTGCTGGGCCAGCGAAGCGAGCGCGCTGTCTTCGCCTTCGCTATCGGGGCGATAACCCGGCACCAGCTGGATCAGCTGGATGCGATGCAGCACGCTGGCGAGGTCGTCCAGCACGCCGCCGAAATCCGGCGAGAACGAGGCAATGCGCGTGCATTCGGCCATCAGCGTCTCGCCGTTGCCTTCCGCCAGCGCCTGCAGCACGCCCATCACCTGGCCACGCGCCACGCTGCCGAGCATCGCGCGCACGTCATCCGCGCGCAGCGAGCCGCCGCCGTAGGCGATGGCCTGGTCCAGCAGTGACAGGCCGTCGCGCAGCGAGCCGTCGGCGCCACGCGCCAGCTCGGCGATCGCCGCGTCCTCGTAGGCAATGTTTTCCGCGCCCAGGATGTGGCGCATCTGGCCAGAGATCTGCTCGGGCAGCAGGCGCTTGAGGTTGAACTTCAGGCAGCGCGACAGCACCGTCACCGGCAGTTTCTGCGGGTCGGTGGTGGCGAGCAGGAACTTCACGTGCGGCGGCGGTTCTTCCAGCGTCTTCAGCAGCGCGTTGAACGCCGGCTTGGAAAGCATGTGCACCTCGTCGACGAGGTACACCTTGAAGCGGCCGCGGGCAGGTGCGTACTGCGCGTTCTCGATCACCTCGCGCACGTCGTCGACGCCGGTGTTGCTGGCCGCGTCGATCTCGAGCAGGTCCACGAACCGGCCGGCATCGACCGCCGTGCAGACCGCGCACTCGCCGCAGGGATCGGCCGATTCGCCGCGCTCGCAGTTCAGCGATTTGGCGAAGATGCGCGCGATGGTGGTCTTGCCCACGCCGCGCGTGCCGGTGAAGAGGTAGGCGTGGTGCATGCGCCCGGTATCGAGCGCATTGGTAAGCGCGCGCACGACGTGTTCCTGCCCGACCAGTTCAGCGAACTTGCGGGGGCGCCATTTGCGTGCGAGGACCTGATAGGACATTCGAGGCCTGATCTTGGGGCAAGAACCGATTGTGCCAAGTCACTGCCGGCAAGTCAGTAAGAACCGCCGCAGGTTCGGACCGGCGCCGAAAAGGCGGCGGCCCTGCCAGCCACACCCCGGCACCCGAATCATTCGCTACCGTTGCTCCCTTCCGGGCCTGGCGGAGTTTACGAACTATCGTCGCGGGGGGACCGACAGGGCCACCATAGACGGGGAAAAGACTATCGCCTAGACCCGATGTTCGCGCCGATACTGGATCGTCGCGTCGTTCAAACTGGCGGAGAGGGCGGGATTCGAACCCGCGATACGGGGATAAGCCGTATACACACTTTCCAGGCGTGCTCCTTCAACCACTCGGACACCTCTCCGCACGCAAAACTTGTACTGCATCCATCCGCGCCGGGCGGGATGGTTCGGCCCGTCCTGGGCCTCACCCCTCGCTTACGCTCGGGGCCAGCCTGCGGCTGTCCAAATTCGTTCCAGACGAATTTGTCGAACCCGCGATACGGGGATAAGCCGTATACACACTTTCCAGGCGTGCTCCTTCAACCACTCGGACACACCTCTCCGCGCGCAAAACCTTCTTGCTGCCTTGCCGGATGGAACCTGCCCGGCAAAGAAGCGGAAGGATAGCGGCATGGGGCCGCCCGCACAAGATAGTGCCGCGGGGTCTCAGCCCGCTTCCTGCGGCGCGTCGCGCAGGAATACCGGCAGGTCGGTGGCCGGCGGCCTGGCGGGTACCTGGTAGAACATGTCGGCCACGAAACCGCGGTGATAGGTGGCGTGGTTGACCACGTGCAGCAGGATGTCCTCACGGCTCATGCGCCCTTCCCCGCCGCCGATGAACTGAAAGCCGACGATCTCCGCGGCCCGTTCGGGCGTCAGGCCAGCCGCATAGTCCAGATACCAGTCGTTCATCGCCTGCTGGCGTCGCCACAACTCGTCGAACGGCAGCGGCTCGGGCGTATTGCGACTGGTGTAGCCGTGCGCGCGCCCCTGCAGATGTGCCTGGAAGATGTCGTCGACCACCCAGGTGTGGCTGAGCGTGCGCAGCATGTTGCCGAAGATGGTGGCGCGTGGCGCGGCGGCAGCGCCTTCCGGCAAGGCGGCCACGGCGTCATAGATCAGCCGATCCGCCCAGGCCCGGTAACGAAGCAACTTCTGCAGCTGGCTGGACGACATGCTCGCCTCCGGAATGTATGGATCAGCCGGCATCGGGGCGCAATGACGCCGGTGCAGGCAATGCAATGCGTTCGCCCGCGCGCGCGATGGCATAACCGCGCGACTGCAGCGCGGCGCCATCCGCCTCGCTGCCGTAGTGGTAGAGGCGCAGGCGCTGGCGCAGCGGCTCGGGATACTCGCGTTCGATGTCGTCGATACCGGTATGCGAGGGGTTGCCGACCAGCCCACAATCGTGGGCGATCAGCTCGCTGCCGGCAGCCACGCGCGCCAACGCCTCGGGAATCGGGCGCGTGTCGCCGGTGTAGGCGAAGCTGCCGGCGAGTGCCACGCCGTACGAGGTGCCCGCCATGTGATGCCGGGTGCCGAACACGTCGAACCACAGGCCATCCAGCCAGAAGCCGCGTGTGCACGGCACCAGGTGGAAGGCCTCCCAGAAATTCACGCCGCCCTCGGCCAACACGCTCGGGTAGTCGGCCACCCGCCCCTGCAGCCAGGTCATCAGGCCTGCATGGACGAACACGCGCGTGCGACCACGCCACCGCTCGTCGAACCACAGGCGGAAGAACAGCCGCTCCATGCCACCGACATGGTCCATGTGGGTGTGCGTGATGTACAACGCGCGTGGCGGCTCGCCATAGGCGGCGACATAGCGATCCAGCGTATCGGGGCCGCAGTCGATCAGCAGCACGGGGGCACCGTCGCGCTCGAGCACCACGGCCGACGAGCCCAGTTCCACCGCATGCGCGGCGCCGACGCCAAGAAAATGCAGAGTCCAGTTCATGCGCAGAGAGCCTGATGGTGGTCTCCTTGCAGCCCGCGCCGCGACCGGTTTGCGCGCTGGGCAAGGAAGAGCGAAGGAGTGCATGTCAATGCACGACTGGGCGATGACGCCGGCCTGGGCGCAAACCGACGCGGCCGGAAGGGTCGCCGTTGCGTGGCCGCCGGGCGGCAATGCGCGACTTGACCCGACAGGCAACCGCTCAACGACAAGCTGCACGGCGAGAAGGCCATCGTCAGGCTCTCACCGTCCGCTCGTAACGATAGACCAGGGGCTTCCAAAGCTGTTCCTCGAACACGGCCTCGCCTTGCGCCGCCGCTCCCAGCTTCACCAGCGAGCGGCGCAGGCGCTGGAGATTGGCCTGCTGCCAGCTCTCCGCCGGCTCGCGCAGGCGACCGCGATCAAAATCGATCAGGTACAACTGTTCGGGAGCCACCAGCACGTTGTGCGCGTTGAGGTCGGCGTGCCAGATGCCGGCGCGATGGTACCGGGCGACCAGCGCGCCCACCAGTTCGGCCATCTCGCCGTCCATCATTCCGGAGGCGAGGCATTCGGCCAGGGTCCGGACATTCGCGATGCGACGGGTGATCAGGTCGGCGGTGTAGAACCATCCTTCGCGGCGGTAACGGCAGGCCACCGCCTGCGGTCCCGGCAGACCAAGTTCGGCCACCCGCCCAAGCAGGCGAAACTCGGCGAAGCAGCGGGTGTGATCGGCGCCTTTCCATAGATAGCGATCGCCCATCAGCTTCGCGACCATGCCTCCGCGCCGGTAATGCCGCAGCACGCATTCACCCGCAGGCGTATCGATGATGGCCACGCCGCCCCGGCCCCCCTGCTGCTGGCGCAACGCACCGCGCGCCCGCCATGCCTCGGGGTCGAACCAGTCGGCGTCGACTTGTGGCGACACCGTGGCGTCGAACAGAATCGCTCCGGCGGCGTCTTCGCGGATTCGTTCCTGCATCGCCATACCTGTGCTTCCGACGCCGCTCCAAGCCCTATTCCAGCGATTCTAGCCTAATGACTGCTCCTGCCTCGATCTGCCTGCTGCGCACCTCCGCCATCGGCGACGTCACCCATGTCGTGCCCTTGGTGCGCACGCTGCAGGCCGCCTGGCCCCAGCTCGAACTCACCTGGATCGTCGGCAAGCTCGAGCGGCGCCTGGTCGGCGACCTGGCCGGCGTGAACTTCGTGACGTTCGACAAGGGCGCCGGCTTCGCCGGCATGCGCGCGGTCGGCAAGGCGCTGGAAGGCAAGCGCTTCGATGCGTTGCTGCACATGCAGGTGGCGCTGCGCTCGAACCTGCTCAGCCTGTTCGTGAAGGCGAACCGGCGCATCGGTTACGACAAGGCGCGCTCCAAGGACGGCCATGGTCTGGTGATTGGCGAGCGTGTCCCCGCCCGTACCGGTGAACACGTGCTCGACGCCATGGGCAGCTTCTGCGAGCCGCTGGGACTGAAACAGACCCAGGTGCGCTGGGATATTCCCATTCCCGACGCGGACCATGCCTGGGCCGCGGAGCAGTTGCCGGGCGATGCCCCGACCTTGCTGGTGAGCCCGACCTCCAGCCACGCGCTGCGCAACTGGCGCCCCGAACGCTATGCCGCCGTGATGGACCATGCGAGTGCCCGTGGCTGGCGCGTGGTGCTGGTGGGCGGCCCCTCGGTGCTGGAACGCAGCATGGCCGACACCGTGCTTGCGGCATGCAAGCGTGCGCCGCTGGACCTCACCGGCAAGGACACGCTCAAGAAGATGATGGCCATGCTGACGCGCGCCCCCATGCTGCTGACGCCGGATTCCGGCCCGATGCACATGGGCAACGCCGTGGGCTGCAAGGTGCTGGGCCTGCATGCCGCGAGCAATCCGGATCGATCCGGGCCTTATTCCGATCGCCGCTGGTGCGTGAACAAATACGACGAAGCCTCGCGGAAATATCTCGACAAGCCCGCCAGCGAGATTCCCTGGGGCAGCAAGATCGAGAAACCCGGGGTGATGGACCTCATCGGCGTGGATGAGGTGATCGAGCGCTTCGAGGCGTGTGCCGAACACCTCCAGCTCTCCTGAAAGCCGCGCCACTTGCAGGAGCCCACCCTGTGGGCGACTGCGGTGCTGCGTCGTCGCCGCTTCGTAGGCTTGTCGCGCACAGGGTGCGCTCCTACGACGAGCAAGGGATCAGGGGGTGCGGTAATCCTGGTAGGACTTTTCCTCGACCAGCTGCGAACCCAGCTTGAGGTTGATCTCGCGCTTCACCGCCGCGCGCTCGTCGTTCTGGAAGTAGACCGAGCGGGCGAGTTCGATGAACTCGCTGTCGAAGGCCTGGGCCTTCTCCTTCAGGCGGATGCGGTCCTCGATGTCCCATAGCGCCTCGTTCACCGCGAGCAGGCGGGCGCGCTCGCCGCTGATGTCGGTGCGCGAAGCCGGATGCGCCGCCCAGGTGGTGTTGAGCAGATCGAGCTCGGTGCGCACATTGGCCAGCTTCGCGGCGTCGGAAATCTGCTTGGACTTGATCTCCAGGATGGTGATCTTGTCGATCAGCTCGCCGTAGGAAACCGGAACTTGGATAAGGCTCATGGGGGAACTCCGCGGGTGACGATGGACGCCTGTTGTCCCGGTCACGGCACGAGGACGTCGAAGCCCACATGATAGCGGGGTCTTGTCCGCCGGTTCAGTCTGTCTGGTTAGACTGATGCCGCAACCGACCCCAAGGAGAGAGTGTCCATGCTTAACCCCCGTATTCTCGTGCTGTCGCTGGCCGTCCTGATTGCAGCAGGCCCGATGGCCGCGACCGCCCAGTCCACGCGCAGCAACGGCAGCGTGCTGGTCCGCAACGACGGCATCTACCTGCGCTGCGACCAGTGCGGCACCGTGGAAGCGATCGACCAGAACATCACCCAAGGCAATGACCACAGCATGGCCGGCACCATCATCGGCGGCATCGCCGGCGGCGTGCTGGGCAACCAGGTCGGCGGCGGCAAGGGCAGGACGCTTGCCACGGTGGCCGGCGCCGTGGGCGGCGGCTACGCGGGCAACCGCATCGGCGCCAACAGCGGCCGCGGCAGCCAGAGCTTCTCGCTGCGCATCAAGATGGGCAATGGCGCCTACAGCAATGTCACCGTGCCGGACGCCAGCGCCATTCGCGTGGGCGACCTGGTGCAGATCGATCCGAGCGGCAATATCGTGCGCATCCAGTAAGCGCCATGGCCGCCCCGGAAAAAGCCGGCCCGCGTGGCCGGCTTTTTCTTGCGCACTGCCCCATGCTCAAGGCCCGGCGAACCGCCGCAGCCGTTCGTCGAACTCATCGAAAAAGGCCTGGGGAAGCACGGCGCGTACGGGTACGGCCCACCAGTGCGCCTGGGCGAACGAGAGACACTTCACGGCATCCTTCTCCGTCATCAGCACCGCCCTGTCGTCATTGAACGCGAGCTCGCCCCGCGTAAACGCATGATGATCGGGAAACGCGTGCTCGATGACTTCCACGCCCTGCGCCCGCAGGCTGGCGAAGAAACGCTGCGGGTGGCCAATGGCCGCCACCGCATGTACCTCTTGCCCCGCGAAATCGGCCAGCGACTTCTGCTGCCCGTCCACCAGCGCCCTTGCCTGGCCGCCTTGCAGCTGCATGGGGATGTCGCCCGGAGCGACCGCGCCGCCGTTGCAGATGCGAAAATCCACCCGCTGCAGGCGTGACAACGGCTCGCGCAGCGGGCCTGCCGGCAGCAGGCGGCCGTTGCCGAAGCGGCGCACGCCGTCGATCACGCAGATCTCGATATCGCGCGCCAGCGCATAGTGCTGCAGGCCGTCATCGGCAATGACCACATCGCAGCCGGCCTCGATCAGCAGCTTCGCCGCGGCAGGCCGCTCGCGCCCCACGGCCACGGCGACACCACTGGCGCGGATCAGGCAGGGTTCGTCGCCCACGATGGCAGGGTCCGGCGACTCGCCCAGCAAGGTGGGTTCCCGCTGCGATCCGCCATAGCCACGGCTCACGACGCCGGGTCGGTAGCCACGACGACGCAGCGAATCGGCGATCGCGATGGTCACGGGCGTTTTGCCGGTGCCTCCCGCGGTGAGGTTGCCGATGACCACGACGGGAACCGGCAGGCGCACGCGGCGCAACAGTCCCATGCGGTAGAGCACGCGGCGCAGCCCGGTCAGCGCGCCGTAAAGCAGCGCCAGTGGCGCCGTCCACCACGGGGTACGGCCCACGCCGTACCAGGCCGATTCGAGGCGCTCGGCCAGTGTCACCTTGTGGCCTTCAGTCGGCCGGGGCATCGTGGAATTGCATCCGGTGCAGGGCGGCGTAATGGCCGCCCCGCGCAAGCAGTTCGGCGTGCGTGCCACGCTCGACGATGCGCCCCTGGTCCATCACGGCGATCTGGTCGGCATGCTCGATGGTGGAAAGGCGGTGCGCGATCACCAGCGTCGTACGATCCCTCATCAGGTGCTGAAGACCCTGCTGGATCAATCGCTCGGATTCGGTATCGAGCGCGCTGGTGGCTTCGTCCAGCACCAGGATCGGGGCGTTCTTCAACATCGCGCGGGCAATGGCGAGGCGCTGGCGTTGGCCGCCCGAGAGCAGGTTGCCGCCCTGCCCGATCGGCGTATGGATGCCCTGTGGCAGCCGCCGGATGAATTCCAATGCGTTGGCGGCTTCCGCCGCCGCGAGGATCTCCGGCTCGCTGGCGCCGGCCAATTCGCCATAGGCGATGTTTTCCGCCACCGTGCCGTCGAACAACACCACGTTCTGGCCGACCCAGGCGATCTGGCGGCGCAACGAGGCCAGGGTGAACGACTCGTAGTTCTCGCCGTCCACCAGGATGCGCCCGCTCGTGGGGGCGTTGAAGCGCGGCAGCAGGCTGACCAGGCTGCTCTTGCCGCTGCCCGAGCGCCCCACCAGCGCCGTCACCGTGCCGGGCGCGCAATGCAGGTCGACGCCACGCAACGCCTGGAAATCACCGCGCGGATAGACCAGCCCCACGTCCTCGAAGCGGATGTCGCCGCGGGTGCGCTCCAGCACCTTCGTGCCGGCGTCGACCTCGGGCGCCATATCGATGATCTCGAACAGGTTCTCGGCCGCCGAGATGCCGCTCTGGATATTCGACTGGATATTCGCCAGGCGCTTGAGCGACGGCAGCATGCCGCCCATCGCCGTGAGCACCGCGATGAACACACCCGCGGACATCTGCTCGATCTGGCCCGGCCGCGTCGCCAGGAACACCATCGCCGCGAGCGCCAGCGCCGCCACCGTCTGGACGGCCGTGCTGGATTGGGCGTTGGTCGAGGCGACCTTGAGGTTGAGGCGACGCGTGTGGGTGGTCACTTCGTCGAAACGGTTCGCCGCGTGCTGCTGGCCGCCGTAGATGCGGATCTCGCGGTTCGCCTCGACCGATTCCTCCACCGTGCCGGTCACCGAACCCATCATGCCCTGGATGCGCCGGCTGATGCTGCGGTAGCGACGGCTCACGATGGTGGCGATCAGCATGATCAGCGGCACCATGATGAACAATGCGAGCGTCAGGTAGGCACTGGTGCTCAGCATCACGTACAGCATGCCGATCACCGTCATGCCTTCGGTCACCACCACCTTCACCGCGTCGGTCGAGGCCGAGGCCACCTGTTCGCTGGTGTAGGTGATGCGCGACACCTGGTGGCCCGAATGCTCCTGCCCGAAGAAGCTCGCCGGCAGTCGCAGGTACGAGGCGAACACGTCGCGCTGCAGGCACTGCACCACGTTGCGGCCGATATAGGCCACGCCGTAGCTGCTGGCGAAGGTGCCGATGCCGCGCACGAGGAAAATCAGGATGATCCAGATCGGCATCCAGAAGATCAGCACCGGATCCTTCTCGGCGAACAGCTTGTCGATCATCGGCACCAGCAGCTTGGTGAACACCGCCAGGCCGCCGCCGTCGATCGCCATGCCGATGAGGGCAATGACGCCCACCACCCAGAATCGCCGGGTGTAGCCCAGCAGCCGCTTGTAGACTTCCCGCGTATGAGCGTCCCAGATCGCGACTTTGCGGTCGCTCATGGACGCTTGTCCGCCTCGCTCGGCGTGGTCGCGATGGACAGCTTGGTGAAGCCGAGCTGGCCCAGCGCATCCATGGCCGTCACCACGTTCTGGTGCGGCGTCATCGCGTCGGCACGGATGGTGACCTGGCGTTCGCGATCATCCCCCGCCACATTGGCGATGGCCTGCTTGAGCGGCTCGATGCCCTCGCCCAGCACTTCGTCGCTGCCGACGAAGAAATGGCCGTCGCGATCCACCACCACGGTGAGCGCGGGCGCCTGCATGTCGCGTTCCTCGGCGCTGGCCTTGGGCAGCGTCACCTGCATCCGCGAGTGCTGGATGAAGGTGGTGGTGAGCACGAAGAACATCAGCAGGGTAAGCAGCACGTCGATCAGCGAGATCACGTTGATCTCGAAATCATCCTGCCGGCGGTCGTTGCCGATACGCATGCGTCAGCTCGCGCTCGACTCGGTGGCGCGAGGGGTGCGCGAACGAGGGGCCGGCTGGTTGACGGTCAGTTCGTCGAGCAGCTGGGTGGCCTGCTTTTCCATCTCGACGCAATAACCCGCGACCTTGGAACGGAAGTAGCGATGCAGCACATAGGCCGGAATGGCCACGATCAGGCCGGTGGCGGTGCAGATCAGCGCCTCGCCGATGCCGCCGGCCATCTTCATGGGGTCGCCCACGCCGCCGCGCATCACTTCCATGAACATGCGGATCAGGCCGATCACGGTGCCGAGCAGGCCGAGCAGCGGGCCGATCAGCGCGATGGTGCCGAGCGTATTGAGGTAGCGCTCCATGCGGTGCACCACGTGGCGGCCGGTGTCCTCGATGCGCTCCTTGATCAGCTCGCGCGGACGGTTGCGCACGGCCAGCGCGGAAGCCAGCAACTCTCCCAGCGGCGAACCGCTGGCCAGGGTATTGAGATGGTTGGGATCGAGCTGGCCCGAACGCGCCCAGTCGCGCACTTCATCGCCCAGTCCAGGCGGCAGCACCGAACGACGGCGCAAGGTCCAGCAACGCTCCAGCACGATCGCCAACGCGACCGCCGAACAGATCAGGATGGGCAGCATCGCCCAGCCACCAGCCATCAGGATTTCCAGCACAACGACTCCGGACCACTCGATCGTTTAGGAGGGGGGCATCATAACAGTCTAGCCTCGCCGTTCCGCGGCGCCGGTGGCAGTTGCGCCATGCACCGGCCCAGTCTCAGCCTCATTCGCGCCAGTAGCGAGTCTGGCGTTGCCGCCAGCGGGCGGCCACATGGGGCGGTGCGTCCGGCGGAAACACCACCTCGATCGCGCCACTGGTCGCCGTGTTCAGCCAAGGGATGTCGGCATCCTCGTAGCGCTTGACCACAAGGGGATGCGGGTGACGAAAGCGATTGCGCCACCCGGAGGAAATCAGGGCCAGCATCGGCTTCGTGCCAGCCAGGAGCGCGCTGCTCGACGAGGTGCGGCTGCCGTGATGCGGCACCGAGAGCACCATGGGCGGCCCGGGCGGTATGGCCGCGACCACGGTGGGCTCGATGCGGGAGGTGATGTCGGCCGTGAGCAGCGCACGCCCGCCACTCCCTTCGACCAGCAACACACAGGAACGATCGTTGGCCTGCCCACCAGGCCCACCCGATGGCAGCACGCTCACCACGACCCCGTCCCAGGACCATGACTGGCCAGGCACGCATGGCTTCATCGGCAGGGTCAGGCGTTCGGGCTCGCCGGAGTAGCGCTCCGCCCCCGGATACTCGGCGGCGACCGACGGTATACCGCCGGAATGATCGTTGTCGGCGTGGCTGGCGACCAACAGGTCCAGCTGCCGGATACCCAGTGCATGCAGCGAAGGCAGCACCGCGACTTCGCCCATGTCGAAGTCCGAGGGAAACCGCGCACCGGCGTCGTAGACCAGCGCATGATGTTCGGTGCGCACCAGCACCGCCAGGCCCTGCCCCACGTCCAGTGTCCACAACTGGAATCCTCCCTGCGCCGGCGCGTCGCGGACCGGCAGCACCAGCGGCAGGAACAGCAGGCCGCCCGCCCAGCGCAACGGCACGCCTCTTGGCATGAAAACCCAGAGCGCACCCAGCATCGCCAGCAGCAAGGCACACAGGGGACTTCGGGCAGGTACCACAGGGCACCCGGCCACGTCGCCATCTCATCGAGCAGCCACCACTGCGCATGCGCCAGGTGTCCCGCCAGCCACAGCACGGGAGAAGCCAGCGCCGGACAGATGCCCAGCAGGACGATGCTCGCCAGCGTGCAAGGCACGATCACGAAGCTGACGAACGGCACGGCGACCAGATTGGACAAAGCGCCGACCAGCGAGGCCTGGCCGAAGAACCACATGGTCAACGGAAGCAGCGATACCGTCATCAGGAGCTGCGTGGAGGTGAGCTCCTGCACGAAACCGCGCAGCCCGTCCCCGCGATTCGCCATGCACACCATCAGGAACGCCACGCCCACGAACGACAACCAGAAGCCCGCCGCCAATACGCTGAGCGGATCGAACAGCAGCACCACGAACAAGGCCAGCGCCAGCGACTGCAATCCGTTGGGCGCGCGACGCAATCCCCGGGCCAGCGCAACCACCGCGATCATGAGCAAGGTACGCACCGTGGGCAGCCCGAAGCCGGCCAGCGCGCTGTAGGCGCCCGCCACCAGCAAGGCCGACGCGGCTTGCACCGGCAAGCGGGGCATCCGCAAGGCAAGCGTGGGCCAAAGCACGTAGAGCAGCCGCGCCAGCCACACCCCGAACACCGCCGCCACGCCGACATGGAATCCCGAGATCGACAGCAGGTGGGGGATGCCGTTGGCGCGCGCCACGGCCCAGTCGCGCGTCGTCAGCCCGCGGACATCGCCGACGGCGAACGCCTGCAGCAGCGCCGCGTCGCGCGTGTTTTCCACACGCGCAGCGATGGCACCACTGATCGCGGCACGAACACCATCGATACAGCGCCCAACCTGGAGGAGGCGATTGCCCGGATCGTCGCGGACGTACCCCGTCGCCACGATGCCGCGTTCCAGCGCGCTGCGCTCGCTGTCGGCGCCGCCCGGATTCATCAGGCCGCGCGGCCGCTTGAGCCGGACGACGAGTTCCCAGCGGCTGCACGGCGATAGGGACGGCGCATCGTCGTACCAGTTCACGCGCACGCGTCCATGCAGCGGCAGGCTCCGCTCGCCCAACGCCGCCGTCTCGATCGACAACAGGAAGCCGGTAGCGTCCTCGCGCGCCGATGGAAGGTCGACGACGCGACCCACGACGCGCACATCCATGCCTTCCAGCTCACGGGGCAGGCGTGCGTCCATCGCCACGCCACCGCGCCAGCAGGCCCACGCCACGCCGAAGAGGCACCACGCCAGCCACCGCCCGCGCGGCACGACCCGCATGATCAACAGGGAACCCGCAGCCAGGGCCGCGCAGGACCAGCGCGGTGGCAATATCGGCAGCCACTGCACCAGCAATACGCCGATCAACAGCATGACCCCTGGCGCGACCGCTCCGTCCTTGCGCACACGCATCCCCTTCCAAAGGAAGGAGTCAGCTTAGTGCGCGCGAGCCTGGGCGACGTCGGAAAACCATGTAGGCGTCCGCTCCTTTCAGCGGTGCCGACGCCACGGGATGATCAGGCGTAGATCTTGTCCAGCAACATGCCGTTGTGCAGCTCCAGCGTGCGATCCATGCGCCGGGCAAGGCGACTGTCGTGCGTCACGAGGATGAAGCTGGTGCCGATCTCTCGGTTAAGCTCCAGCATCAGGTCGTAGACCTGCGCCGCGTTGCCTTCATCGAGGTTGCCGGTGGGCTCGTCGCCAAGCACCACCGCCGGACGCGTCACCAGTGCGCGCGCCACCGCGCAGCGCTGCCGTTCGCCACCGGACAATTCCGCGGGCTTGTGGCCAACACGCTTGCTCAGCCCCACGCGCCCAAGCAGCTCGCTGGCCTGGCGCTCGGCTTCCGCGATCGCCACGCCGCGGATCAGCAACGGCATGCATACGTTCTCGAGCGCCGTGAACTCGGGCAGCAGATGATGGAACTGGTAGATGAAGCCCATCGACCGATTGCGCACGCGTCCACGGTCGGCATCGGAAAGGCGCGAGAGGTTCTTGCCCTCCACTTCCACTTCGCCGCGGGTCAGCGTGTCCAGGCCGCCGATGATGTGCAGCAGCGTGCTCTTGCCCGAGCCCGAAGCACCCACGATGGCCAATGTCTCGCCGCGCTTCAGGGTAAAGCTCACGTCGGCGAGCACGTCGGTCTTCAGGTCGCCCTCTTCGTAGACCTTCGCGATGTGGCTGGCGCGCAGGACGATGTCGTTGGTCATGGCATTACTCATAGCGCAGGGCCTGCGCGGGCTGGGTGCGCGACGCGCGCCATGCGGGGTAAAGGGTAGCCAGCAGCGAGAACAGGAAGGTGATCAACGCCACCCAGCCCACGTCGCTCGCGTCGAGCTTGCTCGGCAATTCGCTGATGTAATAGACGTCCGGCGAAAGGAAGGTAACGCCGGTGACATGCTCGATCCACTTCACGATGCCAGGCAGCTTCCACGACAGCAGCGAGCCCAGCGTCACGCCGAAGCCAATGCCGACGAAACCCACCAGCACGCCCTGCACCATGAACATGCCCATGATGCTCCGCGGCGTGGAACCCAGGGTGCGCAGGATCGCGATGTCGGCCTGCTTGTCCGTCACCAGCATCATCAGCATGGAAATGAGGTTGATCACCGCGACCAGGATGATCAGCGAGAGGATGATGAACATCACCTTCTTTTCCATCGAGATGGCGGAGAAGAAGTTGGCATGGCTGTCCATCCAGGTCTCCACGCGATAGACCTGGCCGAGCTGGTCGGCCAGCTCGTGCGCCACGCTGCGCGCGTTGAACATGTCATCCAGGCGCAGGCGGATGCCGGTGGGACCATCGATCTGGTTGATGCGCTCGGCATCGGCCATGTTGACCAGCGCCAGCCCCGAATCGAACTCCTGCATGCCCATCTCGAACACGCCCGCCACCTTGAAACTGCGCAGGTTCGGCACGCTTCCGGTGATCGGGGACGAGTGGAACGCGGGCACCGCCATGATGACCTTGTCGCCCACGGCCACGCCCAGTGTCATGGCCAGTTCGCGGCCGAGCACGATGTTCCAGCTGCCCGGCGTGAGATCGCTCAACTGGCCTTCGACCATGTGCTGGCCGATGTCGGACACCTTGGATTCCTGGGCGGGCTCGATGCCACGCACCACCGCCCCGCTCGGGCGTCGCGCCTGCAGGAACGCCTCGGTTTCCACGTACGGCGCCGCGCCCTTCACGTGCTTGTTGGCTTCGGCAATCTGCACCGCGCGCGGCCACTCCTGCACGCTCTGCCCCGGCATGCCGGACACGGTGGCGTGCGAGATGGCGCCGAGGATGCGCGAACGCAGCTCGTCGTCGAAGCCGTTCATCACCGACATCACCGTGATCAGCGCGGTGACGCTGATGGCGATGCACACGATCGAGACCGTGGAAATGAAGGAGATGAACTGGTTGCGACGCTTGGCGCGGGTGTAACGCAGGCCGATGAATAACTCGAGCGGTCGGAACATTAGGACGGTCGCTTGTCTAAGAGTCTGGTTTCGTATTCCAGGTACCTCGGGTTGGGCTTGTTCAAGCCCAACCCGAAGGGCCGGGTCTGTTTGTCCACAGGTCTGCGTCATCACTCAGTCGTGTACCGACGTACACTCCCTCGTTCTTCCTTGCCCTGCGGGCAAACAGACCCGGCGCGAGGCACTTGGAATATGAAACCAGACTCTGCGGGCTGGCCGCCCGAGTGGCGCTGATTATCGCCCGAGATGCGGCCAAACCGTAGGACCGCGTTCAGCCGGCAGAGTGCCCGGCGGCGTGGTGCTCGCCTTTCGAGGCCAAGACCAGGCGCATGCGGAGTCGTCGTCGAATGTCACCGTCGCTGTTGTCCGGGGCCAGCAGCAGCGAAACATGCCTCCGGCCGGGTGCAACGAGATGCAGCCACACGATACGTTCCCCCGCCATGCGAAACGCACGCAGCGACGCCGGCTGGTCCTCGCCGCCGGCCATCCGCAATGTCCAGCCACCACGCTGGGTCCAGCCAGCGGCGACGACGGAAGAACGGGAAAAACGCCTCCAGGCCCGAATGACTGCGGCCAGCAGCACCATGGCCAACGCGACTTTGGCAATCGCCGGAACGGCACTCAGCGAGAGCGCCAGCAAAGCCAGCACGGCCATCGCCACGAGGGCACGCCCCAACCAGCGCGACGGCCGGTATTCAAAGCCGATGGCGGGCGCGGATGTCATCGATGATGGCTTGCCAATCCGGGCGCGTCGCCTTGGCGTGACCCATCACCCAGTCCCAGAGGTCCGGATCCTGCACGTCAAGGAGTTCGTCGAAGGCCTGGCGCTGGGCTTCGTCGGCGCCGGCAAAACGCTCGTCCAGCCAGCCGCCGAACAGCGCGTCGAGCTCGCGGGTGCCGCGGCGGGTCCGCCAGCGCAGGCGCTTGATGCGGGCTTCATCCATTGCGAATCGCCTCCTGCTTCTTCCTCTCCCGGAGGGGAGCGGACCGTGGTGAGGGGTCCATCTTGCTTCAGTCTTGGCAAGTGGACGCTGTTACGCGAGCACCCGCCCCTCACCCTACCCTTTCCCCGGAGGGGAGAGGGGAAAGCGCGCTGATTTCGTCCATTGCGGCCCGCCTCCCGCTTTTCTTCCTCTCCCCTTTGGGGAGAGGACCGAGGTGAGGGGCCCATCTTGCCTCAGACTTGGCAAGTGGAAGCTCTCACGCGAGCATCCGCCCCTCATCCCCTCTCACCGACAGGGAGAGGGAAAAGCGCGTCAATTACGAACGGCGTTCGACGATCAGCTTCTTGATCTCCGCGATCGCCTTGGCAGGGTTCAGGCCCTTCGGGCACGTGCGTGCGCAGTTCATGATGGTGTGGCAGCGATACAGCTTGAACGGATCTTCCAGATCGTCCAGGCGGGCGCCGGTGTCCTCATCGCGGCTATCCACGATCCAGCGATAGGCCTGCAGCAGGATCGCCGGGCCGAGGTAGCGGTCGCCGTTCCACCAGTAGCTCGGGCAGCTGGTCGAGCAGCAGGCGCACAGGATGCACTCGTAGAGACCGTCGAGCTTCTTGCGGTCTTCCGGCGACTGCAGGCGCTCGCGGTCCGGCGCCGCGCTCTGCGTGCGCAGCCACGGTTTGATCGAGGCGAACTGTGCGTAGAAGTGCGTGAGATCCGGCACCAGATCCTTCACCACCGGCATGTGCGGCAGCGGATAGATCTTCACGTCGCCGGACTCGCAATCGCCGATGGCCTTGGTACAGGCCAGGGTGTTGGTGCCGTCGATGTTCATCGCGCACGAACCGCAGATGCCTTCGCGGCACGAGCGGCGCAGCGTCAGCGTCGGATCGATCTCGTTCTTGATCTTGAGAAGGGCGTCCAGAACCATCGGGCCGCACGCGGCAAGATCCACCTCGTAGGTGTCGATGCGCGGGTTCTGGCCGTCGTCCGGGCTCCAGCGATAGATGCGGAACGTACGGGGCTTCTTCGCGTCCTTCGCCGGAAAGTGCTTGCCCGGCTGGACCTTGGAATTCTTGGGTAGCGAAAACTCGGCCACGTTTGCCTCACTTAAATTCGTGCTTGCCGTAACAGCTCGCCTTGCGAGCGCCGGTACAACGTCGGGGAGCCATCAAGGCTCCCCGCTTGCGATCAGTAAACGCGCTTCTTCGGCGGGACCACTTCGACATCGCTCGTCATGGTGTACATGTGCACCGGACGGAAATCGAAGCTGGCCTTGCCGCTCTCGTCGACCGCCACCAGCGTGTGCTTCTGCCAGTGGGCGTCGTCGCGCTCCGGGAAGTCTTCGCGGGCATGGGCGCCGCGGCTCTCCTCGCGCTGGGCCGCCGAATACATGGTAGCCACGGCCTGGTCGAGCAGGTTGGCGAGTTCCAGCGTCTCGATCAGGTCGGAGTTCCACACCAGCGACCGGTCGCTGACGCCCACGTCCTTGAAGGACTCGCGTACCTTGGAGATCTTCTCGCAGCCTTCCTTGAGCGACTCGCCCGTGCGGAACACCGCGGCGTCGGACTGCATGGTGCGCTGCATTTCGGCGCGGATCTTCGCGGTGGGCTGGCTGCCCTTGGCGTTGCGCAGGCCATCGAAACGCGCCAGCGCCTTGTCCAGCACGCTGGCCGGCAGGTCCTTGTGCGGTGTGCCTGGCGTGATGATCTCGGCGCAGCGGTTCGCCACGGCGCGACCGAACACCACCAGGTCGAGCAGCGAGTTGGAACCCAGGCGGTTGGCGCCGTGCACGGACACGCAGGCCGCTTCGCCGATGGCGAACAGGCCCGGCACGACCGCGTCGACGTCGTCGCCACGCTTCTGCACCACTTCGCCGTGGTAGTTGGTCGGGATGCCGCCCATGTTGTAGTGGACGGTCGGGATCACCGGGATCGGCTCCTTGGTCACGTCCACGCCGGCGAAGATGCGCGCCGACTCGGCGATGCCCGGCAGGCGCTCGTGGATCACTTCCGCGCCCAGGTGCATCAGGTTGATGTGGATGTGGTCCTTGTGCTCGCCCACGCCGCGGCCTTCGCGGATCTCCATCGTCATGGCGCGGCTGACCACGTCACGCGATGCGAGATCCTTGGCATTCGGCGCATAGCGCTCCATGAAGCGCTCGCCGTTGGAGTTGGTGAGGTAACCACCCTCGCCACGCACGCCTTCGGTGATCAGGCAGCCCGAACCGTAGATGCCGGTCGGATGGAATTGCACGAACTCCATGTCCTGCAGCGCGAGGCCCGCGCGCAACACCATGCCGCCACCGTCGCCGGTGCAGGTATGGGCCGAGGTGGCGCTGAAGTACGCACGGCCGTAGCCGCCCGTCGCCAGCACCACGGACTGACCGCGGAAGAAATGCAAGGTGCCCTCGTTCATGTCCAGCGCGAGCACGCCGCGGCACACGCCCTCTTCGTCGAAGATGAGGTCGATGGCGAAGTACTCGATGAAGAACGTGGCGTCATGCGCCAGCGCCTGCTGGTACAGCGTATGAAGGATGGCGTGGCCGGTACGGTCGGCCGCGGCGCAGGTGCGCTGCGCGGTGCCCTTGCCGTAATGCGTGGTCATGCCACCGAACGGACGCTGGTAGATCTTGCCTTCCTCGGTACGCGAGAACGGCACGCCGTAGTGTTCCAGCTCGATGATGGCCGGAATCGCCTCGCGGCACATGTATTCGATCGCATCCTGGTCGCCGAGCCAGTCGGAGCCCTTGATGGTGTCGTAGAAATGGAAGCGCCAGTCGTCCTCGCCCATGTTGCCGAGCGCCGCCGAGATGCCGCCCTGCGCCGCCACGGTGTGCGAGCGCGTCGGGAACACCTTGGTGATGCACGCGGCCTTGAGGCCCTTTTCGGCGAGACCGAAGGTGGCGCGCAGGCCGGCGCCGCCGGCGCCGACCACGATCACGTCGTACTTATGCTGTTGGATCTTGTAGCTTTCCATGGAATCAGGCTCCCAGCGCCACGCGCAGCACCGCCATCAACGTGGCCAGCGTGCCGAGCACTGCAATGAACTTCACCAGCACCAGGAGGGCAACTTCCTTCCAGCGCGTATGCACGTAGTCCTCGATCACGATCTGCAGGCCGAGCACCGCGTGCCAGCACATGGTGAGCACGAAGGCCACCAGCAGCACCGCGTTCCACGGCTTGGCGACGACCGAGCGGGCCGTGGCGTAGTCGGCGTGCAGCATGCCGAGCACGGTCAACACGAACCAGACGCCGAGGAATACCAGCGCGGTCGCGGTGACGCGCTGCGTCCACCAATGGCCGACGCCGGACTGCGCCGAACCGAGGCCGCGGGCGCGCTTGAGCGGATTGCGCAGGTCGCTGCGCACGTCGTGCTTCTGGCCGTTCGCGCTCATGCGGCACCTCCGGAAGTCAGCACATAGGCCCACACCACCAGCGTCAACACGATGCTCACGATGATCGACAGCCAGCTGGAGCGAACGAACTGCGGGATGGCGTAACCCATGCCACCGTCCTGCAGAAGATGGCGGATGCCGTTGCACAGGTGATAGAACAACGCCCACGTCCAGCCAAACAGCAGGATCAGACCGATCGGGCTGCCGATGCAGGTCTTGAACTGGTTGTAGCTGTCTTCGCCGGTCGCGAGGGAGAACACTCCCCACAGGACGAGCAGGGTTCCGACGGATAGGGCAATGCCGGTAGCGCGATGCACGATGGATGTCACCATCTGCACCTGCCACTTATATATGCCCATGTGTGGAGAGAGCGGTCGTTGCGTGTCTGCCATGGCGGCTATCCTGGGTGGAATCGCTGATGCCCTTTACCGCCCTTCCCTATCTCCGACGACGCCGGCGCGGAGCCGGCGCGGCGAGGATCAGAAGTCGATACAGCGCCCGTTCTTTTCCCAATCGCCGTAGCGCGTGGGATCCGGGGCCGGCCGCTCAGCCGGGGTCTTTTCCGTTGCCGGAACGGCAGGCACGGTCGCTTGTTCCGCGGGAGCGGAAGCCGGCGAGGACTTTGGTTGGGAGGACGTATCGGACATGGTATGTGAAAGCCGTAAAAGCGTAATACTTGCGTAAATGCAGCACAACCTTGACGGCGAGGTGATCGTCTGACAGTAAGCGGACCACACTTGTATGGCGGACGCCCTGCCCTCACCTCGCCCATCTATGGTTACACACCACTCCGCACAGACCCTGTCGATCGAAGGCGCAGACGCTCTTGCGTTCGCCCAGGCCCAATTCAGCAGCAACGTCCAGGCGCTCGCCGTCGGGCAGTGGCAGTTCAGCGCGTGGCTTGACGCGCAAGGCCGGGTACTCGCCCTGTTCCATCTTGCCCGCGTTGCCGATGACGCCTTGCTCGTGCTGTTGCGTGGGGGCGACGCCGCGTCCATGGCGCAGTCACTGCAGCGCTTCGTATTCCGCGCCAAGGTAAGGTTGACCGCCCACGCGCCGCGGCGCCTCGGCACCGGCCCCGCGACGGACACTTACGCCGTGGCTCGTGAAGGCGATGCTTACAGGATCGGCTGCGGCGGCCACAGCCTCGTCGTTGGCGCCGAACGGGATGACGACGCCTGGCAGTTGCCGCAAGTTGTCGCCGGCTGGCCATGGCTGCCGGACAACGTGCTTGGCACGTTGCTGCCACCGGCCCTCTCCCTGGAACGCCTGCGCGCCGTGTCATTCGACAAGGGCTGCTATCCGGGCCAGGAGATCGTGGCCCGGCTGCACTATCGCGGGGGCCACAAGCGGCATATGCATTGCGTCGTATTGTCGCAGTACTTGACTGGGGGCACCTTGCTGCGCCATGGCGACGAAGGAGCGGCCCAATTGCTCGATGTCGCCCATGACGGCGCGCGCACGCTGGCCCTTGCCGTCATCGACGATCAACTCGCCACGTCGCTGCAAAACAGCACGTTCGACATCACCGACAAACGCATCACGATGCACATCGAGGAGAGCTGGTCGGCATGAAGCAAGTCCTTGCGCACACATTCGCGAACGCTTCAGACAACGTGAGCACAATGTGAATCCGAGCCGCCGGGCACTTGCCAGATCGGAAAGTCGCCACTAGTCTCCGCCAGCCAATTCAGTGGCACCCATTGCCCACGGGTGCCGACATACGCGACGAACCGGAGGGGTCCGGATCAGCGCGACCCGGCTGATAACGCCGGAGTACCAGCCGCCCTAGGCGCGGTGTAGTTGCAGGCAACGCGGTCGTCGCACCCGAACCTAAGCCGTTGCAGCACGAACAAGTTGAGAGTGGCACCGGATCAGCCGCTCGACTGGCCACAATCCCGTGGCAAACCACCTTGACCACAAGTTTCGGCCAAGGTGTTCAATCCAGATGGAACGGCCTGCCCGCCCGTCCATCGCAACGGCGCATGAAGTCACGCAGTACCGGCTTCGCGCGTACAGCACGCTGGAGGCAGACAATGAAACTTTCGATGCTGTTGTGGTTAGCGTCCGTGCTGCCCCAGCCCCTCGCGGACCAGACCTGCCTGGCCACGACGGTATATCTCGAGGCACGCAGTGAGTCGACCATCGGGCAATACGCGGTGGCCGAGGTTGCCCTTCGCCGCCGTGACCGCGGTACCTGGGGCGACAGCGTTTGTGAGGTCGTGACCTCACCGCGTCAGTTTGCGCTGACGACGACAGCGCAAAATTTCGAAGTCACCGACGTCAACTCGTGGACCAAGGCGTGGAAGATCGCTGGTGATTCCATCAGCAACTGGAGCCTGCCCAAGGGAGAGCGCACGGTATACGTGCCGCAGGCTGATCACTTCGCCACGCTTGCCGTGGCCCCGACGTGGTCGACCAAGCGCGTCGTCAAGACGATCGGCGACCACGCGTTCTACGCGGTCAACTGACCACGACCCACGCATGAAAAAAGGCCCTCGAAAGAGGGCCTTTTCTTTTGGACGTCTATACGTCCGTTACGTCAGAGACGGTACACGAGGTTGTCGCGGATCTGCACGTAGTCGCCGGGACGCACCTGCGGATCCGCCGCCTGCGTGACGGTGGCATAACGACCATCGTCAAGCTTGACGGTGACCTGCCACGCCACATCCGGGCCGCTGTTGTTCTTGCCGACCTGGTTGCCGATGGCGCCACCGGCGACAGCGCCGGCCACCGTGGCCAGTGTCCTGCCGCTGCCGCCGCCCACCTGGTTGCCAAGCACGCCACCGGCGATACCGCCGATGACCATGCCCAGCGGGGACGAGCCCTTCTGCGTCTGTATCTGGCGTACGTCACTCACCACGCCACATTGCTCGCAACGGTTGGAACTGCCGCTGTAGACCACCTGCCGCTGCGGTGGCGTCTCGCACGCGGAAAGAAGCCCCAGAACCGAAATCAATCCAACGACAGCCAAATGTCTAAGCAATGTCTGCATGGCGTGAATCCTCAGTGAGCGTCGGAAACGGCTACCACACCTTCCTGTACCTGCAGCTTGTCGCCCGGATCGTGATCCATGCGCACCGTGCGGGTGACACCGTTGTACTCGTAACTCACATCGTACGCCACCACCTTCTCACCACCATTGCCCTGCACGGTTTCGCAGCGTCGCTGCGTGGTCTGCGTGGTGGCATTGCGCTGGTGATTCGCCTGGATTTCGTGACCGGCGTAACCACCACCGACGGCACCTGCCACCGTGGCCAGCGTGCGACCCTTGCCGCCGCCGATCTGGTTGCCCAGCAAGCCGCCGGCGACCGCGCCGATAGCGGTACCCGCGATCTGGTGCGTATCCTGCACGGGCTTGTGTTGCGTCACGACCTCGTCATGGCACACCTGCTGCGGCGCTGACGCCTGCTCGCGCACTGGCGTCACGCTCAGGACGCGCGCGTACTTCGGCCCGCTCTGGCTCGCGGCCTGTTCCGCCGTGGCACCCACGCCACCGTCGGCATTGGCGTCGCGGTTGCACGCCGAAAGGCCAAACACCAATACAGCGCCCATGCCCACATGCAGCGCCGACGCGACCAACCTGTTCATAATGCTCTCCTGTCTGGACCGGCGGAGCACCCCGCAACCGCCTCGATCGATCCTTACGTGACACCAATTGAACCCTTGATTCACTGAATGCTCGCTTAGATCACAGCCAACCATTTTCAACGGACAGGAAGCCTTAATCTGTGCTCGAACTCACTGACAGCCATGCGCATATCGATGATGCCGGCTTTGCCGCCGATCAGGCCGCCATGTTCGAGCGCGCACGCGACGCAGGCGTCCGGCACATCGTGGTTCCCGCCGTCGACCGGGCGTCATGGCCCCGGATTGCCGCGCTTTGCGACGCAAACCCGCAGGCATACCCCGCCTACGGCCTGCATCCCATGTTCCTCGACCAGCATCGGCCGGAGCACCTGGATGAACTGCCGGGACAACTGGAAACCCACCGCGCGGTGGCGGTCGGCGAGATTGGGCTCGACTATTTCGTTCCCGAACTGGATCCTGAACGACAGCGCGAGTACTTCCATCGTCAGCTGCGCATCGCCCGCGATCTCGACCTGCCGGTGGTCGTCCATGCGCGTCGCGCCGTGGACGAAGCCACATCGACCATCAAGCGCATCGGTGGCTTGCGCGGCGTGGTGCACAGCTTCTCCGGCAGCGAACAGCAGGCCCAGCGGCTTTGGGACATGGGCTTTCATATCGGCATCGGCGGCCCGGTGACCTACGAGCGCGCGCAGCGCCTTCGCCACATCGTCGCGACGATGCCGATCGATCGCCTTCTGCTGGAAACGGACTCGCCCGACCAGCCCGGCGCATGCCATCGCGGCCAGCGCAATGAGCCCGCGAACCTCACCGAGGTGCTTCAAGTGATCGCGCAACTGCGCGGGGAGAGCGAAGAAGCGATCGCCTCCGCCACGACGGCGAACGCGAGTTCCCTGTTCGGCTTCACCCGCGCTTGACCCGCCCGCATCGTTTCGTGAACCCGCGATTCGCCGCGCGTTGACGCGGCACTTGTGATCTTCCGTCCAGGCCGTGTACCGTAATATTTCACCAGTGAAATATTCCTTGATGAAATGAGCAGTCTCCGCGAAGGGCTCAGCCGCATGGATGCCGGGATCGCCCGCGTGGGCGAAATGATCCCGGAGGCTCCGCAGCAGGAGGTCCGCCTGACCCGCCTGCTTCTGCTGGTGGGTGGCACGCTGCTCGGCGAAGTCGAGGCTTACCTCAAGCCACACGGGCTCAACGACAGCGATTTCCGCACGCTGATGGCGCTCTACAGCAGCCCGGAGGGCGCCACGCCCAGCGAACTGTGCGGTTTCGCGCAACAAGGCGCCACCAACATGACGCGCATCGGCAATGCGCTGGTGAAGGCCGGACTCGCCGCACGCTCCCACAGCGCGGAAGACCGGCGGCGCATCGTTCTGAACATCACCCCGTCGGGAAAGCGCCTGGTGCGCAAGATCCTTCCGCCGCTCTTTCCCAAGGTGCTCGGTGCCTATGCCTCGTTGAGCGCGGGCGACAAGCGCACGCTCGAGCGCCTGCTGCGCCAGGTCGCGCTGAACATCGACTCTCTTCAATCTTCGGATCCCAGCTCATGAGTTCACGTGTTCCGATCCGCCACGGCCAACTGCCACGCGTGTTGCTGGCCTGTGCAGTCGCGCTCGCTTTCGCCGGGTGCTCCATCCCGGCCAGGCTTGGGCACCCCGCCATCCGCGACGACGTCCCGCTCGCCGGCCTCGATGCCGGTCATCGCGCAGGCTGGCCCGACGCCGAATGGTGGCGCCAGTACAACGATCCTCAGCTGGACTCCCTCATCGCCCTCGCGATGAAGGGCTCGCCGGATATCGAGCAGGCGCGCTCCCGCGTCGCCTCTGCGCAGCAATCGATTCGCGCCGCGACGGCGCAGGCCGGGCTCAGCGTGAACGGCAGCGCGCAGGTCCAGCGCCAGCGCCTGAGCGAGAATGGGCTCATTCCGCCGAAATTCCTCGGCTTCACCTGGTACAACCAGGGCGACATCGGCGCACAGGCGCAGTACGACTTCGACTGGTGGGGCAAGAAACGCGCGACCATCGAATCGGCCGTGGACCAGGCCCACGCCGCCGAGGCGCAACACAGCGCCGCAGCGCTGGCGATCCAGAGCACGGTGGCCGACACCTATTTCGGATGGCTCGCCGACGAGGCGCGCACCGGCATCGCGCAGCAAGGCGTGCAGACGCAGGAGCAGCTGTTGCGCATGGCCGAACTGCGGGTGCGCCAGGGCGTCGATCGTCCGGATACCGTGCAGTCGGCGAAAGCCCAGCTCGCCGCCACCCGGCAGATGCTGGTGGCACTGCAGAGCTCGGCGAAGATCCGCCAGGCCGCGTTGGCCAGCCTGGTGGGCGTCGCTCCCGCGCAATTGCCGCCGCTGCAACCTCGCGCCCTGCCCGACGTCACGGGCGGCCTGCCCGACAACGTGGGCGTGGACCTGATGGCGCGACGCGCCGACATCGCCGCCAGCCGCTGGCAGGTGGAAGCGGCGCTGCGCCAGACCGACGTGGCACGCGCGGAGTTCTACCCGGACATCAGCATCAGCGCGATGGCCGGGCTCTCCAGCATCGACCTGGACAAGATGTTCAATGCCGGCAACCGCGTGTTCGCGCTGACGCCGGCGCTGCATCTGCCGATCTTCACCGGCGGGCTGCTCGAAGCGAACTACGGAGTGAGCAAGGCACAGCTCGATGCAGCCGTCGCGCAGTACAACAGCACGGTGCTCGGAGCCGCGCGCGATGTCGCCACGCAGGGCCTCACCGCGCAGCAGCTCGAAGGCCGCCGCAAGGAACAGGCCAGCGAGATCGCCGCGAACCAGGCCCTGCTGGCCAATGCGCAATCGCGCGTGCGCCGCGGCGTCAGCGACCAGCGCGAAACCCTCGCCGCGAAGGGACAGCTGCTGCAGCAGCAGGACGACGAGCTCTCCCTGCATGCGCAGGCATTGTCCACCGACATTTCGCTGATCAAGGCCCTCGGCGGCGGCTACCGCGCCGTGACGCCGGAACAGGCCGCCAGCGACACCTCATCTTCCGCATCGAACCTTTCCGGAGACGCCGCCCATGAGCGCCACTGATTCCAACGCCAAACCGCAGGACAATGACAGCGGCATGGCCGCGAAGGATCCGGCCAAGCGCCGTCGCGCACTGCTGATCGTGGCGGCCGTATTCATCCTTGCCGCGGTCACCTGGGTGCTGTTGTGGCTGTTCGTGTTCTCCACCCGGGAGAAAACCGACAACGCCTACGTGGGTGGCAACCAGGTGGCGATTTCCGCCCAGGTGCCAGGCACGGTGGTCGCCATCCTGGCGGACGACACGCAGCGCGTCGAAGCCGGCCAGGTGCTGGTGAGGCTGGACAGCACCGATGCCGACGTGCGCCTGCAGCAGGCCAGCAGCGCGCTCGCTCAGGCCGTTCGCCAGGTTCGCCAGCAGACCGACTCCGCTTCCAGCGCCGACGCCCAGGTCGCCAGGGCGAAGGTGGACCTGAAGAAGGCACAGGCCGATCTTGCCCGCCGCCAGCCGCTGATCGCCGAACAGGCCGAGGCGCCGGAGGTGGTGCAGCACCTGCGCGATGGCGTGGACCAGGCGCAGGCCGCGCTGGATGCCGCGCAGGCGCAGGCGCAGGCGGCGCATGCAGCCATCGAGGGCACCGTGGTCACCAACAACCCAGCGGTGGAACAGGCGCGCGCGAACTTCCGCGCCGCGTGGATCGCCGCGCAGCGCAACAGCATCTACGCGCCGGTGACCGGCTATGTCGCGCAGCGCAGCGTGCAACTGGGCAACAGCGTGCAGCCAGGCCAGCAGTTGATGACCGTGGTGCCGCTGCACGACCTGTGGGTCGACGCCAACTTCAAGGAAAACCAGTTGCGCCACATCCGCGTGGGCCAGCCGGCGAAGATCGAATCCGACGTCTACGGCGGCAGCGTGGAGTTCCACGGCATGGTGGTCGGCCTGGGCGCCGGCACCGGCAGCGTGTTCTCACTGCTGCCGGCGCAGAACGCGACCGGCAACTGGATCAAGGTCATTCAGCGCGTGCCGGTGCGCATCGCACTGGACGACAAGGAGCTCGACCAGCACCCGCTGCGCGTGGGACTGTCCACCGAAGTGACCGTGGACATCACCAACGACAAGGGCGCGATGATGGCGCCGCAGGGCAGCGGCCAACCGATCGCGCAGACCGATGTCTACGAGCAGATGGCCAGCAAGGCGGACGTGGAGGCCGAGAAGATCATCAAGGCGAACGTTCGCCAGGGCGACGCGGACTGACACGGATACGCCGCCATGGCCGACCAATCGAACGAAGAGAAGACCGCCGAAGGCTTGCCGCCTTTGCACGGCACCGCGCTGGTCCTGCTGACCATCGCCGTCGCGTTCAGCACCTTCATGGAGGTGCTGGACATGACCATCGTGAACGTCGCGGTGCCGCATATCGCCGGCAGTCTCGGCGTGAGCGCCAGCGAAGGCACCTGGACCATCAGTTCCTATTCGCTGGCCAGCGCGATCATGCAGCCGCTCACCGGCTGGATCGCACGGCGATTCGGCGAGGTGAAGACCTTCGTCGTCTCGGTGATGCTGTTCGTGGTGTTCTCGATGATGTGCGGCCTGGCCACGTCGATGCCGATGCTGGTGATCGCGCGCCTGATGCAGGGCGCCGGCTCCGGCCCGATGGTGGCGTTGTCGCTCACCTTGCTGCTGGCCAGCTACCCCAAGACCAAGCAGGGCATCGCGCTCGCCTTGTGGGCGATGACCGTGGTGGTGGCGCCGATCTTCGGCCCGATCCTGGGCGGCTACCTCACCGACAACTTCTCCTGGCCGTGGATCTTCTACATCAATCTCCCCGTGGGCATCGCCGCGGGTGTGATCACCTGGACACTGCTGCACAAGCGTGAGACCAAGACGTTCCAGACGCCCATCGACGTGATCGGACTGGTGCTGCTGGTGGCTGGCGTGGGCTGCCTGCAGTTCATGCTGGACAACGGCAACGACCACGACTGGTTCTCCTCGCCGATGATCACCACGCTGGGCCTGATCGCGCTGGTCTGCCTGGTCTTCCTGGTGGTGTGGGAGCTGCACGCCAAGCACCCGGTGATCGACCTCGGCCTGTTCCGCCAGCGCAACTTCACGGTGGGCGTGACGGCGCTTTCGCTGGGCATGTTCGCCTTCTTCGGCATCAACGTGGTGTTCCCGCTGTGGCTGCAGACGACGCTGGGCTACACGGCGACCTGGGCGGGCCTGGCCACGGCACCGGTGGGCATCCTCGCCTTCCTGTTGTCGCCGGTGCTGGGACGAAACATGCACCGGCTGGAACTGCGGGGCGTGGTGACCTTCTCGTTCATCATGTTCGCGGCCACCTCGTATTGGTTTTCCACCTTCGACAGTTCCGCTTCGTTCAGCTCGCTGGTCCTGCCACGCTTCGTGATGGGCATCGCGATCCCCTGCTTCTTCATCCCGCTCAACCAGATCTACCTGGCCGGGCTGCCCGCGGACCAGATCGCCAGCGCCTCGGGCCTGGCCAATTTCTTCCGTACGCTGGGTTCCAGTGTTTCCACGGCGGTCACGGTCACGCTGTGGCAGCACCGGGGCATCCTGCACCACGCCACCCTCACCGAATACGTGGCGCCATCCAACCCGGCCGCTACCCAGGTGTTGCAGGGCTTGCGCCACGGTGGTTTCGGCCAGGCGCAGGCCCTGGGGATCGCCGACCAGCTGGTGAACCGGGAAGCGCTGACCCTCGCCGTGAACGACATCTTCTGGATGTGCACGGTGTTGTTCGTGCTGCTGATCCCCGTGCTCTGGTTCGCCAAGCCGCCCTTCGGCAGCGCTGGCGGCGCGGTAGGTCACTGATATTTAACGATTGCTGCACTCCCGGGTGCAGCATGACCTTAGTCACGGATGGCTGGTGCGCCGCAATACCTTCTGCTAGTTTGTGTGCATGGCACAAACGATCCGCATCATCAAGAAGTATCCGAACCGTCGGCTCTACGACACGGAAATCTCCAGCTACATCACGCTGGAAGAAGTCCGTCAGCTGGTGCTGGACGGCGAAACCTTCGAGGTCCGCGACGCCAAGAGCGGCGAGGATCTCACACGCTCGGTGCTGCTGCAGATCATCTCCGAGCACGAGGAAAAGGGGCAGCCGATGCTGTCGCCCCAACTGCTCAGCCAGATCATCCGTTTCTACGGCGATTCGTTGCAGGGCTTCATGGGTCCCTACCTGGAACGCAGCCTGCAGGTCTTCCTTGACCAGCAGCAGCAGTTCCGCACCCAGCTCAACAGCCTGCTGGGCCAGACGCCCTGGTCGATGCTCAACGACCTGACCGAGCGCAACATGGAAGCCTGGCGCAACATGCAGCGCGGCCTGCTCGATACGGCGAGCCAAAGCCAGACGCCTCGCGGCAACAAGAAGCCCTGAACCTCCGGCCGGCAACTTTCGCCGGCCATTCCGTTTCATACGCCGCTGCAGCACAACACGTGCTGCCCTGCGGCATGTGCACGAGTCCTTCACATGAGTTCTTCCGCCTCTCATCCGCGCGTTGCCATCGTGACCGGAGGCATCGGCGGCCTCGGCACGGAAATCTGCCGACAGCTCGCGCAGGCCGGCCGCCAGGTGATCGCAGTGGACCTGCCCGCGCGCGAAGAGCGTTTGCACGCTTTCCAGCGTGAGCTGGCCGATCTGGACGGCGCGGTGAGGTTCGAGCCCGTTGACGTGAGCCAGTTCGAGAGTTGCGCCAGCCTGGTCGAGCGCGTGCGGCAACAGCATGGCAGTGTCGACATCCTGGTCAACGCCGCCGGCATCACGCGCGACACCAGCCTGCGCAAGATGACCCCGCAGCAATGGCACGAGCTGATGCGGGTGAATCTCGACGGTGTGTTCAACATGTGCCGCAACGTGGTCGAAGGGATGAGCGAGCGCGGCTTTGGCCGCATCGTGAACCTGAGCTCGGTGAACGGCCAGACCGGCCAGTTCGGGCAGACCAACTACTCCGCCGCCAAGGCCGGCGTGCATGGTTTCGGCATGGCGCTGGCGCGTGAAACCGCGCGCAAGGGCGTCACCGTGAACACCGTCTCGCCCGGCTATTGCGACACCGCCCTGGTGGCTGCCGTGCCGCAAGACATCCGCGAGCAGATCATCTCGGACATCCCGGTGGGCCGACTGGGTTCGCCCGGTGATATCGCGCGCGCCGTGGCCTTCCTGACCGCCGATGACGCGGGCTACATCACGGGCGCGAACCTGCCGGTCAACGGCGGGTATTTCATGAGTTTCTGAGCAGCTCGGTCTCGGGCGCCACTCGCCTCGTCCATCCCCGCGGTCCGAATACGGCGTCGCCGACGTCGCGCGCCCGGCCATGCCAGCCGTGATACACCCCGAGACCTGCGCGCCCACGCCGACTTCAGGGCCTGACCCGACGCCACTGCGCCACTTCGCCTGCACCAAGGCAACCCGCTACTCTTGGCGCCGACGCGTTGACCACTCCAGCGGAGCCCCATGGCGCAGCAAATCACCCTTATCGGCGGCGGCCTGGTTGGCGCGTTGCTGGCCCAGCAGCTCGCGGGACGTGGTTTCAAGGTAGACGTTTTCGAAAAGCGCCCGGATCCGCGTGTCGCCGGTTTCGTGGGTGGTCGTTCGATCAATCTGGCGCTGGCCGAACGTGGCCTGCACGCCTTGCGCCAGGCCGGCCTGGCCGATGACGTGCTGCAGCGCGCGGTGATGATGCGCGGCCGCATGGTGCACACGCGCGACGGGCGTTCGGGCCTGCAGCGCTATGGCGTGGACGATAGCGAAGTGATCTGGTCCGTCTCCCGCGGCGCCCTCAACATGTTGCTGCTGGATGCCGCCGAAACGGCTGGCGTGCGCTTCCACTTCGGGCAGTCGCTGGTCGATGCGGATTTCGACGCGGGTCGCATCAGGCTGGCCGACGAAAGCGGTGCCTCGCGTGACATCGACGCCCCGGTCGTGATCGGCGCCGATGGCGCCGGCTCGGCCCTGCGGGCAGCGATGAATCACCACGCCCCGCTGGGCGAACGTGTCGAAGCGCTGGGGCACGCCTACAAGGAACTGGAGATTCCACCCGCTGGCACGCTTCCCGCCGAACTGGTCGATCGCAGCGGCGGCCATGACCAGTTCGCGCTGGAGCCGCATGCCCTGCACATCTGGCCGCGCGGCGGCTACATGTGCATTGCCCTCCCCAACACCGAGGGCAGCTTCACCGTCACGCTGTTCCTTCCCGCGCAGGGCGCGCACCCGAGCTTCGCCACGCTGCCCGACGCCCGTGCTGCCCGCGTGTTCTTCGAGCACGATTTCCCGGACGTACTCCCGCTCGTTCCCGATTTCGCCAACGACTACGACAGTCACCCGGTCGGAACGCTGTCCACCCTTTACCTGCAGCGGTGGCACCTCGGCGGGCGGGCCCTGCTCGTGGGCGATGCCGCGCACGCCATCGTCCCTTTCCACGGCCAGGGCATGAACTGCGGCTTCGAGGACACCGTCGTGCTCGCGTCGCTCATGGCCGAGGCTCCGGGCGATACGACGGACGTGTTTGCCCAATTCCAGCGGATACGCCAGCCCAACAGCGACGCGATCGCCGCCATGGCGCTGGAGAACTACGTGGAGATGCGCGATTCGGTGGCGGACCCGCACTACCTGGCCAAGCGCGAACTCGGTGCCCTGCTGGCCGAACGCGCGCCGCAGCACTTCATGGCGCGCTATCGCATGGTCACGTTCACGCACCTGCCCTATGCCTACGCCTACGAGCGCGGGCGCGCGCAGGACGTGCTGCTGGAACAATTGCTGCGCGGCTCGACGCAGGCGGGCTCGGTCGACCTGGATGCCGCCGCCGCCACCCTTCGGGCTACCCTGCCGCCGCTGCCCGACCTGCATGGATGAGGCGCTGCTCGCCGCCTACCGGAGCACCGACTACAGGGTGCGTCTCGGTGGTGGCGGACACGCGAGCATCCACGTCGACCAGCCACTGCCGGCATTGCTGGTCCCTACGGTGAATGGACATGCATGGGGATTTCTCACGGCGTGGAACCCACGTTCACGGCCGCACTCGCCTGCATGGAACCACCAGGCCCAACGGCTGCTGTTGCGCGCGCTGCGCGAGTTGCCGGCCACCCGCCTGATCGCCGCCGGAGTCGGCGTCGGCACCGGCCAGTGGAAAGAGCGCAGCCTGTTCGTGGTGGGTCCGGATGTCCGGCAGCTCGACGCGCTGGCCCGCCGCTTCGAGCAGCACGGCTACGTCTACGGGCGCGGCAACGGCATGGCGCGGCTACGGTTGCCACCGTGACCTCGCGCGCCCTCCACGCGCCGAGCCGCTTGGCGGCAGCACGCCGCATGGACAAGCCTGTCAGCGTTTGCGGACAATCGCGCGATGACTAATCTGTCTGCCACTGCCCCGATCCTGCTGGAAGCACGAGGGCTCGCCTTCTACCGTCAGGACGAACCGGTGTTCGGCCCCTTGGACTTTCGCCTGCGCGAAGGTGAAGTGGCGCTGGTCGAAGGCGACAACGGCAGCGGAAAAACCACCTTGCTGCGCATCCTGGCCGGTTTGCTGCGCCTGGACGAGGGCGAGCTGCGCTGGCGCGGCCTGCCCTGGCGGCGTGTGGAGCACTTGGGCGACACGCTGTTCCTGGGGCACCACCTCGGCTTGAAGAGTGATCTCAGCGCCCGCGAGAACCTTGCCGTCGCCGCCGGTACCTATGGCACCCGCCACGGACGCGACGTGGCCGGCGTACTGTCCAGCATCGGTCTCGACGGTTATGAGGACGAACCCGTGCGCCGCCTGTCCGCCGGCCAGAAGAAACGCGCCGCCCTCGCCCGTCTGCTGCTGCTGCCGGCAACGCTGTGGCTGCTGGACGAGCCCTACGCCAATCTCGACCGCACCGGCATCGACCTGGTTAACCGCCTGCTGGCCGAACACTCCGCCGAAGGCGGCGCCGCACTGGTCACCAGCCATGGCGCGGTGAGTTTCCTGGGCGGCGAACCGACACGGGTGCGCATGCACGCATGAGCCACGCGACGCTTGCTTCCGCCTGCGCCGCCGTGTTGCGCCGCGACCTCACCCTGGCCTGGCGCCGCCGTGGCGACATCACCATGCCGGTGCTGTATGCGCTGATCGTGGTCACCCTGTTCCCGTTCGCGCTGGGCCCGGAAGACGCGCTGCTGCAGCGCATTGCCGGCGGCGTGGTGCTGTTGACGATGCTGCTCGCCATGCTGCTCGCGCTGGACGCCATGTTCCGCAGCGACATCGAGGACGGCTCGCTCGAACAGTTGATGCTCTCGCCGCAGCCGCTGGCGCTGATGCTCGGCATGAAGATCCTGGCGCACTGGATCACCACCGCGCTGCCGCTGATCGTGGTCGCGCCGCTGCTTGCCGGCATGCTGCACCTGCCGGCGCCGGTGATGCCGGTGCTGGTCTATGCCTTGCTGCTCGCCACGCCGCTGCTCAGCCTGCTGGGCGCGGTGCTGGTGGCGCTGACGGCCGGTAGCCGGCGCTCTGGTATGCTGCTGGCCCTGATGCTGCTGCCGCTTTGCGTGCCAGTGGTGATCTTTGCCGCCGGCGCCGTCGCCGCGGCACAACAGGGGCTGCCGTGGCTCGCTCCCATCGCCTGGCTGGGGGCCGCGCTGGTCATGGCCCTGGTGCTGGCGCCGCTGGCCTGCGCCGCCGCCCTTCGGATAGCTCTGGATTCATGAGAACCTGTCTATGCCTGTTCCATACCCCGCGTTGACGCTGAGCGCGCGCCAGCTGGTGGTGCGTGGCGCAGCGCCTGACTGGCCGGTCAGGTCAAGCCAGGCGCCACCAGCTGGCGCGCGCTCAGCGTCAACCCCGCGGGCCGGGTCTGTTTGCACGCCGCCCTGCGTCATCACTCATTCGTGTATCGACATACACTCCATTCGTTCTTCCTGGTCCTGCGGGCAAGCAGATCCCGGCGCGGGGCATGGAACAGGCATAGACAGGTTCATATGGCCAACTGGATCCCCTTGTGGGTGCACAAGCTCAGCTCGCCGCCGAACTTCTACCGGTTCGCCGGCGTCCTTCGTCCTTGGGCATTGGGGCTGGCCCTCGTGCTCGGCGCCATCGCGCTGTACGGCGGCCTGGTGCTCGCTCCCGCCGATTACCAGCAGGGTGACGCCTACCGCATCATCTTCATCCACGTGCCCAGCGCCTGGATGAGCCTGTTCATCTATGGGGTGATGGCGGTGGCCGCCTTCATCTCGCTGGTGTGGCGCATCAAGCTGGCCGAAGTGGTGGCGATGGAGTCGGCGCCGATCGGCGCGGCATTCACCTTCATCACCCTGGTGACCGGCTCGCTCTGGGGCAAGCCGATGTGGGGCACCTGGTGGACCTGGGACGCCCGCCTCACCTCCGAACTGGTGCTGCTGTTCCTGTATCTCGGCGTGATCGGCCTGTACCACTCGTTCGAAGACCGCCGCCAGGGCGCACGCGCCGCGGCTTTCCTCGCCATCATCGGCATCATCAACGTGCCCATCGTGCATTTCTCGGTGAACTGGTGGAACACCCTGCACCAGGGCTCCACGGTGCGCATCCTCGGCCCGTCGAAGATGAGCAGCGACATGCTGTGGCCGCTGCTGACCATGATGTTCGCCACCAAGTTCTATTACATCGCGAGCCTGTTCGGCCGCGTGCGCACCGACCTGCTGTCGCTGGAAAGCGGCAAGGACTGGGTGCGCCAGATAGCCGAAGCACAGGGCGGCGCGAGTGCCGCGGGCGCAGGACGCGCGAGAGCGGCCGAGAAGGAGAGCCAGCGATGACGCCGTTCTCGTGGGACCACTTCATCGCGATGGGTGGCTATGCCGCCTATGTGTGGCCGTCGTTCGCGCTGTTCTTCATCGTGCTGATCGCCGACTACCTCAGCCCCGGCTTCCGTCGCCGCCGCCAGCTGCGCGAACTGCGCGGACGCATGGCGCGACAGGCCGCGCGACAGCAACGCAACCCTTCAGTGCCATGACGGGCACCTACTGAGTCTTATGAATCCCACCCGCAAGCGCAGGCTCATCATCGTTCTCCTCGTGGTCGCCGCCGCCGTCGTCGCGGTCGGACTGACCGTGTTCGCGCTGCAGCAGAACATGAACTACCTGTTCACCCCGAGCCAGGTGCAGACGGGCGAGGCGCGCAGCTACAAGACGTTCCGCCTAGGCGGCATGGTGAAGGCCGGGTCGATCCAGCGCAGCAGCGACTCGTTGAAGGTCACGTTCACCGTGGTCGACGCAAGCGGCTCGATGCCGGTGGAATACACCGGCATCCTTCCCGACCTGTTCCGCGACAACCAGTCGGTGATCGCCACGGGCCACATGGACAACGCGCGTTTCATCGCCACCGAAGTGCTCGCCAAGCATGACGAAACCTACATGCCCAAGGAGCTGAAGGACG
>NZ_BCPR01000044.1 GCF_016586165.1 Dyella sp. EPa41 | reverse complement strand
CCATTGTAGGAGCGCACCCAGTGCGCGACCGCAGGGCCCCGCCAACACCGCTCCGTAGGCTTTTCGCGCACTGGCTACGCTCCTACAGGAACGGCCAGCGACACCAAAGCGAACCACCCGCGAAGACCAACCGCGTGGCGATCGCACCTCAACGGCGCCCACACACACCGTTGTAGGAGCGCACCCTGTGCGCGACCGCAGAGCCCCGCTAACACCACTCCATAGGCTTTTCGCGCACTGGCTACGCTCCTACAGAACAGCTCTGACCACACAAGGTGGGCCAATCACCAAGGCCAATTGCTCAGCAATCTCACCCGAACGCTCCAGCTACCCCCTTGTAGGAGCGCACCCTGTGCGCGACCGCAGAGCTGCAACACCTCTCATCCGGCCACGCCACCCGGCACTCCAACCAACACCTTCGCCATCTCCGCCGTCCCACTCCAACCCAACCCCTGGTACAACGGCCGGCCTTTCTCCGTGGCATGCAACACGGCATACCCGACCCCTCGCGCCGCAAATTCCGCATCCGCAAGGCGCATCAGCTCGCGCGCCAGGCCGCGATGCCGGTACTCGGGTTCGACAAACACATTCAGTACGTAGCCACGCTTGTCCTGCAGCGGATGCAAAGGATGCGGCGGCCAGTCGATCAGCATCAGTCCGATGCTCGCGACGGAAACACCCTCGTCCACCATCACGTAGCCAAAATACGATCCATCGCGCAACCGTGGCCCGAGCCACGCGCGGAAGTGCTCGGTCATGGGCAGCAAGACATCGTCGCCTTTGCCGGCGTCGCGAAACATCGCTTCCCGGTGCCGGCAGATGAGCTCAAGGTCGTCCACGTGAAGGGTTCTGCTATGCATGGTGATATCGAGGCAGGAATCCGGGAAGAGAGCATCGCACCGCCAAACCACCCGCACGACACCGTTTCGAAACAGAACGTCGCGCGCCAACCAAGCTAGCGAATGCGCGTGAAGTAACTTGCCTTCATGACGAGCGGGCCGTTGTTTCCAGGATAAACCGCCGTCTCGACCAGATGCTCGCCATCCGGCGTAACCGCGTAGATCCGGGTCGAAACAAGCACGCCCTCCTTCTGCAACGCCATGACCAGCACATTGGGCGCGGGTTGCCTGAACGCGCCCGTATCCGCCTCGGGACTGTCCTTGATGGCCGTGGGCGTTCCATCGAGTGACGGCGTCGACACGGAATGAACCTCCTGGCCCGGCGCATACACGATATCGACGTGCACGTTCAGCTTGCCTTCGCCAGCACGGGCAAACGTAAACGTCACGCTCTTGGGGCGCTGCCCGGGCGGCATCGGCAACCGCGACGTATCGAGCAGCCAACGGCCGAGCAGGGGAGATCCACCATTCGCACCGAGGCCGTTTGCCGCTTCGGGAGCCGCCATGGCGGTGAGCGGGGACCACGATGCAACGACAAGCGTCAGGGCCAGCGCTTTCGACAAGAGCTTCATATCCTGTCCTTCCATGTAGACATCGGTAGGGAAGCCGTGCATCTGTTGGCGAAGCGAGTATGCAGCGTCGTGACGGCAAACGCATCGACCGACCAGCCGCGCATCGCCCCGAAACCTTGGCGCAGGCATCGCGGAGCAACATCCGACGCCCGATGCCATAACCGCTATCATGCAGCCATGAACAACCGCGCGGATGCGTTCGAACCAACACTGTCGGAACAAGTGGACTCGCAAGGATTCGCCTTCGTCGACGGCGACCACATGCGCTCACTGCTGGCGGCCGACGGCGACCTGTCGGACTGGGCAGCCTTCGCACAGAGCTGGAACCACCTGGCTGTTGATGAATACCTCGCTGCCAAAGGCCGTTTCCGGCGGCGACGGCACGCGACGTTTTCCGCCACGGGCGAGGGCCCCGTGGTGCCCGAGCCTCACCAGGCGCACTTCCAGAGCCTGCAATACAACACCCTGCAAGGCGACATCCAGCGTTGGTTTGAACCCATCGACGCTTCGATCGTCCATGGCGCCACCCTTCGCACCATCTTCCGCTTCTGCCACCAGTTGTTCGGAACGCTGGCGCCGCCTTCGCGCCGCTGGCATATCGAAGTGCACCAGTTCCGCATCGAAGCGACGACGGATTCCGCCGGTGAGCCGACACCCGAGGGCAGCCATCGCGACGGCGTGGACTATGTGCTCGTGCTTCTGGTGAACCGCCAGAACATCGCCAGCGGCACCACCACCATCCACGCGCCCGACGGCACGCTGCTCGGCGACTTCACGCTCACCCATGCGCTGGACGCCGCACTGATCGACGACCATCGCGTCTATCACGGCGTGACGCCGGTGGTGCCGTTTCGTGCCGACGAGCCGGCGTTCCGCGATGTGTTGGTGGTGACGTTCAGGGCTTCGGAGTAATCGCCCGGCTGCCGCCTTGGAAACGTCGTCGCTCGCGGAAGTCATGGCGGGCTGCTCGCGCCATCACCCGCTCGCCGTGTCATCCAGCGAATGATGGAACCGTACCCGCCGTGGCGAGCAGCGCTCGCCACGCAACACGGTTGAAGTGCCAACGCAGGTTGAAGCGGTGATGCGCGATCATGTCGTTCGTCGCCGGCTCTCTTGCGCCGCACGTTTCATCGCCAGGTCGTAGCGCGCCTGCAGCACCAGCCAATAGGCCGGCGTCGGTTCCATCACGCAGGCCAGGCGCAGCGCGAACTCCGCATTGATGCGTCGCTTGCCCTGGGTGATCTGCCGCAAGGTGGACGACGAAATGCCGGTACGGCGTGCCAGCCACGCCAGCGACAGGGTGGGACGCCGCAGGTGGTCGTTCAGCAACACGTCGCCCGGGCTGCGTAACAGCACCGACGAGTCAAAGTCCATCAGCGGATCAAGCTGTATCAAGTGCATGGGGCTTCCTTTCCTGTCAGGCACGGCCCAATGACGGATCAAGCCCTACAGGCTTCCGTGTCGGCGCATGCCGGAACTGATGTAGGTAATCGCCTGGATACAGCGCCTCGACCCCTCGGCCGACACGCCGCGAGAGCGATCACCGCGCGCGGAAAATGCTCACTTCAAGCCTGTATTCAAGCCTGGCGGCGAGCACGGCGGGTTGGAAGCGGCGCCGATGGCGGCTGTGGGAATGCGCCGACACAGGCCGCTATGAGCCGCTCTGCCCGCTGAGCGCGGACTGCCGCAAATGGAAGGGAGGGTCCCATCGAGGGGAATGGACGGGCGAATACGCCTCGTATGATCGGCGATAGCCATGATCAACTGTCCTTGAGTTGGTGGTGGTCAGCGGGTCGCCTGGGGTGCCAGCTCATGCGACCCGCGCTTCACGACATTGCTGTCGAAGCCACTCGCCTCGCGTCGTTGCCGACGCCGCAGTGGCCTGGCGAAGTTAGCAAACCTCAAGCACCCCGCCTGTCAGCGATCACCACGCCACAGACCAACTCCGTGCCGACACGCCTGTCGGCACACGTTGATGCCGCAAGTCAGAGCCGACGAATAACGCGAACCCGGAGGAGGAGAGCCGGGCATCGTTATCGGCGCCGACGAGCAGGCTGTATCAGAAGACGGGCTCCGCCGCCTGCGCAAAGGTCGCCCATGAGATGAAGGACGGATCGCCTCCCGGGTCTCGACACACGAGCATGGTTTGTTCGTACGCGTGCGCCCGCATCCGGTGAGTACCTAAGCGCTGGCGTGGCTTCGCTGTGATGGGGAAGTCGCAACTGGTCTGACGTGTCTTTCGCGGTGGAACGTCCGCTTCAGATTGCAGATTAATCGGACGTTGCAACGCACCGAAGGCCGCGCGAGCGGCGGGAGTGTTGCAGCGACCGGCTGAGTCCGCAGCCCAGAGCAGGCAGTTCAGTTGCCTATATTGGTGACGACTATGGACGCCGCGATGCAGAGACCCCAGATCCCCCCAATTGATATAAGTAACAGACGACGCAACCGGAGGCCCCGATCTGTTAACAGCCGGTCGATGAACAACGCGTTGAGCGGATTGCCAAGCGTCAGATTCTCGTACTCCATGGCTCCCTTCTCAGCAAATCGCTTCCCGC
This sequence comes from Dyella sp. EPa41, assembly GCF_016586165.1. GTDB lineage: Bacteria > Pseudomonadota > Gammaproteobacteria > Xanthomonadales > Rhodanobacteraceae > Dyella. The sequence continues at coordinate 33,148 of NZ_BCPR01000044.1, read as the reverse complement.
CGAGCAGAAAGCAGGCCAAGAAAACTGACACGCAGACAAAGGTCGATGCTATTGCGCCGATCAGCAAGTAAAACGCCATGGCAAGCTCCCAATGTGTTGCAACGACCGTCTGAAATCGCAGTCGGAAGCAGACATTAGATGTCCATTGATTTCTTGACTTGGCTTTTCAGCATCCGCAGAGACGCGCCTCTCTTACTTCTCGATTGAAACGGAGCAAGCATCATGAAGGCCAAGAACTCGATCGTTCCCGTGCTGAAGGTCTCGATCGATAATCTGAACAGTGACGGTGAGAAACTCTTTACCCCGATGCGCGTCCCTCATCCATTTTTGACCTATTTCGAGAATGGCTAGGTCGCGGCCGAAGTAGACCAGCCGACCGCCCCCAAAAGGAACAATTGGAACGGCGTGTAACCGAGATGAGTCGGTGAACAGCCCAAAGAGAGGAAAACTGGAGAATTCCGTCGATTCGGAGCAGCCATCGAAGCTCATTTCGACCGCAAATATGGGGAGCCGATCGACCATGGCGTACGCATGCTTGGCGAGAGGCTTCTCATGTACCATATCCCCAGCCAATTCGCGCAAGTACATCGCCTCGCTCTCCGAATACTTCGATAGCTCACCAGGAAAAATGCGGGCCTCAAAGATCGTTCTTGCAAACTCCGTATCCAACGGAGTGCCTTCGCGATGCCATTGCAGATCCCGAACGAATCCGCCGGTAAGCAGCGAGGAAACGGGCAAACCCCGGATTACACAAAGCTGATGATTCGTCATCTCTGCTAGGGGAGAGATCCTGATTGCTTGTAGTAGACGGGCGCACCCTGTGGTGTCGTTGTTCTCCCATACGTGGAGATTAGCTGCCGCTTGCGCAGCAGAGCACAGGCTGACGCCGAGACACACGATCAGCCACTTCCCCCGAACTCCCATCGAATAATCCCCTTCGGTCAACTGAAGAACAATGGCGGTTGGATCACAAAGGTTCTTGTGCAGTCTTGTCCGTGATGTCCGCTCTGGGTCGCAAGCGGACCTTAAGGAATTCCCTCGCGAATGGGACGAGCGCCTTTATCGCAGCGATAAAGCGCGGCTCCGACTCGTGGTAAGAGCTCGGATGCCTCCTTCTTGGAGTCCGCCCATAGTTTCACGTAGGTTCTGTCGGGATGCTTGGGCTCCCCGGCGTCGAAGGTGCCCGAAGTGAAGCCGTAAAGTCGCTCTGCGGACGACATTGAGCTGCCGTATTCGGTGACGAGCGACATAGTTGATGGCAGTTCCTTCGCTCCAACGGCTGTCCACTTCTTGGCGTCATCCTCAAATTTGTCGGGTCCTGGGTAGCGGCTGATCTCGTAATTCACCACATGCCCATTCCTGCGGATGGTACCCATGATTCCGTCAATGCCCCTCACGAAAGTGAACTCGTATCGGGATGGATCCCGTATACAAACCTGAAAGAAGGCGCTGATGGCCTGAGGTTCATCGGCCGAGAAACAGATCATCGGCATCAGGGCGAGCACGCACAACAAGATGGCCTTCCGTAGCATTAAGCGTCTCCCATCACGGATCTTCGGTCCATACTACGGGGCATCCTAAGGGTCCGCTGTGGGTCGGAAGCGGACGTGCAGGCCGGCTACTGCGCCCGACCAGGAGGGCTAGCCGCCTCTCTCAGGGTATCTGACATCTGTTTGTCCAACTCCGGACTCCCGCTGGCCCAGGGATTCGTCTGCCTGTAGTCACTGATCGCAGAAAGAGCCTTTGATGTATAGCCACGGGGATCGCTACCGGCCTTCTTCATGCCAGCAAGTTCGGCAATTTCGCCAGTCAAACGCCACTCCAAGACGTTGCGAGCGTTTTCGACGTTTCCGGCGCGGAGCTTACTCAGTGCCGCCACGGTACTCAGGGCATCACTCGCCCTTTGCTCGTCGAGTTGCGATGAAGCCCATTGGTTCCAAGAGATACCGAATCGCACCATGTACTGCCAAACGACGTAGCCGGACAGCAATCCGCCTAGCACGGCGCCCGCGACAATCAGACCAAGAATCTTTGCCCAGCGCATGGATCACGCCCCTTTTGACTTTCGAACTTCCCATGGTCCGCTCCGGGTCGAAAGCAGACCTTCGATACACGCTAAATCCCACCAGCACCAGTCTGTGGCAGCTCGTTTTCCAGCGGAGGCCGAACGTGTGGCCGCGCTTGCTCGTCAATTGCCCCAAATATGCGGTAGTTGGCGCGCGCCCCATTCAGGCTCGGTCGATTCGCCCCACCAGCGAAGTCTGGGTTGTCTAACTGCACGTCGTCATCTTCCCAGAAGCAGACCGGGCAGATCACGAACGAACCGGGGAATGACCCATCGTCTGGCATTGTGAGATGACCGCAGCACGGGCAAGCACAACTCATATTTCCCTCCATTCCTAATGTCTGCTAAGGGTCGATAGCGGACCTTAGAGTCACAGCTAATAGGCTAGGCACGCAAGGCAATCTGCCGCCCAAGCTCCCCGTCGTCTAACGCCTCGTATTCCGAGTAGGTCGCCTCTGGCACCAGAGCAATGCCAGCCTCTCTCCCGTTCCAGTATTCGAGGTCCACACCCTGGCAGCGCGGGCAATGCATGGTCGTTGTGTACGGTCCACTTGGATCGGGATCGGCGAGCGCGGCGAGGACCTTCCACAGACGACCAGGTTCGGTTGTGGAGAGAGCCTTTCTAACCCTCTCCGGGAACGTGCCGAATGCGCTGGCGAGAACGTATGCCTTCCCATCAGGGCTACTCAGAACGAGTTCTCCGTAGCTGGAATCGATGATGCCCGGATGGCTAAACGTCTCCCGACACGACCGACATTTGGCTTCGCATGCGATGAGCTGTCTAGCCATGAACTACGATGCCTCCCAGAGAAAAGCCAATCGCTCAAAGGGTCCGCTACGGGTTGGAGGCAGACCTTGGCACAACACTTTCAATGGAATGATTGTGCCGGGCCACGCACCGCCCTAACAGGGTGTTCGGCCGGAACTATCGTCGTCGGAACCTCTGCCAATGGGCGAGCCGGCATGGCCAGCGCGCGACTCACTAGCTCTTGGTCCGTCATAGGATCGAGACATTCGACAACAAGCCACCGCGCCAGAACTGGGTCGGGACAACTGGCGCAAAAATCTATCAGGGCGCGATCGGCAGCTTCTTGATTGAGCCCATGCCTTTTGGGCTGACTCAAGACGTCCAGCATGGTCAATAGATTCTCTTTGCTCGCAATCCTGCTCATCCGCGCCTCTGTCGCTCTTCTGTCCTCGTCCTGGTGACGTCCGCCCTGGGTCGTATGCGGACATTTCCACTAACTCAAGTTACCGCCGAAAGTACTCCGCGTAGAAGTCGGACGCGTTCTCCCAGTCCGGCTCGAAAGCGTCGAGGTAGTGTCGATAGACAGCTTCTACGCGCCAGTCATTCCGCGAAACCGCGTCACGATACCGTCTTTCAAACTCTGCCTTTACCGCTGGCCACGTCAAAGCGTGCATGCACACTTCGATGAACTCGGTCGGCGCGTAGGTTGGCATGTTCAGGAATTCGAGTTCAAAGTCCCCCCGGAGCTCCGGGTGCGCGGCGATAATTTCCAGCGCCTTCGCCGCGAAGGGCAGCACATCTGGTGCATTAAAGGTCTCGTCGATCCTAACCTCAGCATCCTTGGCGAGCTGAACCACCTCAGGTAGCGGTGACATGTTCCTCCAATGCCTCACGGCGGTAGTCGCTAGGCGACCGATGAAAGGTCCGATTTGGGTCGGAAGCGGACATCTCCTGGCGCGCCAAATCCCGGTTGGCAGCGGATTGAATTGCATAGATGCCCTAAGGACCATTTACCGATCGGTAAAGGTTCTCACCGACACCCTTAAGGAAGAACAGATAAGTCTCACCGACGTTACAACATGAAGGGTTGTCTTCGGCAATATCGCCGTTGTAAAGCACCTTCATGCTTGGAGGTAACTCCCCTTTCAGTTGCGTCAGGACATGGACTGTTGCGCAAGACGCGTTCCGCGTGCACTTCTCTAGCGTCGTTTCGACGCGAGCAATCATCACGATGTCGGAATCTCGAACCTTCTCTTCGAGAGACATTTCGCGGACATGATTTGCGTGAGCGGGACCGGCCAGCCCAATGACAAAGGTGCTCAATGCGGCAATGTAAGGAGTGAGTAAGCGAGGTCCAACGCCGGTCATATGCCAGACTCCTCTCGAACGATGCCGCGCGATTGAAATTGTCTGCTTTGGGTTGCGGTTTCAGCCGTTCTCCGCCAAACAGCGTCGCGGCCGCACATGAATCCACTACGCAGCCATCAGGTCTTCGACAGCGATGCTTCCACTCAGCTCCATAGCCCGCCCTCGCCTGGAGACAGAAGCTTCGTTCCGTGCCCATGGCATGGCCGCCGCCTCTGTCGCTCCACCCGTGCGCAACCCCTCAAATCGGATCGTCGATCGACTTCGCGAGTTCGGTGAAAAGCTTCGGGCCGGTCTCGGTCATGTGCCAGCAGTCTTCCAGGCGGATGCCGAATTCGCCGGGGATGTAGAGGCCCGGTTCGTCGGAGAAGCACATGCCTGCCGCCAGCGGGGTGGCGTCGCCATGGACGAGGTAGGGTGACTCGTGGCCGTCCAAACCGATGCCGTGGCCGGTGCGGTGGGGAAGGCCGGGCAGGTGGTAGCCGGGGCCCCAGCCTTCTTTTTCGTAGTAGGCGCGCACGGCGTCGTCGATGCTGCCCACCGGGACGCCGGGCTTGGCGGTGGCCAAGGCGATCTCCTGGCCGCGCTTGACGGTGTCCCACACTTTTCGCTGCTTGGCGGTTGGCTTGCCCATCACCCAGGTGCGCGAGATGTCCGATTGGTAGCCGTGCACGGCGCAACCCACGTCCATCAGGATGACCGAGCCTTCGTGCAGGGTTTCCGGCTTGTGCGAACCGTGCGGATAGGCGCTGGCTTCGTTGATCAGCACGAGGGCGAACTCCGGCGCGCCGCCGAGGGCCACGGTGGCGGCGTTCATCATGCTGGCGATCTCGTCGGGGCGCATGCCGGGGCGGACGTGGCCATGGACGTAGCGCAGCGCAGCCAGGGTGACGTCATTGGCCGTCTGCATCAGCGCGAGTTCGGCCGGTGACTTGATCAACCGGACGGCCTTGACCAGCGCGTCGCCGGAAACCACCTGGTAGGCGCCGGCGCTTGCCTCGCGCACGCCATCGACGATGAACAGGCGCGTGGTGGCTTCGAAGGCGATCGGGCCGGAGCTGACGCCGCGGTCGCGCAGCGCGCCAACCAAACGGGCGAACGGGCTCTCGTGCTCGTTCCAGGGCCGCACGTCGCCGTTCACGGCCAGGGTCTCGCGGATCGAAGGCTCTTCAAAGGCCGGCGTCACGACGACGATATCGCCCCGGGCGGGAATCACGGCGGCGGTCGTTCGCTCGGAGCGATGCCATTGGATGCCGGTGAAGTAGTCCAGGCTCGAACCCGACTCCAGGATCAGGGCGCCGATTTTCTTGTCGACCATCAGCTGCTGCAGCTTGGCGATGCGCGCGAGACGCTCCTCCACCGAGATCGGCTTGGCGCCGGTGGTCATGGAGGTCAAGCCGGCGAGCCCGGCGGGCGCTGCCGGTGCGGCCTGCACCGGCCGGCCGGCCAGCGTGAAAGCGGTGGATGCAGCGGCAGTGGCGGTGACAACGCCAGTGAGAAAATCGCGGCGACGCATGGAGACTCCGGGCTGGTGGCGAGTGCCCCGCAGTATGAGGCCGAAGTCCGCGAGGCGACTACTGCCTGCCCGCTTTCGAAACGCGTTGGCGTCGCCGTCGCGACCAGCGGTTGAAGCCGGAGGCAATCCGATGCGCTCGGGGCCTCCGCCCTCTACGTACACCTAGCCCGGGATGGCAGCCCGCGCCTCGCCCGATGTTGCGATGCCAACGCGCTGGTTCCACTTCGTGACATTGACGCCCTTGATCAGCAGCCACAGGCAGAACGAGGTTTCACCGACAAGCGCAGGCACCAGGATGGCGGGCGTGATCAGGTCGGCGAGCTTCGGGGCGAACAGCGCGGCAAAGCAGGCGATCAGGTAACTCAAGCCGGCAAGTTGCATCAGCAGGCCGATCAGCTTGGGCAGGTAGCCGGACCTGACAATCAAATAGCCGTCCACCAGGCAGCCCACGCCAAAGAAGATCAGCGCGATATTGAAGGCGATGTCGTGCAGTATCAGGGAAACATGCGCAAGGCCCTGCACCTGCGCGGGTTCGAATGCTCCCGGATGGGCGCTTGCCAGGATGGGCGTGACGGCAAGCAGGAACAGCTTGCTCACGGCCTCGACGGACAGCGACACCAGCATGAAGAACACCGAGAGCAGCACCAGCTGCCTGTTCACCGGCCGAAGCAGCAGATAGAAGATCCAGGCCTGCGCCACGGCAAACACCGGCACGAGCAGGTTGGCGGCAACACTGAGGCTCCACAGCCCCGGTGAAGCCATGATGTTGCGGGCCGTGGCCGCAGCATCACCCGCCACCACGAGGCTGTTCATCACATAGCCCTCGGCGAAGCCGCCGAACACGATGATGAGCAAGTACAGAAAGCCGCCCAGTCGGGCATACAGCTGTGGCGAGGTTTCGATCGTTGTCATGACGCTACTTCCTTGATGGGCGGATGTTTGGACAACCCGGTGCCTCATTGGGATGGCGATGGCCGCCATGTCTCCAAGAAGCCGGATTTTCCTGTACACGTGCAAATCGAACGTGCCCGCGCCGGGTCGAAACGGGCAATGGATGCCTGGCGAACGTCGAGCGCGTGCACCTCGCCGCATGGGTGGCAGGTTGCCAGGCCACTGCCCATGTCCCGCCCCCCTGGATATCGCGATGAGGCGACGGGCGGTGGTGCATGCCCGTGACTGTCCTGCGGAACGGCAGCAGCGATGTCGCCATGCAAGCGAGGGACGACAACGGTGCCGAAGCGTATCGGCATGCGGCATGGTCGTCCATCGCTGTAGCGGGGGTCATGCCCGGGAGCATGCGTCCTGCTATTTTGGACGCGTCATGCCCGCCAGGCGGAGACCTGGCGGCCCACGCGTGAACAGGGCGGGCGCCCGCAATCGCTGCGCTTGGCGATCGCACCTGCAACGGACCGGCTCGATGACATACCAGCATTTCCTCTTTGACCTGGACGACACCCTGCTCGATTTTCGGGCGGCCGAACGACTCTCGTTCGACCAGATGGTCGATAGCTTCGGCGTGCACGCCCACGGCCCGACGATGTTCTCCGACTACCAGCGCGAGAACACCCGGCTGTGGAACGACTTCGAGCGCCGCCTGATCACCAAGGAAGCCCTGAAGATCGAGCGGTTCCGGCGCACGTTCGCCCTGCATGGCCTCGATATCGACCCTGCGGAGGCGGGCGCGCGCTATCTGGAATGCCTGGCGGAAACGGTCGTGCTGGTCGATGGTGCCGCCATGCTGTGCGAGGCGCTTTCGGGCGTGGGCGAGGTTGGCATCATCACCAACGGCATCGAGTACGTGCAGGCGAGGCGTATCGAGAAATCGGGGCTCGGCCGTTGGATCAGGTTCGTCGCCACGTCCGAAGCCTGCGGCTTTGCGAAGCCGGATGGCCGGTTCTTCCAGTACGCGGTCGAGAAGTTTTCACGCTTCAGCAAACCGGAGACCATCATCGTCGGTGACCGCCTGGATGCCGACGTGCTGGGCGCGAACCGCTTCGGCATCGACAGTTGTTGGTTCAATCCACACGGGCTGGCGAGTGACGGAGCGGCCGTCGCCACCTTCGAAGCCGCGACGCTGGCGGAGATTCACCGGGCGCTCGTGCCCGCCTAGAGAGGGATGCGACGGCTCTTTCCACTTTGGCTATCTTGGAAAGGTACAGCAGGGCCGCCCGGGCCATACAGGCATGCGGCGGATCATCGGACGGACCAAGGACGCATGCATGACTGCCACACGTATGCCGCTTTCGCGCGCAAGGGACGGCCAACCGGGAAGCGCCATGCCGGTGGTGGCCGTCGCCGTGCTCTTTGGGGTGGCCCACATGCTGACCAATGGACAGTACGGCTTTCATCGGGACGAGTGGCAGTTTCTCAGTGATGCCCAGCATCTGGATTGGGGCTTCGTGCCTTATCCGCCATTGACCGCGGCATTGGAGTACCTGGGGCTGAAGATGTTCGGCCTGTCGCTCGTGGGCCTGCGATGGTTTTCCGTGCTGGCGCAGGTGCTGGTGATCATCGCCGCCGGCCTGATGGCGCGCGACCTGGGTGGCGGTCGACTGGCACAGGTGTTTGCGGCGCTCGCGGTGGCGCTTTCGCCGTTGCCGATGTTCGAGGCGACGGAGTTCCAGTATTCCTCGTTCGACCTCTTGTGGTGGGTGCTTATCGCCTGGTGCGTGATTCGCCTGCAGCGTGATGACGAGCCACGCTGGTGGGTGGCGATCGGCCTGGTTGCCGGGCTCGCGCTGCAGACCAAGTACTCGATCGCCTTTGAGCTTGCCGGCGTGCTGGCGGGCGTGCTGCTTACCGATGCGCGGCGGTACCTCGCCAACAGGTGGTTCTGGGCCGGCGGCGCGGTCGCGCTGCTTGTGTTCATGCCGAACCTGATCTGGCTCGTCCGGCACGACTTCGTCTCCTATCACTTCCTGCAGGGGATCCATGCGCGCGATGTGCACCAGGGCCGGGCGGAGGGCTTTTTGCGCGACCAGTTCCTGTTGAATGCCAACCTGTTCGCCGCGCCGGTGTGGATCGCGGGCCTGGTTGCCTATTTCCGCAGCCGCCGCTATCGCCTGCTTGCCTGGATGTACGTGGTACCGGTGCTGTTGTTCCTGGCTGCCCAGGGGCGTTTCTATTACACCTGTGGCGCCTACCCGATGCTCCTGGCCATGGGCGCCGTGGTCGGCGAGCGGTGGCTGGGTACCCTTCGGCCCGCGAGGCGCGCCGGCGTCACCGCACTGATGTTCATCGGCGTGCTCGCCATTGGCACTTACGCGGCGCTTCGCATCGTTCCCATCGCGTCAAGTGGTCCGCTGAGGGACTTTGCGCTGCGGAACAACGGAGATCTTCGCGAGGAAATCGGCTGGGACGAACTCGTGGCGCAAGTGGCAGCCATTCGCGACGGCCTGCCTGCAGCGCAGCGGGAACATCTCCAGATCGCCGTGGGCAATTATGGCGAGTACGGCGCGATTGCCCTGCTGGGCCCGCGCTATCACCTGCCGGCGCCGATCACCACCATCAACTCCGGATGGCTGCGCGGCTACCCGCCAACGCCGCCCACCACGCTCATCGTGCTGGGTAACTCGCGCGAACGCGCCGACGAGCTTTTCACCGGTTGCCGCCTTGCCGGCCACACGAGCAACGCCTTGGGCGTCGCCAATGAGGAAACGCGCGATCACCCCGACATCTTTGTCTGCGGCCCCGCGCGCAGGCCATGGAGCGACATCTGGAAGCACGGGCCGGATTTTGGTTGAGCCGCCGCGCTGGCATCCGCTGCTGACCAGGCCTTCCTGCGCAGCCGGGGCAGGGATCGAACATCGTGCGGGTGCAGGCAAGGCTTGAAGCCGACCGTACAACGCTGCACGCTCCGCGCTGAGGTCCGGGATCCACGCCGGGGAACAGGATGAAGCAGCGGCATATCGATCTGTTGTTGGTGGCCGGTATTTTCGTGGCCTACTCGGTCACGATCCGGCTGGCGATGCACCTGGGCGTGCTGGAGAGCCTGCTTGGCGGAGCCGCCAACACCATTCCCGTGGTGGTGTTTGGCGCGATGGTACGCCGCATCATCCTGCGCGGGCTCGTAGGAAAGCCCGCCGCCGTGCAATGGCTCGCCCATGTTCCCCTGTGCGCCGCGTTCTCTGTTCTCTCCTATGGCCTGCTGATCGTTCTGCTGGGCTTGTTCAACGGCGGCGAGTCTTCCGGCTTTCTGGTCAAGCCCTTCTCGGCCAGCGGAACGGCCTGGCAAACGCTGGAGAACGTCACGACCTACGCGCTCATCGCGGCCATGTCGTACCTGCAGGCCCAACATCGTCAACACGGCCAGCCGCCCGCGACCGCCGTCGAGACGCCGCGGGCAGCCGGCGTTCCGGAGCCGCTGCCACCGGACGGGAGCGCCGGGCTGCAGCCAGACCATCGCACTGCTCCAGTCACGGTGTCGGACGACTGGGCTGCAAAGGAAAACGACGATGCCGGCATACAGCCGGAACGGTCACGCTACTTCGTCCGTATCGGCGACGAGCTCCGGCCGATCGACATGAATACGGTGGTGAGCATCGGCGGCGCGGACGACTATGCCCAGGTCTGGACGCTCTCCGGGAAGCACCTCGTCCGCATGACCTTGGCGGACTTCACCAAGTCGCTGGACCCGGCCAGGTACGTTCGCGTCCATCGTTCGTGGATCGTCAACGTGCATCGCATCACGCGGGCGGAGCCCGCCGGCGGCGGGCGACTGCTCCTGCACATGGAAACCGGGCAGACGATTTCCACCAGCCGCACGGGAGCAAGGCTGCTGCGCGACCGCGTCATTTGACCGTTCACCGGCACGGCGTGTCCGTTCGCCGACTTTCTGCCCGCAATCCCGCGCCGTCCGGAATCATGCCTCCGGCTTGGATACCGCGCCCTGCATGGGCGCAGGTCCGGAAACCGCCACGGGAGAAACGCTCCATGAACACAGTCGCCTCATCCTTGCCTGCGACAGGGCGAGTTGGCGGGCCCGCAGCCGCATCACCGGCGAACGGATCAACCACGGCACTGAGACGGGGAAGGTGCCGGGCATTTGGCGTCCTGGGGCTTCTCGCGCTCTGCGCGCCCCATTCGTTGCCTGCGCAAACCTACGCATGGAAGGCCTCGACGACGCCGAACGCGACCGTGTCGCAGAAAGACATGTCGGAGCTGGCCACGCGCGTCCTGCACGACCTTCCAGACGATCCCAGCCCGGCAGGCCTCGATCGCCGCTACCGGCTCGAACTGGTCGCCGGCGAGTACGCAGCGGCCTCGCACACCATGGCCAGGCTGCGCGGGCGATGGCGTCGCCAGGCGGTGATTCCCTCGCGGGCGGAGTGGGTCACGGTGCCTTATGAGATCTATGCGGATGCCCAAAAGGAGGCCTCCGCAGGCCATCTTGGTGAGGCCGCCGCCTACGCCAAGGTGTTCCGCGAGCACGTTGCCCGGCTGGACGATTGGCCGTCCGCCGAGGTCGCGCGCACATTCACCGACACGAATCCGGCGGAACTCCATGCAGCCCTGCAGTCGGACCTCGATGCGGCCAAGGGCCGTTCGACCCTCGATCTGGACGATGCCGTCCGCCTGTTGAGCGACTATCTGGATGCCTCGGTCTTCCGGCAGGCGTCGCCCTCCGTAGCTTCGCTGATCAAGGAGGATGACGCCCGCCGGTATGTCACGCAGGAAAACATTCTCGTCGAGGAAGCCGGCGGCGCCAGCGTCTGTGCCTACGTCATGCGCCCCAGGAAGGCAGGTCGGCTTCCGGCATTGCTTGAGTTCACCATCTATGCCTCGTCGCCCGAGGCCATCCGCAGCAGGGCCCGCCTGTCGGCGGCGAAGAACTATGTCGGCGTGCTTGGCTTCACGCGCGGCAAGGTATGCAGCCCCGGCCAGGCCTCTGCCTACCTGACCGATGCGGACGATGCCCGCGCGCTGATCGACTGGATAGGCAAGGAACCCTGGAGCGATGGCCGCGTCGGCATGTACGGCGGCAGCTATGAAGGCTTCGCGCAGTGGGCAGCCGCCAAGCGCATGCCCGCGAACTTGAAGGCGATCATGCCCAGCGCACCCGTGGCTCCGGGCATCGACGTGCCGATGGAAGGCAACGTGTTCTGGAACTTCGTCTACCCGTGGCCGTTCTTCACGCTCGACGGGAAATTCAACGACAAGGCCGTCTACGGCGATGTGCAGCGCTGGCGGCGCCTGGACCAGGCGTGGTACGCCAGCGGTCGCGCCTACCGCGACCTGGAGAAGATCGACGGCACGCCGAACCCCGCGTTCAACGCGTGGATTTCGCACCCGTCCTATGACACGTACTGGCAGGCCATGATTCCGTACCGGACGGAGTTCTCGCATGTCACGATTCCCGTGCTGCTGGTGGCCGGCTATTACTACGGCGGGCCCGGTGCGGCGATCTACTATTTTCAGCAATTGGAGAAGTACGCACCGGCCACGGAGCACTATCTGCTCATCGGCCCGTATCACCACATCGGCGCGCAATACGGCGTACTCGATGGCCAGGGTCGGCTGGTCGACACGCTCGCCGGCCTGCCCGTCGACCCGGTGGCGCAGCTCGACATGCATGAGCTGCGCTATCAATGGTTCGATCATGTCTTCAGGCAGGCGCCACGGCCCGCACTGCTTCGCGACAAGGTCAACTATGAGGTGACCGGTGCGAACGTGTGGAAGCATGCTCCGTCCCTGGCCGCCATGGCCGATGCAAGGTTGCGTTTCTATCTTGGCGGAGGCACGGCGGAAGGCGAGTTCCATCCGCTCGTCGGGCGGGCTCCTTCCGGAACGCGTGCATCCATTCCCTTTGCCATCGATCTCGCCGACCGCAGTGACCTGCATGGCACGACCCTCGGCGGCCGTGTGATGGACACGGCCATCGACACCCGTCATGGCCTGGCCTTCGCCAGCCGGCCGTTCGACCAGCCAACTGAACTGAGCGGCCTGTTTTCCGGCCGGCTCGACTTCATCACGAACAAGAAGGACTTCGACCTCGCGATCGATCTGTACGAGCTCACGTCCCAAGGCGGCTATATCCAGCTCAGCCAGTACTGGACGCGCGCCAGCTATGCAGCGGACCGCACGCGGCGCAGGCTGTTGACGCCGGACCGCGAGCAGCATCTGGTCATCGAAGGCAACCGCCTGATGAGCCGCGAGCTTGCGCCCGGCAGCCGCCTCGTCATCGTGTTGAGCGTCATCAAGGAAAGCGGCCGGCAGATCAATTACGGCAGCGGCAAGGACGTCAGTGACGAAACGGTTGCGGATGCCGGCGCACCGCTATCCATCCGCTGGCAGACCACCAGCTTCTTCGATGTGCCGCTGCAGCGCCGATGAAGGCGAAGAGGCTGCACGATCGCCTTGATGCGTGAAGCGCCCGCTTCGATCGGTGCAGCGGCGCCGACGCCCGCCGCATTGCCGTCAGGCGATGGATTGGTCGACGACGACCTGGTTGCGCCCGTTGTGCTTGGCCTGCCGCATCGCCATGTCGGCGCGCGACATCAGGCTGTCGATGCTTTCGCCGGGGCGATTGCAGGGCGCGATGCCGATGCTGATCGTCAGCGGGCGGTCCGGGCGCTTTACGACGCGCATCGCTTCGCGCAGCTGTTCGGCCCGCGCATGCGCGTGATGCAGATCGACGCCGGGCAGCAACACGACGAATTCTTCGCCGCCTATCCTGCCGATCAGGTCCGACTCGCGCATCTGCGAACGCAAGTGCTCGGCCAGCTTGACCAGCACCTCATCGCCGGCCGCATGGCCGAAGGTATCGTTGAGCTGCTTGAAGTGATCGGCGTCCAGGTACAGCACGGCCGCCGGCATGCGGCGGGTATAGATGTCGTCCAGCGCGAAGCGCGCCAGTTCGAGGAAGCGATTGCGCTGCAGCAGGCCGGTCAGCCCGTCGGTGTGGGCCTGCGCCCTCAGCTGCTTTTCCAGCCGGTATTGCTCCAGCAGCGTGCGCGTCATGAACGCGCGCAGCACGCTCGCCACGGAAATGGCGATGGTCATGTAGACGGCGTACTGGAAGACAGGCAAGCCGCTGGTCGCGCCGATCAGCAGCATGGGCAGCGGGCCGAGTGCGCAGAGGAACATGGCGACGAGGAAGTCCCAACGCCCGATCCAGATGACCGACGACGCCACGGGCAACAACAGGCCGGGCAGCACCAGTCGCTGGCCTGGCGCCTGCCCGATGCCGTTGAGGTTGACCCCGACCTCCAGCACGAACACGCACGACAAGGCCAGCAGGCTGAGCGGCAGCGGTCGTTTTTCGCGGCGGGTGACGACGGCCAGCACAGCAAGGGGGATGACGGGCGCAAGGCGCAGCAGCAAAGGCACCGGCGAGCCGCTGACCAGCGCGCGGCCACCGGCGGCCAGCACATAGGCGGCGACGGCCAGCGAGGTCAGCGCCTGGATCGCCGGCGCCATGCGTTGGGCCAGGTAGCGCGTGTAGTCGCCCCGATGAATCGAATCGTCGGCGCCTTGCTCCCTGGCGAACGGGTTGTGCATGCGTGTCCCTGGGCGCGTCCATAGACGGTTATCGGTTCTCAGCAAGATGGATGCCACACGCCCGCAGGCATGGCCGCATGCCGCTTTTTGCCGGTTTTCCGTTCTTTCGCGCGCCCGCCGCCTTACGCGGAAGGGCAGGCAGCGACGCCAAGGGGCACGTCCGGCGGGAGCGCCAAGCCGTCAAAAGCCCGCTTCCCGACGGTCGCGGGGAGGCGGCGTCCGCTTTTGTCCTCCGGCGCTTCCCTGATGCCGCATGACGGGCTTTCTTGCGGTCGTGGCCGGGCCGGATCGCGCGAAAGTGCCTTGACGCTCTACCGGTGGCTGTTGACACCGCAGGAAATTGATGGACAAATAGACGTCCATACCGCCAATTCCGGCGGTGCTTCACCTCTCAAGAGACACTTTCGCTCGTGGACACCCAGCGTTTCTGCATGCCCAGCCCTACCGCACACCGCCTTCCGGCGATGTGTTGCGGTTGTTGATCGGCAACCCGCGCAGAAACCCTCCACCGGGCCCCAGGCCCTTACGCGACGGGGCCCTGGCCCCAGCGAGTGTCACGATGTTCCGCTTCCTGCACGCCCATCCAGCGAATCCGCTTGCGCCACGACACCGGCTTGCCGGTTGTTGTCGCTGTCGAATGTGCCGCGTCGCCTGACGTAGCTTCTTCGGGCGTCCCCACGCCCGCGCCCTGACGCCGTCCCCACGGCGATTCCCCGGCAGCTCCCCCGCTGTCTTCATCCGCATTGCCCAGTCTGGCCGCGCGCCGGGGCGGGCGTGCACATAAGGATTCTTTGCACCATGGCCAAGCCAAGCCTGCTTACCCTCGCCATCGCCGCCGTACTGGCGACATCCGCGCATGCCGAGGACAACAACGACACTGCCAAGGCCACCCAGCTCGAAGCGGTCACCGTCACCGGTTCCAACATCAAGACGACCGACACCGAAGGCCCCAGCCCGGTGCAGGTGATCACCGCCGACCAGATCAGGAGCAGCGGCAAGACCACGTTGCCGGACGTGCTGCGCGCCATTTCCGCCAACACCGGCAACAGCGTGAACGAACAGCTCACCGGCAGTTTTTCGGCCGGCACGGCAGGCATCTCGCTGCGCGGCCTGGGCCAGAAGAACACGCTGGTGCTGGTCGACGGCAAGCGCGTGGCCAACTACGCCACCGCCTACGAACTGCAGGACACCTTTGTCGATCTCAACTCGCTGCCGCTGGCGGCGGTGGAACGCATCGAAGTGCTGAAGGATGGCGCATCCGCCGTGTACGGCTCCGACGCCATCGCCGGCGTGGTCAACATCATCCTCAAGCAGAACTACCAGGGCGCCGAGGCCGGCGCCAGCTTCGGCGCCAGCACCGAAGGCACCGGCCAGACACAGAACAATTTCCACCTGCTGCTGGGCCACGGTGATGTGAAGAAGGACGGCTACAACGTGTTCTTCGCGCTGGACGGTACGCGCAGCAACCAGCTCAATGCCAGCGACGTGAGCTGGCTGCGCGGCAACGACTTCCGCGACAAGCCCGGTGGCCAGCTCAACTGGGTGCCGACCAACTACTACAACAACGATCCCACGCAGGGCTTCGCCAACGCCGTCGGGCCGGTGCAGAAGGTGCCCTACGGCGCGATCACGCCGGGCAAGACGGGCGAGGTGTGGGCCTACAACCCCGCCGCCTACGATTCGGTGATTCCCGGCGTGGAGCGCTACCACGCCGTGCTGCGCGGCACCGTCAAGCTGACCGATGACATCACCGGCTACGGCGAGGCCATCTACAGCCGCAGCCATGCCTCCTTCATCTTCGGCGCGCCGCTCGCCATCGGCAGCGGATTGCGTGCATGGGACAACCAGGCGCAACACCTGGTGAACATCGACACCACGTTGCCCGTGGGCAACCCCGCCAACCCCTACGGCGTGCCGACGCCCGTCAACACCAACCTGTGGGGCGTGGGTCCACGCAACAAGCGTGACCGCACCATCTTCACGCGTTTCCTTGCCGGCGTGAAAGGGCACACCGGCAACTGGGACTGGGACGTTTCGGCGCAGCATTCCGAAAGCAGCCTGAAGGAGTACGTCACCAACTTCGGCAACCGGTATGCGTTCGAGTCGCTGCTTGCCAACGGCGGCTACGACTTCACCAGCAACGACCCTGCCGCCTCGGCGGTGGACGCGCTGCGCCTGTCCACGATACGCCCGGCGGTGTCGCGGCTGAGCACGGTGGATGCCACGGCGAGCACGCAGCTGTTCGACTTGCCCGCGGGTGCCGTGGGTTTCGCGGCGGGTTACCAGTTTCGCCACGAGGCCATGAACTCGCGCACCTCCGAGGCCGTGTTGTCGGGCACGGAATTGCGCCCGGCCATCGACGTGATCCAGGGTTCGCGCAACGTCAACGCGGCCTACGCGGAGTTCAACGTGCCGTTGCTCAGCACGCTGGAGGTGAATGTCGCCGGCCGCCTGGATCGCTACAGCGATTTCGGCAACGCCTTCGCGCCCAAGGCCAGCCTGCGCTACCAGCCCCTGGATTGGCTGCTGCTGCGCGGATCGTTCTCGCGCGGGTTCCGCGCGCCGTCGCTGCCGGAAATCACCAACAGCACGGCGATCAGCTACAGCAGCGTGATCGACCCCTATGACCCGGTCACGCCGGGACAGCGCCGTGGCTACACCGACGTGTTCACCGCCAATCCGAACCTCAAGCCGGAGCGTTCGACCAACTACAACCTGGGCTTCGTGATATCGCCGACCAGCGACACCAGCGTGGGTGCGGATTACTACCACATCGTGCAGCGCGGCATCATCGGTCCGGACAACGACCAGGCGCTGGTGAACCAGCAGGACCCTCGCGTGCAGCGCGACGCGCAGGGCCGCATTGTCACCATCTACAACCAGTACAAGAACCAGCAGAGCCTCACCACCGACGGCGTCGACATCGACTTCCACCAGGCGCTGCATACCCAGGGTTACGGCGACTTTGCGCTCAACAGCTCGATCACGCGCCTGTTGAAGTACAGCCAGCCGCTGGTGGCGGGCCAGGCGCCGGTGAACGGCGCGGGCACCAACCTGTTTGGCTCACTGCCCAAATGGCGCGCCGTCACGGGCCTCAACTGGGCGTTCCACGATGTTTCGAGCACGCTTACCTGGTACTACGTGGATGGCTACAAGCAGAACCCGGACAACCTGCTGACGCCGGCGTACCCCACGCGGGTGAAGAACTGGAGCACCTTCGATCTGTCGGTGGCATACACGGGCCTGCCCAAGACCACCATCACCCTGGCCGTGCAGAACCTGCAGAACCGCCGGCCGCCGTGGGATCCGTCCACGCCGTACTTCGACATCACGCAGGCCGATCCACGCGGCCGCTTCGTGACGCTGGGTGTCGACTACCGCTTCTGATCGGGCTGTTGCCCGCGTGGAGCCTGCCGGGTGGTCGGCACCCGGCAGGCTCCACGGTGTGTCTCAGATCGAGCGCATCAGCCCGCCATCCACGCGCAGGTTCTGGCCGGTGATGTAGCCGGCGCCGTCGGACAGCAGGAAGGCGACGGTCGCGGCGATCTCTTCCGCGGTGCCATAGCGCCCGAGCGGAACCGCCTGTCGACGCTCGGGGGTTTCGGGCAGGGAGTCGATCCATCCCGGCAGGATGTTGTTGATGCGGACATTCGCGGAGGCGTATTCGTCCGCCACCATCTTGGTGAAGCTCGCCAGGCCGGCGCGCATCACGCCGGAGGTCGGGAACATCGGCGACGGCTCGAAGGCCCAGGCGGTGGAGATGTTGACGATGGCGCCGCCACCCTGGCCCGCCATGATCGGCACCACCAGGCGGGCGGGGCGAATGGCGCTCAGCAGATAGACGTCCATCGCGCTGTGCCAGTCATCGTCCGACAGCTCGAGCACCTTGCCTCGCGGGCCATGGCCTGCCGAATTCACCAGTGCGTCGATACGGCCCCATTGGGCCATGGCGTTGTCCACCAGTCGCTTGAGGTCATCCGGCGACTGGTTGGAGCCCGTCACGCCGATGCCGCCCAGCTCCTTCGCCAGCGCTTCGCCCTTGCCGGACGAGGAAAGGATGCCGACGCGGTACCCGTCCCTGGCGAGCCGCCGGGCGGCCGCCGCGCCCATGCCCGAGCCGCCGGCGGTGACGAGCGCTACTTTTTCTGAAGCCATGGCGTGTCCTTAAAAAATGGGGGCGTTGCCGCCGCATTGATACACGCCGTGGCGTCGCCAGGCAAAGGATCGCTGCGGACGCCTGCTATCGGATGCTCAGAGCAGCACGAAGTCCTTGGGCTCCAGCGGAGGCGGCAGTCCGGTGTCGCCGAGCAGGCCGAGCAGGTCGATTTCGATGTTGCGGCTGATGGCGTCCAGCGGCAGGTCGTTGGGCAGCTGGTCGAACGGATCTTCGATCTGCTCGCCGATCGCGTCGAGCCCGAAGAAGGTGTAGGCAATGACACCCACCACCAGCGGCGTGAACCATCCAAGCGGGCCGATCAGGCAGAACGGCAGCATGAAGCAGTACACATGCACGGTACGGTGCAGCAGCAGGATGTAGGTGAAGGGGATCGGCGTGCCCTTGATGCGCTCGCAACCACCGAGCACGTGCGACAGGCGATCGAGCTCTTCGTCCATGCGCGCCAGCAGGATGCTGTCGGTGCCGGTGTCGCGCGCCGCCTTGCCGATGCCGCGCGACAGCGCATCGAGGATCAGGTTGGGGCGATTGCGTGCCGTCTTCAACCGTTCGCTCGCCTCCTTGCCAAGCCAGTGTTCCAGGTCCTCCTCGGGTGGCGTGCCGCGCAGGTGATGGCGCAGCGCGTGCACGAATCCGATGAGCTGGTAAACCAGCGCACGCCGCTCACCGGCGCCGAGGTCGGGCATGAATGCGCCGGTTTGCCGAACCAGGTTGCGCGCACAGATCACCAGCTCGCCCCACAGCGTGCGTCCTTCCCACCAACGCTGGTACGCCACGCTGTTGCGAAACTGCAGGAAGATCGCCAGCGTGAGGCCGAGCAGGGTCAGCGGCGCCGCGTTCAAGGTGAAGGCCACGGCGATCCCGCGGCGCTCCGCTACCACCACGGCCAGCGAGAGCAGCATGGTGTAGACCACGCGCGGCCAGATGATGGGAACGACGGAACCGCGCAGCGCGAACAGCAGCGTGGTGACGGAATGGGTGGTCTTGTGAGGTCTTACGATCATGCCGGCGCACTCGAAGATGCACCATTATGGGGTCAGGCAACGCTGCGGTGCGCGAGTGCCGGGAAAACAGCCGGCGCGCCTCAGCGGCTCCGGTCGAACCAGCGATACTGCACCGCCAGCGTGATGCTCTTGTAGTCGCCGCCGATGCGCGTGACCAGGCCGTTGGACACCGCCACCTTCGCCGACCAGCCCGCCGCGATCGGGGCGGAGAAGGTAAGGCCATAGCGCGCGTTGGATTGGCGGTTGCGGTCGGCGACGCCGTTGACGCTGGTCTGGCCGCCTTCCGCATAGCCCACCGCACCGGCAAGCCACATGCCCGGCTTGAAGGTGTAGCCGCCATACAGCTGGGCCGTGAAGATGGGATCCTGGCTGCGCTGCCTGCCACCGTAGTAGTCGTGATTGGTGGTGAACAGCCACGCCCCGGCGGACGCCTCGAAGAACCAGCGCCCCCACGGATAGGAAAGACCGATCTCTGGCTTGAAGGACCACCGATGGGTGCCGACGTTGACAAGTCGCGATGACTCGTACACGCCCGTGGGCGCGGACAAGGTGAGGCTCACGCCCAGCGACGGAGCGGGCGGCCGCCGCGCGAACGCCTCGGGCGACATGGCCGGATTGCCGATCAGGTTGAGCGCAAACCGCAGGCGCGCATCGCCTGCGCCCCCGCGGTGGATTTCGGTAGGCGCATCGATCACGTCGCCGCTGAGGTTGGCGCGCATGGCGGGCAGCACGACGCCCAGCGATGAGCTCCGTCCCGCAAGGCTGAAGGTGTGCACGTAGGCCAGTGCGAACGTGTTGATGTGCGCTTGCACGTTCTTGACCGGCAATGACGGATCCGTCGTGACGTCGCCGGTGAGATAGCTGTAGCTGGCGCCGACGAAGTTCGTGCCCACGGGCGAAGGCGAGTAGGTTCGCGGCTCCAGCTCCTGCGCATGCAGCACGGCCGCACCAGGCAACAGTGACGCGAAGAGGGCGCACAAGCCTGCGGCGGTCGCCCGGCAGCCCATCAACGGCCACCCCGTTGAACGTCCTGCATGGCCCTGGGCATCGCGCGGCGTCCGATGTCAGGCCTCGGGATGCCGCGTCACCGGCGGGCGGGCGCGCGGGAGTCGATCGCCGGGCCCCACACCCAGGTGGATGGGCCGGACAGCTGCGCGTGCAGCGTGATCGCTCCGCCGCCCCCGGCACTGCGGAATCCAGTCGATGTGCATGCCCAGCTCCAACGCCGACATTCGTGATCACAGGATACGAACAAGGTCTTCGAGGCGCGCCGGCATCGCTGCTTGCGAGCCGCGTTTGGCCGTCTGCATGCGATGCCGCCAAGCGGCTTCGCACCATCCACCGCAGGCGCGTCACCCATGCCCGGCATGCTATCACCACGGGCGCGCCACCCGTCGCCTCGCGACGTCACAGACGATAGGTAAATCTACTTAGGCATCGAAGCGCGGCGCGCGCACGCTCGCCTTGCTTACCCCAGCCACATGGGCTCGGCCGACAACTCGTGGTGTTCCATCAACGCGCACAGTTGCAGCCACCACCAGCGGCGGTCGTCGGGCGCCACCGATACCGCGGGGTCGAGCAACTCGTCCTGCATGGCCTGCCAGAGCGCGGCATCGGCGGTCCGGGCGTTGCGCAGGGCCGTCATGCGCCGATCCAGCGCCATGAAGCGGACCTGCAACTCTTCGCGCGAGAGGTACATCATCCTTTGTTTCCCTGCGAGGCGAACGTGGAGACGTTAGGCAGGCGCGAGGGCGAGGATGCAGTGCCTTGAGTCACGCCATGCCTAAAGACACACGGACCATCGGCCTAGGCTCCCCTGGCCGTTCGATGGGAGGGCAATGGTAGAGTCCATGGCCATGTCCTCTCCCCAGCCTGACCAGCCGCCCCGGCGCGCCGCGGACTTCGCCTTGCGCGAAGTCACCAAGCACTACAACGGCGTCAGCGCGCTGGAGCAGGTCAGCCTCTCGTTTGCCGCGGGAAGCACCACGGCGTTGATCGGCGGCAGCGGTGCCGGCAAGTCCACCGTGCTTCGGCTGCTGCTGGGTCTGGACTGGCCCGACGCGGGCACGGTCAGCGCATGGGGCGAGCCACTGCAACGCGATCATCTGCTCGCCCTGCGCCAGCGCGTGGGCTATGTGATCCAGGAAGGCGGCTTGTTTCCGCACCTCACGACCTTGGGCAACCTTGCCCTGCAACCGCGCTACCTCGGCTGGCCGGCCGAGCGCATCCGGCAGCGTGCGCATGAACTGGCCGAGCTCGCTCGCCTTCCCCTCGACGCGCTCGCGCGCTATCCGGCCGAACTGTCGGGCGGCCAACGCCAGCGCGTGGCGCTGATGCGTGGCCTGATGGCCGATCCGGACGCGTTGCTGCTCGACGAGCCGCTCGGCGCGCTCGACCCCATCGTGCGCCATGAATTGCAGGACGAGCTGAAGCGCATCTTCTGCGAGCTGGGCAAGACGGTGATCGTGGTGACCCATGATCTCGCCGAGGCGGCGTGGTTCGCCGATCGCCTGGTACTGCTGCGTGAAGGGCGCGTGGTGCAGGACGGGCGCTACGAGGACTTGCGCGACCGTCCCGCCGATGCGTTCGTCCATGCGTTCATCCATGCGCAGCGTGCACTGCCGGGCGGTGCGGCATGAAGCGGCTGCTCTGGATCGCATGGATGCTGGTGCCGGCATTGGGCGTGGCGCAGCCGCTGCGTGTCGGCTCCAAGCAGTTCACCGAATCGGTGATCCTGGCCGAGCTTGCGCGTGGCGAAGCACGGCGCGCAGGCATCGAGGTGGAGCATCGACGTGAACTCGGCGGCACGGCCATCCTGTGGAGCGCGTTGCAGCACGGTGCCATCGATGCGTATCCCGAGTACACCGGAACGCTCACGCAGGAGTTGCTGAAGGACATCGCGCCCGATGCGGGCATCGACGCGTTGCGGGCGCGCCTGGCGCCGATGGGCATCGGCATCACCGATTCGCTCGGCTTCGACGACAACTACGCGATCGGCATGCGTGAACAACGCGCTGAACAGCTGGGCATCCGGCGCATCGGCGACCTGGCGGCGCATCCGGAGCTGCGCCTGGGCTTTTCCAACGAGTTCATGGATCGCGGCGATGGCTGGCCCGGCTTGCGCCAGCGCTATGGCTTGCCATCCACTCAGGTGAAGGGCCTGGACCACGCCCTCTCGTACCGCGCGCTGGCGAGCGGCGCTGTCGACGCCACCGATCTCTACAGCACGGATGCCGAGATCGCCTATTACCACCTGCGCGTGCTGCAGGACGACCGGCATTACTTTCCGCGCTACCAGGCGGTGTTCCTTTATCGATTGGCATTGGAACGGCAGTCGCCCGCCTTCGTGACGGCGCTGAAGCGGCTGGTCGGGCAGATCGATGAGCCGGCGATGCGCCGCATGAATGCGCAGGCGAAGCTGGAAGGCCAGCGCGAAGCGGACATCGCCGCGCGTTTCCTCGACCTGCCGGTGGACGGCCACGAGGATGGTTTCTGGCAGCGGCTGCTGCATCGCACGGGCGAACACGTCAGCCTCGCCGCCGCCTCGCTCGCGCTTGCCGTGCTGTTCGCCATCCCGCTCGGCATCGTGGCGGCGCGCTGGCGCCGGCTGGGCCAGCTGGTGATCGGGCTCACCGGCATCCTGCAGACGGTGCCGTCGCTGGCGATGTTCGTCTTCATGATTCCGCTGTTTGGCATCGGCGCGTGGCCTGCGCTGGCGGCGTTGTTTCTCTACAGCCTGTTGCCGATCGTGCGGAACACGCATGCGGGCCTGCTCGATATACCGCTGGAGCTGCGCGAGTCGGCGGCGGCGCTGGGGCTGCCGTGGCGCACGCGGCTGACCCGGGTGGAGCTGCCGCTGGCGACACGATCGATCCTGGCCGGCATCAAGACGGCGTCGGTGATCAATGTCGGCACCGCCACGCTCGCGGCGCTGATCGGCGCCGGCGGTTACGGCCAACCCATCCTCACCGGCATCCGCCTCAATGACGTGGGCCTGATCCTTGAAGGCGCGGTTCCCGCCGCCGTGCTGGCGATGCTGGTGCAGTGGCTGTTCGAGGGCATCGAGCGATGGCTGACGCCGCGCGGCCTGCGCATGACCGCGCGCGAGTGACGGCGACGCGCACCTTCCCATGAAAAAAGAGACCGCCGGTGCGGCCGGCGGCCAAACGGGGAGGCGCGTCGGGGCTCGGCCCGGCGCGCTGGGCTTGCTTACAGCGAGAAGTCGTAGCGAACGCCGAACTGGAAGTAGCGTGGCGTCTGGAAGGCGACGGCACGAAGGTAGTCGTCGCTCTTGATCGGCTGGCCCGCCTTGTCGAACGAGCCCGTTTCCGCCACTTCGATGATCGCCGTCTTCTTCTGGCTGTTGAACACGTTGAACACGTTCGCGGTGAAGGCCAGCTGGTGGTTGGCCCAGCCCGGGCGCCATTCGGCGTTCATGTCCAGCTGCCACGTCCACGGCAGGCGGCCCTTGGAACCGCGCGGGCTCGCCACGTTGTCGCACTCGAAGTACGACGCGCCGTACCCGATGGCATCGACCGGGTCGTTGCCGATGCAGTTCTTCGGGCGTCCGGAAGCCACCGCCAGGTTCGCGCCGAACAGCCACTCCGTATTCATCTGGAAATAGCCATAGGCCTTCAGCTGGTGGGTGCGGTCGTTCGGCAGCGGGCCGTTGGCATACTGCATGAGCTCCGGCGCGTCCCAGTCCTGCGTCACCGAGGGATCGAGCTGGCCGATGTCGGATTTCAGCTGGCCTTCCGAATTGCCGTAGCTGCGCGAATAGGTGTAATCCACGCGGCCGTACCAGCGGTCGCTGAACTGGTGTTCCAGGTACAGGTCCAGCGAGTAGTACTGGCGCTTGAGGTCCGGGAAGGCGACGCCTTCGGGCGTGGTGAAGTCGTCCTTGGTGAGCTTGAACGGCACGAAGTTGCCGGTGCCGGTGGTGTCCACCATGAAGGTGTTGGTGCTGCCCGGGTTGAACAGGTAGCAGCCGGCGATGCTCGCGTTGCTGATGTCGATGTTGTTGCGCGCGGCGTACTTCTCGAACGGACGCGAATCGCAGAAGTCGTCGATCGAGCTCTTGAGCTTGCGGTAGGTGAGCTTGGCGCCGTAGGTCCAGTTGTCGCCGAAGGCCTTGTCGAAGCCGAGGATGTACTCGTCCTGGTAATACGCCTTGAGGCCCTGCGCGGCGACGGTGCGCGGGTCGGGCGTGGTGCCGTCCTCGCCGTTGAGATAGAAGCGGTTGCCCAGCTGCTGCAGGCCGATCGGCTCGCCATTGGGTGCCACGCCGGTATAGGTGTAGTACTCGCTGTAGTAGGTGGATGCCGAAGCACCGCGAATGGCCACGTTGGATGGGATGGCCAGGTGGTAGCGGCCGGCGTTGCCGTACACCTTGAAGCTGGAGTCGCCGAATACGTCCCACGTCACGCCCAGGCGCGGCGCCAGCTGGTGACGCTGCTTGACGTACACGTCGCCGGCGCCGTTGAGGTTCTTGAACTGCTCGTTGCGCAGGCCGAGGTAAGCCAGCCAGCGGTCGCTCACCTGCCAGTGGTCTTCGATGTACTGCGCTTCCTGCTCCACCTTCACCGCGGCGCCGGTTTCGAACAGGCGCTTCTCGGCCACGTACTGCGTGCCCGGCGGCGGCACGATGTCGGGGCGGCCGGACACCTTGCCGGCGTTGCGGTACACCCAGCGATAACCGCCTTCGTAGATGTTGCCGGAGTAGGACTCCAGCGTCTGGTTGTCCACGCCCGCGCGCAGGTCGTGGTCGCCGAGGCGGTATTCCAGGTCCAGGCGCCAGCCGTGCGTCTTGTCCTGCGCGCCGGCATTGAGCACGGTGCCGTTGACCAGGCTGCAGCCGACGATGGGCGAGGTGATGTTGCGGCGCGAATCGGTGATCCATGGGCAGTTCGGGTTGGCCGCATAGCCGAGCGTGCGCACGTGGTCGGTCTTGCTCTTGCCGTACAGCGCGTTCACCGTGAAGTCGTCGGTGATGTAGCCGGTGTACTTGCCGACATACACGTCACCGCCCGGCTGCGAACCCGCGGCGGAGGCCGCGTTCTTGAGCTTGTCGGTGCCCAGGTAGCTGGTGGGCTGCAGCGTCTTGTAGTCGTAGGCGTAGACGCTGCGGTCGGTGTTGGTCTTGTCCTGGATGCCGGTCAGTTCGAGCAGGTGGCTGTCGGTGATGTTCCAGTCCACCTTGACCAGGTACTTGTTGGCCTTGGCATCCTCATGGGTCTTCTGCGGCGCGGTGAGCGGGCTGATGTTGGTGCCGTCGGTGCTGGTGAAGTCGCCGGCGGCGTACAGGAACAGCTTGTCCTTGATCAGCGGGCCGCTGACATAGCCGGTGTACTGCATCGACGAGTTCTTGTTGTCCGCGCGGTACTGGTACAGCACGCCGTTCTCGCGGTAGATGCTGCGCGGCGAATCGCGGAAGTATTGCGGGATCACGTAGAGGCCCAGCCCGCCCTTCCAGGTGTTGCCGCCGCGCTTGGTCACCACGTTGATCACGCCGCCGGTGGAGCGGCCGTACTCGGCGCCGTAGCCGCCGGTGTAGACCTGCTCCTGGTCGATGGCGTCGTACGGCAGGGTGACGAAGCCCAGGCCGGTGAGCGCATTGGTCACCGCGTAGCCGTTGATGTAGTACTGGTTTTCCGAGGCGGACGAGCCGCCGAACGATGCCACGTTGCCGTAGCGGCCGTCGGCCGGCACCACGCCCGGCGCGAGAAGCGCGGCGGCGGTGACGTTGCGGGCCAACGGCAGCTTCTGCAGCTGCTCGGAGGTGAGCACGGTGCGCGAGTCCACCGACGACACGTCGATGGCCGGCAGCGCGCTGGCGATGACCTGCACGCCTTCCAGGTTCTGCGCCGTGGCGGCGCCGGTACCGGCGAAGGACACATCCACGCCCGAGCCCAACGCCACCTGCACGTTGTCCCGCGTTTCCACCGCCTGCCCGTTCTTCAGCAGGGTGACCTTGTAGCGGCCCACCGGCAACGACGCGGCGCGATAGCGGCCGCCTTGTTCCACGCCGATTTCGCGGCTCAGGCCGGTATCGATATTCTCCAGGCGCACCGTGCTGCCCGCGTCGGCCTGGACCTGGCCGAAGATCACGCCCGACGCATTGGACTGCGCCATGGCCACCCCGGCCAGGCCGATGCTCAACGCGGCGGACAGGGCGGTACGCCGCCAGGAGGCCCGGCCTCCAAACGCAATACTGCTCATTTCAGTTTTCTCCCCAACACATGGCCAAAGGCCGGAATGCGCGTGTCGCGCGAACCGGACCGATCCCTTGCGAATCGGCCTCCCCTGGCCAGCCGTCTTTCCCTTGGCGTCCCCACGCCCGGCAGATTCGCAAGATTTCACGATCCGTCCGCCGAAAGTAATCAGGGTGGCGCCGCGGGTCAAGCCGGTGCTATTAAGGTAACTATTTGTATTTATTTGATTATTTATGTTGCCATGGGTAAGGGCAGCAAATTCCTTCGCGAAGCTGTCGTAAAATCGTGATGAAAATCACACTCTCTAAACAGCCCTGCGACCGACTAAAATGTCGCCCGTTCGGGTGTCCCGGCTTGGCCGGGATGAAACGGGAAGCCGGTTCAAGGCCGGCACTGCCCCCGCAACGGTAGGCGAGTGAAACCGCGGGCGAGATGCCACTGTGCCAAGTGCACGGGAAGGCGCCCGCGCTGCATGTCGGAAGGCATGCCGCTCGCGAGTCCGGAGACCGGCCCGATCAGACAGGCCCGCCCCTGCGGCGGGTTTCAGCGCGCGGCTCGCGGTGGGCGAGGCCGGACGTCTGCATGGCCGCCGGCCTGCCGCCGTTCCCTGCTCCACCCGCGTCGTGCACCCACAGTCGGGATGCGCGTGTGGGCGCATCCGCAAGGAACACCATGAAGAAGACACTGGGAGCCGCGCTGCTCTCCGCCACGATGGCCGCCCAGGCGGCCGATGCAGACCAGGCGACATCGCTGTCGTCCGTCATCGTCACCGCCACGCGCACGTCGATCACCACCGACGAAGCGCTGTCCTCGGTGAGCGTGATCACCCGCGCCGACATCGAACGGCTGCAGCCCGCCTCGGTGCGCGACCTGCTGGTGGGCCTGCCGGGCGTTTCCTTCACGCAGGCCGGCGGGCAAGGGCAGCTGAGCACGCTGTTCCTGCGCGGCACCAACTCCACGCATGTGCTGGTGCTGATCGACGGCGTGCGCATCGGCGCCGTGGGCGCCGGCCTGCCGGCGTTCGAGCAGATTCCGGTGGACCAGATCGAGCGCATCGAGATCGTGCGTGGCCCCCGTTCCAGCCTGTACGGCGCCGATGCGATCGGCGGCGTGATCCAGATCTTCACCCGCCACGGCGCACAGGACGGCAAGCTCGATCCTTCGCTGAGCGTATCCACCGGCAGCCGCAGCTACATGGATGGCCATGCCGGCCTCTCGGGCGGCGATTCGCACGCGTGGTTCAACGCCGGCCTCGGCGGCCAGTACACCGCGGGCATCAATGCCTGCCGCGTCGGCGCGGCCGAGCTGGGCGTGGCCTGCTTCGCCGACCAGCCCGACCACGACGCGTACCGCAACTGGAACGGCATGGCCAACGGCGGCTATCGCTGGGACAACGGCACCGAGCTGGCCGCCACCTGGCTGCGCAGCAAGAACTTCGTGGAGTACGACGGCAGCCCGTATGGCGGCAACCAGGCGGTGAACCAGCAGCAGGTGGCTGGCGCGCGCCTGAGCTTCGCGCCGCTGGATGCGTGGAAGGTCACGCTCAACGCGGGCCAGAGCCGCGACGACAACGCCACCTACTTCCAGGGCGACTACAGCGACCTGTTCACGCCGCTCGCGTACTACCCGCGCACGCCGGTGGGCCATACCTATTCGCGCCGCAACCAGGCGTCATGGCAGAACGACATCACGCTCGACGCCAACCAGTTGCTGACCGCCGGCGTCGACTACCAGCAGGAACACATCGACAGCGATACCGGCTACCTCAGGAGCACGCGCGAAGACACCGGCGTCTACGCGCAATACATCGGCACGTTCGGCCGCAACGAAGTGCAGCTGTCGGCACGCCACGACCACAACGGCCAGTTCGGCAACCACAACACCGGCTCGGCGGCGTGGGGTTATGCGTTCGACCACGGCCTGCGCCTGTCGGCGAGCTACGGCACCGCGTTCCATGCGCCGACATTCAACGACATCTACTACCCGTTCGGCCTGGGCAACCCCGACCTCAAGCCGGAGAAATCGCGCTCGGGCGAGCTGGGCCTCAGCCAGGCGCAGGGTGCGTGGAACTGGGCGGTCAACCTCTACCAGACCACGATCACCGACCTGATCACGCTGGATGAGAACTTCGTGCCGCAGAACATCAGCCAGGCGCGCATCCGCGGAGTGGAAGGCCAGTTCGGCATCAACCTCGATGGTTGGCAGGTGCAGAGCTACCTGACCTTGATGCAGCCGAAGAACCGCGAAGGCATCTATGACGGCAACCTGTTGCCGCGTCGTCCGGAGCAGACGGCACGCGTGGACGTGGACCGCCGCTTTGGCGCCTTCGGCGTCGGCGCGACGTTCTTCGCGTCGGGCAAGGCGTATGACGACCAGGCCAACCTGCACCGACTCGGCGGTTATGCCACCACCGATCTGCGCGCCAGCTACGAGTTCCTGCCGGACTGGCGCGTCGAGGCCAAGCTGGCCAATGCGTTCGACCGGAACTACGAGACGGCCTATTACTTCAACCAGCCGGGCCGCACGTGGTTCCTGACGTTGCGGTACAGCCCGGCGACGCGCTGAGGCCTGGTTGCACGAAACCTTCACCGTCGTCCCAGCGCCTGCTGGGACGACAGCTCGTGGCCAGGCCGACTAACGGCACATCCGCTGCGGCGCGTTTGCGGGCATAAAGGCGGCTGAGGTGAGTCGCCAGGTGCGCCTCGCACCGAGGCGCGGCGGGGCGCGCCGCCATCGATGGTCCTCGAGGATCCGTGAACCTTTTCGCGCCACTGATACGCCGGCCCATCGGCACTTCCGTGCTGGCGATCGGCCTCGCCCTCGCGGGCATCTGGGCCTACCTGTTGCTGGGCGTGGCCGCGCTGCCGCAGCTCGAATTTCCCGGCATGGTGGTGTACGTGGAAATGCCCGGCGCGAATGCGCAGACCATGGCATCCACCGTGGCCGCGCCGCTGGAGCGCCACCTCGGGCGCATTCCCGGCATCAAGGAGATGCACTCGGAGAGCAACGAAGGCTCCACGTCAGTCCGCATCATCTTCAATTTCGGCAACAACACCGACAAGCTTGCGCGTGACGTGCAGGCCGCGATCAATGCGAGCACGGCCGACCTGCCGATCGCGAGCATGCCGTCGCTGCCGCGCTACTTCAAATTCAACACCGCCAATATCCCGGTGCTGTTGCTGTCGTTGACCTCGCAGACGCTGCCGCCGGACAAGCTCTACGACCTCGCCGATACGCTGATCAACCCTGCCATTGCGCAGATCCCCGGCGTGGCGCAGGTGCGCGTGATCGGCGGGCGTCCGCGCGCGGTGCGCGTGGAGCTCAACACGGCCGCGCTGGCCAGCAAGGGGCTTACGGCCAACGACGTGGCGAACGCGTTGCGCGCCGCCAACGTCACCTCGCCGCAGGGCGTGCTCACCGACGGGCGCACGCAGATGACGGTGACGGCAACCGATGCCCTGCATGACCCGGAGGAGTTCGCCAGGTTGCTGATCGCCACGCGCAACGGCGCGCCGGTGCGGCTGTCCGACGTGGCGCGCGTCACCAGCGGCCAGCAGGACGAGTACCAGGCCGCGTGGTTCAACGACCAGCGCGCGGTGGCGCTGCGCATCAGCAAGCGCCCCGAGGCCAATGCCGTGGCCACCGCCGACGCGGTGCGCGCGAAGCTGCCGCAGATGCGCGCGTGGATGCCGGCCGATATCAGGATCACGCCGATCTTCGACCTCACGCAGACCACCAAGTCGGCGTTGCATGAAGTGGAAGTGGCGCTGCTGTTGAGCGTGGTGATGGTGGCGGCGGTGATGCTGGTGTTCCTGCGGCGCATCGGACCCATGCTGATCGCGATGCTCAGCGTGCCGCTGTCGCTGGCTGGCGCCTTCGTGGTGATGTGGTCGCTGGGCTACACGCTCAACACGCTGTCGCTGGTGGCGCTGGTGCTGTGCATCGGCTTCGTGGTCGACGACGCCATCGTGGTGATCGAGAACATCGTGCGCCACATGGAACACGGTTCGCCGCCGATCGAAGCGGCGATGGATGGCGTGAAGGAGATCGGCTTCACCGTCGTCTCCATCACGCTGTCGCTGATCGCCGTGTTCGCGCCGCTGCTGTTCGGCAACAACCAGTTCACCTTGCTGCTGCGCGAGTTCTCGGTGACGCTGACCGCGGCGGTGGTGATCTCGGCGGTGATCTCGCTGTCGCTCACGCCCGCGCTGTGCGGCCGCTACCTCACCCTGTCCAATGCCGGCGGCCGCGAACCCAACCGGATGGAGCGCGCGCTCGAACGCCTCGACCGCGGCTTGCACCACGTCTACGAGCGTGCGCTGGATTGGGCCATGCACCATCGCCGGCTGATGCGCTGGCAGCCGCTCATCCTGCTGGGCCTGACCATGGGCATGGCGATCGGGGTGGTGAAGCTGTTCGGCTTCAATTTCATGCCCCAGGAAGATATCGGCATGATCCAGGGCGACATCCGCGCCGACGCCAACATCTCGCCCACGCTGATGGCCCAGCGCGCGCAGCGCGCGGCGGCGATCATGCGCGAAGACCCGGCGGTGCTGGATGTAACCACCTTCCTCGGCAGCGACCGCGCCGGTGGCGCCGTGGGCAACCAGGCCACCATGTTCGTGGACCTCAAGCCGCGCGGGCATGGGCCGGGCGAACGGCCCGACGCCTTGAAGGACGTCATCACCCGGCTCAACAAGGCCTACGCGAAGCTGCCCGAGCTGCGCGTGTCGCTCAATGCCATCGGCTTCTTCAACGACAACAACGACAGCGACCGCGGCAGCCAGAGCTTCGAACTGGTAAGCAGCAACATGGGCGTGGACCTGCAGCCGCTCGCGCTGGAAGTGACGCGGCTGATGCGCAAGCACAAGGAATTCCACGACGTCAGCAGCGACTACGACGACATCGACAAGCAGCAGATGCTCACCGTGGACCGCGCCGCGGCGGGTCGCCTGCACCTGAACATGGGGCAGGTGGATTCGGCGCTGTACAACGCCTTCGGCCAGCGCCAGGTGTCGATCATCTATTCGAACATCAACCAGTACTGGGTGGTGCTGACCTCATCCGCCGAGCGCTCGCTCAGCCCCGAGACGCTGCTCAACACCTATGTGCGCGGCGACAGCGGCAACATGGTGCCGCTCTCGGCGGTGGCGCACATCCAGCCGCAGGTGACACCCTCGTTCGTGATCCACACCAACCAGCTGGAAGCGGCGAAGATCTACTACAACATCGACCCGGGTTTTCCGCAGGACAAGGCGATGGACCTGATCGAGCAGATCGTCGCCGGCGCGCGCCTGCCGGCCGGCGTGCAGATCGGCTATTCCGGCAGTGCGCAGAACCTGGAGGAAACGCGCTCCAACGCCAATGTGCTGCTGATCGGCTCGATCCTGGCGATGTACATCGTGCTGGGCATTCTCTACGAGAGTCTCGGCCATCCACTGACCATCCTCTCCACGCTGCCCGCGGCCGGCGCCGGCGCTTTTCTCGCCATGCTGGCCACCGGCACACCGATGTCGCTGATGGCGATCATCGCGATCCTGATGCTGATCGGCATCGTGAAGAAGAATGCGATCCTGATGGTGGACTTCGCGCTGGTGGCACAGCGAGAACGCGGACTGTCACCGCCGGATGCGATTCGCGAAGCGGCGCTGGTTCGCTTCCGCCCGATCACCATGACCACCCTGGTGGCGATGGGCGCGGCGCTGCCGCTGGCCATCGGCTTCGGCGTCGGCTCGGAGATGCGCCAGCCGCTGGGCGTGGCCATCGTGGGTGGCCTGCTGGTGTCGCAGTTGCTGACGTTGCTGAGCACGCCGGCGATTTATCTGTGGAATCATGATCGCAAGATCCGCAAGGAAGCGCGTCGCGCGAAGCGCGCGGCCAAGCGCGCGCTGAAGGCGCAGACAGCGGCGGGTTAACCCCTCTCGCCCCGCCCCCCCTGTAGGAGCGCACCCTGTGCGCGACAGCCTTTCGCGCCGGTCTGCATGTTCATCATTTGGATGCATGAAGATTTCTGGTGCTGTCGTTGCCGGGCTTCTGCGACCGGGCTCGCCTGCCGCGGGCTTCCGCCCTCCTGCCGGCGACGCGAAGCTAGTCCCCGTGGGAAGGCCGGGTCACTTTCTCTTGCTTGCCCAAGAGAAAGTAACCAAAGAGAACAGCACCCCGCGTGGCGCTGTCTGGGCTACGCCCAGCCAGTCCGTGAGGGGCGGCCGGGCTTTTCGACCGGGCTCCTGCCCGGACGAAAAGTGCCCGACATCCGTGTCGGGCACCCCTGCGGGGCCTGATCGTCCACCCCTCACCGCCCCACAGGGGTTGGTTGAAGGCTCGTGCCGCTGCGCGGCACATCGCATCGCGATGCCAGTGGCTGCGGTTCGTTGTGGGAGCGCACCCTGTGCGCGACCGCGGACTGGCAGGATTGCCTCGATTCGCGATGGTCGCGACTGGAAGGCAAAGGAGTATCGCCACGTTGCGGTCGCGCACAGGGTGCGCTCCTACAGAGATAGGAGAGGTTTTTGCGAGCACCCACCCCTCACCCCAGCCCTCTCCCCGCAGGGGAGAGGGAGAAAAAC
>NZ_BCPR01000043.1 GCF_016586165.1 Dyella sp. EPa41 | reverse complement strand
TTGCGCGCGACCTTCTTGAACGTGACGTGATTCCCCGAGCGATCATGCTTAAGGGTGCTCGACCCGCCGATACGGGAATCTACAGACGCCTAACTGGAACGACGCCAACGTTCGAGTCGCCTCGAAGCTTGTTGGTTCTAAAGGGAACCGATGTGGACGCGCCACTGGCACGCCACAATCCTCTCGCCCTGCGATTAGCAGAGGATCAATGCCGCCAGTATCTGGCTGCCTGGAAGGCCCGATATGGCCTCGCCGGAAGGGTTCGCGACGTTATCGCCAGAACTCCTCGAGACATGCCGGACATGGGAGAGATCGCGTCTACTCTATGCATCTCCACACGCACGTTGCGAAGACGTCTGCAGGACGAGGGCGTGACTTACATAGGTCTATGCAACGAGGTTCGCCAGGCCATGGCCGAGCAGATGCTGGCCATGCATCGGCTGCCAATCGAACAAATTGCCGAACGACTCGGGTACTCGGAATCCGCTAGCTTCACTCACGCCTTCCGTCGCTGGACGGGGCAGACGCCACAGTCATTTCGGCGAGAGCGGATACTCGCAAACAAGAAAAGATAGGGCGGCTTAGACCTATCGTTCTGCTCAGTTGCGGATGGCACCGGGGTTGTACGGTCGAGCAGCGCTGTACCCCTGCCTTCGATCACCCGGGTCTCACCACCGGCAGTGGTTCGACGGGTCACAGCAAACAACGCCGGCCCGTGAACCCATTGCGGACAATTTATGGGCAACTGGTGACCACAAGTTGGCCAAAACGGCCAATTTATGGGTAAGTGCACAACATCAGGCTCAAAGACTCCCCAATTGGTGGGCCCACCAGGATTCGAACCTGGAACCAAGGGATTATGAGTTCACCAGAAATGCAGCGAACCTTTAGAAATCAGGGTTAAGCCACGCAAACCTGCTAGAACATGTATTGCTTTAAATACATCAACTTAGCGAATCATGGCGCAACCCTGTAGGTATGCGCGGTGTACTGCCAATGTACCGATCAAGCGATATTGCTGTTTGGCGTGTCCCAGTAACCACATTGGCCCACATGCCCCCGTAAGCCCATCGTACGCTGGCACCCCGACAAAGTGGATCAATCGAACTAATCAGTCGTGCTCATCGCGCCAGCATCTAGACCGCCGCTGGTCCATGAACCGCATTCGGCCAAACGCGGCCCTCTGATGTTTCCGACCACGAGGTCACCGTCACCGATGAAGCACTCCACCAGGGGCCTCAACACCTCATGCACCGATCCTCACGTTGTACCCAAGCGCTCGCAGCCCTTTGCTAGTTCGCATGTTTCGCGGCGGAAATTCATCTGGACGTGCCCAGCCCACGATTTCACCAAGACTACTCAGACCAATGTGTGGGATCGCCCACTCGTCGCTTCGGATAGCCACCACGCTTGTTCTTGTGTGATACGCGACTACGTTCGACGCCACGGCCGCTTGCCAGAAATCATTGTCGTTGATCACGGCAGTGAGTTTGAGTCGGTCTACTTCAAAGCACTTCTCGCTAGGTACGGAGTTACGAAACACGAACGGCCACCTCACGACCCCCGCTTCGGCGGGCGCGCCTGCGCGTCCATGATGAGTCCGGGTCGCTTGATCACCGAATGTTTGGCACCCTTGGCGGTGAGCTGGTAGGACCACAGGCCGTCACTGTACTCGTCCAGCCCGGGCTTAATCATCTGTTGCAACGTTTCGGGCGCGATCAGCCGGCCAGCGAACAGGGCATGGGCAAACTTCAGCAGGTCGCCCGTGGTGGCATACTTGGCGTCGGCGGCGTACCGGTTTTTTGGATACACCGACACATCCCAGGACAGGACTTTTCTATCGTCGGGATACTAATATGTATCCGCGAGTCGATCCACGATATCACCGTGATGAGGCACGCCGCTGTCGATAATGTGCAGCGGGCCACGATGTCAGCCCAAAAGAGATCAACCTCTCCATGCTCGCGTCTAACCCGCGACCTTGCTTTCAGCGCAAAAGACGCTCTGGAAGGACTGGGTGTCATGAACGGTGTGTCAGCCGCTTTCCGCGTGGTAGGCGGTATCCGCTTCACATCCATCTGGCCGCTACGCGCCACTTGCAAGTCCAGGCTGCCGTGGTGTCAGTGAAAACCTCGCCATTCGTCAACATCGGCCCCCCGGATCTTTGCGATGATGCCAAGATACCCACCGGCAGTGCTCTACTGACTTCCAGCTTGGCGTGAGCTTCCGCTCGCGAGATGCCACGTCGGCGCAGGCCCCGGCAACCAGGGAATAGGACGACCAAGGCGCGACTCGACAGATCATGACTATGATGGAGGAAGTGACATGAGCAAGGGTATGGATTCGAAGAAATCCGACAAGAAGAAGCCGGCGAAGACGATGAAAGAAAAGAAGGCGGCCAAGCAGGAAAAGAAGCGGAACGCGAAGTAAGCAGGCACCTCTGCCCCGAAGCGCCCGCTTTCAGGGTGTCTTGCGGAGATGGTTTCTCGTTCGAGCGCGGGCATTTGACGGCGCTAACGCCTGCGTCCAACCGATAGTGTCGAAAAAATCGCTTCCGAAATTTCGGGCCTCTCGAAGCCCGAAGCCCGAAGCATCGGCCACGACAATCGCTTCCCGGCGAGTTCGATGCGAAACATCTCGAAGAATCGAACCGTCGTGGGCGCCGCGCGCGATAATTCGCGCCCCATTTTTCTTGGCCAGGCATTTTCAGCACCATCGACCCGAAACGCACGTGGCGGACTGCCCTGCCTCTTTCGAGGATCTCGGCGCGCCGTTGGCGTCCGCCAACTGAATAAGTAACAGACGTAGCCGTATGATGGGTGTCCCACACAGGGAGTCATACGAATATGACGGCGAATCCCGATCCGACCGCGGAAGGCCTGCTTCGCTATAGGGCAACGAAGGGATTCTTTGACCTTGCCGAATTCTTTCTAGTACGCAAGGGAGCGTCTCGACTTGTGCCATGTCGATGTAGATCCGGTTGTCTCGATCCTTGCATGGGTGGGTGTGGCTGTCAGGCGTGCGCTTGGCGGTCGGCAGCGGATGGCCAACCATCGAAGAGAGATTGGTTGCAACTTTGAGCTGCGGGAGAGCCGTGCACGGCAGCTCCCTGAGCGCCAGGGAAGCGTCTCCGTTGCCTGAGCTCGGGCAATGTCCGCCTTTGGCCGGAAGCGGGCGTTGCGACGACACAAGAATTTCGGATCGAAGGTAGTCCGCGGGTTCTGGCTGTGTGTGGATTCTAGTCCCGCCACCGAAGCAACTCACTACGTTGAAGCAGGATCACAACAGCCCCGGAGATGACCAGGGATTTCATCTCGGTTTGCTGGCTGCGCCGTCAAGAAAGCGCATTTGGTAAGGCCGTGACACGCGCCTTCACTCTGCCCGCTGAGGCCTAAGGGGATGGCTTCGCATGCAACCACCTTGCCCAAGGTGTCGATATCTTTGCGATGACCGACCTTGCAAGACACGACGACCGCCTACGACGGCCTGCCTGTATCAGAGGACTAGCATCATGAAAGTGCTCGTTGCCGCCGCCTTCCTCCTGGGGGCCCCCTCGACGTGTTGGGCGCAGCAGACGAGCTCAACGGATGAGTACCATCGAGGTTATCTCTGGGCTCAAATACATGACGTCGACAACACTTCGACCTGCGTCGGTATATCCGAGTCTTTCAGCGAGGGGTGTGCAGCCTTCGTCGCAGATAAGCGCATGTCCATGTTGGGAGATGGAAGGTCGACTATGCCACCCTCGACAAATTCCACCCCTGGAGGCAGCCTGCACGACCGCAAGGATGCCTGTGCAGCGTCCATCCGACTGGAGCAAGCGTCCAATCAATTGGCGCGCTGTGCCATAAGTCCCGAACCCAGTGATGGCTGCGTAAGCGAATATCGCGATGTTCGCGATACCTTCAGCCGCTACTCGAGCATGTCGCACAGCGCTGGCGAGGCGTGCAAGTAGGCAAGCTGGATTTCCATCATCGTTGGGGCCGGGAAAGATGATGGAACCTGTAGCTCAGGCGAGGCAAACCTCGTCATCAATTCGATGATCAGCCATCCAGCCGGCAGCAACTCGCCAGTGTTGGAGGAAAGGGATGCACCCTCGTCATGCAGTTAGAAAGGCACCTAGCTGGTTTGGACCCACGCAAACTCAATGTCATCCTGAACGGCCTCGTTGATCTCGCCGTCCGGAACGCCCAGAAGTTCGTTGATGCGTCCATGTCGCATGCCGAAGAAGATGCCGCTACGCCGGAAGGTGGCGGTCCACGTGACGCGATCAGGGTTGGCGCGCTCGTAATCACCTTCGTACGTAAAGCCGTTGGTGGTCTTGCCGGAAATACTGGTCATGATGGCTTCCTTTGGGGTAGATCCTCTTTGCGCCTTCCGTCCCTGGATGGGGGCCGGCGTGGAAAGGTCGAGCGTTGTTGGCCAGCGACTACCGTCAGCGATTGGCAAGCTCAGCGTTTAGGCAGGGCGCACCGTCGTCGTCCATACGATCGGCGTCCAGGTCTAGGCGGTTTTTGGGGGACTCCAGCAAGTCGACCTTCGGCACGACTTCACTTCGTCGTGCTGTAGCCTTGGCTCGCGGCGAGGCCACCGATGCGTCGTACCCCGGAAACCAGCGATTGCGCTGCTCGTTGTCTACAGCCTCGGAAAGGGGCTGGAAGTGCAGCTTATGAGGGTGGAAGTAGAGCGAATTCGTTTGATTGATGATGTACATGGAGTTGCCTCGAGTGTCGACCTGCATCCCTCAGGTCTAAGCAAGCGCTAGCCCGCGGCTCCGGCCAAGGCGGAGAAAACTCAGAGGCCTTGCAAGAAAAACTACAGATAGTCTGAGGCAGCCGAAGCGGGTCTAACGAAGCCCCGGTGCACGATCAACATGCGCCATCTTCTGTTATGCCGCTGTAATGTTCCGCCAGGTTGCCGGCCCGACTTTCATCGAAGTCGCGCCTCGTTGTTGCTCACCTGCTTTCACGTGCATCGGCACTTTCAACCATCGAATTGAGCTGAGATCTGCGACCTCCTGGCGCACCACGTAGGCAGCGCTGTAATAGCCGGGCAGCCACCGATCGGGGCATTGGCGGTCATAGAGCCTGGGAGGAATGAAATACACGCCGTTCATAAATTCACCTGGAGTATGGCTCGCGTCAAACGAGCGTAGGCGGACCGCAGTCCGCAACTCCAGCAAGACAAGAACCGGAGATGAATCAAAGGGCGTCAGGGAAAGTGACGCGCGATTGAGGCGCGGGGGATGAGTGTCAGAAGATTCAGCGCCCGGCGAGCGTGCGCCACTCACTGTGACGAGGACGTGCGGTCTGTCGACAGACAATTGTGTCGGTTCTTTCGCCATGTCTTGGGGCGTCGACTTAGAAGGTGTGTGATCACTCGATCGCCCTATTGAACGGACGAATGAGAGTTGCTTTGTATTGCATTGCCTATGGAGCGATGGAGCCCAGTACGCCGGGCATCTCGCCTGGCTCATTCAGGCACATCACTCTCAGCTAACAACCACACGCGCATGCTGCTCGGGCGCCAGGAAAGCAAGTCTCCTCCTTGGCAGGCGTCTCAGTTACGCGGTCCTCTCCCTAACGCCATCTGAGTTCTTCTCCGGTCTGCATCGGAGGTCGCGGCTTCGGTCGCTCCAAATCCGCCACGCGGATCACAACTCAAGGCAAATTCATGTCCATTCATGATTCCAACATTTCTCGCGTTCCTGGCAAGAACATCGTCGAGACAGCAGCCGCCAACGGCTCGTTCCATACGCTTAGCAAGGCTCTCGAAGCGGCAGGGCTCACCAACGTCCTGAAAGGTACGGGCCCTTACACCGTGTTTGCGCCGACGGATGCGGCGTTCAAAAAACTCCCGAAGGGCACACTGGAAAACTGGCTGAAGCCAGAAAACAAAGCAGAGTTGATCTCTGTACTGAAGTACCACGTGCTGCCGGGCCGGGCATCGGTCGTTGAGGTCGGGAAACTGACCGCGCCGAAGATGCTGCAGGGCCAGACTGCAGCGATCACAAAGGACGGTGACAAGCTCAGCATTGGCGGCGCCACCATCACGGGGCCGGACATCGCGTCGAGCAACGGCATCATCCATGCGATCGATGCGGTGATCGTGCCCACTAAGCACTAACGACAGGATCTTGTGGTGGGGTCCGCCCCACCACAAGACGCCATACGGATATGGGGTCGGATGCCACTTGCCTGGAAGAGGCTAGTGCCGAGAGTGCCGCCCTAGGGCGTCACTACCTCTCGTGGCACAAATAGCTCGCTCGACATCCACGGCAGAGCCGGTGCTGTATTCCGGCCACAAGAGCGGATTCTCTGTGGGGACGCTTGCATCCAGCAGTTCAATCGATGTCGCGCCAACGAGCTCCATGAGATGACGAACATCGTCAACAGGCATCTCATCGTCCAACGCCACCGTAACCACAGTGTGGCCCATCTGTGCCGGTCCGGGAAGATGGCTTGGTGATCGAAATTCCGATGCTTTCTGGCCTGCTCGGTGACCCTGATGACTGATATGGGACACAACCGTTGTCGGCGCACTTGAACTTGCGGCTGAGTTTCCTACGCTCTCATCCACACAAGCCAGCACATGCGCGCGTCGCACGCCCCTTGCCAACAGCTTGTTGATGACAGACGCGGCTGCAAACTGACTATCAAATTTAGCAACAATGAGGTTGGACATACTCGGATATCCTCGTTGGCAATACGCGTGGCCATGCTACGTCATCGCCTGGAATCGTTCCGTGAGAGCCTCAATACGCGTAACGTCAGGCGAGAAATCTGGCAAATTACTGCGCAACGGCGGCTGGACATCCTGCTAATGCATGGACGGCAACACGACTTCGAACTACTGAGGTGCGCCATGACCACGGATCCACATCTAAGCGCCAACAACCTTCTGAGGGACTTTGATGTCCTGCTCGATCAGAATCAACGAGTGCAGAAAGAGAACGATTTGCTGCGCCTTGAGCTGATGCGACACCCCTCGGGTGCAATGCAGATTCGTTCGGTAGAGCGATCCCTGGGGCGGGCCTATCGCGACATCCACAGTGAACAGGGTGGCATCGCCAGCGCAGCCTATACAGTCGAATGAGGCTGCCGTTGAACGCGGATGCTCGAATGAGCGGCCACCCCGCAAGGCACCCTGAAAGGGACGCGACACACCTTGGTGCGCCGCGCGTTCCGCAGTGATGCGCCGACGCTCGTTTGAAGTAGCGCGGCCTTGGCAGTAAAACCCGCCATCACCATTTCTGAAAGAGCGGTCGCTCAGCGCAGTTTATTGGGGGCTTCGCGGATCACGCTGGAATTGGGGCTCAGGTCGTGGGTGATGGCAGAAGGCGGTCATACTCCTTCTTGACCACGGCATAGCACTCGCAGGTCCGTTTCTCGAGTCCCGCGCGATCCAGCACGGTGATATGCCCTCGCTGGTAGCGAATCAGCCCTGCCTGCTGTAGGTTGCCCGCCGCCTCGGTAACACCTTCGCGGCGGACACCCAGCATGTTGGCGATGAGCTCCTGTGTCATCACCAACTCCATAGAATGCAGGCGATCGAGGCTTAGTAGCAGCCAGCGGCACAGCTGCTGGTCCAACGAATGGTGGCGATTGCACACCGCCGTCTGCGACATTTGGGTGATAAGCGCCTGGGTGTATCGCAGCAGCAGATGAAGTACAGGTCCCGCGCGGTTGAACTCCCGCAGCATAAGGCTCGCCTTCAACCGAAACCCTTGGCCAGCGCTCTGGACCAGTGCCCGGCTCGGCGTGGATTCGCCGCCCATGAACAGCGAAATGCCGACGATGCCCTCATTGCCGACCACAGCGATCTCGGCCGAGGCACCGTCTTCCATCACATACAGCAGTGAAATGATTGAGGTCGTCGGAAAATACACATGGCTTAGTCGGCTGCCGGACTCGTACAGCACCTTGCCGAGCGGCATATCGACAGGCTCAAGGTGCAAGGCCCATCGAGCCCATTCGGCATCTGGCAACGCCGCAAGCAGCCGGTTCTGCCTCGGGTCGGGAACAGCAGCCATACCTGTCCTCATCGTGCCCTTTGGCAGATTTTAGCACCCTGCTGCTCTGTTTCGCGGAAGGGGGATCCAGTACGGCAAGTCTCCTGAACCCATCGCGCTTGGGTAGCGATGCTGGCTCCTGGCGTGTTCGTCGGTATGCAGGGACAGAAGAGGGCGCGCTCTGCACCCTCAGCTTGTTATCGCGGGTCAGTTGCGAGACCGCACTCAAGTCGCCAAACCGGCATGAATCACGATTCGGAGTTGAAATGGCTGTCTGCAAGCGGGCGCGTGGCTGGCCTCTCTTCCTTGTCGGCTAAGGAGCCGACTGTGGCACCCTTGGGCTAGAGACATGGGTGCATGCCGCAGCTGCGATATCAGCTTCGGCGCCTCCTGTGACCTCTAGGACCCTAGGACCGCCGTAAGACAGCGAATGCAGGATCACAGGTAATAGACACCCATTGCGGGGAGGTGTCACTGTGATCAAGTCACATCCCCGAAACTTACGGGCGTGGCTCAACGAATCGAGGCTCACGCCCCATGCGCACGGCAGACACCATGCCGCGTCCCCTTCGTGTAATGCCAACATGGTAGTCCGCCATACCGTTAACGTTGGCGCCATCAAGCGAACCAACCGGCTCAACCAAGTCCTGTGCCATTAGCCTATCGGCACTAGCCATCGGCATATTCAGCAACTCGCTGTAGCTGAGGGAGAACAAGTAGTTGATGTCATCCTGTCTCAGACTGTCGTCTGCGGGCATGGCCAAAACCTCAAACACGTTAAAAGCAAGCTTGATTGAAGACTCGTGCGACTTCTGTACGGCACGCAACATAGCCATTGGCCAAACCTCTGACGCCTCCCTTGGCTAGTACCTCAGGGCTTGTCTCCCAAGGATCGCTCGATGTCCACCATAAGGGCAGTCTGAAGGCCCCGCTGCGTCAGTGCAGCAACGTGAAATACCCGACCATGGCGTACACCATGACAGTCGCCTTTCCGACGATAAGTGGCTGCCCAGACCACGCTGTCCTGGGCAGCTGTGGCGTACGTCGCCGTGTAGTCGAAACCGTTGCCCGTGATACCGGCAAGCTCAGACATGGCCTCATCAGACATGGCATACCCCAATTCGCACCCAATTCGCACCAAATGCCATGCTGTCTTCTGGACGACTATCCATCTGTGCGGTTCCAAACATACACAGCCGTCGAACCGGCGTCGGTAAAACCTGACATGTCCGTGTGCCGCAAGCACGCCAACGGGCATACGTGTGCAGTCGGCACGGACGCCAGAGCTGAGGGGACGTCGGGACGCCTGGCAAAGGGGCGAGTCCAAAATGCGGTCAGTTCTTAGCCACCGCCGTGGCGCCAGTTGTCTGTACGAGTGCGGGGTAGCAATCAGCAATCATTAGAATCCGTAGGCAAGCATGAAGCTAGGCCAAAAAGATCGACTTGATGGCGTATGGACTTGCCATTCGCCGCAGCGGAGGATCTTGGGGCGGCTAGTCTGGGATGACTCCGACAGAGCGCCCATTGCTGGAAGAGATATCGCCCGTTGCGGTTTGTGGAGAGGATCCAAATGACGATTCTACGTGGCGTGTTTGGCCCCTACAGTTACGAAGGCTCCTATACGACGCGTCGAGATTACGCAGTCTGGCGCGCACTGCTTTGGAGAGACGGTGAATTTCAAGGAGAAATGGGTGGTGAGCTACTGCAGGCTTCGCACATTGCAGTCCTGGATAGCGCTTTCATCCACGCCCTGGTGCAAAGCCGCATTGCTCCCTTACTCACATTTGGAGCGTAGCCGCCATGCGCTCGCCGTCGCCGCCCGGCTCTTTCTGTCGCTGACTTACCAGTGTTGTCTGATGATGATGTGACGCTCCGTAGCGCCATGAGTATGGGTATCGCGCAAAGGATCGTTCGGAAGGCAAGCAACGTCTGTCTTCGAGTGCGACTTCAGTCGGTCGACGCAGCACACTATGCCTCGTGAACTGTACAAGTCACTGACCTGTGGTCGCGGCAAGGAGATGGCGGACCATCAGCGCTTCACGCTGGCAACCGGTATCCAGGTCTACTTCTTCGACCCGCAAAATCCATGGCAGTGGGGATCGAACGAGAATACCAACGGCCTGCTTCGCCAGTACTTCCCCAAGGGCGCGGACCTCACGGGCTAAACTCAATGCCCTGGCTCGGGAGTTGAATGAGCGACCAAGGCAGAGATGCTCAATTTCGAAACACCGGCCGAATGATTCCAACAATGTGTTGCAAGGACCGACTGAAGTCGCAAGCCTGAGCGGACATTCCTCATGGCTGGCCATCGATGCCGCAGTCGGTCGCTTGTGTTGGCTTATCTTCAGCTGCCATCCCTTCATAGCCGTGGCCTGCGCCAGATCACCATCATGTAACAACTACAAGCGCATGCTGCTTGGACGCTAGGATAGAAAGTCTCCTCCCTGGCAGACGTCTCAGTCACGCGGTCTTGTTCCTGACGCCCTCTGAGTACCTCTCCGATCTGCATTGGAGTCGCGGATTTTGTCCGCTATGGATCCTTGTCGCGGACCCCTAATAGTGAAATCGAATTATCATGTCCAACAACGAAGCCAGCCTCTCTAGCGCTGGTAGCAAGAAGCTCGTCGACACAGCGGCCGCCAGGCAAGGCGGCGGGCGATGATCAAGGGTGCTGCCGAAAGGTTGAGATACTTCTTCCGTCCGTTCCGCAGGGGCGAGTATCAGCATGCGCCCTCCATTGAAGAGCTACACCTCATGCATCAGGAGCGATCGCCACGGGCAACCAGCTTATGGCGCAAGTT
This sequence comes from Dyella sp. EPa41, assembly GCF_016586165.1. Lineage (GTDB taxonomy): Bacteria > Pseudomonadota > Gammaproteobacteria > Xanthomonadales > Rhodanobacteraceae > Dyella. The sequence goes on along the minus strand of NZ_BCPR01000043.1, from coordinate 27,082 downwards.
TATTTACGCGCTCACGGAAATCGGGCGGCGGTAATGCATATGGCCATGACAAGATCGCAGCTTGTTGACGAGTTGCTTGCTCTGGATGAAGAGTTGCTCAGAATCGATGCTGATGGTGTGCAGGAGGAAGCGGTTCAAAAGACGCTTCAATACGCAGTGAATGCATCGACGCAGACCGTCGGTCAACGAGATTGACTCTGGTGGTGGGTCCAATTCTATGCGGTTATGGACCACCGAGCGGCGCGACTCGTTTCGCCATTGGCTGCGTGCGCGTTGCGTTGAGAAGAAGCTCAAGGCCGGGGCTGTTCCGTTCCGGTCTGTTTGTCTCTGTCACTTGGATGTGCCTTAGACCCAACGCGGATATCGGTACCCGCGAGCATTGGTGCCATCGTCTTCTGGCGTGTTCACGGCGTCGGGCGAGCCACATTGGCTATCGCGCATGGCGACGCGCGCTTCGGATCTCAAGACCTTAACGGTCCCGTTCCTCTGGTTGGCGTAGGGTAAATCCGCTCGGAGATTCTGGAGGACGTAATGCCTATCGGTGCCGGGTTGCAGCAGGACGACGTCAACTACCTGTTCTCGCTCAGCTACGGTGAGCTACTGAGCATGCCGCTGGCCAGTGCCGACCGCCTTATGGCTGATAACCTGATTGAGGCCGTTGGAGCGCTGGACGGTGCCGCGGTTACCGGCCGGATGCTTTACAACGTGGACATCACGCGAAGGGGGCGCCTTATGGTGACTGCTGTTCTCGGTGGTCACGATAGGCGATTCATCGCACCGCATTCCTAGCTGACGATGGCAACATGGTACCCGTCACATGACGTCGAACGATATTCATTTGGTCGGTCATTTGGTTCTACCCGCGACGCTCCACCCTGTCGCCGGCGACGAGCCCACGTCGAAGCTCCACCGCCGCGACCTTGAACAGGTCCAGCTCAATCGACTCATGGTGCAGTTGCCTCGCCTGCTACAAGAGTTTCCCGATCCAGCGGACCTCTTGTCGGCCTTCGCCGGGCTGGCTGACTTGATTTTCGATGCTGCCGGGCCTGACGACCACGACTGGATCACCTGCCAGATCAACGCCATGTTGGAAGCTCGCGGAATACTCGTCCGCTAACGGCTCGGATGAATATCCATCTGGTGCGGGCACAAGCCCCGCGAGCCTTCGCTGGGCGCTCAAGGCTTCCTTGTGTTCGGCCACAAGAGGATGACTAGGCTGCCGGATAGGGCATGCGGTGACGAGTGCAGATCCAATCGATCATCCCCCGCACCCAATCCTCGTCCTCACGACTGGATTGCGCCAGGACATCAGAAAAGACCCCGTCGGTAGATTCAAAAAACTCCTTGTCCTTGGGGTATTTAGTACGCAACACAGATACCGTTACATCCACCCGGCTTAGCAAGCCGCGTAAATCTTGGCGTGACTTAGACATGGTTCTGCTCCTGCTGTTAAGGCAGAGATGGTTCGAGAGGTGTCTGCTAGATGGTGATTGGGGCAGCAAGGAGGATGATTCCACGCTCCCTGAGATCACTTTGCGCGTGCCGCTGTTAGTCCCATGTAACGAGACAGGGAAGGGCTTCGGTCTGCTTGGCAGGAGCGGGGCTCGGGGTTGGAGTTGCCTTCGTCTGCCAGAGATCGCCGATCTCTGCTTGAGTGCTACCCGGCTACTGGTACACCCCCGATTCCGTAGACACCTGATAGTGTCTATTGAGGATCGGAGGATCTATGACCAGCAAGCGTTTCACCGACGAGTTCAAGGCCGAGGCGGTCAAGCAAGTCAGCGAGCGTGGGTATCCCGTGGCCGAAGTGTCCGAGCGGCTGGGTGTGTCCGTTCACAGCCTTTATGCATGGCTTCGTGAGCGCGGCGTCAGCCGCGATGCGCGCAAGGCCCAGAAGGACGTTGATCTGGTGCAGGAGAACGCTCGACTTCGCGCCGAGCTGCGTCGCGCCGAAGAGGAGCGCGACATTTTAAAAATGGCCGCCGCGTACTTTGCCAAGGAGTAAGGGCGAAGTACGCCTTCATGCAGGCCCATAGCCAGCGGTTTCGCGTCGTCACGATGTGTCGTGTGCTCAAGGTCAAGCGCAGCGGTTACTACGCATGGTTGAAGCAACCGCTTGAGTTGCCGTTTGCGGCCAGATCCGGTCGATGGCTCGCTACGATCTAGGTGTCTCCGAGTTGATCACCTGTGATCAGTTCAAGTGATCAGCTCCAACAGTGTCTGCACTAGGCGCCACCACGTCGCTTCAGCGAGGTGCGCACCGTGTGCTTCAGATGTCCTACCTCGCCCGCAATTTCGGCGACACCTTTTCCTTTTCGGTGAAGGGAAAAGATCAACTCCAATGTGGTGTCTTTGACCCACGGTTCGCCAGTTGTTGGGCTGACATGCGTTTCGCGGCCCCTTGCTTCTACGACAAGGCGAAGGCTTTTCAGCGCCTTCGATACTGCTTGCCGACTGACTCCAAGTTCCCTGGCGATGACTGCTTGCGACAGCCCCTTCTTCCACAGGGCGAAGATCCGCTCTTTCAGTGAACTGTGTTGAGACTTCGTGGATCGGATACGTACGAGCCCAGAGTGCACTGTGTCGTAGGCTGTCTTCCGCGTCTCCTGCTCATCCGCGCCGCGGGGAGCGGGAAATCGCAACCAGAGTTCCGACTCGACCATGCTCGTCATTGAAGCGAGCTCTCTCTGGAATGCTTTCTTGTAATAAAGATCCGCGCGGTATCGAGATCCCGGATCACTTGGGTTGTGTTCGGCGCAGAAGCGATCACTGATCCGGGCAACGCGGGCTGGCACGGGCCATGGCCAGCCCAGTTCCTTCAGTGCTTTTGTCCGGGCAGACACTCTCCAGCAAAGCTCGCAGAAGGCCTCTGATGGTCTTCGCTGCTTTTCGTCAGCCACCGCGCCGAAGTCAATGTCGAGCCCTCGTAGAGGCCGCCGGCGGCGCACGAAATCCAGGATGCTTCGCATCGTATCCAGCGAACCCACAATGCGCCTGGAGACGCTGTTCGTGACTTCGCCTGCTCGTGTCTTTTTGTCGATGCCTCGGATGACTTGTCGGACATTCTCATTCCAGACGGCCAGCCGCGCGATGCGCCAGTCGACTTCCGCAATCCAGTTGGGCCGGGTTGCTTCCTTCAACACAGATCTTCCGTCGGGAAGCACGCCCACCGGGCGGACTGGAGACCCAAGTTCCGACAAGTCCGTGGCAATAAACGACTTCACCGGCCTTTTGCCGAGTGGGATCCAAGGATGATTGATTGTGCCTTCCACCAGTACGTCTGAAAAAAGGTCTGGCAGGAGTCTCCGCAGGTCGGGCCAACTACTGATCAATTTCAGGATGCGCCCGAATGGTTCATCGAGATGACGTCGAAAGAGACCGCGGATTGAATATCGCCTCGAGGTCAGGCTGTGGGAAGGCGTGAGCGACGCGCGGAAGCCTTTGACGGCGAGTGCGAGTTCGGGATCACATCCCTTGAAGGGCCGGAGCAGTCGGACATCCATGTCGAACTTCTCCGCACGCGTGATCATCCGAGTGTCAACTTCTTTGTTCCGAAAATGGTCCTATCCTAGGCGTTCTTATCCGTAGCCTGCAATCACTCCTCCACATGGATTGATAGCAATGACAACCGAAGAGCTACTTATCAGTATCCACGGCCCATGCATGACACTTGCAGCGGTGGCGAAGGTACTCTGTCGAAGCGAAGCTGGGCTGAGAGTGTCCCTTGGCAGGGCCTCAGAGTTTTCCCGAAGGCTGCGTCTCGCGCGTGTTCGCTATGGGCGGAGGGTCCTGTTTAGGACAATCGATGTGGCCCGCCTTCTCAGCGAGCGGTTTGACGAGCAAGGTCACGGCGCTGAGCGGCTCACTGGATAAGTGCCATGAGTGACATCGTCGTTCTGCGACGGCGCCACAAGCGCCACTTCACCACACTAGACAACGACCTTATCCGAGATTCCCGTCTGAGCTGGAAGGCAACAGGTTTGCTTGTCTACCTCCTGTCCCTCTCGGAGACCTACAAGCTGCACATATCTAGGCTATCCAAGCAGAAGCTCGACGGCCGTGACTCCACGATGTCCGCCATCCATGAGCTGCAGCGTGCAGGCTATGTGACCATCGAGCAGTCCAGAGGGTGTGAAGGAAGGTATGGGACCACCGTATGGACCATTGATGACAGCGCCTGCAGCAGGGCCGGTAGCTCGGACTTTCCACCGTCAACGGAAAACCCGTTTACGGCCGAACCCCGCACGGTTGAGCCGGAACCGGAGACTCCGAGCCTAAGAAATACCAATACAGAAAGAACTTCTCAAAGGACTACTAGTAGTACGGATGCAAGCAATTTGGACGTGGAGATCGCTTATCCCCGGTCGCTGACAAATGACGAGCGCGATGCAGTCTGGAGTGTGGTCCATGACCTGCATCCCCGCGACGCTCAGGCGGTTGTGGATGAGCTGGCTGGAGCGATGGCCATTCCCGGTCGAATTGCGGGATCCCCGATCGAATACGCCAACGGCATCGCTAGGAAGGCCCGGGCTGGCGAATTTGTTCCACGCCTTGCAGTTCGCGTGGCCAGAGACCGGGCAGCTGCCGCAGAGAGGGAGGCTGCAAAGCGGAATGACCAACACAAGCGCGGTGAGCAAAGGGCGCCAACCGAGCAGACCCGGGAGCTCCTGAAGAAGACCGCCGCCCTACTTCACATCTCTGCCCCCGGTATCACGGCGGACTAGGGACTGAGCAACGAGATGACCGAGTGGGACTTACCGCATGTGGGAGGGCGTTCGGGGAGGCTGGCGGCACCCAGCACTCGCATAGTGGAACATAAAGGAATGCATGACACTTCGCCCAGATTCCCCTGTCAAATGGCGTTCTGAAGCCATTTGAAATGTCGTACAGCTAACGATATGTGTACGACAATTTGTACGACAGCTTTGAGGCCTCATCGACAGCTCGAGCCGTTTGGCTCCTGCACGAATTTTCCGGACTCCGGAAAAAGTCCTGCGCTTCGCTTCGCCTCGCGTGAAATTTTCGGGCTCCGAAGAAGTCCCGCGCTTCGGTTCACCCCACGCGAAATTTGCGGACTTCGCAAAAAAGTCCCCGCCTCGGTTCGCCCAATGCGAAATTTTCGGACTCCGAAAAAGTCCCGCGCTTCGGTGCGCGCCCGCTCAAAATTGCGAATCACGCCCCAGTACGTCAGCGCGGCGCACAGAGCCAATAGTGGAACATAAAGGGCGTGCCACGTTTCGCGTATATCTGCCCGCCAAATAGCGTCACGAAGCCATTCGCGCTGTGCCACGGAAATGTCTGTGCGTAGCACAGTCTGTGCTACGGCCGAGGAGTGGATGGCGAGCGATCCCTGCGGCGAAATTTGCAGACTCCGCAAAAAAGGCTGCTCAGCGGCCCGCATCCTCTCGTTTCAAGGATGGCGCCGCCACTCCAGGCTTTCCGCCGCTTTCGTGTCGCGGATCGACAAGTTCCTGCAGGGTGATTTCGCCCTCGATGTAACGGCGAGCACGTTCTTCGGTCGCCTCGTCGGGCTTGAAGCCGGAGAGGCCTACATTGGCGCGTGCGCCGTCGACATGCCTCTGCCGGAGGGCGCGCTCTTCCAGAGTGATGGCGGGGAACTTGGCCATTGGAGTCTCCTATACCAAAGGCAGGGAAGTGCGCTGGGGTTGAGATAGCCGCGACGACACGGTCCTTGTCCGTCCGCTAGTCGACATTGGCCGGCGACTTGGAGTGAATGAAGAAGTCCACGCGGATGGCGCCACAGGCCACCTCGACGCCATTGTCGTTCTGGTCCATTACCCCAGCGTCGACGAGCGCCTGGATGTCGTCCTGGACGACATGGGTGCCGCGCCTGACCATTCTGGCAATCTGGCCGATGCTAAGCGCTCCCCTGCCTGCCATCGACTCAAGTATCCGGACGCGGTTTTCCGTGAGGAGCCTTGCCAGGTCGGCTGCCTCCTCGAAGACCACGTAGTCACCCTGCTTCTCGCCCTTGGCGGCGGAAATGAAGCGTGTTCGTGATGCATCACGAGATGACACGGTCAGGGTCACGACACGATCGATCACGGCGAATCCCTCATTGCTTCACGGCATCTGTCAGGGCGAGTCGAGCGTTCGGCGATATGTGACTCAGGGTTCCGGGCTCCAGAGGAGGGTGCCAAAGCGGACGACTGCGAGAGCTACCTCTTGCGCAGATCATCAAGGCGGCTCACGAGGTCTTCGGCCCTCAGGTGCGTATAGCGCCTGAGCATCTGCATCGACTTGTGCCCGCTGATGGCGGCCACCTCCTGGTCGCTGAGGCCCCCTTCCACGAGTCGGCTCACTGCTTCGTGGCGTAGATCGTGGAATCTCAGGTCACCGAGGCCCAGCTGAACCTTTATGCCCAGCCATGCCTTGTTGAAGTTGTACGGTCTCCGTCTGCCGTCTCTTCCCGGCTCACCAAAAAATACGAGATCGCAGTCATCCGGTCTCACCGGATTCGCCAGTGCCGCTGCGAGGACGTCCTTGGCTTTCTGGGTGAGCGGAACGGTGCGCGCGTTGTCGTTCTTGGTTTTGCTGAGGCGGACAATGCGGCGCGTGATGTCGATCTGGCGCATGGTCAGGCCGGTGATCTCGGACGATCGCATGCCTGTCTCGATGGCTAGCTCGAAGATCCATCGGAGCATCGGGTTGGAGTACGCCGACACGGCGGAGCGCAGCCGCTTCTCTTCGCTGCTGGAGAGTCTGCGGTCACGCCCTTCTCCCGCACTTGGCTTCCTGACGCTGGCCACGGGATTCTGGACGAGGCCGATCCTCCACTCGCGGATCACCGTGTTGAAGAGGTGGCTGGCCAGCGCCAGTTCGAGCCTGACCGTGTTGGGCTTCTTTCCCGCCGCAATGCGGTGGTCACGGTACTTGGCCACGAGTTCGGGACTGACCGCAGCGAGGGAGTACTTGCCGAAGAAGGTGCGGAGAGGCACCGCCTTGAGCCGTTCGGCGCGCTGCGTCGATTCCTTCTTGGTTGGCGTAACTTCGGCGAGATAGCGATCGAGCGCCGCTCCAAAATTCGTCCGTTCCGAGGGGCCGCGCTCGATGAAGACGCCGCGGACCATCTCGTCCTCGACGCGGCGCGACCAGTCCTCGGCATCGCGCTTCGTGCGGAAAGTCTTCGCCGCCGTGGGCCATCCCTGCTTACGGATGACTGCCTTCCACGTCCCAGAGGGGGTCTTTACGAGGGTTGCCATGAAGCTGCCGCATCCCAGCGATGTACCGAAACTGTACCACAAGGCAAGGGACTTGCAGGCGATTTGGCCTTAAATCCTTGTGGCATATGGTGGGCCCACCAGGACTCGAACCTGGAACCAAGGGATTATGAGTCCCCTGCTCTAACCGTTGAGCTATAGGCCCATGCCTGCCGGCGTTGCGCCGGCGTGGGGCGGTCATGGTAGCGGGAGCGGGGGTGGGCGTCGACCTGGCGGGCGCGGCCGCCGGAGTGGATTTCGGCTTGGCGGCGCGGGTGACGTAGACTTTCCGCCGACGCGCCGGGTGATGGCGCTTTGTGGATAAAGGATGCGTCATGCGCGAGCTGATCGAGCGGTACCTGGCTGCCTATAACCGCATGGACGTCGACGGCATGCTGGCGACGATGCATCGCGAAGTGGTGTTCGAGAACTACACGGCGGGCGTGATGAGCGTGCGCACGCAGGGTGCCGACGAGTTGCGGCACCTGGCCGAGAGTTCGAGCTACCTGTTTTCGGCGCGGCGGCAGTTGATCCTGACTTATGAGGAGCGGGATGGAACGGCGACGGCGCACATTCTCTTTGACGGGACGTTTGCGGTGGACCTGCCCAACGGGGTGCGGGCCGGGCAGTCGATTACCTTGAACGGGCGCAGCGAGTTTCGGGCGCGGGATGGGTTGCTGGTTTATATCGGGGATTACAGCGAGTGAGGTTTTTGGCCTGTTTTCAAGGCCAAACTTGCGGTTCGCGATAACCGATGACCAGGGCGCTGGGCCCCTGCCTGCGCAGGGGCGACGAGCTTGGGGCGATTTCTTTTTACGGGCCGAGGCCGGCGGCGTGGGTGTCGGCGGTGAGGTGCTGCGTGTCTGCCCGCCGCAACAGCGCGTTGCGCCAGTGCTGCTGCTGGGCACTGGTGGATTCGACCAGCCATTGCGGTTTGCTGGCGACCCAGGCGGCAACGGGTACGCCGTCTTCGTAGAGCACGCGGGTGCCGGCGACGGCGGGGAGTTTGTTGCCGGCCAGCACGGTGCCCACGAGGTTGAGCGGGTCCGAACCGCTTACCAGCACGAGCTCGCCTTGCGGCTCTTGCTGGCGTATGGCGCGCAGGCGACCGATGGCTTCGGGCAGGGCGAACTGCTCGCCGACCAGGCCTTCCACGAAACGGCCGCCGCGGATTTCGCCGCGGGCTTCCAGGCGGTGGTAGACGCGCAATAGTTCGCGCCAGCTGGGAAGCCAGGGGGCTTCGCGTTCGAGCAGCTTCCAGAAGACGACGCCGTAGCGGCGCAGGAGGGTGCGGGCGATGTGGTCCAGGGTGTCGGGGTCTTTGGCTGTTGCACTGGGTGCACCAGGGGAAGCTTTCTCGAGCACCCGCCCCTCATCTGCCCTGCCGGGCATCTTCTCCCCGGAGGGGAGAAGAATTGGTTTTGGCGAGCGCACCAGCGACCATCGGCCGGCGTCTTCGACGCCGGTGAGCATGTGCCTGCGGAGGCGGCGGTGGCGATGGGCGTCGCGTTTGGCGGCGGGCACCAGCAGGGCGCGCAGGCCGGCGAAGCTGTCGGCGGTGATGCGGCCGGCAGCGACGAGTTCGCCCAGGGCGTCTTCCAGTTCGGTGCGCAGCAAATGCGTGGCGTGCATCAGTTCGTCGAAGAACAACGCGCCTTCGTCACGCAGGGTGTCGAGCACGGCCTGGGCGCGGGAGGACACCGGCACGTCCTGCACTTCGCCCGCGTTCGCGGCGGTGCCGGCCCACGCGGGCACGCTGCGGCGAGGCAGCAGCACGATGGGCGTGGCGCGCACCGGGCCGCCGCCACCGCCGTTGCCGCTGCGCAGGCGGCTCCAGCTTATGCGGCCGGTGCGGCACAGGTCGTCCAGCCAGGTGATGGAGTAGTCGTTGATGCGCGCGGGCAGCACTTCGGTTTCCCACGCCCCGGCCGCGGCCTCGAAGCCTTCGAGCTGGGTGAGCACGGCAGGCAGCGCATCGGGGCCGCTGAGGCGCGCACCGGGCGCCACGTGCTGCCACTCGAACAGGAAGCGCATGAGGTCGCGCCGGCTGACCGGTTCGATCTCGCGGCGCAGGCGGCCGATGGTGTAGCGGTGGATGCGCGCGAGCAGATGGCGCTCGCACCATTCGAGGTCCTGCGTGCCGGGCGTGAAGTGGCCCTGCATCACATAGCCCTCCGACTGCAGGCGCAGCAGGGTGAGGTCGATGTCGGACGCGGGCACCTGCAGCGTGGCGGCGAGCTGGGGCACGGTGACGGGACCCAGGCCGGTGAGGCGGCCGCGGACGAGTTCGAGCAGGGCGTCTTCGCGGGACCAGGGTTGCGCGGCGTATTCCGCAGGCACGGTGATGGCGGGGTGCAGGGTGGCGTCCGGGTGGACGGATTGCCATTGGGGGAGTTTTTCGGCGGTGGTCCAGATGGTGGACTGGGGCGAGGTTGGCCCCTCACCCCGGCCCTCTCCTCGCTCCTCAAAGCCGCGGCCATCCATGGCCGCTCCCCGCGTACCCCGGAGGGGAGAGGGAGTCAGGCGCGTCGCCCTGTGGTTTTTCGCGAGGTGGTTTAGCCAGTCGTTCCAGTGGTGGATGTCGACTTCTTGTTGGGTGATACCGCCGAGGATGCCCAGGGCTTCGTGCATTTCGTCGGCGCTGCGCACTTGCGGCCACGCTTCTTCGCGGACGGAGGCGATGGCGTCTTCGTCGAGGCGGCCGAGATCGTCGGCGCTGTCGGCGTCGGTCCAGCGGCGCGATTGCACGGCCTGGGTGCGGCGTTCTTCCAGCGGGGCGTCGTCGAGGTAGGCGTACGGCGCGGCATTGAGCACTTCGCCGGCGAGCGGGCTGGGCGCGGCGAGGTCGCGGGCGACGACACGGATGGAGCCTTCTTCCAGACCGCGCAGGATGTGCAGCAGGCCGTCGACATCCATCGCCTCGCGCAGGCAATCGTGCAGGGTCTGGTTGACCAGCGGGTGATCGGGGATCTGGCGCTCGCCCACGATGTTTTCCAGGCACGCCACCTGGTCGGGGAACACGGTGGCGAGCAGGTCTTCGCTCTTCATGCGTTGCAGTTGCGGCGGCACCTTGCGACCGCCCTGGAAGCGCGGCAGCGCGAGCGCGGTGGTGGCGTTCCAGCGCCAGCGCACGGGGAACAGCGGCGCGTCGAGCAGCGCCTGCACCAGCACGTGCTCGGCAGTGTTGGAGTGCAGGTAGCGCGCCACTTCTTCCAACGGGAAGCTGTGGCTGGTGGAGAGCGACAGCACGATGGCGTCTTCGGTGGCGGCGGCCTGCAGCTCGAAGTTGAACTGGCGACAGAAGCGCTTGCGCAGCGCGAGGCCCCATGCACGGTTGATGCGGCTGCCCCACGGCGTGTGGATGATGAGCTGGGTGCCGCCGGATTCGTCGAAGAAACGCTCGAACACGATGGTGTCCTGCGTGGGCAGCACGCCCAGCGAGGCCTTGGCGCCGGCCATGTAGTCGGCCAGCTGCTGCGCGGCCGCCTCGTTGAGGCCCAGCGTGTGCATCAGCCAGTGCGTGACGGCGGGCACGCCGCCTTCGTCCAGCCGCGTGGCGATCTCTTCGCGCAGGCGCGAAACGCCGTGCGACAACTCGTTGGAGCGGCCTGGCGCCTCGCCCAGCCAGAACGGAATGTTCGGCGGCACGCCATGCGCGTCTTCCACGCGCAGGCGATCGCGCTCCACGCGGAGGATGCGGTAGCTGGTGTTGCCCAGCTGGAACACGTCGCCGGCCAGGCTTTCCACGGCGAAGTCTTCGTTGACCGTGCCGATGATGGTGGCCTGCGGTTCGAGCACGACGAGGTAATCGGCGGTATCGGGAATGGCGCCGCCCGAGGTGATCGCGGTGAGTCGCGCATTGCGGCGCGCGCGCAGTTGCTTGTGCACGGCATCGCGATGGATGTACGCGCCGCGTGGGCCGTGGCGCGTGGTGAAGCCATCGGCCAGCATGCGCACGGATTCGTCGAACTGCTCGCGCGTGAGGTGGCGATAGGGATAGGCGCGGCGCAGCGTGTCGTACAGCGCGTCTTCGCTCCATTCCTGGCAGGCCACTTCCGCGACGATCTGCTGCGCGAGCACGTCCAGCGGTTGCGGTGGCTGGATCAAGGTGTCGAGTTCGCCACGGCGCACGCAGTCGAGCAGCGCGGTGCATTCCACCAGGTCGTCGCGCGTGGTCGGGAACAGGCGCGCCTTCGGCGTGCCGCTCACGGCATGGCCGGAGCGGCCCGCGCGTTGCAGGAAGGCCGCGATGGAACGCGGCGAACCCATCTGGCACACGAGGTCCACGTCGCCAATGTCGATGCCCAGCTCCAGCGAAGCGGTGGCGACCAGCACCTTGAGGTCGCCACGCTTGAGGCGCTGCTCGGCATCGAGGCGTTGCTCCTTGGCGAGGCTGCCGTGATGCGCGGCCACCACGTCCTTGCCGAGGCGCTCGGACAGATGCCGCGCCACGCGCTCGGCGAGGCGGCGCGTGTTGACGAACACGAGCGTGGTGCGATGGATTTCGACGAGGTGCGCGAGCTGGTTGTAGACCAGCTCCCAGCAGTCGTTGGACATCACCGATTCGAGCGGCACGGGCGGGACGACAATGGCGAGATCACGCTCGCGCGTGTGGCCGACGTCGATGATGTTGACGACATCTTCCTCTCCCCCGCGTACCCCGGCAGGGAGAGGGAGAACGGCGCGTGAGCCGACGAGGAATTTCGCCACTTCTTCGATGGGTTTTTGCGTCGCCGACAAACCGATGCGCAGCAGGCGCCGCTGGCACAGCGATTCCAGCCGCTCCAACGACAACGCCAGGTGCGCGCCACGCTTGCTCGACGCGAGCGCGTGGATTTCATCCACGATCACCGTGCGCGTGCCCGACAGCATGCGCCGGCCCGATTCGGAGCCGAGCAGGATGTAGAGCGATTCCGGCGTGGTCACCAGGATGTGCGGCGGTTGCTTGCGCATCCCGTTGCGTTCGGCCTGCGGGGTGTCGCCGGTACGTACGGCCGTGCGGATATCCACGTCAGGCAGCCCCATCGCGGCGAGTTGCGCACGGATGCCTTCGAGCGGAGCCTCAAGATTGATGCGGATGTCGTTGGACAGCGCCTTCAGCGGCGACACGTAGACGATGGAAGTGATGTCTTCCAGCGTGCCGCCGTTTTCCACGCCTTCGCGCACCAGCGTATCAATGGCGGCGAGAAAGGCGGTGAGTGTCTTGCCTGAACCTGTCGGCGCGGCCACGAGCGTGTGGCGGCCTGCCCGAATGGACGGCCAGGCGGCTTTTTGCGGTGCCGTGGGCTCGCTGAACGCGCCCTGGAACCAGGCCGCGACGGCGGGATGAAAATCGTGCAGTGGCATGGGCTTAGGCGTGGCCGGCAGGCGGCTCCAGAGTAACCCGAGATGGGGGCGCCGGGGTTGTTTGGCAACGCTCCGGCGAAAAGTTTTACTTTCGTTAACCACCTTCTTTCGATGACAATAGCGTGACGCCGCCGTACGCCTTGGTACGTTCATCGCGGCGCCCTTGTTTGCCGTTGCCTTCCATCATCCGGGGAAATTCCAATGACCGCCGCCAGCCCGACGCGCTTCGCCGTGCTTGCCCTTTCCATTGCCAGTGCTCTTGCCATGGGTGCTGCCTCCTCCGCCCACGCACAGGACGCGACGGCGCAACAGAACGCGCCCGCCAAGAACAGCAAGCCTGTCGAGCTGGCCACCGTGAACGTGACGGCCGAAAAGCGCGTCGAAAACCTGCAGAAGGTGCCGGTGTCGATGAGCGTGCTCACGCCCGAGCAGCTGAACAACTACGGCCAGTCCGGCGACACCGTGCTGCAGCTCGCCGGCCGCGCGCCGAGCGTGTACGCCGAAACTTCGTATGGCCGTGAATTTCCGCGCTTCTACATCCGCGGCCTCGGCAACAGCGACTTCGACCTCAATGCATCGCAGCCGGTGTCGATGGTGTACGACGACATCGTGCAGGAAAACCCGATCCTCAAGGGCTTTCCACTGTTTGACCTGCAGCAGGTGGAAGTGCTGCGCGGCCCGCAAGGCACACAGGGGTCGGCCGCAACTCGCCGGCCGGCGTGATCAAGTTCGATTCGGTGAAGCCGAGCCAGGACACCAGCGGCTATGCGCGCGTGTCGTATGGCACCAAGGGCACGGCGAACGCCGAGGCCGCGCTGGGCGGCTCGCTCGGCGGGCATTGGTCGGGCCGCGTGTCGGCGCTGGCGCAGCATCGCGACGGCTGGATCGACAACGCCTACACCGGCGAGAAGGATGCGCTGGGCGGCTATAACGACCGTGCCATCCGCCTGCAGGCGATGTACGACAACGATGGTTTCAACGCGCTGCTCAACGCGCACGCACGCTGGCTGGACGGCAGCGCGATGGTGAACCGCGCGAACGCGATCCCGCTGGGCAGCGACAGCTTCGCGCCGGGCTTCCAGCGCGACACCGTGTACCAGGACGGCCGCAACCGCCAGCACCTGTTCTCGTGGGGCAGCAATGCGCACCTCACCTGGAACCTGGGCGACTACACCTTCACCTCGATCACCGGTTTCGAGAAGGCCGACACGTACAGCCTGGGCGACGTGGACGGCGGTATCGCCATCCCGCACAACCCGGGCCAGGACAAATACGTCACGCCGTTCCCGTCGGAAACGGCCGATGCGCTGCCGCATGACAACCAGATCACGCAGGAATTCCGCCTCGCCAGCAATCCGCAGGACCAGCTGAACTGGCAGGTGGGCACGTACTACTTCTACGAAGACATCGCGATCGCCAACTACGACTACGCGACGCTCAACAACCATGCGATGGACGGCTATGCGGTGCAGAGCCAGACCACGCGCGCCTGGGCGGGCTTCGGTTCGGTGGACTATCGCCTCACCGACAGCTTCGACGTGCGCGCCGGTGCGCGCTACTCGCACGACTCGCGCGACTTCCACGTGGACCGCATCCTCTCGCCGATCGGCGGCGGCCCGCTGTCGCTGAGCGCCAACCCGCATGACGCGCGCTGGAGCGGCGACCTGACCGGTACGTGGACGCTCAATCCGAACGTGAACGTGTACGGCCGCATCGCCAACGGCTTCCGTGCACCGAGCGTGCAGGGCCGCGTGCTGTTCGCCGACTTCATCTCGCAGGCCAAGCCCGAGACGATCACCTCGTACGAGCTGGGCGTGAAGACCACCGGCATGGACAACCGCCTGCGCTTCAACGCGGACGTCTACAACTACATCATGCACAACGAGCAGCTCACCGCGGTGGGCGGCGACATCAACGTCACGCGCCTGATCAACGCGAAGAAGACCGAAGGCTACGGCGCCGAGTTCGACCTGGAAGCGTACCTCACGCCGAACTTCATCCTCACCGCCGGCGGCAGCTACAACCACACCGAGCTGAAGGACCCGAACCTGGCCGTGGCCGTGTGCGGCTCGGGCTGCACGGTGCTCGACCCGCTCAATGCGCAGGGCAACGCGCTGGTGGACGGCAACCCGCTGCCGAACGCGCCGAAGTGGATCGGCAATCTCACGGCGCGCTACGGCATCCCGTACGGCGAGAGCGGCGAGTTCTTCTTCTACACCGACTGGAGCTACCGCAGCGAGGTGAACTTCTTCCTGTACCAGTCCGAGGAGTTCCGCGGCAAGCCGATGCTCGAGGGTGGCGTGCGCGTGGGCTACAACTGGGATTTCGGCAAGCGCGAAATCGCCCTGTACGGCCGCAACATCACCAACAAGCAGTACATCACCGGTGCGATCGACTTCAACAACCGCACCGCCTTCGTCAACGACCCGCGCATTCTCGGCGTGGAGTTCCGCGCCGACTTCTAAGGGTCGCGCACGACGATGGTCCTGGAAGGGAGCGGCCTGGCCGCTCCCTTCTTTTTTTGGCGCCCCATGCGCCATGGCGTACCGGCTTGTTGCAGAATCCGGGTCTTTCCAGAAGGGGCCACTGCGTGAACCACCCGGGCGACCACCGCAATGACGGGCAGCTCCTCACCATGCCCGACGGCCAGGCGCTGTTCCTGCGGGACTGGCCGCACGCGCGCGCGCATGATGCGGTGCTGATCGTGCACGGGCTGGGCGAGCACAGCGGCCGCTACGAGCGGCTGGCCCAGTGGTTCCACACCCGCGGCTACTCGGTGCGCAGTTACGACCAGCGCGGCCACGGCCACACGCCGGGCACGCGGGGCGCCTTGAGCCACGCCGACGACCTGCTGGAAGACCTGGCCACCGTCTACAACGGCTACGCCGCCGCCCTGCCCCGCCCGCCGCTGCTGCTCGGCCACAGCATGGGTGGCCTGGTCGCCGCGCGCGCCGTGCTGGACCGCCGCGTCCGCCCGCCGGCCCTGGTGCTGTCCTCGCCCGCATTGAGGACCTGGGAGTCGACGTTCATGCAACGCCTGGCCGGCGTGCTGGCGCGCGTCGCCCCCAACCTGCCGCTGCCGAACGGGTTGCCGTTCGACAAGCTTTCCCATGACCCGCAGATCGAACCGGCCTATCGCGGCGACCCGCTGCGCCACGGCTGGATCACGCCGCGGCTGGCCGATTTCATCTTCCGCACCGGCGACACCTGCATCGGCGACGCCACGCGGCTGGCCGTGCCCACCCTGCTGCTGGTGGCTGGTTCGGACAAACTGGTCGACCCCTCCGGCAGCCGCGACTTCTCCGCCGCCGCCTGGGCCGGCAACCACCTCACCACGCGCTACTTCGACGCGCTGTACCACGAGCTGTTCAATGAAGCGGAGCCGGCGAGAAGCCAGGTGTTGAAGCAGCTGGGGGATTGGTTGCAGAAGCGGGCATGAGCTCGCGCCCTCACCCTGTGGGAGCGCACCCTGTGCGCGACGAGCCTGCAGCGAGGTAATGATGAGGTTCTGCGGTCGCCCACTGGGTGGGCTCCTACAACGGGGACATTTTCTCTCCCTGCAGGACGGCACCGGGTACGCCGAGCATCGCTATCGCTGTAGGAGCGCACCCAGTGCGCGACAAGCCTACGGAGTGGTAACGACGAGGCCCTGCGGTCGCCCACAGGGTGGGCTCCTACAACGGGGACATTTTCTCTCCCTGTAGGAGCGGCACTAGGCACGCCGAGCATCGCTATCGCTGTAGGAGCGCACCCAGTGCGCGACAAGCCTACGGAGTGGTAACAACGTGGCCCTGCGGTCGCCCACAGGGTGGGCTCCTACAACGGGGACATTTTCTCTCCCTGTAGGAGCGGCACTAGGCACGCCGAGCATCGCTATCGCTGTAGGAGCGCACCCAGTGCGCGACAAGCCTACGGAGTGGTAACGGCGCGGCCCTGCGGTCGCCCACAGGGTGGGCTCCTACAACGGGGACATTTTCTCTCCCTGCGGGAACGGCGCACCGGGTACGCCGAGCATCGCTATCGCTGTAGGAGCGCACCCAGTGCGCGACAAGCCTACGGAGTGGTAACAACGTGGCCCTGCGGTCGCCCACAGGGTGGGCTCCTACACAACGGGGACATTTTCTCTCCCTGTAGGAGCGGCACCGGGTGCGCCGAGCGTCACTATCGCTGTAGGAGCGCACCCAGTGCGCGAAAAGCCTACAGCGCGGTAACGACGTGGCCCTGCGGTCGCCCACTGGGTGGGCTCCTACAACGGAGACACCGAACAGCCTACGGAGTGGTAACGACGCACCCCCACGGTCGCGCACCGGGTGCGCTCCTATAGGAAAAGGACGGCGATACCCGTTACATCCACTCCCGCTTCCCGGTGAACACGATGGTGAGCCATTCCACCCGGATGTCGCTGCCGAGGCGGTGGGCGATTTCGCTGCGCACTTCGTCGATGGATGCCATCGTGCCCAAGGGACGCGATGGATCGACCAGGATGTGGATGTCGATGAACCGCATGCGGCCCATCTTCGCCACGTAGCTGGTGAAGTCGAGGTAGCCGCGCTCGTGCACCATCGCCTGCATCACGCTGCGCACGCGCTGGTCCAGCGCATCGGGGGCCAGCTGCAGCACTTCGAGCAAGGCCTGCCACAGGCTACCCAACGGCAGCGGCAGCAGCACGACGACGAGCAGCAGCAGGATCGCGGAGTCGATGTAGCGCGTCCAATGGTCGAGCGTGCCACCCTTGATGACGGCCGCCAACGCAAAGCCGATCAGCACGGCGACGCTGATGCAGCCGCCGATCAGCCATCCGCGCGCGTCGAGTTGCACCAGCACCGAGCCCAGCAGCTTCGACTGGCGATGCATCTGGTAAGCCATGCCCATGCTGACCACGCCCATCACCGCCGCCCAGGCGGCGCCGAGGCCGAAGGCGATCTCGTGGCCACCGGTAAGCAGGTCGTGCAGGGCGGTGAAGGCGGCATAGCTGCAGATGGCGGTGAGCACGCTGGCGTTGAACACCACCATCAAGGGCTCGAGGTGCCAGTAGCCGAACTGGAAGCGTCGGCTGCCTTCGCTGGATACCAGCCGTGACACCAGCAGGGAGCCGCCGGTGAGCACCACGTCGACCAGCGAGTAGAAGCCATCGAACGCGATCGCCTGCGAACGCATCAGCAGGCCGACGGCCACGCAGGCGACGCCGACCACGAATGTGACAAGGATCGACAGGCGCAGCTGGCGTTGTTCGCGAGTGGTGTCCATACGAGAGCCAGCCCTTGAGGAGTCAACGGATACGCCCGGTGCACCGCCAGACATCGGCGCGTGCGCCGGCGGCTTCATGGCGAATTATAAGGTGGGGTCCACGGTCACCGGCGCGTGAAAGCCCGGAAGGCATCACCCGCTGCCTTCACGTTTTGCTTCCACGACGCGCGCCAGCATCGCTTGCATTTCCACGCGATCGTGTTGGGGGACTCCTATGCCGGACAAGCCTAGTTCGCCGTCCCGTCGTGACTTCCTGCGGCAGTCGATGGTGGCCATGCCCGCGGTCACCCTGCTCGGCGGTTCGGCCCTTGCACAGTCACAGGCCGGCACCACCACGGCGGCGGCGGCGGCCTATGCGCCGCGCTATTTCAACGCCGCGGAATGGGAGTTCCTGCAGGCCGCCGTGGACCGGCTGATTCCGCCGAACGAGGATGGACCCGGCGCGGTGGAAGCGGGCGTGCCCGAGTTCATCGATCGCCAGATGGAAGACACCTACGGCCACGGCGGCTACTGGTACATGCAGGGTCCGTTCGCACCCGACACGCCGCCCACGCTCGGCTACCAGCTGCGCTTTACGCCGCGCGACATGTATCGCACCGCCATCGCCGCCATCGACGACTGGTGCCAGAAGCAGCACGGCAAGAAGTTCGCCGCGCTGTCGCCGGAGGACCGCGATGGCGTGCTGCACCAGCTGGAAAAGGGCGAGATCAAGCTGGACCAGGTGCCGGCGAATGCGTTCTTCACGCAATTGCTGACCAACACCAAGGAAGGCTATTTCGCCGACCCGATGTACGGCGGCAACAAGCACATGGGCGCGTGGAAGATGATCGGCTTTCCGGGCGCGCGCGCCGACTACGCCGACTGGATCGAACAGCCGGGCAAGGTCTATCCGTTTGGCCCCGTGTCCATCCAGGGAGACAAGGCATGATCCGCATGAAACCGGTCGACGTGGTGATCGTCGGCTTCGGCTGGACCGGCGCGATCATGGGCATGGAACTCACCGAGGCCGGCCTCAACGTGCTCGCCCTGGAGCGAGGTGCCTACCGCGATACCTCGCCCGATTTCACCTATCCGCACAACGCCGACGAACTCGCCTACGGCATCCGCGGCGAGCTGTTCCAGCCGCTGGCGAAAGAGACCATCACCATTCGCCACGCGCTCACCGAAACGGCGGTGCCGTACCGGCAATACGGCTCGTTCCTGCTCGGCAACAACGTGGGCGGCGCGGGCATCCACTGGAACGGCCAGCACTATCGCCCGTCACCGGAAGATCTGGTGTTCGAAAGCCACAACCGGCAGCGCTACGGCGCGAAGTTCATGCCGGAGGACATGCAGATCCAGGACTACGGCGTCACCTACGACGAGCTGGAACCCTTCCTCGAGCAGTTCGAATACCTGTGCGGCACCTCCGGCCGCGCGGGCAACCTCAACGGCGAGATCAGGGAAGGCGGCAACCCGTTCGAGGGACCGCGCAAGCGCGAGTATCCCAACCCGCCGGTGGCCAGCAACTACGGCGCCAGGCTGTTCGCCGACGCGGCGCGCTCTCGCGGCTACAAGCCTTTTCCGCAACCGTCCTCGAACGCTTCGCAGCCCTATACCAACCCGCACGGCGTGCGCCTCGGCCCGTGCAACCTTTGCGGCTACTGCGAACGCTTCGGTTGTTTCATGTATTCCAAGGCGTCGCCGCAGACCACGATCCTGCCGGTGCTGATGCGCAAGCCCAATTTCGCGCTGCGCACGCAGAGCCACGTCATCAAGGTCAACCTCGACAACACGGGCAAGCGCGCCACCGGCGTCACCTATATCGATGCGCAGGGCCAGCAGGTGGAACAGCCGGCCGACCTGGTCATCGTGGCCGCGTTCCAGATGCACAACGTGCGGCTGATGCTGCTCTCGGGCATCGGCACGCCGTATGACCCGAACACGGGCAAGGGCGTGATCGGCAAGAACTACGCGTACCAGATGATGAGCAACGTCACCGTCTTCTACGACAAGGACGTGGCGATCAATCCCTTCATCGGCGCGGGCTCGGGCGGCAACGAGATCATCGACGATTTCAACTCCGACCACTTCGATCACGGGCCGCACGGTTTCGTCGGCGGCGGTTACATCCTGGGTGGACAGACGGGCGGACGCCCCATCCAGCAATTGCTGCTGCCGCCGGGCACGCCGGGCTGGGGCGAGAAGTGGAAACGCGCGGCGAAGGACAGCTACCTGCATACCACCGGCGTGCAGACGCATGGCTCGGTGATGGCGTATCGCGATCGCTATCTCGATCTTGACCCGACCTACAAGGACAGCTTCGGCCTCCCGCTGCTGCGCCTCACCTTCGACTGGCACGACAACGAATACAAGATGACGCGCTTCCTGACCGACCGCGCGCAGGAAATCGCCGATGCGATGAAGCCGAAGCAGACCTCGCAGACCATCCGCAAGGCGGGCGACCACTATGACGTGCGGCAGTACCAGACCACGCACACCACCGGCGGCGTGATCCAGGGCGCGTCACCCGAAACCAGCGCGCTCAACCGCTTCCAGCAGAGCTGGGACGTGCACAACGTGTTCGTCACCGGCGCCTCGGCGTTTCCGCAGAACCTGGGCTACAACCCCACCGGTCTCATCGGCGGCCTCACCTACATGTCGGCGAAAGCCCTGCGTGAGACCTATCTGAAGAACCCCGGCCCGCTGGTGCAGGCATGAACGCCGCGGCCCGGCATCGGCGTGGCGGCGGTGGCATCCTGCGCGCCGTCCTGGTGCTGATCGTGCTGGTGGCGCTGGCATGGGTCGCCACACTGCTGTTCCAGGGCGGCGGTGGCGACGCGTCGGCCACGGCGCCGGCGCCCAACGACGAGTTGATGAAGCAGGGCGAGTACGTGGCGCGCCTGGGCGACTGCGCGGCCTGCCACACGGCGCCCGGCGGCAAGCCGTATGCCGGCGGGCTCGCCATCGCCTCGCCGATCGGCACCATCTACAGCACCAACATCACGCCCGACCCGCAGACCGGCATCGGCAACTACAGCTATGGGCAGTTCGAGCGGGCGGTGCGTCGCGGCATCAACGCGGCGGGCCACACGCTGTATCCGGCGATGCCGTATCCGTCGTATGCCAAGGTGAGCGATGGCGACATCCAGGCGCTGTATGCGTATTTCATGCATCGGGTGGCGCCGGTGGAACAGGCCAACCACCGCGAGGATATTCCCTGGCCGCTGTCGATGCGCTGGCCGCTCACCTATTGGCGCTGGCTGTTCGCGCCGAAAGTCGCCCCCGTGGAAACGGCGGCCACCGGCGACGCCGCGCTCGCCCGCGGCCAGTATCTGGTGGAAGGCCTGGGTCACTGCGGCGCATGCCACACACCGCGTGCCTTCACGCTGCAGGAAAAAGCGCTATCGCCCGGCGACGGCAACGCGTACCTCGGCGGTGGCGTCAACGACAACTGGGTCGCGCCCAGCCTGCGCGGTGAACTGGCCAGCGGGCTGGGCAGCGTCGACCAGGAAGAACTGGTGGCACTGCTGAAGAACGGCCGCTCGGCGCGCAGCGCCATCTTTGGCGGCATGAGCGACGTGGTCCAGCACAGCACGCAGTACATGAGCAACGAGGATCTCGCCGCCATCGCGCATTTCCTCAAGTCGCTTCCTCCGGCCCGCGAGGAGACGGCCATCACCTATGACCAGGCGACGCGCAGCGCGCTGTACGCCGGCACCACCGACAAGCCGGGCGCCCTGCTCTACGTGGACAACTGCGCCACCTGTCATCGCACGGACGGCCACGGCTACGGTGAAGTGTTTCCCTCGCTCGCCGGCAACCCCTCGGTGAATGCGCCCGACCCGACGTCGCTGGCGCGACTGGTGCTGCACGGCGGCACCATGCCCTCCGGTCGCGACGCGCCTGCGCAGTTCAGCATGCCCGCCTTCCGCGATCGCCTGAGCGACCAGCAGATCGCGGACGTGTTGACCTATGTGCGCTCCAGCTGGGGCAACCGGGGTGCCGCCGTCACCGCGTCGAAGGTGTCCGATCTGCGCAAGCTGCCCGCGCATCAGCAGACCCTGATGACCGGTTACGATCCGCGCGCGAGCGCGCAGCCTGCCCAGCCTTGAGGCTCCGTCGGCGTCAGCGTTGCGCCACCGCGTTGGCGCCGCTGGCGCTGCCGGCCCAACCGCCGCCGAGCGCGCGGAACATGGCCACGGCGGCACGCGCATCGTCCGCGTGCACGCGGGCAAGCTGGTCGCGCGAGCTGAGCAACTGGCGATCCTCGTCCAGCACTTCGATCAGGCTGACGGCACCACCCTTGTACGCATCCTGCGCGGCATCGCGCGCCTGCTGGTGTGCAGCCACCTCGTCGGTGAGTTCGCGGTGCTGCGACTCCAGCTCGGCCAGCGAGACGATGGCGTTTTCCACGTCTTCGGTGGCGCGCAGCATCGACTGCCGGTATTGCGCGAGCGCTTCGGCGTTGGCGCCCTTGGCCTGCGCCACCTCGGCATCGACGCGGCCGAAATCGAACAGGCGCCAGTGCAGGCCAAGCAGGGCCTGCGGCTGGAACGCGGCGGAAGAGAACAGCGAGCCGCTGTGCAGGCTTTCGAAACCGAGCAAGGCACCCAGCGATACCTTGGGGTAGTACTCGGCCGTGGCCACGCCGATGCGTGCGTTCGACGCGGCAAGCTTGCGATCGGCGGCGATCACGTCAGGCCGCCGGCTCAACAGCATCTGCGGGCCACCATCCGCGCCGACCGCGGGCACGGTGTAGGTGGCGCCCGGCGCCTGCAATTCCGCCGCGTAAGTGCCGGGCGCCGCCCCCATCAGCACGTCAAGGCGATTGAGTTGTTGCGCGAGCGTGATGCGCAACGGCGGCAACGTGGCCCGCGCCTGCAGCAGCAGCGCCTGGGCCTGGGCGAGTTCACGCGAGGTGGCGAGGCCACCGGCAAGCCGCACCTTCACCAGGTCCACCAGCTGCGCTTCGGTATCGATCTGCTGCTGCGCGAGGTGCAGGCGTTCCTGCGCGCCACGCGCCTGGAAATAGCTGTCGGCCGCTTCGGCGGCGACCATTACGCGCACGCCGTCCTGGTCGGCTTCGGCGGCTTCCGCTTCGGCTTGCGCGGCTTCGGCGCCGCGATGCAGGCCGCCCGCCAGATCCAGCTCCCAACTGGCGCCCACGCCGATGTTTTCCAGCGTCTGCGTGCGCTTGTAGCCCGGCTCGTGGCTGGCCAGTTCACCCAGGGGACTCTTGGTCGACTGGTACTCCCGCGCCACCTGCGCGTCGAGACTGCCTTGCGGCATCAGCTGCGCACCTGCCTCGCGTGCGATGGCGCGCGCCTGGTCGACCCGCGCCATCGCGGCGGCGAGGTCGAGGTTCTGCGTCATCACGCGACCGATGATCAGGCTGAGCTCGGGATCGTCGAAGCCGGTCCACCAGGCATCGAGTGCGGGCGCGGGGCGAGAGACGCCCCGCGCTTCCAGCATCGATTGGCTCGCGTAGCCCGGGTTGGTCTTCACTTCGGGGCGAACGTAATCGGGGCCGACCATGCAGCCGGCGAGCCCCGCGATGGCGGCGACCATGGCCGCCAGGCGAAGGGTGAAGTGACGCGACGTCCGCGACCACGGCGAACGGGCGACCGAAGAAGACGACAGCGTGGTGTTCATGAGGATGTCCTGAGCCAGGGGCTCGGCTAACAAGGGGGATGGGGAACGGTTCGAATCAGTGCGAATCCGCGGACGGACCGGCCGGCGGGGCGACCTTGCGCATCAGCGGCACCAGCGCCGTCGCGACGACGAAGCAGGCCATGATCACGAGGAAGGCATCGGCGTAGGACAGCGTCTGGGCTTCGCGGTAGGTGAGCTGCCACAGCTGGTGCAACGCACTGTTGCCGGCTTCGGTGGTGTTCGAGCCGAGCTCGGCCAGATGAGCGCCGGCCTGCGCCAGCCACCGGTTCATCGGCTCGTTGTCGACATTCAGATGCTCGGCCATGCGATAGAAATGCAGGTTGGTGCGGTCGTTGAGCACGGTGGCGCACACCGCGATGCCGATCGCGCCACCCAGGTTGCGCATCAGGTTGAACAGGCCCGAAGCGAGCTTGAGCCGGGCCGGCGGCAGGCCGCCCAGGGTCAGCGTCACCGTCGGCGGCACCGCGAGTTGCTGCGCCATGCCGCGCAGCGCCTGCGGCAGCAACAGCTCGTTTCCGCTCCAGTCGTGGGTGATGGGCGTGAAGTCCCACATCGACACGGCGAACAACGCCAGGCCCGCCATCATGATCCAGCGCAGGTCGAACCGCGTGGCGAGGAACGAGTACAGCGGGATGGTGAGGATCTGGAACACGCCGGTGGAAAAGATCGCCTCGCCGATTTCCAGCGCGCTGTAGCCGCGTACGCGACCAAGGAACAGCGGCGTGAGGTAGATGGTGGCGAACAGGCCGATGCCGGTGACGAAGGAGAACAGGCACCCGAGCGCGAAGTTGCGGTCGCGCAGCGCGCGAAGGTCCACCACCGGATGATCGTAGGTGAGGCTGCGCAGCACGAAGCCGACGCCGGCGAGCCCGGACAACCATGCCGTGGTGAGGATGGTCTGGTCACTGAACCAGTTCCAGCGCGGCCCTTCTTCCAGCGTGTATTCCAGGCAGCCGAGGAAGATGGCGAGCAACACCATGCCGAGGTAATCGGCGTGGCGCAGCAGCGAGTAGTCGTGCGAATCGATGTTCACCAGCAGCGGCACCGCGATGGCGACGAACATCCCGGGCACCAGGTTGACGTAGAACAGCCAGTGCCATGACGCGTGATCGGTGATCCAGCCGCCCAGCGTCGGCCCCAGCGTGGGCGCCAGCGAGGCGATCGCGCCGATGGTGGCCGCGGCGATCACGCGTTGCTTGTTGTGGAAGAACACGAACGCGGTGGTGAACACCATCGGGATCATCGAGCCGCCGAGGAAGCCTTGCAGCGCGCGGAACACGATCATGCTCTGGATGTCCCAGGCGGCGCCGCACAGCAGGCTGGCGAGGGTGAAGCCCAGCGCGGACGCCGCGAACAGCCAGCGTGTGGAGAACACCTTGGACAGCCAGCCGGACAAGGGAATCACCACGATCTCGGCGATCAGGTAGCTGGTCTGCACCCATGCGGTTTCGTCGGCGCCAGCGGAAAGGCCGCCGCCGATGTCGCGCAGCGAGGCGGAGACGATCTGGATGTCCAGCAATGCGATGAACATGCCCACGCACATGCTGGCGAAGGCGAACACTTTTTGCGTCATGCCCAGCGTCGCCGGATCCACCGGCGCCGCAAAGCGCATGGCCGAAGCCGTGGCGTTCATGGCGTGGCGGCCTCGCGAACGGTACGGGTATCCACTTCCGCCACCACCGACAGGCCCGGGCGCAGCACGCCGAGCGTGTCGTCATGACCGTCGAGGATCACGCGCACCGGCACGCGCTGCACGACCTTGGTGAAATTGCCGGTGGCGTTCTCGGGCGGCAGCACGCTGAACTGCGCGCCGGTCGCCGGTGCCAGGCTGGCGAGATGGCCGTGAAACACGCGCCCGGGCATCACGTCGGCGCGCACGTTCACGGCCTGCCCCGACTGCATGCGGGCGAGCTGGTCTTCCTTGAAGTTGGCATCCACCCACAGGCCATGCGCCGGCACCACCGACAGCAGCTGCGAACCAGCCGCGGCGTAGGCGCCGACGCGGGCGCGACGGTTGCCGATGACGCCATCGAACGGTGCGCGCAATTCGGTATAGCCCTCGTTGAGGCGCGCGATATCGAGCTCGGCCTTGGCCTGCTCCAGTGCGGCGCGGGCCTGCAGCTTCTGCGACTCGATCACGTCGATCTGCCGCTGCGCGGCCATCAGGGCGGCCTGCGCCTTGGTCGAGGCGGCCCTGGCGGTCTTGAAGGTGGCGTCGGCGCGCTGTGCGCTTTCGATGGAGACGGCGGAGCGGCTGGAGAGGTCACGATAGCGCGCCTCGTCCTGCTGCGAGCGCAGGGTTTCCGCGTCCGCGGCGAGCACGCCGGCCTGCGCCTGGTGGATCACTTCCTGCTGCAGGCGCTCGTTGGCATCGAGGTTGGTCAGCAGCGCCTGCTGCGCCGCCACGGCACCTTCGGCCTTGGCGACAGCGGCGCGATAGTCGCGGTCGTCGATCTTCACCAGCAGGTCGCCGGCATGCACGGCCTGGTTGTCGGTCACGGCGAGCTGCGCGATGTAGCCCGACACCTTCGGGCCGACCACCGTGATGTCACCGCCGACGTAGGCGTCGTCGGTGTCTTCGATGAAGCGGCCGACGCTCCACCAGTGCACGCCATAGATCACGGCGGCGACCACCGCCACGCCTGCCAGGGCGCGCACGATCCGCTTTCGCTTGTTGCGTGGCTCGGCGATGGGAATGGCGGGCGCGTCCGCCCGCTCGGCGACAATGCTGTTCATGGGATGGACTCCAGGAAGATGTGGGGATAGGTGAGTCAGTGCCGGTCCGCGGCGAGACGCGCGTTCCTGAATTCGACGTTGGCGCGCGTGCGCTCGTTGGCGACGGCGCCGGCGGTGATGGTGTGGCGACCCCGGGTGATCGGTTCGCCGGTGCGCAGGTCCACCAGTGCCAGTTCCACCGGTTCACTGGTCAACGTGTCGGTCAGCACGATGCTCGGCCCTTCGGGCGCGAAGTGCCGGTTGCCCCAGGCCATCAACGCCAGCAGCACCGGCCGGAAGTCGCGGCCTTGGTCGGTGAGCACGTACTCGTGGCGCGCCGGACGCGTGCTGTACGCGCGGCGCTCCAGCAATCCGGCCGCCACCAGTTTCGTCAGGCGATGGCTGAGGATGTTCGGCGCGATGCCCAGGCTTTGCACGAAATCGTCGAAGCGGCGGATGCCGTAGAAGGCATCGCGCAGGATCAACATGCTCCATCCATCGCCGACCCGCTCCAGGCTGCGTGCCACAGGGCATTGCATGCCTTCCAGGCTCTTGCGGTTCATGAAGGGGAGCCTCGCTCCGTCTTTAGATGATGATCATCATATAAATACCGACTTGCAGAATGCAAGCGACTTTTTGTGACGATGGCGTCAACGGCTTTTTGCCCGGCCAGGCACCGCGCCGGCAACCGCCGGAAGCCGGGCGGTTGCCGAAGGGGAGAAAGCGAGTGGAGGCCTAGCTGGCCGCAACCAGCGCCAGCGCGGCCTTGCGCCCCGCGGCGAGGATGTCATCCGAGGCGTCGGCATCGGCCACGGCTCGCGCCATCGCCAGCGTGCCGACCAAGGTGGAGAACAGCGCCATCGCCGTCGCGCGCCGCTGCTTGGGCTTGAGCGTCTTGG
>NZ_BCPR01000042.1 GCF_016586165.1 Dyella sp. EPa41 | reverse complement strand
GCGCGCGCGCGCGCTCGCGCACAGGGTGCGCTCCCACAAGGGGGCGTGTTTTTTTTTGCCTAGAACTCCGCCCAGCCGCCGGCCGTGGCCAGCTGGGGTGCGGCCTTCGGGGCGGCGCCCGGTGCCGGCAGGCGTGACCGGGCCGGTCGAGCCGGTGCGGTCTTCGCAGCGCCCTCCTGCAGCCGGAAGTAGCGGATCTGACGCTCCAGCTCGTCGGCCTGCTCCTGCATGGCGCGGGCTGCCGCGGCCGCCTCTTCCACCAAGGCGGCGTTCTGCTGGGTCACCTCGTCCATCTGCATCACGGCGCGGTTGACCTGGTCGATGCCGGAAGACTGCTCCTGGCTGGCCGCGGCGATCTCGGCCACGATGTCGGTCACCTGTTTCACGCTCTGCACGATGCCTGCCAATACCTGGCCGGACTCGTCCACCAGTACCGAACCGGCCTGCACCTTCTCCACGGTGTCGCCGATCAGCGCCTTGATCTCCTTGGCCGCGCCTGCGCTCCGCTGGGCGAGGTGGCGCACTTCGGTAGCGACCACGGCGAAGCCGCGGCCCTGCTCGCCGGCACGCGCCGCTTCCACCGCGGCGTTCAACGCCAGCAGGTTGGTCTGGAAGGCGATCTCGTCGATCAGGCTGACGATCTCGGTGATCTGGCGGCTGGCCGCCTCGATCTCACGCATGGCCCCACTGGTGCGCTCGGCCACCTCGCCACCGCGCTCGGCCTGCGTCCGCGCGCTGCGGGCGAGCTGGTCGGCGTGGCTGGCGTTGTCGGCGCTCTGGCGCACGATGGAGGTCATCTCTTCCATCGATGCCGCCGTCTCTTCGAGGCTGGAAGCCTGCTCCTGCGTGCGATGCGAGAGATCGTCGTTGCCGCGCGAGATCTCCTGCGCCGCCGTCGAGACGATCTGCGAGCCCTGCTGCACTTCGCTCACGATCTCCACCAGCTTGGTGCGCATGCGCTCCAGCGCGTGCAGCATGCTGCCCTCCCGGAAGTGCACGTCGCCGTGTCCGGCCAGGTCGCCGTCGGCGATGCGCGCGGCCATCGCCAGCGCGAAGGCCGGTTCGCCGCCGATGCTCTGGCGGATGCTGCGCATCGAGCGCCACACCACGCCGATCACCAGCAGGCCAACCAGCGCCGCTTCCAGCAGGCTGATCATCAGTGCGTGACGGAACTGCGCGTTGATGTCCACGAAGTACGCACCGGAGGCCACGTGTAGGTCCCACGGCTTGTACCAGGTGGTATAGGTGATCTTGTGCTCGTCCTGCTTGCCGCCCGGCATCGGCCACATGTATTCGGTCGCGCCAAAGCCGTCGCGCTGGTCGGCTTCCATCATGTGGCGATACATGAAGGTGCCTTGCGAATCCGCCTCGTCGCGAATCGTCATGCCCACGCGCTTGGGCATGATGGGATGCATCTGCATGATGAAGTTCGAATCGAACGCGAACACGTAGCCGGCGCCCTTGTTCCAGCGCAGCTTCGCCACGGCGGCCAGGCCGCGCTTCCTGGCCTCTTCGTCGGTCATTTCGCCGGCAAGGGCGCGCGCGTGATAGCTGTCGAGCAAGGAGATGGCCGTGTTCACTTCATCGCTGAGCGCGCTG
Organism: Dyella sp. EPa41; assembly: GCF_016586165.1. Classification (GTDB taxonomy): domain Bacteria; phylum Pseudomonadota; class Gammaproteobacteria; order Xanthomonadales; family Rhodanobacteraceae; genus Dyella. The sequence continues at coordinate 37,147 of NZ_BCPR01000042.1, read as the reverse complement.
ACACGGGCCGCCATCTGCAGGCGACGGCTGTCGAGCGCGGACACGACGGTGAGCGCCGCCAACCCCGCCACCACGAAGGCGATGACCAGCCACACCTTCGCGGCAAGGCTGAGTTGATCGAGGTAACGAAGCGGCGATGTCATGGTCTGCAACCTTCAGAAATGAAATGGGCGGTTCTGCGATGGCCCGGATTCATTCCCTGCACTGCCATTCGCTGGCCGCAAGCCAGCGGCCGCGGCTTCCTGTCGCGACTTGTCCGGGTTTGTCCGGGGCGGCGACGCCGATCGACATCGGCATCGCCGTGGAAGACCAGGCCTGGGTCAGGCCGCCTTGCGTCGACTCTGCAGGCGCACGAGGCCAGCGATATCCACGATCAGCGCCACCGAGCCATCGGCGAGGATGGTGGCGCCGGAAATGCCCTGCACGCGGCGATAGTTCGCCTCGAGCGATTTCACCACCGCCTGCTGCTGGCCGATAAGGCCATCGACAAACAGGCCCACGCGGGTACCCTCGCCTTCGACCACGACCATCAGGCCTTCGTCGATGGCCTGGATCGCCTCGCCGCAACCGAACACGTCATGCAGTCGGATCACCGGCAGGTATTCGCCGCGGAAGCGGAACAGCTCGCCGCCGCCGGCCACGCTGCGCACGGCCTCGGCCTTCAGCTGCACCGACTCCACGATGGACACCAGCGGCACGATGTAGCGCTCGTCGCCCACGGCGGCGGTGAGGCCATCGATGATCGCCAGTGTCAGCGGCAGGGTGATGGTGAATACGCTGCCCTTGCCCTGCGTGCTGCGGATGGTGACGGTGCCGCCGAGGTCGGCCACGTTGCGGCGAACCACGTCCATGCCCACGCCACGGCCGGAAAGATCGGTGGTGACGGCCGCGGTGGAGAAGCCCGGCTGGAAGATCAGCTCGGCCACGGCGTCATCGCTCATGCCTTCGCCGCTGGCGACCAGGCCACGCTGCACCGCCTTGGCCACGATGGCGTCGCGGTTGAGGCCCGCGCCGTCGTCGGACACTTCCACCACGATGTTGCCACCACGGTGCGAGGCGGCCAGCGTCAGCGTGCCGGTGTCGCCCTTGCCCGCGGCGCGGCGCTTGTCCGGCGTCTCCAGGCCATGGTCGATCGCGTTGCGCACGAGGTGCACCATCGGATCGCCGATCTTCTCCAGCACCGTCTTGTCCAGCTCGGTCTGCTCGCCCACCAGCTCCAGCTTCACCTGCTTGCCGAGCTTCTGGCTGATGTCGCGCACCATGCGCGGGAAACGGTTGAACACGGAGGCGATGGGCAGCATGCGGATGCCCATGACGCTTTCCTGCAGCTCGCGCGTGTGTCGCGCCAGCTGGGCCAGGCCCTGTTCGAGGACGGCCATGCGGGCGGCATCGATCCCGCCCTCGCGGAAGGTGTCGAGCATGGACTGGGTGATCACCAGCTCGCCCACCAGGTTGATCAGCCCGTCGATCTTGTCGATCGACACGCGTACCGAACTGGATTCCGCGCTGGCTTCGCGCTGCGCGCGCACCGCGCCGGCATCGGCGACGCTGGCGGCGGGCGCGGCAGGCGTTGCGGCGGCCGCCGGCGCCACCTCGGCCACGACGTGCTTCGCCTCGATGGCGAGATCGCACTCGCCCTCCACCCAGTCGAACACGCCGGCGATGTCGGCGCGCTTGGCCGGACCCTTCAGTTCGATGGTCCAGCCCAGGTGGCACTCGGTGGGTTCGAGCTTGGCGAATTCGGGCACGCGATCCAGTTCGGGCGTCACCGTGAGCTCGCCGATACCGGCGAGTTCGCGGATCAGGCGCAGCGGCTCGTTGCCGCCCGCGAGCATGCCCGCATGCGGACGGAAGCGGATGGTCCAGGCATCGGCCTGGTCCACGTTGCGCCGCGCCTGCACGCCGCCGGCGGGCGCACCCCGGCCCATCAGGGCCGCGAGTTCGTTGCGCAGGCTCTCGGCGACGGCATCGTTGAGCGGCGAACCGGCCTGGGCGCGGGCGAACATGCCGCGCAGGCAGTCCACCGCGCGCAGCATCACTTCGATGATGGCGGCGTCGATGGCGCGCTTGCCGCTGCGCACCTCGTCCAGCAGCGACTCGGCCTCGTGGGTGAACGAGGAGATCTCCGGGAAACCGAAGGTCGCCGCGCCGCCCTTGATCGAATGCGCCGCGCGGAAAATGGTGTGCACCAGCTCCCCATCACCGCCGTTGTCGAGCGCGAGCAGCGACGACTCCATCGTGTCGAGTCCTTCCAGACTCTCTTCGATGAACACCTGTTGGAACTGCGCCAGACCGGCCTTGCTCATGGGGATGCTTCTCTAACGGAACGGTGACTTGCAGATCGAAACCCTTCTCCCGTCGGGAGAAGGTGCCGGCAGGCGGATGAGGGTGCGGGCGGAGCGCTCCGTTGAAGGTTGCGCAAGCCCGGCACCCTCTCTCCCAGAGGGAGCGGGGCTGAGCCCGCACTCCCTCGGATCGAGGAGGCTGGAGCTTCAGCCCAGCACGCGCTTGACGGTGGCCAGCAGCTGTTCGGGGTCGAACGGCTTCACCAGCCAACCGGTGGCGCCGGCAGCCTTGCCTTCCATCTTCTTGTCGGTATGCGACTCGGTGGTCAGCATCAGGATCGGCACGCCCTTGTATTCGGGCATGGTGCGCAGCTCGCGCACCATGCTGATGCCGTCCATCACCGGCATGTTCACATCCGCCAGCACCAGGTCGTAACGACCGCCACGGGCGGCGTCGAGCGCGAGCTGGCCGTTCTCGGCTTCGCTCACGTCATGACCGGCGCCGCGTAGCGTGAAGGCCACCATGCCGCGCATCGAAGCCGAATCGTCCACTGCAAGAATCTTTGCCATCTTCCACCTCAGTTTCAGGCCGGCATGGTTGCCGGCAATTCCAGTGCCTGCGTCAGGCCAAGCACGCCTGCCGCGTCACGCATCGTTTCGCTCACGCCCGACCAGGAGGCCGGCAGACCCCGCGCGGAAGCCGCGCGCCGGAACGCCAGCAGCAGCTGCAGCGCGGCGGTGTCCACGCGCTCCACGCCTGCGCCGTCGATCTCGACGGAAGCCGCCTCCAGTGCCTGGAGCAGGCCGGCTTTCACGTCGGCCAGCTCGGTCAGGCGAAAATCCGCGGGCAGCGCGATCACGCGCGCCTCGCCAGCCTTGCGTTGTGGGTTCGACTTGCTTCCCATGGCCTGTCCTCGCTGCGCCCCACGGGCGTCTACGGGGTGCTTATCGGCCATATCGGCGACTGCTTTAGCGATTTCGCCGCCCCGAAAACCTGTGACGGGCCCGACAAAGGCAGGCCCTCAAGTTCCTGCCGGATCGGCCGATCAACAGGGCACGGAAGGGACGCGCGCGGTTCCCTTGTCCGCAAGGAGTCTCGATTGGTCATCCAACCCACCAGCTTTGCCGCCCTCACCTGGGCCGGCGCCGCTTCCGGCAGTGCTGCCGAGAGCTGGCGCATCGGCACGGTGCTGGCCGCGCGGCCGCTGGGACTCAACCCGGATGGCATGATGGTGCTGCAGATAGGCGCCCTGGCGGTCGAAGCCGAGGCGCCGCGCAGCCAGCTGCCGTCGCAGTTCCAGGTGCGCGTGCTCACGCTGGGCGCGCAGCCGCAGCTGGAAGTGATCATGCCGCACACGCCCGAGCCCGCCATCCAGGTGGCGATGCGCGAGCGCCTGCCGCAGCAGAACGGCTACGCGCCCTTGCTCGCCACGCTCGATGCGCTGGCGCAGCGGCCTGCGCTGCGCCAGTTGCCTGCCTACCTTCGCCCGGCGCTCGCCCTGCTCGAGCATGTCGTGCGCACGCCGGCCGAGGTGACGCGCGGCGAAGGCCTGCGCGAAGCGATCAGCCGCAGCGGCCTGTTCCTCGAATCCCAACTCGCCCAGTCGCATCTGGACATGGCCGCGCTGAGCCAGGAAGACTGGAAAGGCGCGCTGCTGCGCCTGGCCAGCCTGCTGGACGACTACCTGCCCGCCCGGCGCGCAAGCAGCTCGGGCGGCAGCGAAACGCCGCCGCCGCTGCAGCAGCGGGGCCTGCAGCCGCAGCCGCGCATCGCGCTGCCGCCGGAGCTGCTCAACGACGACGTCGACGCATTGCTCAGCCGACTGCACGGTGAAGTGCATGCCGCGCTCGCACGCGTGGAAGTGGCGCAGCTGGAAGCCACCACGGTGCCGGCATGGATGATCGAGATTCCGCTGCAGGGCGATGGCGGCCCGGACATCCTGCAGATCCAGTTGCAGCACAACATCGATGCGGAGGAAGCATCCGCGTGGACGCTGGGCTTCACGCTCGACCTGCCCGCGCTCGGCCCGGTGCAGGGCGAACTGCAGATGCGCGACCTGCGCCTTGCCGTTCGCCTGTGGGCCGAACGCGCAGGCACCGTGCGCAAGCTGGAGCATCTGTTCGGCCCGCTGCGCCAGCAACTTGCCGCCACCGGCCTGATCCTCGACCAGTTGAGCTGCCAGCAGGGCCTGCCGCATGCCAGCAGCCCGCACAGCGCCATCCTGCTGAAGACCATGGCATGAGCACGCCGCTGCCTCCCGCCCGTCGACGCGTCACCCTTCGTCTTTCCGGCGGGCCGAGCGACGCCGCCCCCACGGCCGGGCTGCCACCCGAATCGCTGGAAACGCTGCTGGCGCGGGCACGCGCATTGGGCATTCCGCTGCACCACGATCCGCAGATGGCCGCCCTGCTCGCCTCGCTGCGATTGCGGCAGGAAGTGCCGGCGACGTTGTACGCGGCGGCGGCGGCGGTGTTGTCGTGCATCTACGACGCGGCGGACGAACCGCACTGACACGGCGTCTCCTTGATGCCCGGCGTCAGAGTGAAATCGTCGCCGACAGCATGAAGGGGTTGCCTTCGAGGCGGTTCTTCACGTCGAACTCGTGCATCCAGCGCGCAGAAAACTCCACCTGGCCGCCCTGCCATTTCTTCAGGTAATTCACCATCGGCCCCAGCGCCAGCGCCCGGCCCTTGAAGCCGTTGAGGCGATCGGCGGTCGGGCCGCTGTCTTTCTCGATCTGCTCGATCCAGCCGCCCACCGCGCCCACGCCCCATCCCGAAGGGAAACGCTTGACCAGCAGGGAATCGATGCGGAACACCGCGCCGTTCTGGTAATCGGTGTCGTCGTTCCTGGTGTAGAAGTCCACCGCCGAGGTGAGGCTCCACTCCAGCGAACCCTGCTGGAACAGCTGCGTGTAACCCACGGTGGGCGAGAACGTCCAGTTGTTGAGGCTGACGTTAGCCAGCTGGCCCTTGCTGTAGCTGCCGGTGGGCGCATAGATGTAGAGCGCGAGCGACAGGTGCTGCGTCTGGCTGAAATGATGGCTGGCGATCACCGGCACGAAGGTCATGTCGAACAGGCCGCTGTCGTGGTCGCTGAGGCCCCGCGAGAAATTGCCGAACGACGTATTCACGTTCGCATCCACGTAGGCAAACGGCACCGTGACCATGGTGGCGAAATTCCAGGCCGACGGCCTGGTGTTCCAGATGTAGACGCCGGCCAGGTTCAGCAGCTGGAACTCCGCCTTCAGGCCGAGCGAAACACCGCCACCGGTGATGGGAACCTGCTTGGCGGCGCTGATGGAACCGCTGTAGTAGGCATAGGCCAGGCCCCAGTTCCAACCAGGCGTCGGCGGCACCAGGCCCGCGTATGAGGTGGCCTGCACGCCGGTGATCGCGCGCCCGAGGGCACCTTCCGTGGCGTGAGCGGGGGCGACCACCACGGTCGCCAGCAGAACGAGAACAAGCGCGAGTCGTTTCATGGCAGCTCGACGGATGGGGTGGGCCGGCCAGGCTTGCCGTGGGGCGGTGGGCGCCTGGGGCCGTGGGATCGGGCTCAGGGTCGTTGCCCGCGCGATGTGGAACAAGCGCAATTCCACCTAGCCGTTCTACGTAAAACTACGGAGACGAGGACCATGGATTTGCGCTTGTTGCCGTCACCTACGGCTTGCAGGCTTGCGGCGAGCGGCTACGTCGTGCCCGCTGCGCCCATGCGCAACTACGTGCGCATCGTCGCGGTGAGCCGCCGGCCGAATCCCGCACGCCGCGTCATGTGGAGGATCCGGCCTTCAATGCCGCCAAGCCGTCCATCACGGGACGCAACGCCTGCAGGAGCTGCGACAGCAAGTGTTCGATCTGTTCCGGCGTGGCGTTGTCGCGGCAGGCCTGCTCCAGCTCGCCGGCGGCGACGGCCACTTCCCGCGCCGCGACGTTCCCCGCCGAGCCGCGCAGCGAGTGCGCGAGACGGCAGGCCGCACCCGGGTCCGCGTCATGCTCCGCCTCATGGAACAGCTGGTCGAAGTGCGCATAACTGCTGCGGAACATCAGCAGCATGCGCCGGTACAACGAAGGGATGTTGCCGCACATGCGCAGGCCTGCCTGCGGATCGATGCCCGGCAATTCCGGGAGGACATCGTCCGACCCGGCGTCGCTCAGCACCGCTCCATCGTCGGTGGTCCGCCGGGGCTTGATCCACCGCGCCATGGTGGCGAACATCCCGTCGACATCCAGCGGCTTGGGAATATGGTCGTTCATGCCCGAGGCCAGCGCCCTCTCGCGATCGCCGGACATCGTATCGGCCGTCATCGCGATGATGGGCAGCCGCTTCATGCCGAGCCGATCGCGGATCTCGCGCGCGGCGGTATAGCCGTCCATCACCGGCATCTGGCAATCCATCAGGACACCATGGAAGCGCGGATCGTCGGCCAGCCGCTCCAGGGCCTCCCTGCCATTGCAGGCCAGGACGACTTCGATGCCGGCCGAACGCAGCAACTCCTGCGCCAGTTCGCGGTTGAGTTCGTTGTCCTCCACCAGCAGTATCCGGCAACCCGACAAGGCCGCGACGGCATCGCCGTGCCGGCTGCGCTGCTGGTCCGCATGCCTGGCGACCTGGATGCCCTTGCCCAACGCGTGGGCGAACGCATCGAGCAAGGCCGAGGCCGTCGTCGGCTTGGCCAGCACATTGCTCAGCACCACGCCCTGCTGGCGAGCCTCGCCCATGGCCTCGTCACCGCTGAAGGCGGTGATCATCACGACCGGTGGAACCACGCCGCCTCCGGCGGACTGCAGGCGCCGCACGGTTTCGACGCCATCCATCCCGGGCATCTTCCAATCCATCAGCAACAGCTGGTACGGACGCCCGTGAGTGGCGGCCCACGCATACAGGCGCAGCGCCTCGCCGCCACCGCATGCCACGTCCACGTCGAAACCCATGCCGCGCACCATGCCCGAAAGCACGTCGCGCGCGGCGTCGTTGTCGTCCACCACCAGCACGCGCAGCCCCTGGAACGCGTCGGCGAACCATTCCACCTGTGCCTGCGCGCCCGCCTGCACGCCAAGGTGAACATGGAAGTGGAAGGTTGCGCCCTTGCCCGGCTCGCTCTCCACCCAGATCTTTCCGCCCATCAGCTCCACCAGCTTGCGCGAAATGGCCAGGCCCAGCCCGGTCCCGCCGTAGCGACGGGTGATGGAGGAATCGCCCTGCACGAAGGACTGGAACACGCGATCGCGCTGCTCGGCCGTCATGCCGATGCCGCTGTCCTTGACCCAGAAGTGCAGCTCGATGTCGTCGCCTTCGCGGGCGACCTGCTCAACGCCCATCACGATCGCACCGCGCTCGGTGAACTTGGCCGCGTTGTTGCCCAGGTTGAGCAGCACCTGGCCCAACCGCAGCGGATCGCCGACCAGCGCGGTCGGCAGGTCGGGTGCCGTCTGGAACAACAGTTCCAGCTCTTTCTCTTCCGCCTTGAGGCCGATGATGCTGGCGATGTGGTCCATCACGTCCTCGAGCCGGAACTCGGCCTGCTCCACGTGCATCTGGCCCGCCTCGATCTTGGAGAAGTCCAGGATGTCGTTGATGATGCCCAGCAGGCTTTCCGCCGAGCGATGCACCTTCTCGACGTAGTTGCGCTGCTTCGCGTCCAGGTTCGTCCGCAGGGCCAGGTGGCTCATGCCGATGATGGCGTTCATCGGCGTGCGGATCTCGTGGCTCATGTTGGCCAGGAAATCGCTCTTCGCGCGCGTCGCTTCCTCGGCGATCTCCTTGGAGCGCTGCATGGCTTCCTCGGCCGCCTTGCGCTCGGTGATGTCGATGAACCAGGCGAGCACGCCGGTTTCGCCGTCCCAGGTGATCGGCACATAGGTCGCCACGACATCGCGGGTCCGCCGCTCGCGGTCGTACATCTGCAGCTCGACACGCGGGATCGCCTCGCCCGCCTCCAGCCGCTTGCCCAGCCTGAGCCGTTCCTCGGGGTCCTTGTAGGCACCGATCACCTCGTCGCCCATGTGCATGCCGAAGGTTTCGACGAATCGCGGGTTGGTGAAGCGAATGCGTCCATGGGTGGCGACACCGATGCAGACGGGGCTGCGATCGAGGATGTACTGCAGACGCTCTTCGCTGCGCAGCAGCGCCGTTTCCATCGCGCGCCGCTCGCTCACGTCGCGCACCGAGGCGCATACGCAGGTGCCCCGGCCATCGAACTCGGGGAGGAACGACAGGCCAATCTCCACCGACAGCTCGCTGCCGTCCTTGCGCACGCCATGCAGGTCGACGTTGCCCGCACCCATCTTGCGGCTCACGCCCTCCTTGAAGAACTGCTGGCGCAAACCGGCATGGGGCAACCCAGAGGCAGCGGGGACGAGTTGCTCGACCACTGCGCCAGGCAGCTCGCCGCTGTCGTAGCCGAAGATCGCCTCCAGCTTCGGGTTGGCCAGCACGATGCGGCCACCATCGTCGACGATCATCATGCCGTCGGGCGCCGACTCGATGATGCCGAGATACCACGCCCTCGCCGCCTCGATGGTGCGCTGCTGTGCCTCCAGCTCGATCGTCTGCGCCTTGAGGCTTGCCGCCTGCAGCGCCGTCACCTCCGCCTGGCGACGGCTTTCTTCCAGCAGCTGTCGCGTGCTGACCGTGCTTTCGAGGATCTCCATGCTGGTGGCGAGGATCGGCATCAGGTCATCGAGCAACTCGCGCTGGACCGCATCGAAGGCGGACAGGCTTGCCAGCTCGACCACGCCGAACAGGCGCTCGTTGCGCAACACGGGCAGCAGGAGGATATCGGCCGGCGCCTTCTCGCCCAGCGATGAACCCACGCGCAGGTAGCCGGCAGGCGGCGAGCCCAGCACGATCGGCGCCCGCTCCGTCGCGCACTGGCCCGCCAGCCCCTCGCCCAGGCGCAACGTCCGCGGCGACTGCTCTGCCGCATAGTGGGCCACGCGTTGCAGTTGGCTGGCCTCTTCGTCAAGGCTGTAAAGAGCGGCATGGCCGATGTGCAGCAATGGCGCGATGGCCGACAGGAACCGGTGCGCCAGCTCGCCCATGTCGGCGGCGGACTGCAGTTCGCCGCTGATCGAGGCCACGTGGGTCTTGATCCATCGTTGGCCGGCCAACTGGCGGGCTTCGTCTCGCAAGGTGATGATCGCGCGCGCAAGATCGCCCGCTTCATTGGGATAGTCGGTATAGGGAATCTCGACATCGAGGTCACCGGCACTCAAGGCATCGAGCGCGCGGCGCAACCCATCGGCCGGACGACGGATGGAACGACTGATCAGGCTTCCGAACAGGACGCCGGCGCCGACGCAAAGCGCAAGCAGCCAGAGCGTCAACTGCAGGGCATGCAGGAACTGCGAGGAAACTTCGCGCACCTCCTGGATCGCGCCCTTGCGCTTGGCTTCGCCGACATTGGCAAGGGCCGTCTTTACGGCCACGTCACTGCGCAGGAACTCCGGCGAGGTGAGCATTGCCGCCGCGCGTGCATTCCGTTCGGCGCCGGCCGAACCCGCCGACTCGCCGAGTGTCGACACGATCAGCTGCACCCGGCTGCGATAGTCGGCAAAGGCGGCCTCGAAGCTGGCAAGCTTGCTTTCGGTTTCCTCGCGAAAGATGTGCGGCCGCGCAAGCTCGATTTCCTGGCGGGTCAGGCCTTCGGCATCGGCGATCTGCCGCAACGCTTCCTGTTGTGCCTCACCGGGACCGACAAGCACCGCCTGCCGCAGGTTCTGCCCGACGTCGGCAAGCGCCGTGCGCGCCGCCGCGATGTGCACCATGCCGAGCATGTCCTTTTCGTAGAGGCTGCTGATCTGGTCCCGCTGCTCGCGCAGCATGCTCAGGCTCAAGACGCCGATCAGCACGGCAAGCACCAGGATGCCCCCAAAGCCCGCCTGCAATCGCGATCGCAGCGGCAGGCGTTCGAGGCGCTCCAACCAGGCACTCATGCGCGATGGCTCTTTCGCCCCCGCCTTGGGGCGAAGATGGGTGGCGACCGTGTCCGAGGCTTCGACTTGAGCTGGCGAGGCGCGCCGAAGCCGTACATGCCGGGCGTCATCACGTCGGGCAGGATGAGGTCGGCGGCAGCCGCGAGGACGCGGTAGAGGGGACTGGGCAGTTCGGACATCCGCAGCCGGTTGTCCGGCGTGTCGTCGACGATCAGCACACACGGCGTCTTGCCCGTTTCGGTGACGCTCATCCCGACTCTCCTTCGCATGCCCCATGCGCGAGTCGCAACGGTGGCGGCCCGCGCGTGGACCGCCGCTAAAGAGCCCATGCCCCATCGCCCGGCGAACATCGCTTGCACTTGGGCCGGGGGCATCCTAGGCGGTGGATGCTCAACGGCGCGCGAAGACGCGCACCGCGTGGGTTGGGGAGCGCCTTGGCAGGGCCGGTGCGTGGACATGCGGCAGGCGGTCCGGTTGGGCCACCCGCCGCGCCTGTACCCCGTCAGCGGTCGCGCACGGCTTCGCCCGGTGCCACGTCGCCCGCCTGCTGCGCCAGCGGCAGCACGTCCGTCACCAGGTGCATCAGGAAGCGGCCGGGCTGCTCCTGCATCATCATGTGCGCGGAGTCGGCAAAGGACACCAGCTTCTTCGATGGCGCATGGATGTTCGCGTACCACGCTTCGGTCAGTTCGTGCGGCGTGGTGTAGTCGTGCGCGCCCACGTACACGATCACTGGGCAAGCAAACGTCGTCACCTGGTCGAAGTCGGTGGCGAGCAACGCGGGCAACAGGTGGTTGAGCGAGAACAGGCTGCCTTTGTCGATCGCATCCAGGTCCTCGCGGCTGTAGTCGGGCGAGAGTTCCTCGGCGTCCACGTCGAACTGGTAATCCTTGCGGCCCCAGGCAAGGCCGCCGTAGTACATCTCCCACTTGCTGCGCATGCCGATGCGGTCGAGCGTCAGCGGGCCACTGCCCGGATACGGCGCCATCGCTTCCAGCTCGCGGATGGCCGTCTGGTTGCCTTCCTCCTTCGCCTTGCGCAGGGCGTAATTGAAGCCCACCTCTTCATTGCGGCGACCGTTCACCACCTGCCCCGTCGAGATGTATGCGTAGAACCATTCCGGATGGCGCTGCGCCAGCGTGACGCCGAGGATGGAACCCCACGAATGGCCCAGCAGGAAGATCTTCTGCTTGCCGAAGCGCTCGCGCAGATAGGTCACCACTTGTTCGGCATCATCCGTCATGCCCTTTACCGACATGCCGGGCGCCATCGCGTCCTCCGTGTTGGCGCGATACGTCTTGCCGGCGCCACGCTGGTCCCATTGCACGACGGTGAAGTAGTCCTCCCATGGCGTCTGGAAGGTGTAGGCCTCGGGCATCGCCGGCGCGGCCGGGCCGCCATGCAGGAACAGCAGGATCGGGTTGCGACGATCCTTGCCGCGGATCGATACCCACTGGTCGATGCCGTTGATGTGCAACCTGACCTTCTCATCCACGCCCTGCGAGGCGAGGATCATGCGGTTGCTGTCGAGGATGCGCGTGACCTGCTCGCGCGACATCATCGACTTGTCCTTGGCAGGCGCATGCGCTTCCTCCGCCACCGCGGCGGGAGCGAACGCATGGCTGAGGACAACGCCGGCGGCAAACAGCAACGAAATGAGATACGACTTGCGGGACATGCGTAAGACTCCTGTCTGCGGTTCTTTGAGCCCGTCCGGTGATTCATCTGCCGGCGGGAAGCCATGGGTGCATGTCGCCGGGACATGCCGTTGCTGATAGCCATGGCAAGCGCCGTGCCAAGTCGCGCGCCAGGAAAAAATCGTTTGGACACCATGACTTGCGCAGTGAGCGCTGAAAATGCCGTGCGTCCGCGGACAACGGCACGGACGTCCGGCCTGCGGACGCCCTTCGTCCCCATTTAACTCCGCGGACAGGTCCGGCAAGGCAGACTGTGCGGCCTCCATGCCAGAGTCAGTCACGTGCAGGCCATTGATACAGACGCGAAACAGCTCAAACGCGCACGCCTTCGCCGCCTGAAGCCTGCACTGCCGGCTTGCGTTGGCCTGGCGTTCGCCGCCATCGCGCATGGCGCCACGCCGGACAACCGTGCGGGCACGCCTGGCCTGCTCGCCATCCAGGTCAACGCCGACAAGCTCACCCTTGCCGTCGCCAAGGTTCCGCAGATCTACCTGTACGGCACCATCGACGCAGGTGCACCCGACCGCTTCGAGGCACTGGTGCGATCAGGCAAGGTGCCGCCGGGTTCGGACGTCTATTTGAATTCTCCCGGCGGCGACCTGCAGGCCGGCATCGCCCTGGGCCGCCTGTTTCGCGCCCAGTCGATCGCCACCCACCTGGGCGTGCCGCGCAAGCCATCGCGCTCGACCACGCCGGCCTCCAAGGTGGCGGTATGCATGGACGCCTGCACGCTCGCCTACCTGGGCGGCCTGTTTCGCTGGTCGCCCACCGGCAACGACCGGTTTGGCGCGTTGCCCCTGCGCACGCCAGGCAACGCGACGCAGGCGCCGGACGAAGCGGATGCGTACCTGAAAGAACTCAACCTGACGGCCGAGGCGCAGTACGGCCGCAAGATCCAGGCGGATGCCAGCGTGATGACGGGCGATGAGATGATCAACTCGGGGCTCGCGAACAATGGGCGCCTCGCGCCTACCGTCAGCTATCACATGATGGGCAACGCGCCCTTGCTGACGCTGGGCCAGAGCGCGCGCGACGGCCAGTATCGCATCACCCTGCTGTGCAAGCCCGATGGCCTCACGGTCACGGCCTACTACATGGTCGGGGTGGAACGCGCGCGCAAGCTGGTGTCGCGCGCCAACCGTTCGTACTTCGAGATCGACAACCAGCAGACCTTGCCGGGCGACCGTGACGCCTTCAGCGCCACCAGCGAATCGGTGATGATCAGCCGCCCGGTGCCGCTCGCCCAGGTGACTCAGTTCCTGTCCGCGCGATCCGTAGGCGCCTGGCTGGCCGATCGTGGCGGCGCCGTACGCTACGGCTTCACCATCTATCTCGAATCGGTACGCAATCGCCTGCAGGGCTATGGCGAGGCCTGCGCGCAGATGGCCAAGGCATCCACCGCCGCCAAGCGCTGAATTTCATGGACATCATGTAGGAGCGCACCCAGTGCGCGACCGCCTTTCGCCTCAGTCCTGATTGCCAGTCTCACCGGCACAGTCGTTGTGCCCTGATCGTCGCGTTATCGCGATGGGTCTCGCCTGCGATCGCAGGGAGTCCCCGTGGGGACGCTGGCTTCCGAGCCACTGCCGCGACCCGGGTCACTTTCTCTACGTGGCATTCCCTTGCAGGAGCGCACCCAGTGCGCGACCGCAGAGGTGATCGATGGGCCGCGGTCGCGCACTGGGTGCGCTCCTACATTCATTGCCGAGGGCCGATGCCTGCGCGGCATCGGCCCTTCGTCGTTACGGCTGTGTACCCGCCGCCTGCACGGCAGCATAGGCGTTGACGATGCCTGCCCCGATCGTCTTGCTGCCGCTGGGTTTCACATGCGGTGAAGTCGCCGAGGACTTCAGCAAGGATGTGACCTGCGCCGGCGTCAGCAGCGACTTGCCGAGCGCGAGTCGATAGCTCTGCATCAGTGCCACCACGCCGGCCACATGCGGCGTCGCCTGCGACGTGCCGGCCATGCCGCCGTACGTCGCCGTGGTCGGCGTCGTCGTGCCGGCGTTGATGGTCGACCAGATGAAGCCGGTGGTGACCTGCGTGCCGGTGGAGGCATCGTTCTTGTAGACGCCACCGCCCGGCGCGGCGATCGCGACGAGCGAACCGTAGTTGGAGTAATAGGCACGCGCGCTGGTAATGCCCGTGGCCGCCACGGTCACCGCGCCCGCGCAACTGGCCGGCGAGTAGTTCGACGCATTGGCGTTGCTGTTGCCGGCCGCCACCACCACCGTCGCACCGCGGCCGATGGCGCCGGTGATCGCCTGGCCCAGCACGCTGCTGGACGTGCACTTGCCTGAACCGCCCAGGCTCATGCTGATCACTTGCGCAGGATGTGCGTTGGCAGGCACGCCAGACACGCTGCCGCCCGAGGCCCAGGTGATGGCGTCGGCGATGTCGGCGTTGGAACCGCCGCAATGGCCGAGCACGCGCACCGGCAGCACCTGCGCGCCAAACGCCGTGCCCACCATGCCGGTACTGTTGTTGGTGTATTCGCCGCCTGCCGTACCGAACACGTGGGTGCCGTGCCAGCTGCTGTCCTCGGCCGGCTGCCCGGCGCCGCACTGGCCGGCGGTCACCCAGTCGCCCGTGTCCCAACCGCCGGCAACTCGGCCATTGGTGGAGCGGCCAGACACCGACGCGGTGCTGATGAAGTCGTAACCCGCATTGGCGAGTGACAGGTTGAGGTCGGGATGGCTGGTCACGCCGGTATCGAGGCTGGCGATGACGATGCCCGTGCCGTCGGCGAGGCTCCATGCCTGCTGGATGTTGGCGCCGCCCCAGTTGGCGACGTTCGCGTTGAGCGTGTTGTCCAGGAAGTTGGCGCCCGTCGCGGCCAGGTAATCCCACTGGTACGAGGCGTAGTACTGGTCGTTTGGCACGGTGAACGTGGCCGCGCCGGCCGGCTTGATGCCGTCGACCTTCTTCAACAGATACTCGGGCTCCACGAACTCCACCGCGGGATCGGCGGCGATCTGCTGGATCAAGGCCGACGCTTCGGCCGACGACAAGGCGCGGTCGCTGCGCACCAGGTCGGCACCCGTAGCGAGCTTGCGCCCGTAGTGCATGTTGAGCCCGCGCGCGAAGGCCGCGGCGCCGCTACCGAGTTTTGCGCGGCCCGCGGCCACGCCCACGTTCTGCACGGCGGCCGCGGCGTTGCCGCGTTCACTGCTGCCGTTCCTGTAGGTGACGATGAAGCCGGTATACGTCTGGTCGCCTTGCAGCGGACTCACGTCGAATTTCGACGACGGCGGCGGTGATGTACCGAAATCCGCGGCCATCGCCGAAGTGCCGAGGGCAAGCCAAAGCGAAGCGACCAACCATTTCCTATGCATGCTCATGCAGATCCTCGTCCAAGTATGGGTCGCAGTGGTTCCGTGACCTCCTGTCCGAACCTGGCCAGTCAACCCGTGACCGGCCGCTCGAGGCGTCGAGCCTGCGACGGTGGTTTTCCCCGATCGATGTGTCCCTCCCGGACACGCCGCAAACAGTGACGGACGCAGAGGGCGTCCGCAGACCTGTCATGCCGATGCACTGGAAAAGCGCGCAGCCGCCCGTGGCGGCGTGGCCTGGCCACACCGGCATCACTCCTTCCAAGAAGAATTCAGCGGGACGAACCCGCCTCCCCAGCGCCAACGACCGCAAGAAGTCGCGGCCGTTCCATCATTCATTTGCGATGTGAAGGAGACGCCAAGAAAAACTGACGGCGGGCTGGCGTAGAACGATCCAAAAACGTCGGCGCTGCCGAAGTGTGATGTGGCGCGTGAAATCGACTGCCTTGCAACGATGCAAGGTGGCGGCCGCCAAAAAAAAACGTCCCCGCCTTGGCGGGGACGTCCGAACGGCCTGCCGCCGCCTTACTGGCAGCCGGGGAACTTGAACGACGCGATGCGCGTGCTCCAGTTGAACGCGCCGTTCGTCTTCAGGTACTCGTTGGTGTACCAGAACGTGCAGTCGTCCACCGGATCGATGGTCATCGCGCTGTAGTCGCCCCAACGCGCGAGGTTGCTGCCCGTCTGCGACCCAAGGCCTTCGAGGATGCTGTTTTCGGCCTGCATGGTATTGAGCGCATCGGTGGCGAGGCGGCCGGTATAGCGGATGGCCGGATGCAGCGTGCTGCTCGACGTGCTGTAACCCAGCGCCATGTTGCCCTGCTTGTCCATCGCCACCGAGCCCATCCAGCGGTAGCTGGTGTCGGGCGAGAACGTGGACTGCTGGTACACCGTCGGCGTCGCGCCCGGGGTGCGGATCTCATACCAGCGCACGCCCGTGTACGGGTTCTGCCTGCTGGTGCCGACCTTCACCGAATGCGTGACCACCAGCGATTCGTGATCGGTGAAGTTGCGATAAGCCAGGCGGAACATCAGCCGGTCACCCAGCGAATCCAGCTTCTGTTTCACGCCACCCTGCGGGACGCAGGTGCCGCCACCGCATGCCGCCGAGAACGATGCCACCGGGATCGAGACCGGACCGGTCAGCGTGGTGTTGGCGGTATTGGCCCAATCCACATGGAACTTCCACAGGTTGAGCGAGTTCGCGCCGAAGTTGAGCATGTAGTTCGGTGACCCCGCCGGCGGCGCCGTGCTGCCGTCGAGATCGGCCGGCAACACGCCGCCGTAGCTGGTGGACAACTGGAAGCACTGCTGCGTGGCGGCCGCGCCGCTCAGCATCGCATTGCGGTCATAGGCACACAGCTTCGCGCCGGCGAAGGTGTTGCCGTTGAACATGTTGAATGTCTCGTAATACGCGTCGGGCCACACGCCCATCTTCGGATAGTCGGGGAACACGCTGCCGTAGGGGAACGCATAGCGGTAGTACGCGCCGGTCGCATCGCTGGTCGCCGACACCGCTACGCACTGGTAATACGGCGCGGCGGTTACCGCGAACTGCGAGATCACCCAGCGATTGGCCGCCTTGTCGTACACCACCGTCGCGTCGCCGTCGTTGTCGGTTTCGCAGGGCCCGCCAAAGCCCGACCACAACGTGTTCGATTGCACCGGTCCGTACACCACCGACTTGGTGGCCTTGTCGAACACCGCAAAACCGGTGTTGACGATCTGCACGTACTGCGTGGCGCCCACCGCGCCATTGGTGTCCGGCGGCGCGCTGTTCACGGTGAACGAGCCCTGCGGACCGCTGAAGCCGTTGCCGACACCGTCCACGCCCGAACCCAGCGTCGGCGCGAACGCGCCGCCGGGGCTGCCTTGCAGGGCGCCTTCGGGTGGATTGCCTGGACCATCCAGCCACGGCAAGGGATGCAACGGATGATTGCGCGGCCCCTTGGAAAAATCATCGGGCCTGGGCATCGTGCCGCGCAGGGAATGCAGTACGTCATGCTGTACGGCGGACGTCACCTCGGCAGTGCCATTGTCATCGGCGTAGGCGTTGCCTGCGGCCAGGGCGATGACCGAGCCCAACGCCACGCTGAGACGGGTGATGCAATGAAGAGCCATGTTCCCCTCCAGAAGATGCAAGTGATCTAACCGGTGACCTGGCTGCGTGACACGCGCACGCGAAACCTTGAGCCGCGACTGACACAGCCGGGGATCCCTCGCCTGCCGCGGCCATTCGCTGCGTCCCCAGGGCAAGGTCGAGGGAACGTAACCCCGGGACCTTTCGCACCGCTTAGCTCGCGCGTGAAGACTTCGCGAAACCCCGCCATGAAACGAGACCGGCATCGCAGCACGGCGATGCCAGCGGTTCTTCACGTCACCTAGGCGCAGCCGGGTGTGCAGTGCCGAGGGCAAGCACGCGCGCCAACGCGCACCCACCCGAACCAGGAGAGCCGCGCCATGACCGAACACGTGTACAAATCCGTCGAGTTGACGGGCTCATCCAGCAAGAGCAGCGACGACGCGATCCGCGTCGCCATCGAGCGTGCGTCCAAGACGATACGCGACATACGCTGGTTCCACGTGACGGACGTCCGCGGCCATGTGGACGGCGGCAAGATCGCGCACTGGCAGGTCACGCTGAAGATCGGCTTCACCCTCGAAGGCTGAACCCAACCTCTCTTGTCGATGCATGCAGCGCGCACGCGCCATCGCGTGCGCCATGTCCAGCACATCACGCCACGGCCTTTCGAAAGGCCTGCGTCAGCATCGAATCAACGAAGACTTTCGCACTTTTTCCGCACGAAATTGCGAGCGCGCACGAGTGCGCACTTCGGAATTTTGCCAATGCAGCGATGCATGCACACCGTGCTAGCGTCGAGCTGGGGAGCGGACCTTCTTTCCAAACAAGGGAGCGTGCTGGGGAGCACGCCACGGAACGGCGGACCTAAGGTGAGCAGCCTCTCGCCCTGACCGGGCGATCACAACATTCCAGAGCCGGGCATCGGCTCGACAAGAGGGAGAACAACTCATGCAGATGAAGAAATCCTCGCTGTGCGTTGCACTGGTTGCCGCGCTGGGTGTGATGACTTGTGCGCAGGCAACGGCGGGGACCACATGGAAGACCACGGCGACGCACGCCCATGAACTCGCCGCCACCGCCACCGCCGCCGACCTCGCCGATGCGAGCACGCCGGTGCACGTCGAAGTGGTGATGAAACTGCAGAATCGTTCCACGCTCGACGATTTCATCGCGGCCTCGCACAACCCGAACAGCGCCGCCTACCACACCAGGCTCAGCGCGTCGGACACCATCGCAATGTTCTCCCCGAGCGCCGCGCAGGTGCAGGCGGTGGTCGATCACCTGGGCAAGGCCGGCTTCAGCCACATCACGGTGGCGCCGAACCGCATGCTGGTCTCCGCCGACGGCAACGCCGGGGCCGCGCAGGCCGCTTTCAGCACGCGACTGATCAAGGCGCACGACGCCGAAGGTCGCGACGCCTACGCCAACATCGACGACGCCAAGGTGCCGGCGGAACTCGCCGATGCCGTGCTCTCCGTGGTCGGCCTGCAGACCGTGTCGCACGCGCACACCATGCTCAAGCCTGCCGATCGCGTTGGCACCAGCGCCACCACGGGCGTGACGGGCCATAACCCGACCACCTTCCCCACCATCTACAACGCCGGCAGCACGCCGACCGCTTCGACCATCACGGTGGGCATCATCAGCGACGGCAACATGACGCAGCCGCTGAAGGACCTCACCGCCTTCACCACCGCGAACGGCCTGCCGGCCGTCAACACGCAGGTGATCGTGGTCGGCACGCCCGGCACCGACACCAGCGGCACGCCGGAGTGGGACCTGGACAGCCAGGACATCGTCGGCATGTCGGGCGGCGTCGGCAAGCTGATCTTCTATGCCGCCAACTCGCTCAGCAACAGCGCGCTCACCGCGGCTTACAACCAGGCCGTCAGCGACAACCAGGCACGCGTGATCAACGTGTCGCTCGGCGAATGCGAAACCAGCGCCTACAACGACGGCTCGATGGCCGCCGACGACCAGATCTTCGCGCTCGGCGTATCGCAGGGCCAGACGTTCTCCGTCTCCACCGGCGACTCCGGCTCGAACGAATGCAGCAAGGCGCCGCGCGGCACCACGCCGAGCTATCCGGCAAGTTCGCCGTATGTGGTGGCGGTGAGCGGCACCACGCTCAGCACCGGCACCGGCAATAGCTGGGCCAGCGAAACGCTGTGGTCGAAGGCCGGCGGCAGCCCCAGCACGGTCGAACCGAAGCCCAGCTGGCAGACGCAGGGGGGTGGCACCACGCGTGACGTCGCCGATGTCGCGATGGACGCAGACCCCAACTCGGGTTCCATCATCATCGTCAACGGCAGCAATGCGCAGTACGGCGGCACCAGCCTGGCCGCGCCGCTGTTCGCGGCGACCTGGGCTCGCATGCTCGCCGGGCACGCCACGCTGGGCTTCGCCGGCCCGCACCTGTACCAGGTGCCGACCAACAGCTACCACGACATCACCTCGGGCAGTAACGGTGGCGAGACGGCGACCGCGGGTTGGGATTACGCCAGCGGTTTCGGCAGCACGATCGTGACCAACCTCAACAGCAACCTCTGACCTCGTTGCATCGGTAGCCATGCGGGGCCTTCGCATCGAAGGCCCCGTTTCCCGGTGCGCGAATCGTTGAACCGATCGCAGCGCGAGAGCGTGAACCTGCCGCGCCGTTCGCTGGGATATCCACAAGAAAAGCCACCGCCCTCGCAGGCGGTGGCTTTTTTCTCGTCGGGCCGATGGCGTCGCTCAGAAACCCGCGGCGATGTCGATGACCACGCCGCTGGAAATCAGCGTCAGGTAGAACTGTCCACCGTCGGCGCGCACCCAGCGATAGCCCGGGTCCGGACGGCGCAGGTGGTAATGCTCGTAGTCGGTCACGTAGTACTCGCGCGTGTAGTACTGATCGGGCAGGCGATCCCCCTTCTTGTACCAGCCCTTGTGCTTGCCGTTGTCGTGACGCCCTTCGTCCTTGGGGTTATGGCCGTGGCCATGATCACCGTCGTCCCAACGGGCATCGTCGTCGTTGCCGCCACCATTGCCATTGCCATGGCCGTTCCCATGACCGTGGCCTTGCGGCGAGGCGAAGACCATGCCGCTACCGGCGAGCAAGGCGGCCGCAACGACAAATGAAAATAGGCGCTTCATGTTGACTCCGTACGAGGACGTGGAAATGTTCGATGGGTGTCGCGCGCGTTCACCCACGGCGACACCGCTACAACATCGCACAAAAAATCGATGGGCGCGCCAGGCCGTGTAAGGAAGTACTAAGCAAAAGCGCTATATCCCCAGCCTCCCTACGGTTCGCCAGGCACAGCCTCGCGCAAGAAAGGCCCTTGTTTTATGCGACTTCGCGCACGGAAAAAAGCGCTCCTTGACTCGCGGCTGAAGGATTTTCTTCTGCTTGCTGAACTTGCGTACGCGCGCTCTTTTCTTGCGCCGCCGAGTCCGCCAGTATCCGCCGCCGAGGCCGTCGGGTGAGCACGCGTTTGCTGCACTACCGCACGGCAGATGCGGAGTTCATCTGATGCCCCACGGGGCGCCTCGAAGGGAACGAATCATCACCTTCAAGGGGCAATCGATGAAAAAGCACGTACATGTACTCACCGCGTTGAGTGTCGCCGTCGGCCTGTGCATGGGCAGCTCGCTGGTCATGGCCGACACCGCGCCGACCACGCATACGGCGCCGGTGAGCGGTCAGGAAAGCACCAAGCTCGCCGCCTCGTACACCACGCTCGCCGGCTCCACCGGCAACGCGCAGGCGTTGGTGACCGGCTTGCGCAGCGGCACCGCCATCGTGCTGGTGACGCCGGCGACGGCGACCTCGCTCGCCGTGCAGACCACCTTCACCCCGAGCACGGGTCAGATGGGCTACGGCAACGTCAACATCTCGCTCGCGTTGGCCCAGGCCGAGCTGACGGCGGCTGGCATCACGCAGCCCACGGCCGCGCAGCTCGAAGCCGCGTTGAACGGCGGCACGGTGACCGGCCCGAACGGCCCGGTGCAGCTCACCGGCGTGCTCGCGCTGCGTGCCGATGGCCAGGGCTGGGGCAACATCGCCAAGGCGCTCGGCTTCAAGCTGGGCGACGTCATGAGCGCCGCCAAGGCGCACGGCCCGGTGCCCGATAGCGCCGACATCGCGCATGGCGAGAAGACCGACAAGGCCGGTCACGCCGACAAGGCGGACAAGGTCGCCAAGGCTGATCGCCCCGACAAGGCCGATCGCCCGGACAAGCCGGATCATCCGGACAAGCCCGAAAAGCCCGAGAAACCCGAGCGCCCCGACAAGCCCGAACGCGGCGGCCGCTGATTACAACAACATCCATCGCGACTCGCGTGGAGGCCTCCATTGAGGCCTCCCGACCTTTTTTTGCTACGCCCTAGGAAGGACTCATGAATCTGAAGAACACCAGCACCCTTTGCGCCCTCGGCGTACTGGGCCTGATGGCGCAGGCAGCGCACGCCGACGACAGCTCCACCATCAAGGTCGGCGCCGGCATCGACTACACCACCGGCAAGTACGGCACGTCGACCACGACCGACATCACGCAGGTACCGGTCACCCTCGGTTACGACATCGACAGCTGGTCGTTCAAGCTGGCGGTGCCGTACATCCACGTGTCCGGTGCCGACAACGTCATTCCCGGCATCGGCCCGGTGAAGAACAACAACCCGAATGGCCGTGGCAAAGGCAAGGGCAAGGGCAATTCGCAGGGCGGCACCACGCCGCCGACCACCGAAACGACCGGCTCGGCCTCGGGCCTGGGCGACGTCACGGCGGCGGCCACGTACGAGGCCTACACCAACAACGCCGCGCAGTTCGGCATCGACCTCACCGGCAAGGTCAAGTTCGGCACGGCCGATGAAGACAAGGGCCTGGGCACGGGCAAGAACGACTACACCGTCAGCATCGACTCGTACAAGGGCTTCGGTGCCTGGACCGTGTTCGGCGGCGTGAGCTACACCTGGCTCGGCAGCTCGCAGTACATCCAGCTCAACGACGTGTTCGGCGCGAACGTGGGCGCGAGCTACAAGCTCGACAGCCACAGCAGCTTCGGCGCGTACTACGACTATCGCGAGAAGGCCTCGGACACCAGCTTCGCGCGCAACGAGCTCACCGGCTATTACGCGTACAAGTTCGCCAGCGGCTGGAAGGCCCAGGCCTATGTGACCAAGGGCTTCACCGATGGCAGCCCGGATTGGGGCGTCGGCGCGACGGTGGTTTACTCGTTCTGACCGACCCCATGCGACGGTGCCGTGTGGCGCCGCTTGCGGAGTTCACGGCGGCGCCTTCGGGCGCCGCTCGTGTTTCAGGCGCGCGACTCGACGTATCGCTTGAACACCTCGAGCGTTCCCGCCCAGTAGAACCGGAGATGGTGGTAGATCGACGCCGAGGGAAAACCGGTGGCTGAGAGCGACAACAGCGTGCCATCGCCATCCCCTTCCATCGCGAAGTCGAGCGTCGTGTAGCTCGATGGCCGCTCCGGCAAGCCGGACAGCGAACTGCGATGGCTATAAGCCAGCCGCTTCATCGGCTCGAGGGCCAGCAGCACGCCGCTGTTCTCGAAGGGCACATGATGAACGCCGCGCACGACGAAGCGGCTTCCCACCCGCCACGTGGTTTCCACGCGGACGTCCATCGACGGATCGCCCATCCATAGGCCCATGTGCTCGCTGGACACCAGATCGTTCCACACCGCTGCGACGGGCGCGGCGATCTGCACGACTTCGGTGAAGCGCTCGGGAACAAGGCTCTCTGTCATTCGCTCGATCGTCGCCTGCAACGCGTTTCCCTGGAAGCGTCTTATAGCGCCATGGCGTACCCGCTCGCCCGTGCCGTGCGCCGCGCTCGCGAGGGCATGGCGCGACCCGGCTCGACCACCAGCCATCGCTCGCCGCGGCCGGCAAGCGGTGGCTGCGCCGTCATTCGGCGGCGATGGCGTTCAACTCGGCCAGCACGGCGTCACTCAACGCCCATTGGGCGGCCTGGATGTTCTCGCGCAGATGGGCTATCGACGATGTGCCCGGGATCAGCAGCAGGTTCGGCGAACGGTGCAGCAGCCAGGCCAGCGCAAGTTGCATGGGTGCCGCCTGCACGCGCGCGGCCAGCGCCGACAACCCGGACGACTGGATCGGGGTAAAGCCGCCCAGCGGGAAGAAAGGCACGAAGGCAATGCCCTGGCCCGCCAGTTCGTCGACCAGTGCATCGTCCGCGCGCTGCACCAGGTTGTACTGGTTCTGCACGCACACGATCTGCGTGATGCGCTGCGCTTCGGCGACCTGCGCGGAGGTGACGTTGCTCAGACCCACGTGCCGCACGAGACCTTCCTGCTGCAGGCGCGCGAGCGCTTCGACCTGTCGCGCGATGGAGCCTTCGGCAGGTTCGTGGATGTTGCCCATCACGCGCAGGTTGACCACGTCCAGCGCGTCCAGGCCGAGGTTGCGCAGGTTGTCGTGCACGGCACGGCGGAGATCGCCAGGTTCCTGCGCGGCAAGCCACGCGCCGTCGTCGCCACGCACGGCGCCCACTTTGGTCACGATGAGCAGATCGTCCGGGTACGGATGCAAGGCCTCGCGGATGATCTGGTTGGTAACGTGCGGGCCGTAGAAGTCGCTGGTGTCGATGTGGTTGACGCCCGAGGCCACGGCTTCGCGTAGCACGGCGAGCGCCGCGGGCCGATCTTTCGGTGGGCCGAATACGCCCGGGCCGGCAAGCTGCATGGCGCCATACCCCATGCGGTTCACGGTGCGGCCGGCGAATGGGTAGGTGAGGGTGGGTGCGGACATGGGGAATCTCCTTGCGGTGGCACAGCCAATATGAGAGAGATTGCCCTGTCCGATAATCCCGTCGAATCCGCACGGGCTGTGCAAAAAGGCAAACAATGAGCGTGGAGATGAATGACCTCGCCGCCTTCGTTTCGGTAGCGCGCGCCGGCGGCTTCCGCGACGCGGCGCGCACCAGCGGCGTGTCCGCCTCGGCGCTCAGCACGGCGGTACGTCGACTGGAGGCGCGCCTTGGCGTGCGACTGCTCCATCGCACGACCCGCAGCGTGGCGCCCACCGAAGCAGGCGAACGATTGCTGGAACGACTGATGCCCGCGCTTGCGGACATGGAAGCGGCGCTGGATGTGCTCAATCATTTTCGCGACCGCCCCGCGGGCACCTTGCGCCTGAACGTGCCGGCCGGTGTCGCGCGCACCGTATTGCCGCCGATCCTGTTTCGCTTTCTCAAGCAGTACCCCGATATCCGCGTGGAGATCACCGTCGAGGACAGCTTCGTGGACCTCCCCTCCGCCGGCTGCGACGCGGGCATCCGCTACGACGAACGGCTGGAGCCGAACATGATCGCCACGCCGATCGGCCCCCGCGTGCAGCGCTTTGCCACGGCGGCCGCGCCGGCCTATCTTGAAGCCCGCGGCCGCCCGAAGCATCCACGCGATCTGCTCGACCACGCCTGTCTGCGCGGCCGCTTCGCTGGTGGCGCCATGCCGACCTGGGATTTCGAATGCGACGGCGAGGTGCTGCGCCTCGACCCGCCGGGATCGCTCGTGATGCGTCCCGGCTCCGCCATCGATGTCGCCATCGGCGCGGCTGTTGCCGGCCTCGGCGTGATTCATCTCTACGAGGACATGCTGCGCCCGCATCTGGACAGCGGCGCGCTCGAGGCCATCCTCGAACCGTGGTGGCAGGATTTCAGCGGCCCGTTTCTCTACTACGCCGGGCGGCGGCATCTTCCCGCGCCGCTGCGCGCCTTCGTCGATTTCGTGAAGGCGGACGCGCCCGCGCAGCCGGCATCCCTCCCCAAGACCAAACCGCGCGCCCGCTGACGCACGCGGTCATCACGTTCCCCCGGCGGCGCTGCGCTACGCTTGGCCAAGGGAACTACCGGGAGTTTGCCGACATGCGTGCCCCCACCGGTTCAGTCGTCGGGCTCTGCGCGGCCTCGGCCACCATGAGCGCCCTCGGCATGGCTTTCCTCGGATATTGGGGCGTGCACGAAGCCTCGCCCTGGCACTGGCCCGACGTGGTCGCCGTCACCCTCGCCTTCCTGGGTTTCGCCGCGCTGGCCTCGACGCCATGGATCGTCACCACGCCCGTCGAAAACGAAAGCGAGGAACGCATCGTGGCGGCACGCCGGGCCTTCGCCATCGGCACCGCACTGATCTGGCTTGCCGCGCTGATCACCGTGATCAGCTAGCCGCACCGTTCGGACGGCTATTTGAAATAGCCTCGCGCGGGTTCCTCGACGACCAGCCTGTCACGGACGCCGGTAACGCCCGGCACGTTCTCCACCAGCACGCGCAGCGCGTCGCGCATCGCGCCATTGGTGACCACGCCGTCGATTTCCACCGCGCCCTTCGCCACGCCGACCTTGATGGCCGAACGCGTGATCCACGGGCAGCGCAGCATCTCCTGGTCGATGCGCCGGCTGATGTCGGCATCGGACGTTTCCGCCGCCGTCGTCTCGGGCAAGGCGTGGAGAAACGCGCGCATGAAATCGGAGCGGCTCAGTATGCCGGCGAGTTTCCCCTGCCGGGTCACCGGAAGACGGCGGATACGATGCTTCTCCATGAGCGCGACCGCTTCGCCCAGGGGCGCCGACTCCTCGATCGTCACCACGTCGCTGGTCATCAGGTCGCCGACGCGCCGACTGTGCGTATCGACATATTCCTGCGCCATGCGCCGCGGCCCCAGCACGATCTCCAGCCAGCGTGGCCGGTGATGGTCGGTGCCCACTTCGGCGCGCCGCAGCAGATCGCCTTCGGTGATCATGCCGACGAGCTGGCCCTTGTCATCCACCACGGGGAGGCCGCTCACCCGCGCACCCAGCATGATGCGCATGGCCAGGGAGACACTGTCGGTGGCCAGGGCGGTCCTGACCTGCGCATTCATCACGTCACTTACGTTCATGGGTCGTGCCTCGGCATGAATGCCATTACGCGGCGCTGTCGTGGCACCGGCCCTCGGCGCCCGTGCGAATGACGTTAGCGCTGTTGCGCATCAACGCAAATCCAGCGAATGGATGACCTGCGTGCTGTCGCCCGGATCGAGCCTGCGATGGAACCCCAGGTAGCTTGCCAGGTCACGCATGGGCTGGT
The DNA here is from genome assembly GCF_016586165.1 of Dyella sp. EPa41. Taxonomy (GTDB): domain Bacteria; phylum Pseudomonadota; class Gammaproteobacteria; order Xanthomonadales; family Rhodanobacteraceae; genus Dyella. The sequence goes on along the minus strand of NZ_BCPR01000042.1, from coordinate 10,732 downwards.
TGTCCGTCGCATCGATGGAGAACAGGCGTGCAAAGCCCTTGCGGCGCGCCATGTCGATCAAATGGCGCATCAGCAGCACGCCGAGGCCGCGCCCCTGCCAGTCCTCGGCCACCGTCACGGCGCATTCGCACTGCTTGCCGTCATCGCTCACGTGGTAACGACTCACGCCGATTTCACGCAATTTGCCGCCCTCGTGCACCAGCGCGACGAACGCCACACGCCCCATGTTGTCGACCGCCATCAGCCGGTCGACGAGCGCAGGCGGCACCTCGTCGAACGTGCCCAGGAAGCGCAGCCGTCGTGCGTGGGGCGACAGGCGGCCCAGGAAATCTTCTTCGCGTTCCCGGTCCTCGGGACGCAATGGACGGATCAGTACCGGCGTGCCGTCACGCAGCGGTTCTATCCAGTGATCGCCCTCGATCGCATGGAGAAAGGGCAGGAAAGGCCTCGCCAGTTCGGCGGTGTTGGGCATGGCTGCAGGCATGGGTGTGACCTTGGCTGAGCGAGGCGGCCGGACCGCTCCGGGATCACGACGCCGTCGGGAATGGCATGGCATCCAGCACAATCGAGTTGTACGCTGGCCGGATGCACGCCAAGTTGACTGCCGTCAGTTTCGAGCCGCCTTGTCACTCGCAGGCGCGAATGGCTCGCCCTTCATTTCGCCCACCCGTGAAGAGGGATGGCAAAGCCCGGCGAGCAGGTCCGGCTGAAGGATCGTCACCGCCCGGCGACGCACGCTGAGCACGCCCAGCTCCTCCAGCCGCGTGAACAGCCGGCACACCGTTTCCACCGCCAGCCCGAGATAACTGGCGATGTCCTGCCGCGACATGGGCAGCGACAGGCGCGAGCCGTCGCGCTGCAACGCGGCGTAGCGTTCCGACAGGTTCTTCAGGAAGATCGCGAGCCGCGCCTGGGCCTGTTGCTGGCCCATGGTGACCAGGTGTTCATGCTCCTGGATCACTTCGCGGCTGATGACACGCAACAGCTGCCGGTGCAGGGCCGGGACTTCGGCCAGAACGCGCTGCAGTTGCGAATACGGGAGCTCGCAGATGCTGGTGCGCTCCAGCGCTTCGGCATGGCAGGCATGTCGCCCGGATGCCAGCGCATCCACGCCGACGATTTCTCCCGGCAGATGAAACCCGATCACCTGCTGCTCGGCGTCATCATCGAGCACGTAGGTCTTGAGGGAGCCGGAGCGGACCACGAACAGCGAGTGAAAGGCTTCGTCGAGCCGATACAACGACCGGCCGCGCTCCAGCAGGCGCTTGTCCCGGACCGTGGCATCGAGCCGGGTGAGTTCGCCGTTGGATATCCCGGCGGGCAGGCACAATTCACGCAATCCACACGAAGCGCAGCTTCGGCGCAGCCGACTGAGGTCGAGCATTTCCGCGCTGGGCTGCTGCATGGCACGCCCTCCCGCCGGGGAGAGGAAACGGTGCTTTTGATGCTATCACGGTGCATCCGGGGCGGCGGATGGGCGCGAAAGGCCGGGGGCCCGACCATGGACACGACGCCCGCGAGCGCCGCAACTGACCGTGGTCAACTTCGATCCGGTGGCGCCATAGCAAGCTTTCCGGCACCCGGGATGCCCGCACCAGGCGATCCGTCGCGCACCGGGCGCCCACAGTCGCCATATGCCGGAGCAAGGCCATGTTCAAGCACATCCTGCTGCCTACCGATGGTTCGGATCTTTCGCAGCGCGCCGTGGACATCGGCATCACACTGGCTGCCAGCCTCGGGGCCAAGGTGCTCGCATACCACGCGATGGAGCCTTTTATCTCCTTGCCCTATGACACGGAAATGATGGCGTTTCCGGAGAATGTCTACATCGATCAGGCCAACGAGCATGCCGTGTATTACCTGGAGCAGGTGCGCGAGCGCGCCAAGGCCGCGCATGTCGCCTGCGATGCCGTATCCGAGTTCGAGCACCGCCCCTATGAAGGCATCGTGCGCGCCGCGCGCGACCGGCATTGCGACCTGATCGTGATGGGATCCCACGGGCGCTCGGGCCTGGACAAGCTGTTGCTCGGCAGCCAGGCCAATAAATTGCTGCTGGCAGCCGATGTCCCGGTGCTGATCTGCCATTGAAACGGCGGCGCCGCGCTAGGGGATGAGCACCGCCGCGCCCTGCAGCGCGCCGCGCCGAAGATCATCGAGCGCCTCATTGGCTTGTTCCAGCGCATACCTGCGCACATGCGACACCACCTTGGCCGAGGCTGCCGCGGCCAGGAAGGCATGTCCGTCGTGGCGAGTGAGATTGGCCACGGACACCAGGCGTCGCTCCTCCCACAAAAGCCGATAGGGAAAGCCCGGGATATCGCTCATGTGGATACCGCCGCAAACGACGCTCCCGCCCTTGCGTACCGCACGCAACGCCAAGGGCACGAGTTCACCCGACGGCGCAAAGATGATCGCGGCATCCAGTTCGAACGGTGGTCGCTGCGTGGAGGCGCCAGCCCAGGTCGCACCCAGGGACAGCGCAAACGCCTGCGCCTCCGCATCGCCTTCGCGCGTGAATGCGCAGACCTGCCGCCCTTGCGATGTCGCCACCTGGATCAGCAGGTGCGCGGCGGCGCCGAAGCCGTACAAGCCGATCCGTTCGCCATCGCCCGCCAGGGACAAGGCGCGGCCCCCGATCAGGCCGGCGCACAGCAAGGGTGCGGCTTGCGCCGCGTCGGGATAGAGCGCCTTCGGCAGGGCAAGGCAGAACGCTGCCTTGGCGAGTACGTGGGTGGCGTAACCGCCATCGCGCGAGCAGCCCGTGAATACCGGGTTGTCGCACAGGTTTTCCTGGTCGTGGCGGCAATAGAAACAGGTACCGCAGGTTTCGCCCAACCATGGCACGCCCACCTGCTCGCCGACACGCGGCGATGCGACGCCCTCGCCCACCGCCTCCACCGTGCCGACGATCTCGTGTCCCGGAACGATCGGGTAATGCGCCTGCGGAAGCTCCCCGTCCAGCACGTGCAGGTCGGTCCGGCAGACACCGCAGGCGGCGACGCGCAGAAGCACTTCGCCTGCGGCAGGCGCGGGCAACGTGCGCTCGACCAGGGACAGCGGCTGTCCCGGGCGACTCAGGAGCATGACTTTCATGGCTTGTGCCCTCTTCATCCCGGCTCAAAGCAACATGCCGAATACCGCCAGCGCCATCAGTCCGGTCGCACCCCAACCCAGCCAGCGAAGCCAGTGCTGCACCACGAACGGCCCCATCACCGCCTTCAACGAGGCGATCCACATGATGCCGACCATCAGCGGTACGGAGATCACGCCATTCACCACCGCGGCCCAGAACAGCAGGCGAATGGGATCCACCGGCGAAAAGCTGAGGATCACGCCGAGCAGGATCGCGCCCACGATGATCAGGTAAAACAGCCGGGCGTCCGCGGGCTTGTCGCTGAGCCTCGAACGGTTGCCCACGGCCTCCGTCACCGCGTAAGCCGCCGACCCCGCCAGCACCGGAAGGGCAAGCATGCCGGTTCCCACGATGCCCAGCGCAAACAACAGCGAGGCGAATCGACCCGCGACGGGTTCCAGGGCGCGAGCCGCATCCGCCGATGTCTCGATGGTGGTGATGCCGTGCGACCTCAGCACCGAAGCCGCGGTCACCATGATGAAGAACGCCACCAGGTTGGAGTAGCTCATGCCGAACACGGTATCGAAGCGGATCCGGCGAAACGCCTCCACGGACTGCGCCGGGGCTTCGATCAAAGGCGTCTCGATGGCCGAGGCCTCCTCTTCTTCCACTTCTTCCGACGCCTGCCAGAAGAACAGGTAGGGACTGATGGTGGTGCCGAACACACCGACGATCATCACCAGATAACTCCTGTCCGCGAGCTCGCGCGGCCACATCGCGGCAGGCAGGGTCGACCAGGGCACCTGAATCACCAGCGCAGTGGCGACGTAGGCCAGCAGGCTGACGGTAAGCACCTTCAGGAAAGGCGAGTAGCGCGAAAACGGAACGAATACCTCGAGCGCCAGCGAGAACAAGGCGAACACCGCGGCATAAAGCCAGGCCGGCCCGCCCACCAGCAGGTTGAAGGCAGCGCCCATGGCGCCGACATCGGCAGCCAGGTTGATCACGTTGGCGAAGAGCAACAGCATCACCAGCGCGAACACCACGGGCTTCGGCAAGTGCTCGCGCATGTTGGCCGCCAGCCCGCGCCCCGTCACGCGCCCGACATGCGCACAGATCATCTGGATGCCGATCATGAATGGCACCGTGACGATCACCGTCCACAACGCCGAGTAACCCCAGCCCGCGCCGGCCTGGGAATAGGTGGCGATGCCGCTGGGATCGTCGTCCGCCGCACCCGTGACCAGCCCGGCGCCCAACCGGCGCACGCGGAGCAAAGAGCGCTGTCTGATCGCCACCGGAACACCATCCGTCGCCATGCAAGCCTCCCCTGGATTCAGCGCCTCATGTCGCCGGCATCGGCCGCGGTGCCGGGCCGCGGCGTGCATGCACTTTAGCGCCGGGCGCATGACACGGATATGCGCCCGGCGCGCCTTGGCGTCGCAGCACCCTCATTCGAGGAAGATGTCGTCTTCGATGAGCACGGCGAGGTGGCTGTAGCAGATGGGGCCCTGCTTCAGGCGAAGCTCCACCGCTTCGGCCACGGCCTGGCAATTGGCCGGCGTCACTTCGCATTGGTGGCAGCGCAGGAAATCGATGACAAAACCCTGGATGCTCCAGGGAAGCCGGTCGAAAGGCGTCGCGCCTTCCCGAAGAGTCGAACGCCTGAGCCGCTTCCTGATCGTCGCTCCCACGCCCTGCCTCCGTCCGTTGTCAGCAAAGGCAAGCAAGATGCGCTCCAGCACCGGTTTTCAATCACTTGCCCTGTCGCGATGGTGTCCGCGGACACTGCGTGGACAGAAACAGGACAACGGCCGGCGCAAGCCCGGCCTTCGAGCGGCTTACCGGGACGAGGCGGTACCGGCGCGGCGATGACCATTCCCGGGTCCAGCGACGATCTTCGATCGAACGAAACACCGGCCCGGCAAGCACCCGTGTCTCATGGGGACGTGTGCAGATAGGCGTCGACCGCGCTGCCCACGGTGGGGTGGAAATGGTGCTCGCCGAGGATGTCGCCCAGTTCGAAGCGCCTGAGCTTGTCGCGGACCGGATCCTTCATTTCGGCGAAGTGCAGCGCGATGCCTCGCTCGCCCAGGATGCGGCAGAGTTCCCGCAGCATGTCCGCAGAGGTGACATCGACGCTGGTGACGGGCTCGGCGGCCACCACGACCCGCTTTACCGATGTCGGCGACGCCTCGACCGCTTCCAGCAGACGCTCCTGGAACAGTTCGGCATTGGCGAAGAACAATGGCGCGTCCCAGCGGAACAGCACGAGCCCGGGAATGCGTTCGGCGTCGGGATAGCGCTTGGTGTCGTGGTATCCGCGCAGGTTGTCGACGCGACCCAGCACGGCGTAGTGCGGCCGCCAGCCGTCCCATAGGAATTCAAGCACGGCCAGCACCACGGCGATGCAGATGCCGGGGATGGCGCCGAAAACCGCCACGCCGACAAAGCAGGCGATGGACAACCAGAACTCCCACTGCTGGATGCGATGGATGCGCCGCAGATCGGCGAACTCGAACAAGCCGAGCGCGGCCGCGATGACCACCGCCGCCAAGGCGCTGTTGGGCAGGTGTCGCATCAGGTTGGGCGCCGCGATCAGCACCACCGCCACGGCCACCGCGCCCACCACGCCGGTCAGCTGCGTCCGGGCGCCCGCGGCTTCGGCCACCGGCGTGCGCGAGGAGCTGCTGCTGATCGGAAAACCCTGGAAGAAACCCGCTGCCAGGTTGGCCGCGCCCAGGCCCACCATCTCCTGGTTGGGATCCACGCGCGTATGGAAACGCGCCGCGTACGTGCGCGACAGCACGCTGGTATCGGCGAACGAGATCAACGCCACGGCGCAACCGCCGAGCACGATCTTCACCACGTCGGCGCCACTCGCCCAGGGGACCGCGAAGGCGGGCAAGCCCTGCGGAATCGCGCCGAGCACCTTCACGCCTGCCGCATCGAGCTTGAAGACGCCAACGCAAAGCGTGGCCAGCACCACCGCGATCAGGATGCCGGGCACTCGCTCGAAACGCTTGAGGAAAAGGATGAGCAGCAGGCTTCCCGCGCCCACCGCGACGCTGTAGCCGTTGGCCTGACCCTCGGCGATGGCCCTTCCCAGGCTCACGATCTCGCGCAACGGCCCTTGGTCGTCCACGCGAATGCCGAACAGTTTCGGCAACTGGCTGATCAGCACGGTCAATGCGATGCCATTCATGTACCCATAGCGGATCGGCTTGGACAACAGCTCGGTGACGAAGCCCAGGCGCAAGAAGCCAAGGATGATGCAGAACAGGCCCGAGACCACCGCCATCATGCTGGCCACGGCGATGGCGCGCGAAGGGTCGCTGCCGGCGACGGCCACCACGACCGCGAGAATCGGCGCCGCCAGCGAAGAGTCCGGGCCCAGCACCAGGATCCGGCTCGGCCCGAACATCGCGTAGGCAAGCAGCGGGATGATGGTGGCGTAAAGGCCATACACACCCGGCACGCCCGATGCTTCGGCATAGGCGATGCCCACGGGCACCAGCATGGTCGTCAGCACCAGTCCGGCAGCCACGTCCTTGGGCAGCCATGAGGCCTGGTAAGTGCGCAACGTCGACAGGCCGGGAAGCCAGCGCAACCAGCCTTGCGGCGTAACCGGCACCACTTCGCCTTGAGCGACGGATCTGTCGGAAGGCATCGGGACCATTCCCCATCGAGACGCGACCGTACGGATCATAGGCTTGCAGCCACGTGGCGACCACAACCATGGCGCAGCTTCCCGCGATCCATCGAGGCGCTCTCTTCCGTCCCGGAAGTCGCCTTGCGTAGTTCTACTTACGTGACCATCGGGAGTTGTCCGGGTGCTGCGCGCGGCGCACCGTGTCGTGGCGTGCCTGTGCATCGATGGTTGCCAGCTGTCGACGCGACGCGGAGTTCCGATCCAGGCAGCAGGAGAGGTGCGGGCAGCCGCGAAGGCGCTCCATCGCTTCGATCGAGCTCGTCGCCCGGGACCGACGGCGTCTTCGCATTTCCTGGATCGGCACCACCACGCATGCCTGTTTCATTTCACACGGCAAGACACCACGCGGATGCTAAAACACCAGCCCATGACCGACGACGAACAGACCTCCCCTGCAACCGTCCTCATCGTCGAGGACGACTACCTCATCGCCAGCACCATGAGCGCAGCGCTCGAGCTGGCGGACTGGCGGGTTCTCGGACCCTTCCCGAGCGTGGCCACTGCGCAACGCGCGCTGGACGAAGGACAGGCCGCAGCCATTGCCGTGCTCGACGTGAATCTCGGCGGCGAGCATGCCTTTCCCCTCATCGATCGACTGGTCGAGAGCGGCGTGCCGATCGTGCTGACGACCGGCTATGACGAGGACGCGATTCCGCCGGCCTACGCCAATATCCGGCGCCTGCAGAAACCGGTTCGCATGCATGCATTGATCGCCTGCCTGAAATCCATGCTCCGGCACTAGCCGATGGGCGTTGCAAGGAGAGTCGCCGGGCACGGTGACACCCGGTCATCCCACCGCAGCGTGAAGAAACACCGGACTGCGCCGCCGCTTGATGCCAGCTAGGCATGAACTGCACAGCCGGTTGACACGCGAGCCTTGACCATCGGGGTGGATCACCCATGCCGAGAGGCCCGTTGTTCAGCTCGCTTGCGCCTTTCGCCCGGGGCGGTCGTCATCCATGGCGAGGGACGACGCAATGAGCCATCTCAAGACCGAACTGGGAATACGTGCCCTCAGGGCGCAATTGGGCGCGCAGTTTCGCCGGCATGGCCCGGTGATCGATACCTTGCGCCTGTCGGTGATGGAACTGGAGCAACAGACCGACGACCGCGACGCCGATTACCTGCACGCACGCCTGACCGGTGTTCTGCACAAGTGGCGCATCAATCTGCTCATCCAGGCCAATCCGTGGCTGATCCTGCAACGCGCGTTCTATAGCCGTTCTTCGCAACTGGTGGGCCCCGGGCTGCTCGGCAACATCATCGTCACCGATGACGGACGCGCCGCCCGCATCGCCGAGGTGGTGACCTGCGAGCAAGCACCGCGTGACGCCGACCTGCCTCCCGATGCCATCGGCCGCCTGGTGGTGTCTGAGGAGAGCCCCGAGCCCAAGGTCTGCGTCCTCTGTGGGCATCCGGCCAACATGTCGGCGGTCGCACTTGCCAGCATCGAGCCGCTGGAAGGGATTGCCCTCATGACGGCACATGCATCCTCGGAACGACCCACGAGCTTCCGCGGCGCTTCGATCGTCCATGCGCTCGGCCTGGGATATCGCCCCCACGCCATCGACCTGACCCATCGACGCAGCGCCGTGCAGATCGCGTCGATCCTGCAAGCGGTTCCGCTGGCGGTGGGACGGCCAAGGCGCATCCGCCGAAACAGTCATGCGCGCGAGTGGCGCTGGAGTATTGCCGGCTGCCCTCGATAGTCGCGCAGGACACCCGAAGACTTTCGCGACCAGGCCCGATGCGCGGATCACCGCCTGAAGAATCGCCGTCAGCAAGGACGCGCCTTCTCCTTCTTCGGGTCATGCCAACCGCCATGCCTTGACGCGATGGCGTCGGCGGCCTCCGGCCCCCAGCTGCCGGGCGCGTACTCGTGCACGGGGCCCGCGTTGTCCCATACGGGGTCGAGCACGGCCCAGGCCGCTTCCACGCACGCATCGCTGGTGAATCGCGAAGGATCGCCACGTATGGCTTCCCCGATCAGCCGCTGATAGGGCAGTTCCTCGCCCACCGACCGGTGCCTGGCCAGCAGTTCCACCGACTCGCCGCGCATCCGCTCCCCCGCCCGTTTCACCCGCGCGCCTACGGCCAGGGTCACTTCCGGGCCAAGGCGAAAACGGAAGTAATTGGTCCGCGCGGTCGATGCCGCGTCGAAGACGGCCAGGGGCGGCTCCTTCAGGCTGACCATCACTTCGCAGGCGGTCAGCGGCAGGCATTTGCCGGTGCGGATGAAGAACGGCACGCCCGCCCAGCGCCAGGTATCGATGTGCAGGCGCAACGCCGCGAAGGTTTCCACGCTCGAATCGGCCGCGACTCCCCGCTCCCCGCGATAACCACGGAACTGGCCACGCACCAGCTGGCTCGGCTTGAGGGGTCGCATGGCCTGGAACAGGCGAAGCTTTTCCGCACGCATTGCTTCGGGCTCGTATCCCAACGGCGCCTCCATGGCGAGCAAGGCCGTCACCTGCAGCAGGTGGTTCTGCACTACGTCGCGCAGGGCCCCCACATCGTCATAGAAACTGCCACGCCCCTGGATGCCGAAGTTCTCGGCCATGGTGATCTGTACGTTGTCTATATGCGTGCGCGACCACACCGGCTCGATAAACGTATTGGCGAAACGGAAATACAGGAGATTCTCCACCGCCTCCTTGCCCAGGTAATGATCGATGCGAAAGATCGACGACTCGGGGAACACGTCGTGCAGGATGCGATTCAAGCGCTTCGCGGAGGCCAGGTCACGACCAAAGGGCTTTTCGACCACGATCCTCGCGCCTGTCGCGCAACCCGACCTTGCAAGGCCCTCGACCACGATGCCGAACATGTCGGGCGGTATGGCCAGGTAATGAAGCGGGTGGTTCGCCTTGCCAAGGGCCTGCTTCAGGCGCGCATAGGTATCGGCATCGTTGTAGTCGCCGTCGATGTACTGCATCTGCGCGGCAAGGCGATCGAAAGCGACGGCATCGATGCCGCCGTGCTCCCGCAGGCTGCCGCGTGCGCGTTCCCGCAGTTGGTCCAGGGTCATCTTGCCGCGGGCGACGCCGATGATGGGCATGCGCAGGCCGCCGGAACCGATCAAGGCCTGCAACGCCGGAAAGATCATCTTGTAGGCGAGATCGCCGGTCGCTCCAAAGAAGACGAATGCATCCGATGAAATGACGCTCATGATCGCCGGTTCACTCCCTGTCGCTGGTGGGCCCGATGCCTCATTTGGCGTTCAACCACCGTGGCGTGATGAACGTCAAGGTCGGGCATGAGGTTCATGGCCATCACGTGATGCTCGCCCGAATCGTTCATCCGTCCCCGGCGAACGCGCTTGCTTGTGGTCACGCAGGAAATCACGCGCATCGACGCGTATATGCAAGGCAAGCAACGCAGCGAACAGGCCCGGCGTGAACCGGTGAACGGGCTCCTGCATTCACGCTTCATCGCGACTGGACGGCATCGAGCCTAGATTCGATGGCGCGTCTCGACCGCCCGGGCGCAAGGGATCGCCCCTTCCCGTCTGCTGTCCGCGGGAGGGACGCACCGGGGCAGCGTGACCTCGCGGCCCGCTGTCCCGGCTTTCACTCCTTCGGTTGAGGCAACACGCAAACTTTCCATGGGCGACCACAGGCACGACATCAGCATTCTCAATGGCCTCATCGAGGCCTTGCTCGACAGTCGCGACGGCTACCGCGAAGCCGCGGAGCAGGCGAAGAACGTGATGCTTGCCGAGCTGTTCAGGCACTGGTCCACGCAACGGCACCAGGTCAGCGCGGAGCTTCGCGCGGCGGTTCGCACGCTTGGTGGCGAACCGCCGGAAGACGGCACGGCCCTCGCCTCCGCCCATCGCGTCTTTCTCGATCTTCGCGCGCACATGAGCAAGACCAACAAGGCCGTCGTGCAGGAAGTGGAACGCGGCGAGGATCACATCAAGCACAAGTTCGAGCGTGCCTTGATGG